>CALUOR010000012.1 GCA_944322285.1 uncultured Bacteroides sp.
CTGATGACGTCTTTGCCCTCGGCGTTCATCTGCGCCACTTCCTTCAGCTTGCGCGAGAAGTAGTATTCGCTCACGCCCGCCAGGCGGTCGGCAGGCTTGTAACTCGTAGTCTTATTGCACATTTGATTTTCCATCTTCGTATTCTCCTAATATCTTCAGTTGTTTGGTCAGGGGGCTGATGGCCGCGATGGCCTGTTTGTAGCGTAGCAGTTGGTCGTACATCACGTCCACGTAGAACTCGTATTCCCATTCGCGCCCGATGATGGGCAGGGACTGTATCTTGGTGAGGTTGATGCGGTAGAAGGACAGGATGCTGAGCACCTGCGAGAGGCTTCCCTCCTGGTGGGGCAGGGTGAAGACGATGCTGGCCTTGTTGGGCTCGCGGGTGCGGCGGCGGTTCAGGTCGTCCACCTGCCAGGGGTCTGCCACGACGAGGAAGCGGGTGAAGTTGTGCTTGTTCGTCTCGATGCCTTCTTCCAGCACCTTCATGCCGTAGAGCTCGGCGGCGTATTTGGAGCAGATGGCGGCGTGCCCGTTCAGGCTGTCGCGGTGGATGAGTTCTGCGCTGAGGGCGGTGTCTTCGCCTTCCACCACCTTGATGTGCGGGTGGCGGGTGAGGAACTCGCGGCACTGCATCAGCGCGATGGGGTGGGAGTGCACCTCGACGATGTTGCTCCAATCGTCCTCGGGCAGGCAGACGAAGCTGTGGCTGATGCGCAGTTTGTATTCGCCCACTATCTGCGTGCCGCTCTGTCGCAGCAGTTCGTAGTTGTGCAGCAGGCTGCCCGCTATGGTGTTCTCGATGGCTAGCATCCCGATGGTATTGCTGTCCTGGCGGATGGCGCCGAACACCTCTTCGAACGTGGCGCAGCAGATGAGTTCGATGTCCTCGCCCTCGAAATACTTGTGGGCGGCGATGTCGTGGTAGGAACCCAGTGTTCCTTGGATGGCTATTCGTTTCATATATACCTTAATTGTCTATAACAAAAAATCCCGCTTCCTTCGTGCAGGAGCGGGATTCATATCGTTGCTTAATTCATTGTCCTTGGTTCTTAAGCGTCACTGTCACTTGACACATACAAACTCCCGCTCTACTTTGTGGCTAAAGTAAAAGTAAAAGAAGAAGTAGTATGCAAAGTTAAATGACTTCATAAGTTTCTTTTTGTTTTTAATTTCGGGGCAAAAGTAATGCTTTTATTTGAATATCCATAAAAATATGGCATTTTTTTTCAAATTTCTTGTTTGCCGTATCTCAGAAGGCTTATTCTCCGTACGGAATCATCTCCTCCAGAATCCTTTCTTGGTACCAAGGGTCGTCGATTCGTTTCAGTTCTTTCCCCATCTCGGCGCACAGGGAAGCTACGACTTCCTTGTTTTCGTCCAACGGGAGGTTGTTCAGCTGGTAGGGGTCTTTCTCGTCATCGAACAACAGGCTCTTAACCAACTTATGGCCTTTGCGGTCGATGTACAGCGCCAGCGTGTAGCGGTCGGACTTGAAGCCTCGTGAGGCGGGGAAGTACGAACGCACCTTGCCGTCACTGTCTTTCTCACCGTCCATGTTTTGGATGTAGAGTGCGCCGGTGGGACGCTCTACGGCGGCGTTTGCGTCGAAGAACAAGGGCGCGTAGTTATAGCCTTGTACGGTGGCGGGTATCGAGTCGCTCAGGCCTGCCAGTCCCAAGAGGGTGGGCATGATGTCGGGCGATGACAACATGAGGTTGTCTTCCACACGCGGCTGCAGCTTGTCCGGGAAGCGTACCAGGAAGGGCACGTTCATGGATTCGGCGTAGGGCGAGTTCTTGGGGTCGTCTGTTCCTTGGCTGCACATGGTCTCGCCGTGGTCCGAAGCGAATACGACGATGGTGTTCTTGTCCAGTCCCAGTTCCTTCAAGGCGGCAAGAATTTGGCCGAACGCACGGTCAACGCCCGTTACGGAAGCGAAATAGTAGGGAGTGCTTGCCGCTTTCTTCATGGTCGGGTCCGCATTGGGGCGCACCAGCAGGCTGTCCAGCGGGATGTCTTTATAGAGGTTGAAGTCCTCTTCCATGCAGTCGTCTAAGGAACGGTAGGGGCTGTGGGGCGGATTCATGCCTACCATGATGAAGAAGGGTTTCTGCGGGTCGCGCACGTTTCCTTCATTCTTCAGGTAGGACACCACCATTTTCGCTTCGTGCAGGGGTGACCATTCGTGCGGGTCGTGGCGTACTCCTTTTGTATCCCAGTAATGCGGATTCTTGTGTACATCGAATGTGCCGTAAGAGTACCAGTAGTTAAAGCCGTGGCGTCTCTCAGGGGGCGTATAGGCGTCCCACACCGGATTTTGGTCATCCACGTATTGACCGGGATGTGCCGGGTCATTGGGGGTGGGGAAGTCTGCGTGCAACTTGCCGAAGTAAGCGCAATCGTAACCGGCACGGCTGAACACGTCGCTTACGCAATCCACATCCTCACGCAGGCTGCTGATGGGACGGTTTGAATTGCAATTCAAGGGGACACCGCTGCGGTTGGGGTACATGCCGGTCAGTAACGAGCCTCGGTGCGGACTGCTCAGCGGGCAGTTGCTCATGGCGGAAGTCAGGACGACGGATTCGCGCGCAAAGTTGTTCAGGTTGGGCGTATGCACAGGGTCGTTGCGGAAGTTGACTTTTTCGCGGAAACCTGCTTGTCCCCAAAACTCCAACGCATGGTTGCGGAACTGGTCGGGGAATACGTAAATGACATTCGGTTGCTGTGCGGCAGCGTCCGGTTGAGGCGTGTTGCAGGCTTGTAAAGAGAGCAATCCGAGCCCTCCTGCCAAGTAGTAATTGATTTGTCTTTTCATGATAAGTAAGTGTAGAGAGTTAAATGAAAAGCCTTGCCCTTTCTTGCCTCATCGAAGAGGAAATGGGACAAGGCCTCCTATTTTTAATAAGGTGTAGTGAAATCCTTTTTATTTCCCGCTTTCCAGGTCGCGTTTACGCATCAGTCCTTCCAGGAAATAGTAGTCCGCATAATTCAGCGGCACGTCGATTTCGGCGCCGTGAGGGATGCTGCCTACGGAGTGCATCAGGATGAAGTTGCCGTTAGTACCCACTTCGGCACGGTAGGCCGGTGAAGCCAGGCTTTCCATAATCTTGTCTGCGGTGGCCTTGTAGCCTTTTCCCGGTGCGTAAGTCTCCAGTTCATAGAGGGCAGAAGCACTACATGCGGCGGCCGAAGCATCGCGCGGTTCGTTCGGGATGTTGGGTGCATCATAATCCCAATAAGGGATAAGGTCCTCGGGCAGGTTATTGCCGTTGAAGATGAAGTTGTAAACTTGTTCGGCCTGATCCAAATACTTTTGGTCGTGTGTATAGCGATAGCAGGTGGTATATCCGTAGAGCGCCCATGCTTGTCCACGTGCCCAGTCGGATTCATCGGCATAACCTTGAGCGGTTTGTTTGTGCAGCACTTCGCCTGTCTCGGGGTCATAATCTATTACGTGATAGCAGCTATAATCTGGGCGGAAATGATTTTTCATCGTAGTGTTGGCATGACTTACGGCAATGTTGTAGAATGTGGAGTCGCCCGACAGGCGGGTTGCCTCGAACAGCAGCTCCAGGTTCATCATGTTGTCAATGATGACAGGGCATTTCCAGCCGCGTTCTGCTTGCCAGCCACGGTCGGCATCCCATGATTGAATGACGCCTGCTCCCGGACGGAAACGGGTGGACAATGATTTGGCCGTTTGGATGATGACGGGCTTGTATTCCGTCTTGTTGGCCAGGCGATAACCGTTCAGGTAGCTGCAACCTATCATGAAGCCTACGTCGTGGTGCCAAGTCAGGTATTGGATAGAGTCCAAATCCTCGGTGTACTTCTCTGCCAGTGTTTTCCACTTCTGGTCACCGGTCAGTTCGTACGTCAGCCACATGTTGCCCGGATAGAAACCGGAGCACCAGTCGTCAATGGGAATATAGACGATGTTGCCATCTTTGTCAATGGTGCGTGGATTCAGAATTTTGCCCGATTTCTCAATAATATCCGTTTGCAAGGTTTCTTGCGCTACGGCGTTGTCAATGTTGTCTTGGATAAAGTTGGTTTCGGCTTGTTTCTTTTGCCCGCTACAGCCAACTAACAGGCAAAGGGATAACCCCAGCGTTGTAAGAGTTGTTTTCATAATAATGGATTTGTTTTATTAAATATTCTTGTTTTTTTCCGTGGACAAAGTTAGAACAATATGATTAATTAAACAGCATCAATAATCCAAGAAAAGGCCAATATCGTATTTTTAGGCTATAAAATAACTATAAATGGGCAAGAAAAATTGTATATAGGGGAAAATTTGCAAAAGTTTCCTATATTTGTATCGTAATTTAAAAATGAACGTTAGAGATGGTACGAAAGATTCCTTTTTTACTATTTTTTATATACATGTTTGTTCTTCCCTTGGCTGGTCGGAACATTACCTTCCGTCATCTGAGTACGGATGATGGCTTGTCGCAATTCTCGGTGAATAGTCTGTATTTTGACGAGAAGGGCGTCTTATGGATAGGTACCCGCGAAGGGTTGAACCGCTACGATGGCACGGGTATATCTACTTATAAGCTTCAGAAAAACAATCCTTATAGCTTATTTTGCAATACCGTCTTGCGCGTTACCGGCAATCGGGATGGAAAAATTTACCTGTTGTGTACGGAGGGTGTGACCGAGTTTGACCGTAAAACGCATCGTTTTACGACTTTGTTGCAGGATAACGTTGATTGCATTTACTACGATAAAGGGCTTTATATAGGGAAGGGAAATAAAATCTTCCGCTATAATGAGCATACGCATGAGTTTGAACTTTGTTATCAGCTTGACGAGAGCCGGATAAGACTTACTTGCATGTATTTTTCCGGGGATGAACTTTGGTTGGGGACGGAAAATGATGGTGTTTATCGCTTGAACTTAGGAAGTCAGGATTTGGCCCATGTCATTTCCCGGGGAAATATCACCAGTATATATAAGGATACGGGAGAGAATTTGTGGATAGGCAGTTGGGAAGACGGGGTATATCAGATAGAGCCGAACGGGAATATAGGACATTTCCTTCATGAACCGAATAATCCGCATAGCCTTTCGTCCAATTTTGTAAGAGCCTGTTGCGAGGATAATCTGGGCAACATTTGGCTGGGTACGTTCAACGGGCTGAATTGCTATGACCGGAAGACGGGCCGGTTTACGAATTACACTTCGCAGGACATGCCATCGGCCGGTTTGACCCATTCTTCCGTGTGGTGCATAGTGAAGGACGAGCAGGGCACTCTTTGGCTGGGCACCTATTTTGGCGGGGTGAATTACTTCAATCCGGAGTATGAAATCTATACGCACTACGCTTATTCGCCCGTTGAGAAAAACGGCTTGAGTTATCCTGTCGTAGGGCCTATGGTGGAGGATGATGATGGAAACTTGTGGATTGGGACGGAAGGCGGCGGATTGAATTTCTATGACCGTCATACGCACGAATTTAAGTGGTTCAGTCGGGGGAAAGCAGAAAATGGCTTGTCGGCCGATAATATCAAGTCGCTTTATTATGACTCGGGCAGAAAGGTGGTTTGGATAGGCACCCATTTAGGTGGTTTGAGCCGATTGGATGTACGTACGGGGCGTTTTATCACTTATCGCATGGAGGATGGAAATCCGGAGGCCTTGCCATCCGACATCGTGCGCGATATCCTTCCTTATAAAGACCAATTGATATTGGCTACGCAAAACGGCGTCTGTCTCTTCAATCCTTCTACGGGAAAATGTCAACAGCTTTTCCACGACACTCCCGAGGGGCGTAAGATAAAGATGACAGCCGACGTGATTTTTGATGCCGAAGGCGCGCTTTGGATTGCCGCTACGGGAGAAGGCGTTTTCCGTTATCAATTCGAGGACAAGAGGCTGACAAACTTCCGCCATGACCCTGACAACGCCAACTCTTTAAGCAACAATAATGTGTACAACATAGCGTTGGATAGCCAAGGAAATTTGTGGTTTTCCACATCGGGCAGCGGGCTGGATATGTTTCGTCCGGAAACGGGCGATTTTAAAAATTACGACCGTCATAAGGATGGCTTGATAGATGATTGTGTATATGCGGTGAAGGAATCTTCTGTTAGCGGTAAGTTATTGCTGATTACGAATGGCGGATTTTCCTTGTTCGACACCCGCACCGGACAATTCAGCAATTATAATATTGAGAATGGTTTTCCGCTGACGGGTATTAATGAAAACGGGCTGTGCGTTACGCGTGATGGTGAAGTCTTCTTGGCCAGTACGCATGGCATGGTTTCTTTCCATGAGAGCGAATTGGCTTTTACTCCGAAGCCTTATAAGATAAATTTGTCACGCTTGATAGTGAATGATACAGAAGTGCAGGTAGGAGATGATACCGGCATCCTGCATCAGTCTTTGGATTATGTGTCCGAGATTTCCATCCCTGCGAAATATTCCATGTTTACCATTGAGTTTTCAACGTCCAATTATGTTGCGGCCAATAGGGCAGACATCGTTTATCGGTTGGAAGGCTTTTCCGACCAATGGACGGCCATTCGCGACCATTATTCCGTTACTTATACCAACTTGAGTGCCGGGACATATCGGTTGGTAATAAAGCCTGCCGGTGGAGATGCTTATGAACAATTGGCCGAACCGGAAGTGCTGATTATTCGCGTGTTGCCGCCTTTCTATAAAACGCCTTTAGCCTATTGCATTTATATTGTGGTGATAGCTGCGTTGTTATGGTATTTGGTGCATGCTTATCAGACGAGGCTGAAGCTTCGCGAGTCTTTGAAATATGAGCAGAAGCATATTCAGGATGTGGAGGCGCTCAATCAGTCAAAGTTGCGCTTCTTTACCAATATATCCCATGAATTCCGAACGCCGCTTACACTTATTGTGGCACAGGTGGAGTCGCTCTTGCAAGTTCAGAATTTTACGCCCGCCATTTATAATAAAGTGCTGGAAGTTTATAAAAATTGCATTCAGCTTCGGGAGTTGATTAATGAATTGCTCGATTTCCGGAAACAAGAACAGGGACACATGAAGATTAAGGCAAGCCAGCACAATATGGTGAACTTCCTTTATGAAAATTATCTGCTGTTTTTAGAGTTGGCGCATAGCAAGCAAATAGAATTCTTGTTTGAGAAAGAAGCGGATGATATAGAGGTGTGGTATGACCAGAAGCAGATGCAAAAGGTGTTGAATAACTTGCTGTCCAATGCTTTTAAGCATACGCCGGCTGAAGGCGTCATAACATTGGGCATTCATACGGAAGGTAATGACGTCATTATTCGTGTAGCCGATACCGGCGAGGGTATCAGTGCCGGTGAAGTGTCGAAGATATTCGACCGTTTTTACCAAGTGGAGCATGCAGAGACATCGTATGCGGACAGCACAGGCACGGGCATAGGGCTGGCGTTGACCAAAGGTATTGTTGAGTTGCACAAAGGCTCTATTAAGGTGGAGAGTGAACCGGGTAAAGGAGCATGTTTCATTGTGACGTTACATTTAGGGAATGAGCACTTTGACAAAGAGCAAATCAGCATGAATGCTGACCATACACAAGGCCAAATAGAGCTTCCAAAGGTTGAGGTTGACGCATTGGCAAAAGCTGAATTGGAGGAGAATGCTCCTAATAAGCGTTTGCCGGATGTCAAGATTCTCATAGTGGAAGACAATAAATCTTTGCTCGAGACATTAAAACATCTTTTCGAGCCATTTTATCATGTGCTGACTGCTGCCGATGGTGAGGAAGGTTGGAATAGGGTATGCGACGAGAAACCGCAAATAGTGTTGAGTGACATCGTGATGCCCAAAATGTCGGGGACGGAACTATGCAAGCGCATCAAAAATGATTATAATACATGTCATATTCCCGTAGTATTGCTTACTGCACGCACCAATATAGAGCTGAATATCGAAGGATTGCGCATCGGAGCGGATGATTATATTACCAAGCCGTTTAATACCAACCTGCTGATTTCGCGTTGCAATAATTTGGTCAACTCCCGTTTGTTGTTGCAGGAAAAATTCTGTAAACAGCCTTTGTCTGCTCCACAGATGTTGGCTACGAATCCTATTGATAAGAAAATCTTAGACCGTGCCATGCAGGTGATAGAGGAACATTTGGATGATGAAGACTTCAACGTCAATCTGTTTGCACGTGAAATGGCGATGGCACGCACCAATTTGTTCGCCAAACTGAAAGCCATCACCGGACAGACACCCAATGAGTTTATTCTGAATGTCCGCCTGAAGAAGGGAGCCATGCTGTTGCGCAATAATCCTGAGCTCAATATTACGGAGGTTTCGGATCGTGTCGGATTTTCCTCACCCCGTTATTTCAGCAAATGCTTCAAGGAAGTTTATCACGTTAATCCGTTGGCTTACCGTAAAGGGAAGGAGGATACCTGATTTATCAACTCTTTGTATAGTTGAAGTCAATGTTTTGCAAAAGAGAAGCCAATGTTTGGCGGTGTTGAAACGAAGGCTTGTGTGCCCTATTGTGCAAATAACGGGATAATTTGTCCAAACACATGCTTTTGTTTCTATTACTGCTTGTAGATTTCGAAATAAATCTCTAATTTTGGCTTTTGGCAAAATGAAAGTTTAACTTAAAGTTTATTGAGAGTTGTGATGAGATATTTTACTCCTTGCTTATTGTCCGGTTCTATACTGCCTTTCGTAGTAGGCTGTGCCCAATCTTCCAAACAGGAGGACGTTCGGCAACAAACCGGGAAACCGAATGTGATCTATCTGATTGCCGATGATTTGGGCATTGGCGATTTGAGTTGTTATGGTGCCACGCGTATCAGTACGCCAAATTTGGACAGCTTGGCCGCTCAGGGTTTGCAGTTTGCCAATGCTTATGCCACCTCTTCTACCAGTACACCCTCTCGCTTTGGCCTTTTGACTGGCATGTATCCGTGGCGGCAGACCAATACGGGCATTGCTCCTGGTAATTCGGAGTTGATAATAGATACAGCTTGTGTTACAATGGCGGATATGTTTAAGGCCGAAGGATATGCCACTGGTGTAGTCGGCAAATGGCATTTGGGTTTGGGACCTAAAGGAGGAACGGATTTTAACAAAGAAATTCATCCCAATGCACAGGATATAGGATTTGACTACGAGTTCGTCATTCCTGCTACGGTAGACCGTGTGCCGTGTGTGTTTGTGGAAAACGGACATGTTGTAGGGCTTGACCCGGACGACCCTATTACCGTGAGCTATGAGCATAAGGTGGGTGACTGGCCTACCGGTGAGGAAAATCCCGAACTCGTAAAAATGAAACCCAGCCAAGGTCATAACAATACGATCATTAATGGCATTCCCCGCATTGGATGGATGACGGGAGGCAAGTCTGCTTTATGGGTGGATGAGGATATTGCCGATGTCATTACCGGCAAGGCCAAAGCTTTTATTGCGGAGCATAAGGATGAGCCTTTCTTCTTGTATATGGGAACACAAGATGTGCATGTGCCCCGTGTGCCCCATCCGCGTTTTGCCGGCAAGAGTGGAATGGGGTCTCGTGGCGATGTTATTCTTCAGTTAGACTGGACGGTAGGCGAGATTATGCACACGCTGGATAGCTTAGGTATAGCTGATAATACGATTTTTGTATTTTGTAGCGACAACGGTCCGGTTATTGATGATGGTTACCAAGATCAGGCACGTGAATTGCTGAATGGGCATAAACCCATGTTGGATTATCGGGGTGGTAAGTATAGTGCATACGAGGCAGGAACACGTACTCCTTTCTTAGTGCGTTGGCCCGCGCGTATCCAGCCGGGTAAGCAGGATGCTTTGTTTTCCATGATTGATGTATATGCTTCGTTAGCGGCTTTGTTGGGACATGAATTGCCGCAAGGCGTGGCTCCCGATAGTCGCAATCGGCTGGATACATTCCTTGGTACGGATACTTTAGGCTGTAATTATGTGGTGCAGCAAAATCTGAACAATACGTTGTCTGTTATCCGGGGCGATTGGAAATACATAGAGCCAAGTGATAAACCGGCCATTGAGTTTTGGACAAAGATGGAATTGGGCAATGACTTAAAACCTCAACTTTATAACCTTTCATCAGATCCTGGAGAGAAGAACAATGTGGCGGCTGATTATCCGGAGAAAGTGGAAACTCTCTCAGCATTGTTGAAGCGTGTAAAGGATGGAGAAATGCAGAAAGTTAGAGAATGATGAATGTTTACTAATCTGTCAGAAGGCAAGTCCTGAAGATCAATGTATATTGATTTCTGAGACTTGCCTTTGATTTTAGAATATCTGATGTAATACATTAGGGGGAGGATGGTTTTTTGAGGGGAAAAGACTATAATCTTTTTCCTATGGTTTGCCAGTCAATGATATTCCACAAATTCTTCACATGTTCGGCGCGTCGGTTACGGTAATCTATGTAGTAGGCATGTTCCCATACATCAATACAAAGCAATGGCTTATTGCCTTGGCGGAGCGGATTGTTTGCATTGCCCTCTTTGGTAATTTGTAACTTGCCTTCGGGAGTCAACGAAAGCCATGCCCATCCTGAACCGAAAAGGGTTACGGCTGCTTCTTCCATCTGTTTCTTTAGTTCGTCTAAGCTACCGAAGTCGCGTAGAATTAGTTCATTCAGTTTTCCTTCGGGTTGCTTGCCTTGTCCTGGTGTCGTGAATTGCAGGAAATAGAGTGTGTGGTTCAGCACTTGCCCGGCATTGTTGTATATGCCACCTTCCGGAGCATCTTTAACAATGTGTTCAATGTCTTTTTGTTCATATTCTGTACTTTTAACCAGATTGGTGAGGTTCGTCACGTACGTTTGCAGGTGTTTGCCATAGTGATATTCTATGGTTTCTGCGCTGATAACAGGTTCCAATCCATTACTAGGATAAGGAAGTTGAGGCATTTCATTTTTCATAATAACAGTTTTTAAGTAATTAATCATATTTAGTTTATACTATATCAGTAATTAAGGAGTTAAGAAGTTAAGGAGTTAAGCCGATAGTAGGCTTATCATGTATCCTAAAAAGTATTGGCTTAACTCCTAACGGAGCGAAGCGGAGTGATAACTCCTTAACTTCTTAACTCCTAAAAAGAATAATATCAATTAATTCTGTACACTTACTTATAAGTTTATATGTGTTTCCGGTTATGGAATTTTATTGCTCTTTCGCCTTGTAGGCCAGCGCATACATCCGCATTTGCTTCACCATGGAGAGCAGGCCGTTGCTGCGGGTAGGCGAAAGGTGCTCCTTCAGGCCGATGCGGTCGATGAAGTAGAGGTCGGCACCAAGTATCTCGTCGGGCGTGTGGCCGGAGAGGACTTTGATGAGCAGGGCGATGATGCCTTTCACAATCAGGGCGTCGCTTTCCGCCTGGAAGATGAGTTTGCCATCCCGTTCGTCGGCTTGCAGCCACACGCGGCTTTGGCAGCCTTCTATCAGGTTCTGGTCCGTCTTATACTTTTCGTCAAGGGGTTGCTGTTCGTTGCCCAAGTCGATGAGCAACTGGTAGCGGTCCATCCAGTCGTCGAAGTCGCTGAATTCAGCGATGACTTCGTCTTGCATTTCGTTAATGGTCATTGTTTTTATTTATTTAATGTGCTAATATGCTAATGTGTTGATTGATTTATGCAATGTGTGACTCTATGTTTTCATGTCGCAGGGTATTGGCACATTGACATATTAGCACATTGGCACATTATGTTACTTCTCATTATAAATCACTTCCAACACCGTCTGTCCTACGGCGGTCAGTGTGTTCTTGTCTATCACATCCATCGTGTCGCCCGTGGTGTGCCAGAAGTCGCCGAAGCCCGTGTCGCAGGCGGGGTCGTAGTTGATGATGTCCACGCAGGGTATCTTGCGCAGGTTGTAGACGTAGACGTGGTCGTCCGTCACTTCGCTTCCGTCTGCTTTGGGGAAGAAAGAGCCGAAGCCCAAACGGTGGGCGGCGTCCCATATCTTCTCCACTTGTCTCTCGGCTGTACGCACGGAGAAACCTTCTTTGTAGAACGTGGCGTTTTTGCCTCCCACCATGTCCAGCAGGATGCCATAGCGGGCATTGTAGTTGTCCACATGGGGCACGCGTCCCCAGTATTGCGAGCCAAGGCACCAGGTGTCCGCCTTGTAGTCACCCTTGTAGAAGTAGGGCGTGCCGTAGTCCTCGGCGTCGAAAAAGATAATGTCTATTCCGATGGCGGGTGCCTGTTGCTGCAACTGACGGGCAATTTCCAGCAAGACGCCCACGCCGCTGGCACCGTCGTTTACTCCGAGTATTGGCGTGCGGTGTTTCTTTTTGTCGGCATCCTGATCGGCAAAGGGACGGCTGTCCCAATGGGCGCAGAGCAGAACGCGGCGTTTGCTTTCCGGATTATAAGCGCCGATGATGTTGCGTGCCTTCAAGATGGTGTTGTCATAGGCGATGAGGTCGGCATGCTGATTGTAGACTTTGGCGCCGAATTTCTCTAACTGGCCTGCCAGGTAATCGCCGCAAACTTTGTGGGCGTCCGTGTTGGGCACGCGGGGACCGAAATCGGCTTGCGCTTGGATGTATTGGTAGGCACTGTCCGCATTGAAAGCCGGCACGTTGACGGTTTGCTCCGATGAGACGGGCGTGTTCGCCGATTTTGTCTCAGCGTTCGTCTTGTTGCCGCAAGCTACGGTGATAGTCATGGCCAGTGTGAACAGAGGAATAAGGGAATACTTCGTTTTATTCATTGTACAAGTTATATATATTATGGTATATCAAATATTAGTTTCACTTCTTTCTTGCCTACCTCCAGCCGGACGGGTGCTCCGTTGACGAGCGGCAGGTTGCGTGTGACGTGTCCCACGGGGAAGTTGAAGCAGACGGGATAGTCATAGTCCTTCACCAAGTCGGCCAAGGCGCCATACAACTCTTTACCCAATTGCTTCTTTTCCTCATATTCGGTGAATTGTCCTATGATAAGGCCTGACAGGCGCTCCAATACGCCACCCAAACGGAGATTGTACATCATGCGTTCGATGGCATGCGGCCGTTCGCCCACATCTTCCAGGAAGAGCAACGTACCTTCGGCAGGGATGTCGTAGGGCGTGCCCCGCAGGCCATAGAACACGGCGAAGTTTCCTCCACGCAACGTCCCTTCCGCCGTGCCCCGTCGGTTCAGTTTATGAGGTTCGCATGCATAGCCGTGCGGTGTATCGGGAGCAAAGAAAGCTCCTGTCAGCATGTCGCGCAAGGCCAGTGTGCAGAAGTCGTCTTCCGCTTCTACGGTTAGGTGGCGTGCCATGGGAGCGTGGAGGGAAGCAAATCCTTCGCGTTGCCACAGACAATGCAAAGCGGTGATGTCGCTAAAGCCAATCATCCACTTGGGAGACTCACGGAAGCGTTCAAAATTGAGCTTGTCCACTAAGTGAACCGCTCCATATCCTCCCCGGCTGCATAGGATGGCACGCGCGTCCGCATCATCCATCGCCTCCTGCAAGTCGCTTAGCCGTTGGCGGATGCTGCCCGCATAGAGTCCGCTCGACCCTGCGGCATGTTTCGCCAATGCTGGCTTGAGTCCCCACGCCTTCAGCCGTGCGACCGCTCCTTTCAGGAAATGCTTGTCTATCTTGCCCGATGGCGAAACGATGATGACTTTGTCGCCTTCGTGCAGATAGGGTGGAAATATGAGTCTGTCTGATGTCATAGCTTCAACTATTTCCCGCAAATGTACGCATTTTGCGGGAAATAGAAAAACTTTTATCCTTACCATTTGCAATAGCTTGTACTATCTTTTGTGATTCAACCACTCTGTCACAATAATTGGCCGGTTCAATCTTTCCAGTGACGATGAAAAGGTTTTTCACTTCTTACATGTCTTATTGGGGAGATGGCTGCCCCTGACTTTCCGGCAATAAAACATATTGATGCGTATTTTAATCATTCGATATCAAAAAGAATTTATTTTCCATGTTTTAGTGACTTGCTTCTTTTATAAAAGCAATGAAAAAGAAATGCATAAAAATGCATCGTTCTGAAACACTGCACTGTTCACTCTCAATTAGCGCAGTGCTCGGTAGGTAACTCTGCGCTCATTAGGGTGAAGAACTGCGCTCGCTGAGTGCGAAAAGTTAAGTGTTTGAGGAGAAGTGGTTGCTCTATCTGCTAAAAACTGTGAACTTTTGCTTAATAAACCTTTTGTGTTAAGGTATTTTCACTCCTATAATCTGTAAATATTCGAGTAGAAATAGTTCTAATTCCCTGAATATAAATAAATAAGCTTTTCAAGAATTCGTTCTTTCCAGTTGATTCCTCCTTTGCTCCGAAACAAACGATTCTCAGCGATTAGAAGATGCAATGTGTCAGAGGTGACAAAATGATAAATTATCCTTCTTCACACACAATCATTTCCGCTCCCCGGAACACTACTTTCAGTAAGTGCAGCTGCGTGCCGGCGCAAAGGCGTTGCACCACCTTGTCCGCACTATATTTCTTCAGTTGTTCCTCCGCCTCCCGACACTTTTCTTCCACTTCCGCATCCGTAGCTGTGGGATTGATGTATTTCAACTCCATGATATAGCTGTGGGCGATGTCCGTGTAGCGTGCCTTGTCCGGTAGCATCAGGAAATCACTGTAACCGTAGTTCAGTTCGATTTCCGGTTCCACCAGGTAGAGGGAGTTCAACGCCAGGTAAGCCTTGAAGAAGCCTTGTAAGTTGTGTTCCCCACGAATGCTGTCACGGATGGAGGAGTTTTCCTTATAAGCCTCGGCTATGCGGTGAATCAGCGGTTGCCAGTCGCCTTCGTAAGTCATCCGTACCATTTCTTCTTGGAAGGAGATAATATCCATCGGTACGCTCCGCTCGAAATAATCCCGCATAAAAGACCAGTACTGCTCCCTTACGCAATGATTCGGAATGACCATCCGGATAAGCCCACCCACATTTTTATGCATGGTCAGCAGGCCGTAGTAGTAAAGCAGGCTCCGGAAATTGTTGTCGTCCGTCACGTACTCGGCGGGGAAAGACGTCCGCAGGTTCATCAACACGGAACCCGTGGCGGCAATCTCCTCAATGACACTCATGCGGTTCTCCTGCTGGTTGCCCCGGTCGATGTCCGCCAGCATCTTCAGCTTCTTGTAGTCCGTACGGATGTTCTTGTCCACCATCTCTTCCGGTGCGGCCCCATAAAGCACTTGGTTGCGCAAGTAGTAAAGAACCATGTCGCAGTTGTAGATATGCTCCTTGTCCAGGCATTGTTTGGCGAAGCAATAATTATTGTACCAGGGCTTCATTTCCTCCAACATCATCTCAATGTCCGCATCCGCACGCAGTTTGCCGTTGTCTTGGAAATAGCGGAACATCGTGCGCACGTCACCTTCCGAAAAGCCCAACATGTCGTTGAAGCGCGGGTCTTGAGAGATGTTCCAGTCGATGTTGTACCCGCTGGAAAGGTCGTCAAGCGTCACGGGAGAAACTCCGATGAGGAACACCCGGCTGAACATTGCCTTGAATATCTTGAAATAATCGCGGTAGAAGCCGCTGGCGTGGGTGAGTTTCCGAAAGAGGTCTTTTCCCCCATCGCTTAGGATTACATTGGTGAAGTTGTCGTACTCGTCTATTATCAAGTAAAGCGGGCAGCCTTTCATGTGCGCCTGAATGTTGATGTAGGTCAGCTTACCACGTGCGTCCCGCTCCGACTTTACCATTTGTTCGAAGTCCGCATCGTAATACCCCGCATAGGTCTTGGCAAATGCATCCAACATCTGCCCACAATAGCGGTTGAAGCTTTCTTCCAGTTCCTGCTCGTTCCTGCCGCTTATCTGCGAGAAGTCGAAGTAAATCACCTGGAAGCTGTTTTTCAGCGGTGTGGGATGCTCGTGTATCCAAAGCCCGCCGAACAATCGGTCGAACTTATTCGCCTGCGCGATGTCATAGTAGGCCTGCATCATGCTGACGAACACGCTCTTGCCGAAACGGCGCGGACGGATAAGAAACAGATATTTGCCTGTATCTTCCAACGAGGAAAGATACATCGTCTTGTCTACATAATAGAGATTCTCGTTCCGTACTTCCTCAAAGCGCGCCACCCCATAAGGAATACCTTTTACTGTTTCCATCATTGCTGTATTAATACTGTTTAGGACAAAGGTACGAAAAATAAGCAGGTGTACAAAATTAAATGATAATTTATCTATTAGAAGTAAATGGTAACTGAACTCCCCTCCTTCGGGAAGGAGGGGTGCCCACCGGGCGGGGTGGTAGGTAAAGCATGGTTCGACCTATTTATATAAATATAAGGAAAATAGGAGTCGCTAAGCGGCATATTTCTCCTACCACCTCCCCCTGCGGGGACTCCTCCTTCCGGAAGGAGGAGAGTTTTGCAAATCATCTTCAGTTACACACATAAATTCCCATTTAATTGCATTAACTAGAAACATTCCGTTATGAAACAAGCGATAGGAATAGATTTAGGAGGCACTACAATCAAATACGCATTGGTAAGCGAAGCCGGGGACATCCGTTTCGAGGGAAAGCTTCCTTCGCGGGCCAATGAGTCAGCCGCTTGTGTGTTGGCACAACTCAGGCAGGCGGCAGAGTGTGTGCTTTCTCTTGCCCGGGCGAAACAAATGGAGAGCGATATTGTAGGAATAGGATTAGGGACTCCGGGCATTATTGACGCTACGGGACGCATTGTATTAGGAGGGGCTGAGAACATTGTGGGCTGGGAGCGGATAGATGTTGTTACGCCAATGGAAACTTATACAGGGCTTCCGGTTCGTATGGGGAACGATGCCAACATGATGGGATTAGGTGAGATGCAATATGGAGCCGGACGAAATTGTACGGATATTGTATTTCTGACGATAGGTACAGGCATTGGAGGAGCCATTATCATAGGGGGCAAATTGTTTAGCGGCTATGCCAACCGTGGAGCTGAGTTGGGACATACGCCACTCATAGCTAATGGAGAGCGGTGTAACTGCGGTGCGACAGGATGTTTGGAGCATTACGCCTCCACTTCGGCTTTGGTTCGTCACTTCCTTGCAAAAGCTAAGCCTTTGGGACTTTTTGTCAACGACTTTGTAGATGGTGAGCTCATTGTCCGTCTCTACCGCGAAGGACATCCTCTTGCCGTACAATGCATGAACGAACACTTCTACTATTTGAGGCGTGGTATTGCGGGTTTTGTCAATGTATTCAGTCCCCAGCGTGTCGTGATAGGAGGAGGCATTTGTGAAGCCGGTGATTTTTATTTGGAAGAATTACGTAAGGTGGTAGCGGCAAATGTCATTCGTGATTGTGCCGTTAATACCCAGATAGTACGGGCTGAATTAGGAAACCGTGCGGGATTAATCGGTGCGGCATCGCAACTATTTTAATGAAACAACTCATTCTGAATCCCATGAAATCACTTGTCAGAAAACTTGTTTTCTAGGTATGTTGGGCGGCCTTAGCTTACACGCTACCGCCCAACTTGCAGGGGAATGATTTTCTTTCGCGTTGATGGCTGGAATGTTTGGGAAAAGCGTTACCTTTGCGCACCATTAATAATATATAGCCTATCCGACATGAAGCAATATTTAGACCTGCTTAATCGCATACTGACCGAGGGTGTCCGCAAAGAGGACCGTACGGGGACGGGCACGCTTAGCGTGTTCGGTCACCAAATGCGTTTTAATTTGGACGATGGTTTCCCCTGCCTGACTACCAAAAAATTGCACCTGAAATCCATCATCTACGAATTGTTGTGGTTCCTGCGTGGAGATACCAATGTGCATTATCTCCAAGAGCATGGTGTACGCATCTGGAACGAGTGGGCTGATGCCGATGGTGACTTGGGACATATCTACGGTTATCAATGGCGCTCTTGGCCGGATTATCAAGGCGGATTCATTGACCAGATAAGCGAGGCGGTGGAGACCATCAAGCATAATCCTGACTCGCGCCGCATTATTGTCAGTGCTTGGAATGTGGCAGATTTGAATCATATGAACTTGCCGCCATGTCACGCTTTCTTCCAGTTTTATGTGGCCGATGGACGACTGAGCTTGCAACTCTATCAGCGCAGTGCGGATACTTTTCTGGGCGTACCGTTCAACATTGCTTCTTATGCTTTGTTGCTACAGATGATGGCGCAGGTTACGGGACTGCGTGCAGGCGACTTTGTCCATACCTTAGGCGACGCGCACATTTACCTGAACCACCTTGACCAGGTGAAGTTGCAGCTGACACGCGAGCCTCGTCCCCTGCCACAGATGAAACTGAATCCGGATGTGAAGAACATCTTCGACTTCCGATATGAAGATTTTGAATTGATAAATTATAATCCGCACCCGCATATTCCGGGGCAAGTAGCTGTTTAAGATTTATGCTGACCCTTATCGCTGCCATAGACCGTCGCCGCGCCATCGGTTATCAGAACAAATTGTTGTACTGGTTGCCTAATGATTTGAAGCGTTTCAAGATGCTGACCACCGGACGTACCATCATTATGGGGCGTCGCACTTTCGAGTCACTTCCTAAAGGTGCTTTGCCCAATCGTCGCAATATCGTGCTTTCGCGTCACGCCCTTGAATGTCCGGGGGCAGAAGTTTATTCATCGTTGGAAGAAGCGTTGAGTCATTGTGCTCCGGGTGAGGACGTCTATATCATCGGTGGAGCCAGTGTCTATGCGCAAGCCATGCCTTTGGCCGACCGGCTCTGCCTGACCGAAATAGATGCGGAAGCCTCGCAGGCAGATGCTTTTTTCCCTGAAATAGACCCGATGCGATGGCATGAAAAAAATAGGGATGCTCATTCGGCCGATGAGAAACATCCCTGTTCGTATGCTTTTGTGGATTATTACTCTTCTTCGCCTTCCAACAAAATAGGCATCTGACGCCGGATGGCCTCGTGAAATGAAATCAGCGTTTCCGTCCGTGACAATCCCAATGGTTGCAGCTTGTCGTGAATGATGCTTAGCAGATGGTGGTTGTTGCGGGCGTAAAGCTTAATGAACATGTCGTATTTGCCGGTCGTAAAGTGGCACTCCACTACTTCCGGAATGGCTTCCAGGGCTTTCAGCACGCTGTCGAACGTGGAAGGATCTTTCAGATAGATGCCGATGTAAGCACATGTCTCATATCCGATTTTCTCCGGGTCGATGACATATTCAGACCCTTTTAACACACCCAGACGTGTCAGTTTCTGTATGCGCTGGTGAATGGCGGCTCCTGACACGTTGCAGGCTCTCGCCACTTCTAAAAAAGGAATGCGGGCGTCTTCTGCTATCATTTTCAGAATCTGCTCGTCCAAAGTGTCCAATTGATGATGTCCCATTTTAAACTTATTTTTTTATAAAAACAAACTATAATGCCATGCACGCTCGCATAGCCGATGTGCAAAGTTAGCATTTTCTTCGACAATATGCGCACGGATTGTTACTTTTCTTGTATATTTATGATAAATACCGTAACTTTGCTCACCTAAATAATCAAATATATTATGAAAAAGTATGCATGTTTATTAATGGGCCTTTTTATGGCAAATGCCTTGAATGCCCAAGATTTTACACAGTATTTTGAGGAAAAAACCTTGCGTGTAGACTATACTTTTACCGGTTGTGCCGACCGGCAGGAAATTTGGGTGGATGAGCTTTCGTCACTCCCTGGATGGAGCGGGCGCAAACATCACCTCAACGAAGTGCCATTGGGCGGTTACGGACAAGTTACCATGCGCGACCCGGAAAGTGGCGCCGTGATTTACCGGACTTCTTTCTCTACCCTCTTTCAAGAGTGGCTGGAGACGGACGAGGCACGCACGCTTCCTAAGAGTTTTGAGAATACATTTCTGCTTCCTTATCCCAAACGTCCGGTAGAAGTAGAAGTCACGTTGCTTAATAAGCGGCTGCAACCCAAAGCTTCGCTGAAACATACAGTCAACCCCGAAGATGTTTTGATACATCAGAAAGGAACGAGCCATATCACTCCGCACAAATATCTGTTGAAAAGCGGGACTCCGGAACAATGTATCGATGTAGCCATTTTGGCCGAAGGCTATACGGAGCATGAAATGGAAACCTTTTACCAAGATGCCGCCATCGCTTGCGAAAGTCTGTTCGAACACGAACCTTTCCATTCATTAAAAGACCGTTTTAATATCGTGGCCGTAGCCAGCCCGTCGAGAGACAGCGGTGTAAGTGTGCCCCGTCTGGATGACTGGAAACAAACCGCATTTGGGTCGCATTTCAGCACATTCTACTCCGACCGCTATCTGACGACCTCCCGCGTGAAGGCTATCCATGATGCGCTGGCCGGTATCTCGTATGAACATATTATCATCCTGGCCAATACCGAAGAGTACGGAGGCGGAGGAATCTATAACGCATATACACTGACTGCAGCCCATCATCCGATGTTTCGTCCGGTTGTAGTGCATGAATTCGGACATAGCTTTGGCGGTCTGGGTGATGAATATTTCTACGACAATGATGTCATGACCGACACGTATCCGCTGGACGTAGAACCGTGGGAACCTAACATTACTACCCGAGTAGACTTCGCTTCCAAATGGGAAGATATGTTGCCTCAAGGAACACCTGTTCCTACGCCGGTGGCCGAAAGTGCGAAGTATCCTGTAGGCGTGTACGAGGGTGGGGGATATTCTTCCCGTGGCATTTATCGTCCGGCAGACAATTGCCGTATGCGTACCAACGATTATCCGACATTCTGTCCGGTATGTCAGCGTGCTATTGAGCGCATTATTCGTTTCTATACGGAGTGAACGGGTGACGGAACGAAGCCTGATTTGTAAAAACGTTTTTGTGTTTCAAAAATCGCTGCATCATTGCCTTTCAATCAGCGCAGTATTTGCTCTCAATCAGCGCAGTGTTACTTCTGAAATACTGCGCTGATTAGGGGGTAAACACTTAAGTATTTCAGCGCAAATAGCGCAGTGTTTTTGGAGTATATAATTGCTTAGAAATCAGACTGATATATAAATACTTACATTATTGGAGGACTTTACGTCTCTTTGTTTATACGTTTGTTAACGAATAGAGGAGCGAATCCTTATAAAACATTAAATATTGATGTAAAACAAAATGTATAAAGTCACTATATATAAAAACACTATATAATTATGGTGTAGACGCTTTTTCTCTCTTCGGGAGAAATGGAAGTTTAAACTACTGATGGACACAGATTGAACGGATGTTTACAGATACATTTATCCTATCCGTGTTATCTGTGGCTAATTTACCACTAATTTATCATTTAAATAGAAATATTATGCTTGAGTTACAACGAATTACCACTGCCGATGTTGATTTATACAACTTCATGGAAGGGCTGATGAAGCAAGCCTTTCCTTCGGCCGAGTACAGAGACCTGAATGAATTGCGCTTGTACACGGATACGAAGCCGCATTTTTATAATAACATCATTATGGAGGAAAATCGTCCGATAGGTTTCTTTACTTATTGGGATTTCGATACTTTCTATTATGCCGAGCATTTTGCCGTAGACCCATCTTTGCGTAATGGGGGATATGGCAAGCAGGTATTAGCCTTACTGCGTGATACGCTTTCCCGCCCCATTGTACTTGAAGTGGAAATGCCGGAAGATGAAATGGCACGTCGGCGCATCGGTTTCTACGAACGGAATGGTTTTGTGTTATGGTCCAACGATTATCGTCAACCTCCCTATCGTCCGGGTGATGATTTCTTGCCCATGCGATTGATGGTGCATGGTGCGTTGGATAGTGAGAAAGATTATGAGTGCGTGAAAGGGCGTATTTATAAGGAAGTGTATAATGTTAAATGATAATTTATCTGTCTCAGGGAACGCAGAAGACGCAGAATACACAGATGAACGCAGACTTATATTTTTTCAGTGCAAATAGGCGAAGCCCTTTATTTTCTGCGAGCCTCTGCGCCCGTCTGCGTAGTCTGCGTTCTCCTAATTCAGCCCGCTAAATTCCCATTTATAGTATAAAATATGATTAGTTACTTACTTCTCCTTGTTTTCTTGCCCGAGTATTATTGGTTACTTGGCCATTTATCTAAGGATACTTTTTTGCACAATTTTTGCGTATCTTTGTCCCTGCAAAAACTAAAGACAAATCATGAAGAAACTCTATATACTCTTTTTGCTGCTGGCTTTCGCCTCCTGCATCCGTATAGACTACGCCCGCCGTCTGGCCGATGCGGACAGTCTGCTTTATGTCCGTCCGGACAGTGCCTTAACCCTTTTGCGCAGTATTCCGCCCGATCATCTTCCTTCGGAAGAAGAACGGATGCGTCATGCGTTGCTCACTGTAGAGGCGGAGTGCCGCAACCGCGTTCCGCAGCGGGATGACTCGCTGCTACAGGTAGCCGTGGATTATTTCCACCGCACCGATAATGAACGTTGGGAAGCACGGGGTGAATATGCCCGTGGCTACGTTCTCTATAACTATCTGAAAGAAGGCGGCAAGGCGGTGGAGGCTTATCATCGGGCGGAAGAGTTGGCGCAAGCCGTAGAGGACAAGCGGCTGTTGGCACATATCTATAACGGAATGGCCTATATCTATCAGTGTGAAGAGCTCAATCAGCAAGCTGATTCTTTATATAATATGGTGGAACAGATGGCTATCCAACTGAAAGATACGGTGCTGTGGTTGGAATCCGTAAAGCGACAAAGTATTTATCTGATTGGAAAAGGAAAGTCATACTATAAAGAAGCGGAACAGAAACTGTTGCGGAACTATGAAATAGCTTCTCGCTACGGTAATCCGATCTACCAATGTAGCAATGCGCTTAACCTAAGCCTGCTCTATAGCTATATGCGCAATGGGGAGCAAACTTTGCGTTTTGCCAGAAAGGCATTGGAATTACAGCAGGTGGATACTACTATGCTGTCTACAGCCATTTTGCTTACTGGAGAAGGCTTTTATAAATTAGGTGTGTATGACTCAGCAGTTTTTTATTTGAGCAAAGTACTTGCATCACCCCAATTTAATATCCGCTCTTCTGCTTATATGCGTCTAAGTGACATTGCGGAAAAGCAAGGAGATACACAAAAGGCATTGGAATATGAGAAACTACGTATCCGAAATGAGAAATTGTATCAGCAACAATCACAAACAACTGATATTCAATTAGCAGAACAGGGGTGGAAATACGCACAAAAACAGTGAAACATGAGACAGATAATTTATGTTTGCTTATGTGTTATTCTATGCTTGTCGGGGACACTTTGCATTATAACAATACACCGCCACAAAATCCGGAAACGCCGGCAGGTAATTATAAAGATTCTGATGCAGCAATGGATGCACGAACATGCCCGTTTGCTGCCTGCCCCCTCTTCTCCTGTCGCATGGCTTCAAGCGGAACCTGTTGCAACGGAGGTTGTAGAGGCAAAAGGAAGCCGTTCGTTCGATTTTGACGTGTTGCAAGTGCGGATACGGGAAACTGAAGTCTATCGCAAGCTGATGCGTATCTTGGACCATTACAAAAAATGCGCCGACTATGAAGAACATTTCACGATGGAAGACCGCTATGCGTTCATCGATGTTATTGACGGTTATACCCACGGTTTTACTTCCTACCTGAAACAAACGTGTTCCGCATTGACCGAAGAGGATGTTTATTTCTGCTGCCTCCACCTGTTGGGACTGAAGGCAAGTCAGATTGCCGTTATCGTGGAGCAGGACCGCAGCAACATCTACAAACGGCAGAAAGCGTTGCTGAAAGACAAGTTCAAAATCGCCACTAAAGACAAATTAGAAAATGTGTTGAAGAACATCTAATCGCGCCTTTTCCACAAAAATGCCACAAAAAAAGGAGTGGAAAAGGTGTGGACGCCCTAAAATTCCACACTTTTTCCACACTTTCTTTGCTTTCATCCGTCTAACTTTGCCGCATCGAAACCCCAAAAGAATGACGTTATGAAAGCATTAATGATTAGTTTGTTTGCAATGTGGGTAGGCTGTTCACCTATCTATGCGGTTGGCAATAATCTGTCACAAAACACAATGGTCGCTGCGGATGATGATGAAGAAAGAGAGATACCATTAAACATAATGACTAGCGATGATATAAAAACTCTGTCAATCTTCCAACCCACCGCCTACGTTACCTTATATAATAAGATACTCAGCGTAGATCTCAGTGAGTTGCCCGAAGATGCCACTGTCACCATTACCCGCACGACTACCGGTGAAGAAGTGCATTCGCAAACCGGTATGGGAAGTATGGAGATTGACTTGAGCGCTTGCGGCAAGGGACAATACCAGATTGATGTCGTGTCTGGTGGACTGTGGCTGCAAGGACATTTCTCACTCTAACCGATAATACTCCGTATGGCTATGACTGACACCGTTTCTTTACTCTATCGCTACCTGCGGTTGCTGTCCGTACAGATAGACCGGGGCACCGTCCACCGCTTGCTGGCTCATCCGTTGGGTGACAGCCTGCGGGGACTGAGTGATGCGTTAGACACATTAGGAGTAAAGAACGCCGCTTACCAACTGCCTGCGGAGTATCTCGACCAAGTGGAGGCACCGTTTATTGCGGTGACCTATGAGGAAGCTCATCCGTTCTGCTTGGTGGAGCAACGGACCAAGGAAGGATTTATCATCTTTGCGCAAGGTAAACGGATGAGTATCAATAGAGAAGCTTTCTTGCAACAATGGAATGGCGGGGTGTTGATAAGCGAAGTAACAGAAGCCACCCGGCAAGACCGATGGTATGCGGTGAAGAACGGTTGCGACCTATTCGTACGTCACAACCTATTGGTCGTATGTCTCTTCCTGCTCCTTTTGAGTCTGTGGCATACGGAAAGCGTTCTTTGGTTTTATGACATCACGCTGTGGATGGGCACATTCGCTTCCATCGCCATCCTCTATAAAGAATGGGTGGACGACCGCTTTCTGCACCGCTTCTTCCACATCGGGCAAGTAGTGAACTGCAATACGGTGTTACGCTCCAAGGGTTCCCGGTTCATGGGTGTAGGCTTGGGCGAACTCAGTCTGTTCTACTTCGCTACGCTGTTGTTGTTCTGCGGAAGTCGTCCGCAAGGGTTCTACGGACTGGCCGTCTGTTGCGGGATAGCGGCTTTGGCGTTTACCGTTTATTCGGTAGTCTATCAAGTGTTTGTCGTCCGCAAAGGGTGTATGCTCTGTATGGCGGTGAATGCATCCGTATGGCTGAACGGCCTGGTGTTGTATGGACTCTATTCACGGGAAGGGATGCAGCTGTCTTTCTCCCTCCCCGACTGGGTGGTATTGGCCCTTTCGGCAGGCATTGTGCTTGGCATCGGGCTGTCCGTCAAGCAGTGGATAAAGACCGAACAAGCCCACCGCCTGTTACAAGCCCGTTATGCAGAGCTGTTGCAGCCCGATGCATTCCAAGCACTTTTGGCGTTGCAACCCGCATTGGGCATCCTGCCGGAAAAGGGACTTTGTATGTGCAATGGCGTAGAGGGAACGAATGAGGTGCTGATTGTAACCAATCCCACGTGCAAGAATTGCGCCCGTCTTCATCCGCAACTGCGTGAACTGGCGGCCCAAGTCCCGGTCTCTTTGCTTCTGTTGACTTTCCCGCAGGACGGCATGGGACAACGGGTAGCGCAGACAGTGCTTGCCGCTTACCGCACGCAAGGATGGGACAAGGCGTTTGACCTGCTGAGCCAATGGTACGACACGGGCAAACTGCCTGTAGACACCGTACAACCGACAGAGGAAGATGTGGAACGCTGGAAACAGCAACAGCTGTATGCCTACCGGCATCAACTGACTCGCACGCCTTCACTGATGGTAGACGGGCATTATGTGCCGGAGGTGTACAAAGTACGAGATTTGAGGTATGTATTGACATAAAAGATATTGTTTTGCGCAGAACGATGGCTGTTACCAGACTACAGCCTTAAAAAAGTCGGAAATAAATCAAATTTTAACTAATAATCGTTTTATATCATGAAACTGAATGATTTTAAGGCATTTGAACTGGGTAAGGCTCAGATGAATGCAATTGCAGGTGGCGTGAAGGAATTTTACTGCACAGGTGATAACCATCAAAGAGCAACAATAATGGTTGACACTCTTGAACAAGCTCAAGCCGCGGCTGACGCTTCCTTTGTGGGTGGTGCAGTTTGTGAGGAAGTCATTAAAGGCTAAACCTCCCAATGTTTAGATAGCGAAAATTCCCTATATCTATACATTGTTAAGAAAGTAAAATTGTGAGAAAAAGAGGGCGTGAAAATGAATATGTAAAACCATATATGCGTATTGAAACACGCCCTCATTTTAATTTAAAGCGTATATGATCTATGGATAAAGTGTTTGGTCTTCTATTGATTTTTATTTTTTGTTCAATATCGTATTCCTATTCATCAAACTATAGTGTTGAAAAGAAAAATGTAAAAATTTCGGTGCTTTTAGACAAAGATATGACAGACGTTGAACAAAAAGTTTATGTATGGTCTTTCATCTCTGGCAATGAACAACGAATATGGGATTCCGCTTATGTAGCCCCTTATACAGATGTTATAGAATTGCAAGCATATGCGGCTTCTGATACCAATTTCAAACTTATTTTTGATAAAAAAGGGCCTAAAGGACTATCTATATATGCACTACCGAATGATCATATAACCATTCGAGTGGAGAACAAAGACCGGAATACGATATATAAAAAAGCGGAAAAAGGAGATTTCCATAATTATTGCATTGAAAGCATTTTGTCAAAACGTCCTTATTGGGTTAAAAGGCACGAAGCGAATGAACTAAAAAAGGAAGACAGCTTGGCTTTTTATAATCGCCAATTGATTAAACTTTATAAAAAAGAGATTTATCAAGCAGAATACCCTTATATTTCGATTTTTGCTCTTGATATGATAAGTATATATTTTAGAGACATCATCACATCGGACTCTATTCGGTTTTTTAAAGAATATTTAAAGAAAAAATATCCGTACCACCCACGGTTACAATCTAATTATACTCACGAAGCATCCTCTATAGGAATAAAACATGCCCAAAGAATCGCAGAAATAGAGATGCAACGCAATATTAATGAAAGTATTTTAAGAAATACCCAAATTGGAAACAAATTGAGCTTGAAACTACGGGACATGAATGGAAAACTTACGTCCTTAGAAGACTTGCCTGACAATTCATATATCTATATAGATATTTGGGCTAGTTGGTGCAAACCTTGCAGGCGTCAGTTTTCTGCAATAAAAAAAATTATCTCAAAATATGCTGCTATGGTTACAGTGTATGCCATTTCCATTGACTTGAACCATACGTTATGGAAAGAAGCCATAAAAAAAGACGGAACAGAGCAGTTTATACATGTAATAGGTACTAATAACTTGAGGGAAATTCTGCCGGAAGTTCGTCTGTTAGGATTAGAAAGAATACCAAGGAACTTCTTATTGAATAAGCAAAAAGAAATTATTGCCATTGATTTGAATACTGATGAATTGGCTGAAACTTTAGATTGTTTAATACACCAATGAACCCCTTTCCCCACTACACCCAGCACGACCAAATGGACTGCGGCCCTACCTGCCTGCGGATGATAGCCGCGTGGTATGGCAAACGCTATTCGCTGGAAGGACTACGTGAAAAGAGCTTTCTGACCCGTGAGGGTGTGTCCATGTTAGGCATCAGCGAGGCGGCGGAACGCATCGGGCTGCGAAGCATGTGCGTACAAGTGGACTATAAGAAGTTATTGGAAGCTCCGTTGCCTTGCATTGTACACTGGAACCAGCAACACTTCGTGGTGGTGTATCGCATGGACAACAAGCATGTATGGGTGGCAGACCCGGGAGCGGAAAAGCTGAAATATACCAAGGAAGAATTCTGTCGGTGCTGGCTCAGTGCCAGAAAGAATGGAGAAGACACGGGCATCGCCTTGCTGCTGGAACCTACACCAGAGTTCTATACGAAGGAGGATGACGGGGACGAAGGGGAGCGGAACCGGCGGGGGTTGGTGTTTATGTTCTCGTATCTGCGGCCCTACAAGCAACTCATCGGGCAACTGCTGTTGGGACTGTTGCTGGGCAGTCTTATCCAGCTGCTGCTGCCTTTCCTGACGCAAAGCGTGGTGGACTTCGGCATCAATAACCAGAACATGGGGTTTATCTGGTTGGTATTGGTGGCGCAACTGACACTGACCTTCAGCAGTTCGGCGGTGGAGTTTATCCGGGGCTGGATACTGCTGCACTTGGGCACACGGGTAAACATTTCCCTCATATCGGACTTCCTCGCCAAACTGATGCGCCTGCCCATGAGCTATTTCGACACAAAGATGACAGGCGACATCCTGCAACGCATCAACGACCATACTCGCATACAGGACTTCTTGACGGGTAGTAGCTTGAGCGTAGTCTTCTCTGCGTTCAATATCGTGGTATTCGGGCTTGTATTGTTGCTCTACAGTCCGGTGGTGTTCGGCATCTTCATGGTGGGCAGCGCGTTGTACGTAGGCTACGTGTGGCTGTTCATGAAGAAGCGGGCGGAACTGGACCACAAGCGTTTCGCCCAGCAGAGCGCGAACCAGAGCAGCGTGATGCAACTGGTGACGGGTATGCAGGAAATAAAGCTCAGTGCCTGCGAGCGGCAAAAACGGTGGGAATGGGAACGCATTCAGGCACGGCTGTTCAAGGTAAACATCCGGAGCCTAGCACTGAGGCAGTATCAGGACTCGGGAGCGGTGCTCATCAATCAGACGAAGAATGTGCTCATCACAGGACTGGTGGCGAGCTTCGTGCTGCAGGGAGACATGACCTTGGGCATGATGATGTCCGTGCAATACATCATCGGGCAGCTGAACAGTCCGGTAAACGAACTCATCACCTTTGCCCGCGACATGCAGGATGCCCGCCTGAGCATGAACCGCCTGAGCGAAGTGCGTGACAAACCGGATGAGGAGAATCCGGCCCGGCAGCCGTTGCAGGAAATTCCGCAAGGAGCGGGACTGCGGCTGGAGGACGTAAGCTTCAAGTACGATCCTTTGGCGGAGACACCGACTCTGGAGCATATTAACCTGGACATTGAGGCGGGCAAGCAGACCGCCATCGTAGGCATGAGCGGCAGCGGAAAGACGACCTTGGTGAAGTTGCTGCTTGGTTTTTATCCGTCTGCGGCGGGACAAATCATGGTAGGAGGCAGCCCGCTGGAACTGTACAGTCCCCGACGATGGAGGCAACGGTGCGGAGTGGTGATGCAGGACGGCTTCATCTTCTCGGACAGCATAGCGGGCAACATTGCGCCGGGCGTGGAGCGGATAGACCGGGAACGGCTGAGACATGCGGCAAGGGTGGCATGCATAGAGGACTTCATCAATGAACTGCCCTTACGCTACGACACAAAGATAGGCAGCGAAGGGCATGGACTGAGCCAGGGACAGAAACAGCGCATCCTGATAGCCCGTGCGGTGTACAAAGACCCGGCATTCATCTTCTTCGACGAAGCCACCAATGCCCTCGACGCCAATAACGAGCGGCGCATCATGGAGAACCTGGAAACTTTCTTCCGGGGACGAACTTCGGTAGTAGTGGCTCACCGGCTGAGTACGGTGCGCCATGCGGACAAGATTGTAGTGATAGACCACGGACGCATTACAGAGGAGGGTACGCACGAGGAACTGATAGCGCGGGAAGGACAATATTACAGGCTGGTGAAGAACCAATTGGAGGTGTAAATGAACCAAGAAAAAGACAATGACATAGAATTACGCAGTGAGGAAGTGCAGGAGATACTGACCCGGCCGCCTCATGCCTTGGTGCGGTGGGGCATCACCATGTTCTTCAGTGTGCTGGCTGTAGTGTTCATCGGCGGATGTTTCTTTCAATATCCCGATGTGGTGGATGCCACAGTGACCGTTACCACCGAACGTCCTCCGGTATGGATGGTGGCACGAGGCAGCGGCAAAATAAAAGAAGTATATCGGGCAGACTGTGACTCGGTACATGCGGGAGACTTGATAGCCGTACTGGAAAACCCCGCCAACACTATCGATGTGCGGAAACTGAAAGAACTATTGCAAGCATTCTACCTGACAGACAGTTGCGTACAAACGGTTCATTTTCCTGAAAAGCCTTCCTTGGGAAGCGTACAAACTGCCTATGCCGCTTTCCTAAGAAGCTTGACTGATTACCGCAACTACTTGGAACTGAATCTGTACGACCGGCAGATTAAAGCGACTGAGGAAGAACTGGAGGAATACGGGCATTACATCACTCACCTGGAACGGCAGATTGTACTGGACGGCAAACTGATGGAAATAGCGGAAACCGTACACCAACGGGAAAAAAGCTTGTATGAAGAAGGGTTGACGGCCAAAGCGGAATATGAGGAAGCCCAACAGGCACTACTGTCCCAACAACAAAGCACGGAACAACTGATGACCTCGCTTTCCAATGCTCGCATCCAACAGGCTCAGTTGAAACAGACAATCCTGCAAACCCACATGGAACAGGAGCGGGAAGCCAATACGCTGCGTACCGCCCTGCAAACCGCCTGTAATGAGCTGAAAACAAGCATCGGTGATTGGGAGCTGGCTTATCTTTTTGTCAGCCCGGCCGATGGCATCCTGTCCTACAACGATGTGTGGCAAAAGAACCAGAACGTGAACAGCGGTGACAAGGTATTCTCTGTGGTAGCCAAAGATATGGGAGCCATTATCGGCAAGATAAAGCTGCCTACGGGAGGCTCGGGAAAAGTGAAACCCGGACAACGGGTAAACATCAGCGTAACGGGTTACCCATATATGGAGTTCGGCTTCCTGACCGGTACGGTGCAATCCATCTCATTGTTGGCTGATGAAGAAAACATGTATACTGTCACCGTCAGTTTGCCGCAAGACTTGCGCACTTCCTACGGCAAGTCGTTGCACTTCAACGGCGAATTGTCCGGTACAGCTCAGGTGCTGACCGATGAACGAAGTGTAACCGCACGGTTGCTGAGTCCGTTGCGCTACGTGTGGGAAAAGTATCTTTGATTAGGACTTTGGACGTATTTGACAAATTGTTATAATTGGAATGAAAAAATACGCTCTTTCTTGTTTGTTTTCTCGACATTTTTTCGGATATTTGCCGTAAATCCAATCTCTATGAAACCGATACGAAACTTTACCCAGTTGACTGAGCACTTGAAAAGTCTGAACCGCCGGAAACGCATCGCGGTGGTTTGCGCCAACGACCCCAATACGGAGTACGCCATCGCCCGCGCCTTGGAAGAAGGCATTGCCGAGTTTTTGATGTTGGGCAATCCTGCCATCCTGCATAAGTATCCTACCTTGCGGCGTTATCCGGAATATGTGAAAATTGTCCCCATCGACAATCCCGATGAAGCGGCGCGTGAGGCCGTGCGCATGGCGCGCGAGGGCGAAGCGGATATTCTGATGAAAGGCATCATCAACACAGACAACCTGCTTCATGCCGTGCTGGACAAGGAGTGTGGGCTTTTGCCTCGCGGCAAGGTACTGACCCATCTGGCCGTGATGCAGATTCCTACGTATCACAAGTTGCTGTTCTTCTCCGATGCGGCGGTCATCCCCCGGCCCACTTTGCAACAACGCATCGAGATGATACAATACGCCATCCGCACGTGTCGCCATTTTGGCATCGGCCGTCCCCGCATCGCGTTGATACACTGCACGGAGAAGGTCAGCGCCAAATTCCCCCATTCGTTGGATTATGTGAACATCGTAGAGCTGGCCGAAGCGGGCGAGTTTGGCGATGTGATTATCGACGGTCCGCTGGACGTGAAGACCGCTTGCGAGAAGACGAGCGGAGAAATCAAAGGCATTGTTTCTCCCATCGACGGGGAAGCCGATGTGCTCATCTTTCCCAATATCGAGTCCGGCAATGCCTTCTATAAGGCCATGACCGTCTTTGCCTATGCCGAGATGGCGGGGCTGTTGCAAGGCCCTGTCTGCCCCGTGGTGCTTCCTTCGCGTAGCGATAGCGGGCTGTCTAAATATTATAGTATGGCTATGGCTTGTCTCACTTCTAATGATTTGGACGAATGAAAATATTGGTTATCAATCCCGGCTCTACTTCCACCAAGATGGCGGTTTACGAAGACGAGCGTGCCGTGTTTGTCAAGACCTTGCGCCATCCCGTGGACGACCTGATGCGTTATCCCCGCATCATCGACCAGTTTGAGTTTCGTAAGAACTTGGTGCTCGACGAGTTGCAACGCGAAGGCATCCCTTTCCGCTTCGACGCCATCATCGGCCGGGGCGGCTTGCTGAAGCCCATTCCCGGCGGAGTGTACGAGGTGAACGATGCCATGCTGGACGACATTATGCACGCCATGCGTACCCATGCCTGCAACTTGGGGTGCCTGATTGCTTCCGAACTGGCTCATGCCTTGCCCGGTTGCCGCGCTTTCATAGCCGACCCCGGCGTGGTGGACGAACTGGACGAAGTGGCGCGCGTCACCGGTTCACCGCTTATGCCGCGTATCGTCATCTGGCATGCACTGAACCAACGCGCCATTGCCCGGCGTTATGCCGCCGAACAGACCGCCTTGCATCCCGCTCAGCCCGTGCGTTATGAAGACTTGGACTTGATTGTATGCCATTTGGGCGGAGGAATTTCCGTGGGGACTCACCACAAAGGCCGTTGCGTCGACGTGAACAATGCGTTGGATGGTGAAGGACCTTTCTCGCCCGAGCGGGCCGGGACATTGCCTGCGGGCGATTTGATAGACTTGTGCTTCTCCGGTAAGTTGTCGCAGGCGGAATTGAAGAAACGCATCTCCGGACGTGCCGGATTGGCCGCCCATCTGGGCACGACCGATGTGCGCGAGGTGGAGCGGCGGATTGCGGAAGGAGACGAACACGCCCGCTTAGTGCTGGATGCCATGATTTACCAGATAGCCAAAAGCATCGGGGCGGCTTCGGTCGTGCTCTACGGTCGGGTAGATGCCATTCTGCTTACAGGCGGCATCGCCCATTCCGATTATATTGTTTCCCGTTTGCGCAAGCGCGTTTCCTTCCTGGCGCCCGTGCATGTCTATCCCGGTGAGGACGAACTGGAGGCTTTGGCGCTGAACGCGTTAGGAGCTTTGCGGGGAGAACTGGAAATCTTGATTTATCGCTGATTGATTATATAAACAACACAAAAGTGATATAGATTTCAACAAAACTTAAAGTGTAAGGGGATGGAGGTGAAACGTTGAATGGAAAGATTTTAGTATCTTTGCCTGCTGAACAAAAACAGAATTAAGATACTATGACACGTTTTCATGCATTGCTATGTTTTATTGGAGCTATTTGTTGCAGCCTGTTTGTATCGAGTCATATTCATGCGCAAATTCAAGAGCTTTCGGGCATTCATTTCACCCATATCGGCATAGAGGACGGATTGTCCCAAAACATTGTGTATGCCATTGCGCAGGATGAACGTGGCAACATGTGGTTTGCCACTCAAAATGGACTTAACAAATATGATGGCTATGATTTTACCGTTTATCATCACGATGACAATGACCCGCACAGCATAGTGGATGACATTGTGCGTATCTGCACGATAGACGGTCGGGGGCGACTGTGGATAGGTACAGCCAATGGACTATCCCTTTATAATGCCAGTTTGGACAATTTTGACTCTTATCCTATCCCTAATAAAATAAAAAGAGGCATTGAAAATGTAGTAGAAGTGAATGATTCTCTTCTATTATTATATACAGAGAATAAATCTTTGCTGGCTTTTAACTCTCGGACCTGTCAGTATTCTGACTCAATTCCGCTTTCTATTCCCTCAACGATAGCCCCGACTTCGATAGATAAACAGGGAGACCATATTTATATAGGTACCCGTGCCGGCATATATGACTACTCCGTATCACAAGATGAAGGCGCGTATATTTTATCCGAACAGTTGGAAGGCATGCAGATATTTTCTGTATTGAGGCAATCTCCTTCCCGGATATGGATAGCTACGGAAGGACACGGACTGTTTGCATACCATCCGCAGACCGGAGAACTTGCGCGCTATGCTCATTCCCGGCAGGAGAGAGCCGGGAAGTCCATAGGGTCCGACTATGTTCGTGTTCTTACGTTGGATAATCATAATCGCTTATGGGTAGGCACGCTTAACTCGCTCAATATCTATGATGAAGAGAACGACCGTTTTATAGATTATGCTCAAATGGGGCACAACGAAAGTCTCCATAATTTTTCCGTGCGCGATATTTATGCCGATACGCAAGGCGGTATGTGGCTTGCCACTTACTATGGAGGCGTTTATTACTATCATCCGTTGAGAAACCGTTTCCGGAATTTGCATACCGAGAGCTTTCCTTGTCCGTTAAGTTCTAATATCATCAATTGTATGCAGACGGATGCACATGGCGAAGTATGGATAGGGACAAACCGTGGCGGAGTGAACCGCTATAATCCGCAAAACCACACCATAACTTATTATACCCAGAAAGACGGGCTAAGGTCGAATGACATTAAATCCTTTCTTTTTGACGAAGAAAAGGGGCTTGTTTACATCGGAACTCATACGGGTGGACTAAGCATCTTAGAGCGAAGGTCAGGACGTGTCACAACCGTTAATGACAGCTTGATGAAAAACTGCTATGCGCTTAAGGAGGATAAAGATGGTGATTATTTAGTTAGTGGTATTGACAATCTGTATCGTTTTTATACATCGACTCGCAAAGTCGGATTTATTGAGGGAAAATCGGCTTTAAGTGACGATTTCGAAAGAGTAACTGATATTCAACGCGACAGGAGAGGCAGACTATGGCTTGTCAGTGAAGTGGGTTTGTCTACTTATATGGAGGAAAAAGGACGTCTAAAACAGTGCCGGGTGTTACCCGCTTCCTCTCCGCTTTATCATCTTTATATTAATTGTTTGTATGAAGGAAAGGATGGCATGTTTTGGATAGGAACCCGGAACGGATTGTATTGTTTTGATGAGAAACAACAAAACATCAAGCATTATACCACCGCCAATGGCTTGTCCAATAATGTAGTGCAGAGCATTCAAGAGGACAGTTACGGACGGTTGTGGATTGCTACAGATAGAGGGCTTTGCTCTTTTCATCCACGTTCTGAACGTTTTCGGCGTTATTCCAATGACGAATTACAAAATAGTCAGTTCTCGCCTAATGCTTCCTGTCAGACTCCTGACGGAACCATGTATTTTGGCGGAATGAATGGAGTCGTTATTTTTAATCCGGACAAACTTACGGATAATCCTTACATTCCTCCGGTGGTTATCAATCGTTTAGAGTTGTTCAATAAGCCGGTCGTTCCCGGAGACGAGACCGGCATATTGACTCAAAGTATCAGCGAGACGCAAAGCATTACTTTGGAGGCCGGTCAGAGCATGTTTTCTATTCAGTTCGTTGTATCAAATTATGTGTCGGGCAACCATAACACGTTTGCTTACAAGCTGGACGGATATGATAAAGAATGGTATTATACAGACACGCGCCGTACGGCTTTCTACTCCAATCTTCCGCATGGTACATATCGTTTCTTAGTAAAAGCCGCTAACAATGATGGAAAGTGGAACGATACGCCAACGGAATTGGAAATAACCATCTTACCCGTATGGTATAAAACTTGGTGGGCTACCTTGTTATTCATTATTGCTTTTATTGGAGTCTCGGTCTTTGTATTCCGTTACTTCTGGATTCGGAAAACCATGAAGACACAAATAGAAATGGAACGTATTGACAAGGAGAGGCAGAAAGAGGTCAATGAGATGAAATTGCGTTTCTTTATCAACATTTCCCACGAACTGCGTACACCGCTTACGCTTATTATCTCGCCTTTGCAAGAAATACTGGCCAAAGTCAGCGACCGTTGGATTCATGGCCAGTTGGAGATGGTGCAGCGCAATGCCAACCGTCTGTTACATTTGGTAAACCAGTTAATGGACTATCGGCGTGCTGAATTGGGCGTTTTCAGCTTAAAGGTTAAGCCGGTTCCCATTCATCGGATCATTGAAAAAGATTTCCAGTTTTATGAACGGGTGGCGCAACATAAAAAGATAGCATACAATTTCCATTCCGATTTAGCGGATAAGCTGGTGTTGTGTGACCCTCATTATTTGGAGCTGATAGTCAATAATCTGTTGTCGAATGCATTCAAGTATACGGGGGAAGGAAAGAGCATTACGCTTACCCTGCAAGAGAAAGACCATACTTTATTGCTTCAGGTGGCGGATACCGGCAATGGTATTCCTATTGACAAGCAAGGAAAAATATTCGAACGATTCTATCAAGTAGACAACGAACATCCGGGTAGCGGTATCGGACTTTCATTGGTACAACGATTGGTCGAACTTCATCACGGTCGCATCGAGTTGGAAAGTACGGAAGGTGTGGGTAGCTCTTTTTCTATTTATTTGCCTACAGATGAGCAGTCATATAAACCGGAGGAACATGCCGGTGCCAGCGCGGACGAACGTCAATATACCACTAATGCCCCGATGATGTACACATTGGATACTGATGCAGAACAGAAAGAAATGATTTCAATGGATGATAGTGAATGTGGCGTGGAGAATCATGATTCTTCAAAACGAGAACATATTTTAGTGGTAGAAGACAATGTGGATATCCGTCATTATCTGGCAGCGGAACTGGGCCGATATTTTTGGGTGAACGAAGCGGCCAATGGGGATGAAGCCCTTGCAATATTAAAAGAACAAGAAGATATTGAACTTATTTTAACGGATGTCATGATGCCCGGAACCGATGGCATTCAGCTCTGCAAACGAGTGAAACAGAATTTGCAGACCAGCCATATTCCTGTCATTATTTTATCCGCCAAGACTGAAATCAAAGAGCAATTGGAAGGGCTGCAAGTCGGTGCGGATGATTATATTCCCAAACCTTTCGCCATGCCGGTGGTATTGGCAAAAATACGAAACCTGTTCCGCATGCGTTATTTGATTCGTCAACGATACGCTCAGTCTCAAGAAGTGGAACCGGAAAAAATCGCTCTCAATACATTGGATCAGGAGTTGCTGGAGAAGGCCATCCACATAGTAGAAACTCATTTGGACGATGTGGACTTCTCAACCGAATTGTTTGCCCGTGAGATGTGCATGAGCCGTTCCGGCTTGCATACGAAGTTGAAGGCGCTAACCGGTGAGTCGGCCAACGATTTTATTCGTAAGATTCGTTTCAATCGGGCTGCCCAATTGCTGAAAGAAGGACGTTATACAGTAGCCGAAATCAGTATGATGGTAGGTTACAATACTCCGTCCTATTTTGCCAGCAGTTTTAAGAAACATTTCGGCTGCCAGCCATCGGAATATGGAAAGAAACCTCAAGATTAATAACAGCTTATACAAATCTTGAATGAATTTGCACAAAAGTGAAAACTTGCAATCTTTCATCTTGCTATTTTTGCAGGAAAAAGATAGACAATGAACAGACTGTTACTTATTCTTACGGTATGTGTTTGGCCACAACTTTTTCTGCAAGCCCAATTGGCTGGCGGCATTCACGAGAATGAACGTCAGACTCCTTATCCGCAGGAATGGCATACACTTTATGTCAACCCGGCTCCGTTATTAGTGCCGGCTTCCATGAAAGAATCGGATTACTTGCAGTTCAATCTTTCACGTGACAAAGACTTTGAGTCTCCTAATGCGATTCTTTCTAAACCTGTGCCATGGCTGATGTTCAATCCACACCGCATTCTTGAAAGCGGAACGTGGTATTGGCGCGTACGTTCAGTTAGCAAGGAAGGAGAAACTATGCCTTGGAGTAAGACTTATTCATTTCAGGTAAGGGAAGATACACCTCAGTTTGTTACTCCTCCTTTTGAGCAATTCCTTAGTCGCATACCTGCCGGACATCACCGTATCTATTGTTTTTTGCAAGACTCTTTGGAAAGTTCCCGTTGCCGTATGCGTAATCATCCCGACTTTGAGCCTATGATAACCGAATCGCGCGAAGCATTGGCCATGGATTATCGCACGGATAAATGTCCTTACCGGAAAATATCGTTGATGTACATTCATACAGACTATCTGAATACCGCCTATACGATGTTTCAGCGTGATGTTTACGCTGACAAAATGGTGCAGAATGTACGTTGTCTTCTTGCACAGGAGCCTGAACAGCAGGTCCTTGACAACGACTTCCAGGCAGGTGAGTTGGCTTACGTACTGGCTTGTACTTACGAAACCTGCTACGACCGCCTGACTTTGGGAGAGCGTACGCAGATAGAAAACATTATTCTGCGCATCCTGCATCAGTACACGCCCCACATTGTGGGTAAAGAAGAAGTGCATATCTTCGACAATCATTTTTGGCAGTTCACGTTCCGGCATTTTTTACAAGCCTCGCTTGCCATTTATGATAAATATCCCGAAGTGAAAGATTATTTGGAATATAGTTATGAACTTTGGACCTCCCGTGCACCGGCTTCCGGTTTCAATCGCGATGGCAATTGGCATAATGGCACATCTTATTTCAGTGCGAATGCAGTGTCTTTGTATTATGTCTCAGCTTTATTTTCTTATTTGACAGGGACTGATTTCTTTCAGCATCCTTATTTTCAGAACGCAGGCATAGGATTGTCGTACAGTTGGCTTCCCGGATCCATGGCAGCGGGATTTGGAGATGGACACGAACAAATGAATCCTAAGCCACTCCGTATCCGCAGCGCTTTTGCTGATTTGTTGGCTCGTACAACGGGCGACCCCTATGCAGCTTGGTATTCATCACTTAACAGCCGTTATCTTGACGAATACGAGACTCGACTCTATCGGTTGGCAAGTGGCAAACAACGTCCGGCTTCAGATGCTCTTCCTGTCAATGCGCCTAAAGCCGTGTGGTTTAAAGACAGTGGCGAGATGATGGTGAATACAAATTTGCGAGATTTGAAACACAATCTTAGTCTGAGTTTTCATTCAAGTCCTTATGGCTCGGGCAGTCACACTCACTCCAATCAGAATGCTTTCAATTTGCATTATGGCGGGAAACCTATCTATCGGGCTGTAGGCCATTATATGAATTTTTCTGATGCCCACAATTTGTTGTCCTATCGCAACACGCGGGCTTATAACACCATATTGGTGGATAGTGTCGGGCAACCGTTCACGATTCGTGCCTATGGGCAGATAACCCGTATGTTTAACGGCGATCATATTTCCTATGCGTTGGGTGATGCCTCTTACGCTTATTGTGGCATCAGCGAGTATCCCATGTGGGAAAAGAATTTTGCCAATCAACAGTTGGAACAATCACGTGAAAACGGATTCGGCGAAACTCCGTTGAAAAAATATCGCCGGCATATTTTTCTGTTGCATCCCGACAAGGTGGTTGTCTACGATGAACTGGAAGCTGACAAGGCTGTACATTGGGATTGGTTGTTGCATAGTCCGGTGAAGTTTTCTATCGATGGGGCTCATGCAACATTGGTTACGGAATATCCGGAAGCAGGCGTACGTTCCATAGCTCGTTTGTTTTGCGAACAAGATTGCAACATTACCCAAACAGATCAATATGCGGCTGCTCCTAACATAAAGAATGCTGTACGGGGTGAAGACTTTAGCCCGGAATGGTCACTTAATGTCCGATTCTCTTCCTGCAAAGTAACCCGCATTCTTACCATCATCCAAATAGAGGCTGATGGTTACAAATCTGCAGAGGTTGTCCGCGACGGAAACCGTTTCCGTTATGGAGATTGGGTGATTGAAGCAGAATTGGATGCCAAGCGTCCTGCGGCACTTCATATTAATAATGGAAATAACGGAGTTGTTTTTAGCTACGGAGAGAAAAAAATCAATATAGCAGGAAAAGAATATGCTTGTAAACGTTCTGATGCTTCTGTTCTATATGATCAGGTTAATGGAAGTTGGCAAATGCAGGAAATGACTGATTGTTTGCCACAACTCACCGGGAAAGAACTAAAACACTAATAAATAACCATTTAAATAGAATTTTCATGAAAAAGAATTTTGCCCTATTCGCTACAGTTGCTGCCTTAGGTATGACTGCCTGTACCGAGGCTCCGAAAGAAAATTGGACGGACTGTGTTTTGGACGTAGCCGCCTGTCAGTTGAAGCAAACGGCTATAGAACTGACCGACTCTACTGCCATGCCGATGCCCCGTTGTACATGGACGGGATATGATGTGGATTTTCTGAAACGCCAATTGGAGGCCGATGTCAATGTTGATTCTCTACACCCTGTTCCTGGCCCGGAACGTTTGGGCAAACGGCGCTTGTGTGGCATTGTGGATTGGACAAGCGGCTTCTTCCCCGGTAGTCTGTGGTATGCTTACGAACTGACAGGTGATGAAGAATTGAAAGCGCAGGCCGTCCGCTATACGAATTTGTTATATCCTATTCGTCAGTTGACTGGCACTCACGATTTGGGCTTCATGATAAATTGTGCCTATGGAAATGCCCTTCGCTTGGCTCCCAATGACACCATTGCCGATGTATTGATAGAGACAGCGGAAACCCTCAGCAAACGGTTTGACCCGCAGATAGGCTGTATCCGTTCGTGGGATTTCGGCAAGTGGAATTATCCGGTCATTATTGATAACATGATGAACCTTGACCTCTTATTCAATGCCAGCAAACTGAGTGGCAACAAAAAGTATTATGACATTGCCGTACAGCATGCCCGCACTACGATGAAAAATCACTTCCGCCCGGACTATACTTGTTACCATGTTGTCAGCTATAACAATGATGGTACGGTAGAGAGTCGCGGTACTCATCAAGGTAAGAATGATGAATCATCTTGGTCGCGTGGACAAGGCTGGGCGGTTTATGGCTATACATTATGCTATCGTGAAACCAAGGAAACCGATTTCCTACAACAAGCTATTCATGTAGCCGACATGATTATGAGTCGTGTGCAGACGAACGACAGCATTCCTTATTGGGATTATGATGTTCCCGCTGCCGCTGAAACTCCCCGCGATGCTTCTGCTGCGGCCGTTGCGGCTTCTGCCATGTTGGAACTAAGTACATTGGCACCTGATGGACAGAAATACTATCGATATGCCGAACGTTTGCTTAAGAATCTGTCCGGCAAGAATTATCTGGCAGAAAAAGGCACTAATAATGGGTATGTGCTGATGCATTCTACCGGTTCCTTGCCTCATGGGTCAGAAATCGACACGCCCATTAATTATGCCGATTACTATTATTTAGAGGCAATGAAACGCTACCTGGATATGCAGAAGTAGATGCTATTTTGAAATGCATACTATATAAATAAAGTGCTTCTGTCACTGAGAGGCTCTTGTTCGTCGCTCAGTGCAATCACGACATATTGATGCAGAGCCGGGGCGATATGTACGCGTATCCCCGGCTCTTCCGTTATCATAGCAGGAGGTTTTCTGTTCATTTGCACATTGATTTATTGAGGGAAACTCTTTCTTCCTCGAATATTTTTAGTACTTTTGTAAAAAATAGCATTGACTTATGAGCAAAAAAATCTATCCCATCGGCATACAGAACTTTAAGAGTCTTCGAAAGGACGGTTATTTCTATGTGGACAAGACCGCATTGGTTTATCAATTGGTTCGTACTGGTCGTTATTACTTCCTGAGTCGTCCCCGTCGATTCGGTAAGAGTTTGTTGCTGTCTACCATAGAGGCATATTTGCTAGGGAAGAAAGAACTGTTTGAAGGATTGGCGATAGAAAAATTGGAAAAGGATTGGATACAATATCCCATCTTGCATTTGGATTTAAACGCCCGTAAGTATGACACACCCCAATCGCTATTGGACGAGCTGAACAAGCATCTGGAGTTTTGGGAACAGAAATACCATAGTCCTTACGGTGACCGTGCTCCCGAAGAGCGTTTCTATCACATTGTCCGCCTGGCTTACGAACAGACCGGTCAACGGGTGGTTGTTTTGGTGGACGAGTATGACAAACCCATGCTGCAGGCCATTGGCAATAAGGCGTTACAGGATGAGTTTCGCAATACGCTGAAACCTTTTTACGGCGTGCTGAAGACGATGGACGGCTGCATCAAGTTTGCCATGCTGACAGGCGTGACCAAGTTCGGCAAGGTTAGCGTATTCAGCGATTTGAACAACCTGAAAGATATTTCGATGGATAAAAGGTATGTCAGCTTGTGTGGTATGACAGAACAAGAAATTCACCGTGATTTTGAGGAGGATTTGATGGAATTGGCCGAAACGCAGGGAATGACTTATGAGGAGGTCTGCAACAAACTGAAAGAATGGTATGACGGTTACCATTTCGCTCCGAACACGGAAGGCATTTACAATCCGTTCAGCCTATTGAATACATTCGACTCCATGACGTTCGGCAACTATTGGTTCGAGACGGGTACGCCCACTTATCTGGTGGAGTTGCTGAAAAGGAGCAACTACGACTTGGAAACAATGTCCCGTGCCGTAACTAGTGCAGACGTGCTTAACAGCATCTATGGGGATGACGAACCCTTGCCGGTTATCTTCCAAAGCGGTTATTTGACGATTAAGGATTATGATGAGGAGTTTGGTGATTATACATTGGGTTATCCGAATAAGGAAGTGGAAGAAGGTTTCGTAAAATTCTTGCTTCCCTACTACGCGTCGGTTCAGAAAGTGAGAGAAGATTCGGAAATAAAGAATCTTGTTCGTGAGGTTCGCGGTGGTGCTCCCGATGCTTTCCTTCATCGTTTGCAAAGTTTCTTCGCCGACACACCTTACGAGTTGATACGCGACCAGGAGCTCCATTACCAGAATGTGCTTTACATCGTTTTCCGTCTCATCGGCTTCTACGTGAAAGCGGAGTATCATACTTCCCAAGGCCGCATCGATTTGGTGTTGCAGACGGACAAGTACGTTTATGTGATGGAGTTCAAGCTGGAAGGTACGGCCGAGGAAGCCTTACGGCAAATAGAAGAGAAGCAGTATGCCCTGCCATTCGCTTCGGACAGCCGCAAGTTATTCAAGATAGGCGTGAATTTCAGCGCACAGACAAGGAACATAGAGAAATGGCTCATCGCATAAGCTTCATGTAAGGCTCCGTTTCCCCTTTTTGTTCTTTTACAGCTTCCCCACTGATATAGCTTCCCAATATAACTGCTATTTCGATACGATTAATAATTGTATTGCATGACGATTGTTAATCGTATCGCGTGACGATTAATAATCGTGCTGCCGGAGCAGTGTATCTTATGCCGAAAAGGTCATTGCTATTTTTCTCTTTTTTCTGTAGTGGGATTTGGTAAGAGACAAGCTTCTTTTCGTCATAGAATAATATTCAGATTCCTAAAAAATAGGCTTTATAGGGCCTTCTGTTGGCATTTCGCACAATTTTGCAACTCATATCTACAAAAGTGTAAACACGCATTAGCTTTATTCGCCTACTTTTGCAGTGTTGAATTAAAAACATCATTAATCAATATCATGAAAATGAAAAAAATTATTGTACTCGTTTTTTTATTTATGGGGCTTGTCTCAAGTACAGCTTACGCTCAAAAGAATTTTGCGACAGAAGCCAATGGCTATGTGCATCAAAAGTCAAAAACGTATGAATGGCCTACCGATCCGGCCGTATTGGAAAAGCTTGACCAATGGCAGGATTTAAAATTCGGCATTATGTTTCATTGGGGTGTTTATTCCATACCGGGCATTACGGAATCATGGTTGCTTTGTTCGGAAGACCGTTTTAGCGAACGTCGTAGAAAAGTTTGCGATGGCATGAATTATGAGGAATTTAAACAATGGTACTGGAATTTGGACAGATTGTTCAATCCTGTACAATTTAACCCTTCTAAGTGGGCGGATATTATGCAGGATGCGGGATGTAAATACCTCATCTTTACAACTAAACACCATGATGGTTTTTGTCTGTTCGATACTCAGCAAACAGACTATAAAGTAACGAATACACCTTATAAAAATGGAGAGTATAGCAATATAGCTTATCATGTATTTGATGCTTTCCGTCAAAAAGGTTTTATGATAGGAGCTTATTTCTCAAAACCGGACTTCCATTGTTCAGATTATTGGGATCCTTTTTGGGCAACACCTGATAGGAATCCTAATTATGACCTTGCTAAATATCCTGAGAAATGGGATAACTTTAAGAAATTCACCGCTGCTCAGATTGATGAACTAATGAGCAATTATGGTTCTATAGATATATTGTGGTTGGATGGAGGCCAAGTCCGTCCTCCAAAGTATGACATTGGTCTGAATGATATTATAGATAATGCACGAAAAAAACAACCGGGGTTGCTGGCAGTTGATCGCACTGTGCCCGGTCGTAATGAGAATTATCAAACGCCAGAGCAATCGATCCCAAAAGAGCAATTACCCAATCCATGGGAAAGTTGTCTGACGTTGGGGAAGACATGGGGATGGGCGCCCAATACCATTTATAAATCGTCTGCATGGGTTGTCAATGTACTTAGTGAGATAACGGCCAAAGGTGGCTGCCTGGCATTGAATGTAGGACCTACTCCACAAGGAACCATCGAAGATGCAGCCATCTGTGTGTTAAAAGAAGTTGGTGCATGGCTCCGTCAGAACGGAGAAGCCATATACGCAACCCGCACTACCCCTAATTATAATAGTGGTAATACATGGTTTACCGCCAATAAGGATGGTGAAACGCTGTATGCAATTTATGCTTTGCCGGAAGGGGAAGAACTGCCCGCTATCATAGAATGGGAAGGAAATAATCCCACAGGAAGTATGATACTATTGCAGAATGGCAAACAGGTAAAGTATAGCATTCAAGGAAACACAGTGAAAGTAAAGGTGCCACATGGCATTAAGCAAGAAGCATTGGTATTTAAATTTGAAGTTAAGAAATAATGTTCTTTTAATTTTTTAAACTATGAATAAACAACAAAAAGATCGCATGAAGCGAACCTTTATGGTTTCGTTTATGGTCGGTGCATGTTGTCTACCGGGATATGCCGGCAATTCCGCACCATCCTTCTTGGCAGGAAATCATTCCGTAGAGAATATCCTGCAAAGTAAAAAAATCACAGGTGTAGTTAAGGACAATTTTGGTCCGGTCATTGGTGCCAATGTCTCCGTAAAAGGAACAACCATCGGTGCTATTACGGACATGGATGGTAAGTTTAGTTTTGAAGCTCCCGATGACGGAATCTTGGTGGTTTCTTTCATCGGATATACCACACAGGAGATTCCATTGAAAGGAAAAACGGATTTCAATATTACATTGAGTGAAGACAACGAAATGTTGGATGAAGTAGTTGTAGTCGGTTACGGCGTTCAAAAGAAAGTAAATCTTTCCGGATCTGTCGCAGCCATAGATGGTGAACAAATTGCCGCCAAGCCTGCTACAGACGCTCTTTCTGCTTTGCAGGGAGAAATGCCGGGTGTTACTATTACTCGTGGAGGTGGTCAACCAGGTTCGGAAGGAGCTGCAATACAAATTCGTGGGTACTCTTCGGTGAATGATGCTGAGGCTCTTGTTTTAATTGATGGTGTAGAAGGAAATATGGCTTTATTGAATTCAGAAGATATAGAATCTATTTCTGTATTGAAAGACGCCGCTTCTTGTGCCATTTATGGTGCCCGTGCTGCAGCTGGTGTTGTACTGATTACTACTAAAAGTGGTGTAGCAGGAAAACCAAAGGTTACTTATAATGGTTATGTTTCGTTCAACTTTCCAGGTAATATGCCAGAACGTGTTCCAGCGTGGGAAGAGCAGGAATTTATCAACCAATCTCGCATACCGGTAGGAGGCCCTGAATGGAATGCGGAAAAATCGTCATGGGTAGGAAATCCAAATTTTGATTATCGCCCATTGTCTAATGGCCGTTGGGACTTGTTTTATAGTGTAGATTGGTTGGGTGAAGGAACAAAGAATTTCACGATGCAACATAATCACTCTGTTTCTGTCAGTGGTGGAAGTGAAAAAATGAATTATATGCTTTCTGCTAATTATTATTATAAGAATGGTTTGTTGGCGTATGGCCCCGATGATTATAAACGCTATAATCTGATGGCCAAGCTGAATGCTAATCTGAACAAGTATGTGGACTTAGGAATTAATATTCAATATAGTGGGGATGATCAAGAAACTACTTCTTATGGAGCCGAGAATATTTTGAAGCTGTTGTATGAAAATCGAGGTCGCCAACCTATCTATCAACCTGAAGGAGAAAATTATCCAAGTATTTGGAATGGCGATTTGCAGGAGAATCCCATAGACATTATGAAGAATGGCGGTGTGCAAACCACCAAATATGAATCGTTTATGGGAAAAGCTTCATTGACGATTAAGGATTTTATTAAAAACTTGCGTATCAACTTGAGCGCATCACGTCGTGCGGGTTATTATTCTCAACAACGAAATAAGCGTACTCTCTATTATTACAATTACATAGGAGATGTACGTAGGACAACAAATCCTGCTAACGAATTGTATAAGGCAAAAAATCAGGAGTATCATGATGTATTGGAAGCTACCGTCAATTACACATTTGACTTGAATGACCGTACGCATAACTTCGGTATTTTGGCTGGTACTTCCTACGAGAATTATAAAGTAGACCATATAGATGGTACGGCTCGTAACATGATATCTAACGATTTCTTTTCATTTAATTATTATGATACCTCTTTGGCTACCAATAGTACGTTGCATGACAATATTGAGACGTGGGCGATGATGTCCTATTTCGGTCGTCTCAACTATAACTACAAAGAGAAATATTTGTTCGAGGCTAATGTTCGTTACGATGGAAGTTCGCGCTTGGCACCATCCAAACGCTGGAAGGCCTTCCCCTCTGTATCTGCCGCATGGCGTATGAGCGAAGAGAATTGGTTCGGCGTAGATTGGATTAGCAGCCTGAAGTTGAGAGCTTCTTGGGGACAGTTAGGTAACGGTGCTGTATTGGGTTTGTACGACTACATTCCTTTGATAGTCTATTCTCACGGTAGTGATCCTGCTACTTACCTTGGTGAGAAATGGTTCTATCAACAAAGTATGGCTTCTACAGACAAAACGTGGGAAACTGTAGAAACGACCAATTTAGGTGTGGATTTTGGCTTCTTCAATAATCGCTTGACCGGTAGTTTTGAATATTATTGGAAATTTAATAATGATATGTTGGCTTCTTTACAATTACCGAGTCAAATAGGTATTTCAGTACCCAACATGAACGTAGGCAAGCTGAAAACATGGGGTTGGGACTTCAACATCAGTTGGCAAGACCAAATTAAAGATTTTACTTATCAAATAGGATTTAATATTTCTGATAGTAAAAATAAATTGTTACGTTATGACGGTGCAAGTGTAGTAGGAGAAGGTGTTGTTCGATTATTGGAAGGTTATCCCATTAATACTATTTGGGGGTATGAAACGGATGGTTTTTGGTCGAGTCGAGAAGAATATCTGCAATATAAAGCAGATCATCCTGGATATGTCTCTTTTAATGATGGTATAGTTAGTGGAGGTGATGTAAAATATGTGGCACAAGGGGAAGCTGATCACACTATTGGGGTTGGTGGTGGTAAGCCTGGAGACTCAGGTGATTTAGTATTGCTTGGGAATACTACACCACGTTATATTTATGGAATTAACTTGGCTGCCCAATGGAAAGGTTTTGATTTATCTGTAATGTTTCAAGGCGTAGGAAAACGTGACCTTGTATTGAATGACCGTATGTTCCCATTGTGGGGAGATACTGATATGCCATGGACAATCCATCGTGATTATTGGAGAGAAGATAATCAAGACGCTTATTGGCCTCGTTTGTTACAGAAAAGTGGAATTATGAATTCTAAACCTTCTGATCGTTGGATACAAGATGCTTCTTACCTACGTTTGAAAAACATAACATTAGGGTATACTATTCCTGTTGCGCAGAAATATGTACAAAAGCTGAGAGTATATCTTACAGGGCAAGACTTGTTTGAAATTTCAAATATGTTAGAAGTTTTGGATCCTGAAGTAGAGAATCAAGCCGCTAAAGGTGTATATCCCTTCTTCCGTAGTTGGACTTTTGGTGTAAATGTAACATTCTAACCTTAAAAATGATTATAATGAAAAAGATATTTTTATTACTTATTAGTGCTATGTCGTGTTTCGGTGGTTGCTCTTTGGACAGAGAACCAGAAACGACTTTGAGCGATGTGAATTTTTGGCGTTCAGAAGCGGACTTGCGAGGGGCTTGTAACCGTTTGTATATAGACTTGCCGGGCTTTCTTACGGGAACTGCGCATGATTTTCGTTCTGAAGAACTAATTGGAAATGCACCGGATCCCATTTCATCGGGGAATAGAACCGTTCCGGAAACATCTACTGATTGGTCTGGTCCATATGATAAAATAGGTGTTTGCAATAATATTATTGCAAAGGGAGGAAAAGCTCCTTTGGATGAGGCTGCTCGTAATCGTTGGTTGGCAGAGGCTTATTTTTTCCGTGCTTACTATTATTTTGATTTGGTGAAAAAGTATGGAGATGTTCCTTTAATATTGAAGGTCTTTGATAATACAACAGATCCTGAAATTACGAAAGGGCGAGACTCTCGTGAGACAGTTATTCAACAATGCTATTCTGATTTGAATTTTGCTTCGACATGGCTTCCGGATATTGATGAATTGTCTGGTGACAGTGATTGGGGGCGTGTCTCGCGTTCTGCCGCTTTGGGAATGTTGGTGCGTATTGGATTGTATGAAGGTACCTATGTCAAATATCATAACTTGACTGAAGGAGACAGCAAAAGTCATCTTAAAATAGCCATTGATGCCGCAGAAATGATGATTGAAGAAGGAAGTCATGACCTCTATCCTGATTTTCAGCGACTGTTCTATTTTGATGGTGAAGGACGGCAAAATCCGGAAAATGTATTTGTAAAAGTCTATGGTCCTAATGGAGCAGACAATGCTATAATATATCATAACCAAAGTGGAAGCAAAAGCACGCAGGTTACTATTACAAGACAATTTATCGATAATTTCCTCTATATGGATGGATTACCTAAAGATAAGCATCCAGGGTATCAACCTGACATAAATTATGATGATATCTTTAAAGACCGTGATCCAAGGTTAAGCATGACAGTTTTTGCTTATCGTGAGAAGTCTTATGGCGATTCTCCTTATATACCTTTTGATAATGTAACGCATGGAGGTTACGGTTATCCGGTTAAAAAAGGGTACCTGAAGTCTGAGGCGGATACGCAGGGTAAGGAAACTGTAGATAAGATGATTATTCGTTATGCGGAGGTTTTGTTGTCATATGCGGAGGCTTTATATGAATATAATGGAAATATTACAGATTCTCAGTTAGATGCTACGGTAAATAAAGTTAGAAGCCGTGCTGGTTTCAATGCAAAATTAAGCAATGCTTTTGTTGAAATGCATCAACTGGATATGCTTGGAGAAATCCGGAGAGAGCGTATGGTTGAATTTGTCGATGAGAATATTCATTATGATGATATTATTAGATGGAAAACGGCCGAGCAGGTATTGCCGCAGGCCATGTTAGGTGAAGTATTCAATCCTGATGAGAGTGCTAAGAGTGAAAAAGAATTGAATTATAAATTAACTGACGAAAATGGTTTTTATAATGGAGTTAAGGTATATGATGAACCTAATGTCTATGTAATAGAAGAAGCTTCCAGTCGTAAATTTGATCCGGAACGTGATTATCTGTATCCGATACCTTCGTATGAGATTTCAACTTCGAATGGCAATATTAAACAAAATCCTAATTGGTAATTATAAAAGAAATGAACATCATGAAGACTTTTATTCATAAAATATCCTTGTTATGTCTATTCTCCCTCTGTCTCTTGGGGGGTTGTAGCAATGATCATCCGGAATGGGAAGAGGGTGATCCGGCATTAGCGCATGTGTATTACTATTGTTTTGAGAAATGGGGTACAATTCCTGGTGGAAATGATGTCACGTACACGGTAAGGCAAGGCGAGACACTTGCCGTGCCCACCCAATTCTATAGCAGTTTTGTCCGCACTTATAGTCCGGAAGTTTATTATTATACGACTCCGGATCCTGAAGCGGCCGATGCGTTGGAATGCGGCACAGACTATGTTGTAGTGGACGAAAGTGGAAACACACTGACACCGGATGCCTCTGGAGCATATACGATGACATGGCCTAATGCCGAAAAGGGGGTTCAGAATATTTACATTAAAGCCTTGAATGGTAAAAAGGGGTCTATCCGCGTTCTTACTTTCGACCCAAGCCGGACGATGGATGTAACAGATGTAAGCACCACTTCTATTATTAAGACAAGCGAATATGAAGTACGCGCTATATCTGAGAACTATTATGTCACTGTATTTATCCAATAAAAAGTGGCTTTTCAATAGGTATATTATATTGGTCAGGGGGATGTACAAATGCGATGCGATGTGCATCCCCTTTTTTAAAGAGTAAAAATGAAACATATACAAATCTTTTTTTTATCTGCCGTCCTTTCTTTGTGGGGAATAACTCTATATGCCCAGACCTTGAACAAGGACGTTTTCCGGTTAATAAACTTGGATTATCCGGGATTGGCTGAGGTAAAGAACGCTTGTACGCAAGGTGATACCATAAAGGCCGCCTATGCGTTGCTGGACTATTATCGTAACCGTACGAATGTGAAACAACCGGAAATAGACATGGAGCATATTACGGTGTCCGACAAAGAACGTCAGATGGCCGATGAGGCGTTGTCGCATATTCTGTATGCGCATGAAGGTTATCAACCTTCTTTTTATTATGGAAAAGATATAGACTGGACGTATTGGCCGGTTCAAGACAATGAATTGCGCTGGCATTTGCATCGTCATGGTTGGTTTGTCCCGATGGGGAAAATGTATTATACGACCCACGATGAGAAATACGCCAAAGAATGGACTTCCCAGTTTATAGATTGGATTAAGAAAAATCCGTGTGTGGATGTGACAAAGGAAGAGTTTGAACTGACTAGTACGGGCGAGGTGAGAGATGTAGCTGAGAATGCTCGCTTCGCTTGGCGTCCCCTGGAGATTTCTACTCGCATGGAGAATCAGATACCTCAATTTATGCTTTTCCGCAACTCTCCTTCGTTTACTCCTGAGTTTTTAAGCGAATTCTTGGTGAACTATCACAAACACGCTGATTACGTGATACGTCATTATTCTGATGGTGGAAATCATTTGCTGTTTGAGGCGCAGCGGGTGTTCTACGGAGGCACATTCTTTCCCGAATTCGAGGATGCTTCCGCATGGCGTAAGAGTGGCATTGATGTGTTGGCACGTGAAATAAAAAAGCAAGTATATGACGATGGGGGACAATTTGAACTTGACCCTCTTTACCACATGGCCAGTATCGAGATTTTCTGCAAAGCATTACTGATGGCGGACATGAACGGGTTGCGTAATGAATTTCCGCAAGAATTTTTGGATACGGTGGAGAAGATGATCGTGTTCTATTACAATATTTGTTATCCGGATTATACGAATCCTTGTTTCAGTGATGCCAAGCGCAGAGGAAAAGACCGCAAGCTGGTGAATTACCGCATTTGGGCGCAGTTGTTTCCTGAGAATGAGCAGATACGCTACTTCATGACCGAAGGACGTGAAGGTAAAAAGCCGGAGAACCTGTCTAAAGGATTCCTGACATCGGGATTCTTCACTTTTCGTAATGGATGGGGACCTGAAGCTACTGTCATGGTTCTAAAAGCCGGTCCGATGGGTGGATGGCATAACCAACCGGACAACGGTACGTTTGAATTGTGGTTCAACGGTACAAACTTGTTCCCTGATTCGGGCTTTTATGTATATGCCGGAGATGAGAAAATCATGAAATTGCGCAATTGGTTCCGGCAGACTAGTGTGCACAAAACGCTGACTTTGGATGACAAGGATATCCGTCGCAATGCTTCGGTGACCCGTTTGTGGAAAGAAGACGGTAAGACACCGATATTGGTGACGGAGAATCAAGGGTATGAAGGGCTGAAACATCGCCGTTCAGTATTCTTTGTTAATCAGACTTATTTCGTGATTGTAGATGAGGCTGTCGGTGATGCTACGGGTACCGTTAATCTGCACTATCAGATGAATGCGGGCAACGTAAATATTGACCCGAAGAACTTTACGCTGACTTCGGATTATGGAGTACAGAGCGATGCCAAGTTACAATGTTTTGCTCCAGAAGGAACTACGCTGGAAGAAGAGGAAGGTTGGCAAGCCACACTTTATCTAGTGCGTGAGAAACGTACTGCCGTTGCGTTTAATACGGAAAAGAAAGATAATATGCCTGTGCGTTATATCACCATCATCTATCCTACAAAGAATATTAAAAATGCTCCACGAATGGAAGCCCGATTCATTACTCCTCAATTCGATGAAAATAAATTGGAGATAGAAGTGACTTTGGACGGAAAGAAAGAAAAATTGGGGTATGAACTAAAATGATAATTTAGCGAGTTGTTTTTAGGCACGGATTACACGGATTAGTCACGGATTTCTTTTGCCATCCGTAAGCGAAACCACTTTTAATCTGTGAAATCCGTGTAATCCGTGCCTAAAAATAAATTCCCATTTATCATATAAACCAACAGATGAGATAAAAAAGAGGATATGTCCCGTCAGTCAGGACATATCCTCTTTTGGGTTTTGATAGATAACTTTGAATTACTCGTGCGAAGCAAAGTACTTCAAGAACTGTGTGCGCTCGAAGGTGTTTACACCCTGTACGTCAGCTGCGTTCAGGCGGCCTTTGAATTGGGCGATGTTTTCCATTCCTTTGCTTTCCATCCATCCTTGCAGGAACTGATTGAACTCGTTGATGACCTCGGCCGACTTCTGGTAAATGGCACTGCATACTTCCACGGCCGACGCACCGGCGAGGATGGCCTTCACAACGCCTTCGCCCGAATGAATGCCTCCGGAGATGGCATAATCGATGCGGGGAACAGCCGCTGAGGCAATACCCGTCCAGCGGAGTGAACGTGAAAGGTCTGCTTCGTTGCTGAATACATTGCCGGTGGTCTGCTTCATTGTCGCGATGTTGATGTCCGGCTGATAGAAGCGGTTGAACAGAACCACGCCGGCCGCACCGTTGGCATAAAGCTGGTCGATAAGGGCTACCGGATTGGTTAGGTTCCCACCCAACTTCATAATGACAGGTATCTGCACAGTCTTCTTGATGTGGCGCAGGATGTCGATGTGCTTTTGTTCGAATGAGCCGTATTTGTAGTCCGTATCGGTCTGCAAGGCCAGAATATTGATTTCCAAGGCATCGGCTCCTGCCTGCTCTATCTGCTTGGCGAAGTCAATCCATTCGGCGTCCCGGTAGCAGTTGATGCTGGCAATGACGGGAATGTCGCATACTTTCTTGCTCTCTCTGACGAGGCTGAGGTATTCATTCAGCTTGTGGTGGCGGATGTAGACGGCCAGTTTGTCGCTTCCTTCCGAGTGCAGAGTGGGGTCATCGTGCTGGTAGACTTCCATCATGATTTGCTCCTCAAAGAGCGATTTCAGTACGATAGCGCCGGCGCCGGCCTCACACAGCTTTTGGTTCTTGTCGGCATTGTCGGTCAAGCCGGAACTGCTGACGATAATCGGGTTCTTCAATGCGAGTCCCGCAAAAGTAGTCTGTAAAGTTGTCATAATATATAGCTTTTAAAATTAATAGATTCGTTCTCCAAAGATATGAGTGCCGATGCGCACCAGCGTACTGCCTTCGGCAATGGCTTCGTGGTAGTCGTGGGACATGCCTATGGATACCTCTCGGAAAGAAGGTTCATCCTTGAACCACGTTTCTTTCACCTCGCGGAAGAAGTCGCTCAGCGAGCGGAATTCGGCTTTCACCTGCTCCATGTTGTCCGTGTTGGTGGCCATGCCCATCAGTCCGCAGATGCGTACATGATGCAGGTTGCGCCATTCGCCTGCGGCCAGCATCTCCCGGCATTCGTCAAAACTGAAGCCGAACTTGGTTTCCTCCCGGGCGATGTGTTGCTGCAACAGGCAGTCCACCCGCCGGTTCACCTTCTCGGCCTGCTTGTTTAGCTCAGCCAGCAGTTTGTAGCTGTCTATGCCGTGGATGAGCGACACGTAGGGCACGATGTACTTCACCTTGTTGGTCTGCAGGTGTCCGATGAAGTGCCACTCGATGTCCTTGGGCAAGGCTTCGTGTTTGCCGGTCATTTCCTGCACCTTGCTTTCGCCGAAGATGCGTTGGCCTGCATCGTAGGCTTCGCGGATGGCTTCGGCCGGATGGAACTTGGATACGGCAACCAGGCGGACGCCCGCAGGAAGCTCACTCCATACTTGTCTGATGTTTTCTGCTATCATTTTTGTATGTATTATACTTCGGGTTTGTCATCCGGCTCGGCTCTGTAAGGATATACATCCATCAGGGCGGTCTCGGCTACGGAGGCTATCTGGTAATCGGCCATGGTGCCCTTCATGCCTTCGTCCAGTTTCTTTATCGCGTCGCGCAAGTCGGCAGCCTGTACCAACACCAATGTAGACGTCTTCTTCTCCACTCCGCTCTTCTCATCGATGGTGATAAACAACAGTTTGCACTTAAACCAGCGGTCGGCGGCTTCCTCGTCCGAGGGAAACAGTTCACTGTAGTTGGCCCGTTTGATGTCCGATACGGTGAACTCGCCCGTGATGAACGGAGTCATTTCCTCGATGATGCGTGCCTCAGCCTCGGTAAAGCTCAGCGCGTCCACTAAGTAAGGTTCCGTCACCTTCTTGTTCATACCGTTCTCCATTGTCTTTTCGTACCGTATCTTGCATTCAAACCATGTATGCATTGCCATAATTCTTCTTGTTTTTAAGTAGGTTAATTTATTATTCTGTTAACTTTATGAAGCAAAGGTAATACAAAAAAGTGAGATACCGGACAAATCGCAGAAACTTTAAATATATATCGCTCAAATATTCTGAATAACGGAAAAACCTTGTAATTTTGCATGGGCATAAGGGCCTTTAGTAATGGGAATTTAGTTTTAGGCACGGATTACACGGATTTTACAGAGATTTTAATTATTTGCTACGTCTCTGTCACCCCGAGCGTAGCCGAGGGGTCTCACATCATGCTTTCCCATGCGCTACGTGAGATGTCTCGACAAGCTCGACATGACAGGGATACCTTGAGTAAATCCGTGACCAATCCGTGTAATCCGTGCCTAAAAACAGCCCGCTAAATTAAAATTTGAAACAATGGATTATACTCAATATGAATATTCATTAGGCATCGCCTTGGCGCTGATGCTGTTTTTCGCCTTCTATTTCCTGCTGGCAAAGACGCCGGAGAAACCTATCTACGCCAACTATTTACGTTCGCGCCGCCTCATGGGTGTGGCCTTGCTGGCTTTGTCCGCCAACTATTTGGTCCATTTGTTTGGAGGCGTACGGTTTCTCTATCCGGATGCGGCCATCCAGATGAACCTTTCCACCTACTTCCTGGCCTATTGGCTGTTCAGTTCGGCACTCACCTCGCTGCTCGACCGCTTCTATCTCACCCGGAAACGCTTTGTGCGGCATATTCTGTATTGGCTCGTGTTCACCGCCCTTTCCGGCGTTATCCTCATTGTCTTGCCGAAGGGGACGGCGCAGCATGTCGGACTTCTCCTCATGGCTATGTGGCTGCTTGCCTACGGCGTCTTTCTGTCCCGCCGGCTCATCCTGACCTACCGCCGTGCCGTCCGCCTGTTCGACGATACCCACTCCGAGCACATCGCTGCCTACATTCGCTGGATGTCCGTCTTTACCTGGTGGGCGGTCATCTACGGAATCAGTTGCGGGTTGCTGACCTTCCTGCCGGATCGTTATGTATGGATTTGGATTGCTTCTTCCATACCTTTTTATGTTTATTTGTATTGTTCCTACATAAACTACCTGTTGTTCTACGAGCAAGTGGAGAGCATCCTGGAGAAGGAAGCCCCGGCAGAGGAGCCGGAAGAAGTCGGCCTCCCTGTGGAAGAAGTGCCCGGCGACACTCCCGCCTATCACGCCAACATCGAGAAGCGGCTAATCGTCTGGATAGATACAAACGCCTATACCCGCCCGGGGCTGACCATCGAGGAACTGGCCGCTTCCCTTGGCACCAACCGCACTTACCTGTCCGCCTACATCAAGGCCACTTATCACATGCCGTTCCGCGAGTGGGTGGCAGGGCTTCGCATCGAGTATGCCAAGCGGATGCTGATGCAACATCCCGAAATGACCGTATCGGCCATCTCCGAGGCTTCTGGCTTCCTGTCGCTGAGTTATTTTACCCGAATCTTTACAGAGAAGGAAGCCTGCTCCCCCGCCCGGTGGAGGAAATTAGGCACTCCCAAGGACTGATACCTTTTTGCTCTATCCACAAAAAATTGCTCTATCCACAATTCCGTTTTTGTCATCACAACAATTTTTTTGCTGTATCGGCAAAAGTTGTTGTCCGCCCCTGCCCCCGGTGTTGGATTATTCTTTTTTGTGCTTACTTTGTAGAGCGGCATTTGCTGTTACAGTCATCAAAGGATACATTTTTTAGTATGAAACGATGCCCCCTCAGCTTAGGCAGATAAGGAGTTCTGCTGCCTGAACCCTGAGTTTAACAATCCCAAGAACTCACCTTATATTATTATGAAAAAGACTCATTTCTTCCGCTACCTGCTTTGCGGCGCGATTCTGCTGTCGGGGCTCTCCTGCAGCGATGATGAGAATGGTTACGACCCTAACAACGTGAACGACCCCGAGAAGCTGACTGAACCCTGTCCCACAACGGACGAGTTGGAGGTGACGCACGCCAACAGCCTTTATTATCTTTCGGCCTGGAGCGAAGGCGTCCATACGCTGAGTGACAACATGGTGAACCGCTATCAGGAGACCGTGCCCTATACGTCCGATGTGCTCGACCGGATGCAGACGGGCGACGCCTTCCTGTTCAGCAGCAACGACATCGCCAAGATGCAATCTGATGCCGAACTGCTGACTGCCATGAAGAGCATGGTGGATGAGAAAGGCATCATCATGATGATGGAGGGCGGTACAAATGAAGACTTCCACACCGTCTGCACCCTGCTTGATGTATTCAACCCCTATGGCGAAACATCGGAGGAAGAAGCAGACGCGCAGTCCGATGCGTTGCCCTTGTGGGTGTTCTCGGGCGAACTGCCGGGATCCAGCGGCTTTTTCGCCAAACTTGTAAACCCCGACAATAATAATGATATGGGACTGGAAGGCAGCGAAGCGGCCGAGACCGTGATGGATGAGCACGGGCAAGGCGTCAAATGCGACATGGCAAGCCTAAGCCTGCAAGAGGCCCTGGAACATAAACCCTTGCAAAGTGGCAGCTCGAACCTAACCGACTTGGTGAACGCTTATATTGTTACTTGGCAGGATTCATTTACATTAAAACAAAAAGGGACGGATAAACCTAGGGAAGGAACAGGTCACTACCAATTGCAAGCAAAAATATGGAATGCTTACAGTATAGGGCAGCAGAGGCAGTTCTACTTGGTCAATTATGGGTTTATCTGTGATGCTGGACACACATTCTTTGGGGAATGGCATGACAATAGACCTGATTGGCTTGAAGACCCATATAAATGTTATGGCTATTGTCTGACAAATGTACATCTTACTCTCCAACCCGAAAAAAAGGAATACCAAACCATTCTTTACGAATATGCCCCGCAAACCACACAAAACCAGTCGACTTATACCAGCAGTGTATCATTTGAGTTGGGTGGAGAGGTTAGTGTAGAGGGGCCAAGCATATCGGGAGGATTGACCATCTCCAACACCCATACGGAAACCATCAACGATATAGAAGTCATTGACGGATGTGTACCCAGCAACCAACCGATCATGATTTGGGATTTTAAACTGAAAGAGCCGGAAGGAAAGTTTAATGCGTTCTCCTGGGCATCGGTTGATGTAGTCAAAGGAGCGTCAGCCGGAATTTCCACATTCAGTCTGTCCACAGATTTTATAATTTCGGTATCCGCTCAGACAGAGAAACCTCGGTTCGTTGCGTCTCTGGATCAGCAATATACACAATTCCGCTTTTTTGATGTTTTTGGTGCCTACAGAGCGGAAAGAGAAACAGAGAATCGAGGAATAAAAGGTAAAGCAATAACCTTTCCGACAGTGAAATTGACTGAATAGCATGGAAAGCGGCAACACCATGGTACTCCATGAAGAAACAATAAGCTGTTTGGCTATTGGTATAAACGCGAGGTTTTGGTAACGTAGATCGTGGTCTGATAGTCTTCCCCAGGGTAATCCCGACAGAATAAGAAGATAGAAGATTCATGGGAGCAAATCGGAATATAAACGAAACCGAGATGAATTAACTATATGTGTAACCCGTCTTTTTGTCAAGAAACAGTCATGCGCGCGGGCGGCCGGGGATGTGCCGTTTTCCCGTGGGGGACCGACGGAATTCCCGTCAGGGTTTAACGAGGCCCTCGTGGGGGTTTAACGGGGAGGTCGTGAGGGTTTAACGAGACCCTCGTGGGGGTTTAACGACGACCTCCTGAAAATCAATCGGTTACAACCGCGCCCGACTATGGACGGACAAAAAGACCTAAAACCAGAAATGTCATGATTTTTTGGAAACGTGTAAAGCAAGCGGTCAACGACCTGTGGTATCCGCGCTGCGTCACCGTGGGACTGCCCGTGGAGACGCAGGAACTGGCCAACCGCATCGCCCGCGAGAGCACCGTCTCGCCCGCCGACACCCACGCCGTGCTGCGCGCCCTGCCCAACATCATGGCCGACTTCATGAAGGAGAGCCGCGCCGTGCATCTGGAAGGAGTGGGCTGGTTCCGCTACACCATCAACGCCATGGGCAAAGGCGTGGCGACGGAAGAGGAAGTGAGCGACAAGCAGATTAAAGGCCTGCGCGTGCAGTTCACCCCCGACCGCGCCCGCAATGCCGAAGGCGGCTACACCCGCGCCCTAGTGCCCACCGAAGGCTTCACCTACATGGAGTGGCTGGGCAAGGAGAGCGACGAGACCCAAATCCCCGACGATGACGAGGAAGAAGGCGGCACCACCCCGGGCGAGGAGGATACGGACGACCCGCTGGCATAAGTAAAACGAAGAACGAAAGGACGAGGAATGAAGAGCCGGACGCCTCCCCCACGGGCACAGCGGGCTCTGCGTTCCTCGTCCTCTTCATTTTAGGGGAATTGTGTTGGATATTAAAGGAAAAAGTCCGAATATGGTTGTATTATTGTACAACTTTTCATACCTTTGCCCCATGAGAAAGATAATCGCATACAAGAACTATTTCAGTGACTTTTTAGAAAAACTTCCGGTTCAAGAAAAGGCAAAGTTGCTGCGCTCATTGGACTTGCTTACAACGGAAGATAAAATTCCACACCATTACGTTAAGTTTATCCGTGATGGTATATACGAATTTCGTTCAAATTACGGTAATACGGAATTTAGAGTATTCTTTATTAATGATGGAAATAGAATTGTGGTTTTGTTCAATGCGTTCAAGAAAAAGACACAAAAGACACCTGAAAGTGAAATAAAGAAAGCAATAAAATTAAAGGAGGAATATTATGCAACTAAAGGAAATCAGCAAGGACATTTATGATGTCAGCGCAATGCTTGACGAAGTTTTGGGAGCGGAAGGAACTCCTGAACGTGAGAAAAACCGTGAGAAGGCATGGGAGGAATATAATGCCCAAATATTATTGGAAGCACGCAAAAACGCACATCTTACGCAAGCGGAACTCGCCAAGCGTATCGGTGCGGACAAAGGGTACATATCAAGGATTGAACGTGGATTGACCGTGCCTACTGTAGCCACCCTTTATAAAATAGCCTCTGCAATGGGATTGACAGTAGAATTGCGTCCAATCTAAGTAAAGCGGTAAAATTTCCCGTCAAGGGTGTATCATAATGTAAAGTCACTATCATTTTGTCGCCCCCCGGCGAGGAGGATACGGACGACCCGCTGGCATAAGGAAAACGAAGAACGAAAGGACGAGGAATGAAGAGCCGGGCGCCTCCCCCACAGGCATGACGGGTGCTGCCTTCCTCGTTCTCTTCATTTTAGGGGAATTGTGTTGGATATTAAGGGGAAAATTAAATCCGTGGTCTATCTAAATCCCCGTCCCATTAACTTAAGAAAATGTTCTATAACGTCCGGAATATCCTCCCGAGAGTGATACCCGCTCCAAATATCCCCCAGAAAAGCGGCACCTCCGAAGCCCAATGAGGCTAAATAAGGCAACTTATCCGCCGTTACTCCCCCCAAAGCAATCGTCTTTTCATTAATAATGCCTTGCTCCGCCGCCTGGCGCAGTTGTTGCTCAGTGAAGCCGGCACGATAGCCCTGCTTGGAGATGCTGTCGAAGATGGGGCTCAGGAAATAGTAATCAGTCAGCGGAGCGTAACGAGCTGCTTCTCCTAAGGTGTGGCACGAACGACTGATCAAGCCTTGAAAACCAGCGGGAACATCGGGGTTGCGGCTGTTCAAGTGGATGCCTCCCAAACGGTAACGGGCCTGTAGCGGGGAATGGTCGTGCAGGCTGATGCGGGAGTAATAGACAGGCGGCAGTTGCCGGATGAGCGCATCAAGCTCTGCTTCCGTACAGCCGGGTTTGCGCAGGTGCAGACGGTAGAGGCCGTGGCTGAGGAGAGCGGTCAGCGCTTCGGCTTCATCGGGCAGAAAATTCGGGGTGGTGAGGATGATTAAATTCATAAATCGCTTGGGTAAATGATAATTTATCGAGTTAATTTTAGGCACGGATTACACGGATTAGTCACGGATTTCTTTTGCCATCCGTAAGCGAAACCACTTTTAATCTGTGAAATCCGTGTAATCCGTGCCTAAAAATAAATTCCCATTTATATAATTAAATCCCTAAAATGACAAAGAGGCCCTTGCCCCTTGCCGATGTGCCAACATCTGGCGGCTTGAATGGCTTTGTCCATGTATAGCTTGGCTTGACGGACGGCTTCTTGTAACTCAAATCCGTGTCCCAAGAGAGTGGCGATGGCGGAAGAGAGCGTACAGCCGGTGCCGTGCAGGTTGCGTGTCTCGATACGAGGACTGGTGAAGCGGTAGAGTTGCCGGTCGTACAAGATGTCCGTCATGGCTCCGCCTTCCAAGTGTCCGCCTTTCAGCAGGAAAGCGCATCCGTAGCGGGCGGATAGTTCGATGGCTGCCGCTTCCATCTCTTCCGGCGTATGGAGGGGACGTTGCAGCAGGCAGGCGGCTTCGTTCAGATTAGGTGTCACCAGACGACAAAGGGGAAACAAGTCGGTGCAAAGTGCGTCCACGGCTTCCGGCTCGGTCAGCGGGTGACCGCTGGTGGACAGCATGACGGGGTCGAGCACAACGGGCGTATCGGAATAGTTGGCGATGACTCCGGCAATGGCTTTTATGATGTCCGCACGTCCGGTCATGCCAATTTTGAGAGCGGCGGGACGCAAATCCTCCATTACGGCTTCTATCTGGGCAGACACAAGGTTGGCCGATAGGAAGTCTACAGCCTTCACCCCTACGGTGTTTTGCACAGTGATGGCCGTGACGACCGCCGCGGCATATCCCTGCAACGCCGATATGGTTTTGATGTCAGCTTGAATACCGGCTCCTCCCGATGGGTCGGAGCCGGCTATGGACAGGATGACGGGAGGAGTCATTGGCTACATTCGTTGTTCGGCAATCTCCTTACCCGCCTGCAAGGCTTTCAGGTTCATCTCTACGATGGCTTCGCCTTTGCGACCGAAGATGTCGCGGATGCTTTCCTGCACATGAGCATAGTCGATGCCGAGGAAAGGAACTGTAGCGCCCAGCAACACGATGTTTGCCACACGGGGCGAACCTACGTTCTTGGCCACTTCGTTCACATTCAGCACAATCTTGTGGGGCAGAGCATCGAGTGCGGCGTTCAGTTCTCCCTCCGAAGGGTAATGGGGGATGTTGACGAACGGCACGCTATTGGTAACCAGCCAGCCTTCGGGGCTGAGATAAGGCAGATAGCGCAAGGCTTCCATCGGCTCCAAAGAGATGATGAGATCGCACTTGCCTGTAGGTATAAGGTCGGACGCGATGGGGCTGTCGCTGATGCGTAGGTTGGACTGCACGTCTCCGCCGCGTTGGCTCATGCCGTGCACCTCGGCTTGCTTCATGTAGAAACCGCTTTTCAAGGCAGCTTGTCCGATGACCGTCGCGATGGAGAGGATGCCTTGGCCTCCCACACCGGATAATATGATGTCTTTCTTCATGGCTTTTTCCTTTTATTTGTTTCTTTTCTTGCGTGCCAGGGTCTGGATGCATTCACGTCGGGGAATGATGACCGACACGCCCGGATAATTGATTTCTTCACGGATGATTTGCTTCATCTCCTCGTAGTTCTTCTTCAAAGGAACGACTACGCGGATGTGTTCGGGCGCCACACCGATGCCGGCGCAGATGGACTCAAGGCGTCCCGTCCCGGCAGAGTCTTGTCCGCCTGTCATGGCAGTGGTCTCATTGTCGGAGATGACAATGGTGACGTTGGCATTCTCGTTGACGCAATCCAACAGACCCGTCATGCCGGAGTGGGTAAAGGTGGAATCGCCTATGACCGCTACGGCCGGATGCAAGCCCGCGTCCGAAGCGCCCTTGGCCATGGTGATGGAAGCGCCCATGTCCACACAAGAGTTGATGGCATAGAAAGGTGCGTTTGCTCCCAACGTGTAGCAACCGATGTCGCCGAAGACCTTGTGGGCGGGATATTCCTCATTGAGCACCTGCGTCAAGGCGGTGTACATGTCACGGTGTCCGCATCCTTCGCACAAAGCGGGTGGACGCATCTCCACCAAGGAGGGCACGGCGAATATCGCTTTGTTCTCACGCCCTACGGCATGTGCCACACTGTCGGGGGTCAGTTCTCCGTCTTGCGAAAGCGTTCCGTCCAAGCGGCCTTTCACCCGGATGCCCCGTCCTAAATAGCCTTTCACCAGTTTCTCCACGAAAGGTTGCCCGTCTTCCAATACAAGGATTTCCTCGCAACTATCCACTAATTGTGCAAGCTGCTTCTTGGGCAGAGGATATTGGCCAATCTTCAAGACGGGATATTCGCATCCTTCGGGATAGTTCTCCATCAGGTAGTTATAGCCGATGCCACAGGCGATGATGCCCAACTTTTTATTCGGTCCGTCTATATATCGGTTATAAGGTGAAGCCTCGGAGGCTTGGATAAAGTCGGCCTGATGCTCTAATAAGGCTTTGTAGCGTCGGCGGGCAATGCCGGGCAGCAGGACGAATTGCCTGGGGTCCTCACTGAAGGAAAGCTCGTTTGGCGTTTGTTCAGCCTTACGCTCTACGCCGGAGCGGGAGTGAGCCAGGCGGGTCACGATGCGGAGCAGGACAGGCAAGCCCATCTGTTCGGAGAAGGCAAAGCCGTTGTACACCATGTCGTACGCCTCTTGCTGGTTGCTCGGCTCGTACATGGGCATCAGGGCAAAATCTCCGTAGAAACGGCTATCCTGTTCGTTTTGCGAAGAGTGCATGCTGGGGTCATCGGCGGCCACTACAATCATGCCACCTTTTACGCCCGTGATGGCGGAGTTGATGAAACAATCGGCGGCTACATTCATGCCCACGTGCTTCATGCACACCAAGGAACGTTTCCCGGCAAAGGACATGCCTAAGGCGGCTTCCATGGCTGTCTTCTCGTTGGCGCACCAATGATTGTGAATGCGGCGCACGGGAGTCACCGGAGCGGCCTGTATGTATTCGGTTATCTCAGTAGAGGGAGTGCCGGGGTAGGCATACACGCCTGAAAGGCCGGCATCGAGCGCGGCTTGGGCTATCGCCTCATCGCCTAATAAGAGTTGTTTGCTCATTTTCATATACTAAAAAATCAATGTTTTACATACTTTCTTTGTTCTTAAACATGGTGATTGCCAAATCCACTTAAAAACGCACAAATATAAGCATTCCTTTTTATGTGTCAATGGCTGAACAAAAAAATAAGGCACAAAAAGAAGGGTTATTCCTTGCACATTTGGCGATGTTTGGGGAGAGCCTTTGAGGACAAGGTAGAATGAGATTATAAGGTAAGATTGATAGAAGTAGGATATCATGTATAAAAAAATCTCCCTACGATCTCTATCGCAGAGAGAATAAGTTACATTACACCATGCTTTATATGGAGTAATTAAAGGCTAACGCATGACGTTCATAATTCTTTTCTACTAGTTTGGGCTTGTTATCCTGAAAATATTATAGATGTCATACGTTAATTTAATTTTTTCGCTAATTATTTTTTACTCATCAATATCTATCAATTCTCCTTTCTTGTTGAATGTCAGTTCTAGGCCGTTGTTTAGTTCCACTTCTACTTCGCCCCGGTCGCGCTCAATCTTGTGGTAGGTCACACCTGGATATTGGGCTTCTACGAATTGTCTGATGTAGTCTGGCACCAAAACTTCAGGTATGATGTTGCGTTTGCCGTCCACTTCTTCCCAGTTTCCTTTTCCGTCAAATTCTATCTTTGTGCGGTCGGTCATGACTACTTCGTACTTCTTGGACAGAAACTCACTCTCCACCTTTATGTAGGAAATCTGTTTGTCGCTGAAATACTGCTTCAGGAAAGTTTGTGCCGCGGCAGGCAGTTCCTTGGGATTCATAGTTATCACATCGCGGGCACACGACATTTGTACAGCTACCACCATTGCTACTAACGCTACAATAATCTTCTTCATATTTTCAGTGTTTTTAAAGTGTTATCGTAGTGCAAAGGTAGGGGGGTAATTTGGGAATAAAATGGGAAAAACGGGACAATGCGCCCCGTCTTTCCTCCATTTTAACTTTTTGTAAGAATGGGCTTTACAGCGGTATATATTCCACGAAGGCTTCCATGGCTTCGTAGCTGGCCAAGCCCAATTTATTGTAGAGGTTGGCGGTGCCGCGGTTGCGGTCCTCGCTGCGTTGCCAGAAGAGGCGCTCGTCGTTACCCAGGAAGGGAGCGCTTTCCATTTGGCTCTGGTGCTTCAGGATGGCGTTACGCTTGGCGCGGAGTTCTTCGGGGCTGATGGGAACGGCCATTTCGATGTTTTCTATTTCCCACTCGGCCCATGCGCCGCGGTACATCCAGATGCGGCAGTCTTTCAGCCATTCGGCACCTTCTTCCTTCTCCAAGTCGATGGCGGCAAATACGGCGTCGGTGCAGACGCGGTGCGTACCGTGCGGGTCGGCCAGGTCGCCGGCCACGAATATCTGGTGCGGGCGTACTTCGCGCATCAGGTTGCGCACAATCTCCACATCGGCTTCGCTGATGGGATTCTTCTTTATTTTACCGGTCTCGTAGAAAGGCAAGTCGAGGAAGTGGCAGTGGTCCAATGGGATGTTGTTGTACGTGCAGGCGGTTCGTGCCTCGCCGCGACGTATCAAGCCTTTGATGGTCAGGATGTCGCGGGTGTCCATGTCGCCGTCTTTCTTCTCACGGAGATATTTGCGTATCTCGGCATACTTGTTCTTGATGACTTCATCGGCGTTGTCGTTGAACAACTGGTTGAAGCCGTTGATGAAGTGCAGGAAGCGTACGACCTCTTCATCGCCCACGGCAATGTTTCCGCTGGTCTCGTAGGCGACATGCACATCGTGCCCTTGTTCAACCAGACGGCGGATGGTGCCACCCATGGAGATAACATCGTCATCGGGATGAGGCGAGAATACAATGACGCGTTTGGGGTAAGGCGTGGCACGTTCGGGACGGTAAGTGTCATCTGCATTCGGCTTGCCGCCCGGCCATCCGGTAATGGTATGTTGCAGGTCGTTGAATATCTTGATGTTGACGTTGTAGGCCGAGCCGTAGAGTGCCAACAGTTCACTCAAACCGTTCTCGTTATAGTCCTTGTTAGTCAGTTTCAAGATGGGCTTTCCCGTCAGTTGGCACAGCCATACGATGGCACTGCGGATCAGTTTGTCGTTCCATTCGCACGAAGTCACCAGCCAGGGACGCTGGATGCGGGTCAGATTGGCGGCGGCCGAGAGGTCTACCACGATGTGGGCGTTATTGTGCGTTTGCAGGTAAGAGGCGGGGATGGTGTCGGTGATGTTGCCTTCCACACATTCTTTAATCATTTGCGCTTTTTCCTCGCCCCATGCCATCAGGAACACTTTCTTGGCCGCCAGGATGGTAGATACGCCCATGGTGATGGAACTGATGGGAGTGGCGTCGATGGTACCGAAGAGTTTGGCGGCGTCGTTACGTGAGTCGTTGTCCAGCAGGATGAGGCGGGTCGTGGAGTTCAGGCGCGAGCCCGGTTCGTTGAAACCGATGTTGCCCAGCCGTCCGATGCCAAGCAGGGCGATGTCAATTCCTCCGAAGCTCTCGATGCGTTGCTCGTAGAGACGGCAGTATTCGAAGATGGTATCCTTGGCGATGGTCCCGTCCGGTGAGAATATGTTTTGCCGGTCAATGTCCACATGGTCCAACAGCATTTCCTTCAGTGCGTTGAGATTGCTGTTCACGGCATCAGGTGCTAAAGGATAGTATTCGTATAGGTTGAAGATGATGACATTGCGGAAGCTCAATCCTTCTTCTTGATGCATGCGTATCAGGGCGGAGTAGACATTGCGCGGGGAGTTGCCTCCGGGTAGGGCCAGCACGCAGAATCGTCCGGCTTTCTGCTTGTCGCGTATGGTTTGGGCAATTTCGCGCGCTATTTGGTCGGCTCCTTCTTCCGGTGTTTCGTAGATGTCGGTGGGAACTTTTTCCAGTCTTGTCAATACGGAACGCTCGAAGGCATTCTCTGGCCGGTAATAGCGGGTTGATACCCGGTTCAGCGTGATTTGGGAACTTAAATTGGTTTTCATAATGTATAATTTATATTGTATCTGTTTGCAAATATACTATTTTTTCCTTTTTGCAAAGCTTTTCTACCGGGATAATTTGCCGTGTTTCAATGTTGAAGTATAGCTTATGGCAATGCGAGACTTTGTCCGTGTCAATGCGAGACTTTGTCCGTGTCAATGCGAAGCTTTGTGCCTTGCTTCTCCACGTTGTTTTGTCTTGTGGATATTTTGTAATAATTAACTCTTCCCGACCAATTTTATCGGATTGCAGAATGAATACTTCATGAGTTATTCTGTAATTTTGCGGCAAAATAGAGAAACAATAAATCTTCATCTAATAATATATATGTTGACACAAATCTTTAACGCTCGTATTCTTACTCCTCAAGGCTGGCTCAAGAATGGTTCTGTCCTGATAAGAGACAATAAAATTCTTGAAGTGACCAATTGCGATCTGCCTGTCGTGGGAGCTACGCTGATAGACGCGCAGGGAATGTACATTGTTCCCGGTGGAGTGGAAATTCATGTACACGGAGGCGGAGGCCGTGACTTTATGGAAGGCAGTGAAGACGCTTTCCGCGCAGCCATCAAGGCACACATGCAGCATGGCACGACCAGTATTTTCCCCACTTTGTCCTCGTCCACCATACCGATGATAAGGGCCGCCGCGGCCACTACCGAGAAGCTGATGGCAGAGCCGGATACTCCCGTGCTGGGACTTCACTTGGAGGGACATTATTTTAATATGAAAATGGCCGGCGGACAGATGCCGGAGAATATCAAGGACCCCGACCCGGAGGAATACATTCCCTTGTTGGAGGAGACCCATTGCATCAAGCGTTGGGACGCCGCTCCGGAGTTGCCGGGTGCCATGCAGTTTGCCAAATATGTTACCTCCAAAGGTGTGCTGGCTGCTGCTGGACATACGCAGGCCGAATTTGAGGACATCTATACAGGATATTATGCGGGATATACTCATGCCACTCATTTCTATAACGCCATGCCCGGATTCCATAAGCGCCGCGGATATAAGTACGAAGGCACGGTGGAAAGCATTTACCTCATGGAAGACATGACGGTGGAAGTGGTTGCCGACGGAATACACGTGCCGCCGACAATCCTGAAGCTCGTATATAAAATAAAAGGTGTGGAGAAGACCGCGCTGATTACCGATGCGTTGGCTTGTGCCGCAAGTGACAGCAAAGAGGCGTTCGACCCGCGTGTCATCATCGAAGACGGCGTTTGTAAGTTGGCCGACCGCTCGGCATTGGCCGGAAGCATCGCCACGATGGACCGTCTGATACGCACCATGGTTCAGAAGGCCGAAATACCTTTGGAAGATGCCGTGCGTATGGCTTCGGAGACTCCGGCACGCATTATGGGTGTGGCCGACCGGAAGGGTACGCTGGAGAAAGGAAAGGATGCCGATATTCTTGCATTGGACGATGACTTGAATGTACGCGCCGTATGGGCAATGGGCAAGATAGTAGAAGGCACCAATACATTATTCTAAGAACAATAAATGCGAAAGATTATGCTGACACAAATCATAAACGGTCATATCCTTACGCCGCAGGGCTGGCTGAAAGACGGCTCTGTCCTTATCAGTGACGGGAAAATACTGGAAGTAACCAACAGCGACCTCGCCGTTATCGGCGCAAAGGTCATCGATGCAAAGGGAATGTTCATCGTTCCGGGATTCATATCCATGCACAGTCACGGAGGAGGTGGACGCGATTTTACCGAAGCGACTCCCGATGCCTTTGAAACCATTGTGCAGGCCCATCTGAAGCATGGTGCCACTACGATATTCCCAACGTTGTCATCCACTACCTTTGACGTGCTCCGACAGGCGGTAGTCACGTGTGACGAACTGATGAAACAACCGGACAGCATCGTGCAGGGAATCCATATCGAAGGCCCTTATTTGAATAAGAACATGGCAGGTGCCCAGTGGGGGGATTATCTGAAAGACCCAGATGCGGAAGAATATATTCCTCTGCTGGAAAGCACACGTTGCATCAAGCGGTGGGACATCAGCCCGGAACTTCCCGGTGCGCATGACTTCGCTCGTTATACCTCTTCGCATGGAGTGCTGACCGCCATCACGCATACCGAAGCGGAATTTCCCGAAATAAAGGCGGCTTTTGAAGCCGGATTTACTCATGCGGCTCATTTCTATAACGCCATGCCGGGCTTCCACAAGCGTCGTGAATATAAATATGAAGGGACGGTGGAGAGTGTTTACCTGATGGATGACATGAGTGTGGAGGTCATTGCCGATGGTGTACATCTTCCCGCCACCATCTTGAAGCTGGTCTACCGACTGAAAGGCGTGGAGCGGACTTGCCTGGTTACAGATGCGTTGAAATATGCCGCTTATGAAGGTGGAGCCATTGATGACCCGCGCTATGTGATTGAAGACGGTGTATGTAAGCTGGCCGACCATCAGTCGTTGGCCGGAAGCATCGCCACCATGGACAAGCTGGTGCAGACCGTAGTAAAGAAAGCGGGCATACCATTGGCCGATGCTGTGCGTATGGCATCCGAAACTCCGGCACGGATTATTGGTGTGGCCGACCGCAAAGGAACGCTTCAGAAGAGGAAAGACGCAGACATTGTGATTCTGGACAACGATACGAACGTGCGTTGTGTATTCTCATACGGAAAGATTGTAGAAGGAACAAACACGATGATTCACTAATAATAAAAGAACCCTATAATAGCGGAAAAGGTCATTTGCTTACATACGGCAAATGACCTTTTCCTGTTTCTATGATGTCTTATCTGTTAGTTTCCTGAACGATTGGTCGGCATGGTAGGAGGAGCGCACCAATGGTCCGCTCTCCACTTGCTCGAATCCTTTCTGCAATCCTATTTCCTTGTATCGCCGGAATTGTTCCGGTGTGACATATTCAGCCACTGGGTAATGACGGTGCGAGGGTTGCAGATATTGGCCGATGGTCATAATTTGACAACCGGCTTGCAGGAGATCGTCCATCAATTCCTCTACTTCTGCGGGAGTCTCACCCAATCCGACCATGATGCCCGACTTGGTCTTGATGCCGCTTTCGGCTATCTGTTGAAGTACTTTGAGGCTGGTATCATAACGGGCGGCACTGCGCACCAGCGGACTGATGCGGCGTATGGTCTCCATGTTGTGCGCTATGATGTCCGGACTGGCTTCTATGACTTGTGCTATTAGTGCGGCACGACCTTGGAAGTCGGGAATGAGTACTTCGATGGTAGTATCCGGATTCATGCGCCTTACTTCTTGTATAGTGCTTGCCCAGTGTGAAGCACCCAAGTCGGGCAGGTCGTCACGGTCTACGGAGGTAATGACGGCATGCGAGAGCTTCATCAGTCGTACAGATTCGGCAACATGTGCCGGTTCCTTGGGATCGAGTGGCAGGGGACGCCCGGTAGGTGTGTTGCAGAACTTACAACTACGGGTGCAGATGCCTCCACCTATCATAAAAGTGGCGGTGCCCCGTCCCCAGCATTCGCCCATGTTGGGGCAACGCCCACTGCTGCAAATGGTGTGCAGGCAGTGGGACTCTACGATGCGTTTGGTCTCGGTGTAACGCTCGTTGGCGCCAATGTTTATCTTCAGCCATTCGGGCTTGCGTACTCTTTCTGCCATTGTGCTATTTCAATTGTGTGTTGAAGAAGTCTGTCAGGCGAGTGTACAGATGCAGTCGCGTATTGCCGCCGAAGATGCTGTGGTTTCGGTTGGTGTATACCTGCATGTCGAATTGCTTGCCCAGTTGGACCAGATGCTCGGCATACTCGGCGCAGTTCTGGTAGTGCACATTGTCATCGGCCATGCCATGTACCAACAGCAGCCGACCATGCAGCTTGTCGGCGCGGGTGAAGGCCGATGAAGACTGATAGCCATCCGCATTCTCCTGCGGCGTGCGCATAAACCGTTCGCCATAGATGGTGTCGTAATAGTTCCAGTCGGTTACGGCCGCTACGGCCACGCCTGCCTTGAATACGGGTGTTCCCTCGCTCATGCTCATGATGGTCATGTATCCGCCAAAGCTCCATCCCCAGATGCCGATGCGGTTTTTGTCCACGTAAGGCTGGCTGCCCATGTAGAGGGCTGTCTCCACCTGGTCGCGGGCTTCCTTGACTCCTAAGTTCAGGTAAGTGCACTTCTCGAAGTCGGCGCCACGTCCTCCGGTACCCCGTCCGTCCACACATACGATGATGTATCCTTGCGAGGCCATATAGGTCTCCCAGCTGATACTGAAATTGTCCAGTACCTGTTGCGAGCCAGGTCCGCTGTATTGGTATTGGATGACAGGATATTTCTTGTCGGGAGTGAAGTTGGCTGGTTTCATCATCCACCCATTCAGTGTAGTACCGTCGGATGTCTGGAAGCTAAACAGCTCTTTTTGAGGCATGTCGTATGCCGCTAGTTTCTGCTTCAGTGCCTGATTGTCTTCCAGGGTAGTAAGCACTTCTCCTTTGCTGTTGTTCAGGGTGATAATCAGCGGCTCGTTCAGTGAGGTATAGCGGTTGAGGTAATACTTCAGGTTGCTGCTGAACTGGGCGCTGTTTGTGCCTTGATTGGTGGATAGCTTGGTTTGCCGGCCTTTGCGGTCTGTTTTGTAGACGGCAGTGTACTGCGGCCCTTCAGCGTTGGCGGTGTAGTAGAAAGAGCCGTCCTTGGGGTCGTAGCCTAAGAAGCTCTTTACTTCGTAGTTGCCCGAAGTGATTTGCTTGGCCAGACTGCCCGTCATGTTATACCAGTAGAGGTGATTGAAGCCGCTCCGTTCGCTGACAAAGCTGAAGTGGTCCTCGTAGAAGATGATTTCATCGAACGTGCTTTCCTTGATGTACTTGTCGCTCTCATCGCGCAACATCAGTTTACATACCGTGCTGCGCGGATTGGCAAAGTACAGGTCGAGACGGTTCTGATGGCGGTTCAGTGTCAGGATGGCCAGTTTTTCGGGGTCCTTGGTGAAACGGATGCGGGGGATGTAACCGTCCTTGTCCATGGGCACGTCTATTTGGCGGGTTACTTTGCTCTTGATGTCGAACGTATGCACGCTGACTTGGGAGTTTCTTTCGCCCGTCTTCGGATACTTATAGGTGTAGGAACCCGGATATTTGGCGTAAGCCTCTATACGTGGAGCATCGCCTGCAAATACCGGGAAGGTGTAGGAAGGCACTTCGCTTTCGTCCCAACGCACATAGGCCAGCATTTTGCTGTCCGCGCTGAACTCCAGGGCGCGGTTGTAGGCAAACTCTTCTTCATACACCCAGTCGGGGATGCCGTTCAGCACCTTGTTGCGCTCGCCGTCCTTGGTCACCTGACTCTCGCTGTTGCCATAGAGCAGCTTCACAAGGAAAATGTTGTTGTCACGCACAAAGGCCACCATGTTGCCATCGGGCGAGAATACCGGCACTTGCTGCGGCCCGCCGTCCGACAGGCGTTCCACCACGTTGTTTATTTTACCTTCGGAGTTACGCTTCAGGCTATATATATAATGTATGGCCGTATAGGAACGCCGGTAGATGGGGGTGGTCTCCGTAGCGATAAGCAGCTTGGAGCCATCGGGGGCAAAGCTGTAGCTGTCGAAGCGTTTGAAGGGGCAGTCGCGTGCGGTAGCCGCATCGAACAGCACTTCCACTTGTTTCCCTGTCTTGTAGGAGTACTTGATGACCTGTGTGCCTTGGGCGTTCATTTGGGAGTAATGTTCCCCGTCGCCCGGTATGGGGATGACACCATATATATTATGTACACGGAAGCCTCCGGATACCACTTCTTTTAACGTCAGTTGTTGCTTGCCGCCTTGCGCGTACATCGTTAGGGTGAGCAGGCAGCAGAATAGGGTAAGAGTTATCTGTTTCATGGTTTAAAGTTTTTTGTTATGGCCGCAAAGATACGATTTCTCTGTTATATTCATTCAGCATTTACAGGCAAAATAAGGAAATCGTCCTTGGTTTATAGAATATTTGTCGTCTCCCACACCTTGCAAGCCTTTCCTGCCGCGATGTAAACCACATACGTCTTCGTCCTGTATTTGGGAAATTGGGCAAGAATGTCCCGCGCATAACCGTTCACCTGCTCAATATCTTCCTGAACAGGAGCCTCCAGGCTTTCTACGATAGCCGTGTCCTTCGCCTTGTAATACTTGAATTCCACCACCCGGCAGTCGTTATGGAAGTCCGTGCCCGGTATGCCGGTCAATACCAGGTCCGCACGTCCGGAAGGCAGATTCATTTCCAAGGCGAACGTGAAGCACTGGCTCAGGTAACGACTCATCAGTTCATAGAACGAGCAGCGGATGAAGTTCTCGTTAATCTTGTCAAACGCCTGGGCGGGAAACAGCTTTAGGTATTCCTTGAAATAATTCTCCACTAACGGCTCGAAGCGACGGTCCTGCGTGAAACGCTGATAAGCACGGGCATAGCGTCGGGCATCATCCGTAATCTGATGCAGGCTGTTGTAGTAGTCCATGTAGATGCTGCGCATGGTCAGGTTGGGCAGTCGCATGGTATAGGCATCCACCAGAGTCGTCATGCCCAGATAGTACAGGCTGACGGGATAGAAGCGTTTCTCGAAGAACTTGCGCTTGTTGAACTTGCTTCGTAGGTCCGATTGCGAGTAAATCAGCTCATTGTCTATAATCAGCGCATCCAGCATCTCTTTGGCGTTCTCCTGTGTCTGGGTCAGGCGGCGAAGCCAGCCGATGTCCGTGCGCAGGTTCTCGTCTACCATCTCGTTGGGAATCTCGCCTTTATTGACAGCGAACTTCTTGAAGAAATAAGTCAGTATGGTCGAGTTGAACAAAGGTTCCGCCTTGGGCAGAAAGCGGTATCCGTCATAGTTATTGAGCAGCAGGCTCCAGATTTCCTCGAAGGTGCTGCCTTGCCTGTCATACTTCTGTAGGACATAATGCAGATATGCTGTCGTCTCTTCATGGGTAAAGCCCAACATGCTGACAAACTCCGGTTCCAGCGTCAGTATCTCGGCTATGTTGTAGCCGCTGGTCAGGTCGTCCATGGTGACGGGTAATACGCCCGTGCAGAAGCAGGAACGGATGCTTCCCTCGCCGATGCCGCTCTTGATGACCTTGAAGAAGGTGCGCAGGAAACTATCGCCTGTGGTTACTTCCTCATACAACGGGTCGTTGAAGGCGGTCAACAGTTGGTTGGTGAAGTTGTCGTACTCGTCAATCAAGATATAAAGTGGAGGAAGATTGTGATTGCTAATATAACTCACGATGTTACTCAGCATAACGGTAACATCTTTATCGTCACTGAACGTAAAATCCTTAAGAAAACGTGCATATCGGTAAGAACTTTCCGCAAAGCCTTTTAAGTCGGGAGCAAATATCTTGTTGAAGTTCCTCTCCAATTCTTTCAGATTGTCCGCTACCACCATCTTGGAAAAGTCCAGCCGCAACACCATATACTTGTTCTGCTCTCCGGTAGGATGGCTGCCGATGTAAGTGCCACCGAATAGCGAGTCGAAACGTCCCGCCTCGTTGAGGTCATAGTAATAAGCCAGGGTAGAGATGAACAGGCTCTTCCCGAAACGGCGCGGACGCAGGAATACGGGGGCTTTATAGCGTGACAAATCGGGAATATATTGCGTCTTGTCTACGTAATAATATTGTTGCTCACGCAATTCTGCGAAATCTGCTATCGCATAGGGGATGGTAATGTCTGCTTGTCGCATGGTGTATTTACATCTTCTGGTTTAACAAGCACAAATATAATGAAAGTATCGGTAATAAAGGCAAAGCAGACAGGAGATTTTTGTTACAATGCAATTGGTAGCCGGCATAAAACACAGAGACACAAAGAGAATCTATCTGTGAACTGATAAATAAGAAACTCTGTGTCTCTGTGTGCTAAGTTATTTCAGCATGCTACCTTATGCCAGCGGGTCGTCCGTCTCCTCGCCGCCCTCTTCTTCTCCGCCGGGGGTGGGGGTGACGCCGGGAACATCCACGGGCTTTACGCGGTCCACGCTGAGCTGTACTTCATTGGCGGCGTCGCGCATCTTCTGCTTGGGGGTGAAGACAATTTTGGGCGTCTTCAGCGCCTTGGCCACCGTCACATCGTCCGGCGAGTCCATCATCTTCGAGGGGACGATGAGGCGGAACGAGCCAAGCTCGGCGAGGTCCACGCTCATGCCCAGCGTCATGGCATCGCAGACTATGTTACTTAAACTAATCAAGGCGTTGCTCACATCGCCTTCGGACAAAGATGTTTCGCGCACGATGCGCTCAATAACCATTTCATTCGTCAGCTTCTGCTGCGACTTGGGATAGGCATAATACACCGTCTGTCCCTTACGGTTACCAATGGTAATTACTCTAGATTTAATCTCGTGTTCAATTATATCTGTTTATTTTTTAAGAGTTAATAATTCGCTTCTTAAAGGGTCACTGTGACTGTTCGTCAAGGGTCACTGTGACTGTTCGTCAAGGGTCACTGTGACTGTCAGCAAAGGGTCACTGTGACTCTTCATCAGTGTTCTATGTGACTGTCCCTCAAGGGTCATTGTTGTTCTTTTCGTTCAATCTCCGTCCCGGCGGATGACATATCCGCCGGGACAGAATGTTTAGATACCTTCCGATATTTCTTTGATTTTATCTGCGTACTGACTCCAATTGCTCTTGTACGTCTCTACCGATTCAGCGGGGACGTAGATGGCGGTCAGGTCATCGCAGCCGTAGAAAGCGTTCACCCCCAATGTAGGTGGTGTTACCGCCTGGCAGGTGACGGTGGTCAGGTCACTGCAGTCTCTGAATGCGTTGACATCGATGCTTGTCAGCCCTTCCGGCAGGTTGATGGAGGTCAGGGCACTGCAGTTATAGAATGCGTTGACTTCGATGCTTTTCAGCCCTTCCGGCAGGTTGATGGAGGTCAGGGCACTGCAGTTATAGAATGCCTGGACTCCGATGCTTGTCAGCCCTTCCGGCAGGGTGATGGATGCCAGGGAACTGCAGTTATAGAATGCGCTGACTCCGATGCTTTTCAGCCCTTCCGGCAGGTTGATGGAGGTCAGGTCACTGCAGCCCCAAAATGTCCCGCCTCCGATGCTTGTCACCCCGTTCGGCAGGGTGATGGATGCCAGGTCACTGCAGTCTCTGAATGCCAGGTTTCCGATGCTTGTTACCCCTTCCGGCAGGTTGATGGAGGTCAGGTCACTGCAGCCTTTAAATGCGCTGACTCCGAGTCCCGTGATTCCCTGCGGTAACTTGACTTTTTCAAGTGGTAGGCCAGTCGTGCCATTAGAATATACCAGGTTGGCCTCCCCCGTATAGGTGGCTCCCCCGAGGTCGAGGTAGAGGAGTGCGGCCTTGCTCTGTAGGATGGCTGTCCAGTCGGTGCTATTGAGCGTGCCGCTTGTTACGGTGATGGAGGTCAGGTCGGTACGGCTGCCTATCGCCGTGGCGAGTTCACCGGCTTGGAGATTTACTGCGGTCAGCTCGGTGCCATTTATGGCACTATTAGCGGCTGTCACCTTGATGCGCCCGATGGTGGTGTTGCCCTGCCCGTTGTCCAGCAGTACGAGTATTTCGCCGGAGGCTGCGGCTGTGCCTGCGGTCACTTGTTTATTGCCGGGGGCGGTGACGGTCAGGGTGAAGGCGGTGCTTGGTAGGGCACGGGTCTGGGCTGCTATGGAGGCTTCCCAGCCATTGGGGGCTATGAGGAAGAGGTTGTCCGGGGTGAAGCTGTCGCTACCCTCGGCGGTGAAGTTGACGGTCTCTGTATCGCCATAGACTAATGAGATGGAGCTTTGTGTGCCAAAGTCCAGCTTGATGCCTGTGTAGAGGGGGATGGAGAAGGTGGTGCCATTCGCCAGGGTGAATACGGCATCGTTTCCTGCTATCTTCACGTCCTTAAAGAAGCTGTCGCCGTCAGCGCCTGCGGGTCCCCTGGAGCCGGTGTTTCCCTTGTCGCCTTGCTCGCCTTTGTCACCCTTCTCACCCGTCACGCGGTACCACGTCTCGCCTCCGTCCACGCTGAGGTAGGCGATGTCGGTGGTGATGGCATTGCCTTGGGCATCGGTCTTAATGCCGCTATCCTGCAAGGCCTTGCCGGTGGAGAGTTGTGGGGCGGCGGCGTCCTGTCCGTTGGCGGGGATGGGGGTGCCGTCCGGCGTGGTCAGCACTTCGCCATCCAGCGTCCAGAGCCAGTTGCCCTCCTCGTCCTGCGTAATGCCAATCTGCGAGGTGGTGCCGTTGTAGATGGATAGGGGGTTGGATTGATAAAAGTTGATGGTGTAACCAATGGTATCATTGGCCTGCATGATGGGGGCTACGGAGGTGATGTAGTCCATCGTGTTGACGAGTGTCTGCAAGGCGTTGAGGTTGTTGTCGGTGGTCTTTTGCCACTCCTCGAGGGCGGCGATGCGCTCCTCCAGTCCGTTTACCTTGTTCCACAGCCCGGTGTCGTCATAGTCGTCGCACGAGGCAAGGCACAAGGCTGCAAAGATAATCAGAATATTAACGTTTATTAACGGGGGGGGGTAAACCCCTTTCTAAATTTTTTCATAATAATAAGTTGATGTTTATGAGTTAGTAATTAAATGTTATTCATGTTGTCGGCTTGGGTATGGGGCTCGCGGCGGGTGTCCCATAGGGCGGCGATGTAGATGAGTTGCTTGGCCTCGTCTATGTAGTACACCAGCTTGTAATGCTCATGAATGACAAGGCTACGGAACTGAAGGCTCCGGCCTTGCAACAGAGGCTCCACCTTGCCGATGAGGGGAAACTTGGCCAACCTCTCCACTTCAGCCTTGATGTGCAGGCGCATTTTCCGTGCGGCGTTTTTACCCCACGTCCGGCTGCCGTATGCCAATATATCTCGCTGGTTTTGGCGGGCTAGTTCGTCCCATGTCACTTTAACCATGGCATTTCCTCCAGCAGTTCTTCTTCAACTTCCTCGTTACTGAGGCCTGGATCGCCTTGCAGTATGCGTGTTTCCACTTGTAACAGGCGTTGCCGCATTTCTTCAGCGGTGTATTGACAGGGAGCTTCTTCACGGCTTTCTTCAATCAGCCTTTCTCCCAGCCAGCGTTTGTTGTCCGCGCTGAGGGACTGCGCCAGGTGCCATAGTTGGTTTACTGATAAGTTCGCGTTCATAACTGGGTATATTATGGCATGTTATTTTCCGTTATTATAAGTTGTTGCGCCAAAGGTACGCATTTTATCGGACATCGGGCATAGGTAGCATCAATTTTTTTATAGGAATTTAGCGGTTTAGTAGTTAGTACAGCAACAGTCCCGCCACGCCGCACGCCACAATCATCCCGATGGGATTGAGCTTGTACTTGCGTGTGCCGATGAAAGCTACGAGGAAGATGAGGACGCTGATGAGGAACGAGCGGGTGTCCTCGGTGGGCGAACCGAAGTTCTCCACATTCATCAGTACCAAGGCCGCCGAAGCCAGCAGGCCCACTACCGCCGGACGCAATCCGCTGAACACGGCTTCCACCGCCGGATGCTTCTGGTACTTCAGGAAGAAGCGGCTGATGGTGAGCATCAGGATGAACGAGGGCAGCACGACGGCAAAGGTGGCGATGATGGCTCCCCAAACGTTGCCCGTAGCGGTGAAGCCTACGTAGGTGGCCGAGTTGATGCCGATAGGGCCGGGCGTCATCTGACTGATGGCCACAATGTCCGTAAACTCCTGTGACGTGAGCCAGCCGTAGCGGGTCACCACTTCGCCCTGTATCATGGAAAGCATGGCGTAACCTCCGCCGAAGCCGAACAGGCCAATCTTGAAGAAGGTATAGAATAAATGCAGATAAATCATAATTAATGTGTTAATGTGCTAATGTGTTAATGTGCTGATGCGTTAATGTGTCAATGTGTTGATTGACTCTGTGTTTATAATAATGCGCATTCATACCGCAGGGCATTGGCACATTGGCACATCAGCACATTAGCACATTCTCTTCATTTTTCCCCAAATGTATCCTCCTACGCCTGCCCCTATGATAATCCAGATGGGGGAGAAGCCCAGCAGCCAGATAAGCAAGGCCGACACAATGGGAATCCATATATTATATTTATTGATTTTAGCTGACTTCGCCATGCTGAACGTAGGGGCGGCGATGAGGGCTACCACCGCCGGGCGGATGCCTTTGAAGATGCTTTCCACCACGTGGTTGTCCTTGAAGTTGCGGAAGAAGAGCGCCACTGCCAAGATGACAAAGAACGAGGGAAGTATCGTTCCTAATGCGGACGCGATACTTCCCCGTACACCGCGCAACCGGTACCCGATGAAGATGGCAATGTTCACGGCAAAGATGCCGGGAGTGGACTGGGCGATGGCCATAAGGTCGATGAAGTCCTCTTTGGCCACCCATTTCCGTTTTTCTATCAGCTCGTCTTCTATCAGGGGCACCATGGCGTAACCTCCGCCGATGGTGAACATACCGATTTTGCAGAAGATGGCGAATAACTTGAAATAGATATTCATCATCCTCTTATCGTTTCTTCTCCTCTATCCACTTGCGTGCGTTGACAAACGCCTCAATCCATGGTGTCACCTCGTCGTGCTTGCGTCCGGCGGGATAGTAAGCGTTCTGCCACGGGAAGATGGCGCGCTCCAAGTGGGGCATGATGGCCAGGTGACGTCCGTCCGGACTGGCGATGCCGGCTACGGAGTAATCCGAACCGTTCGGGTTGCCGGGATATTCGTCATACGTATATTGGGCTACTATATTATAATGGTCTTCATCGTAAGGCAACGAGAACTTGCCCTCACCGTGAGCCACCCAGATGCCCAGCTTGCTTCCGCTCAACGAACCGAACATCACGCTGCGGTTGGTCGGGATGATGACGCCCAAGAAGCGGCTTTCGAACTTGTGTGAGTCGTTGTGCAACATGCGTCCGCGCTTCTCGTCCGTGGGGTTGATGAGGTTCAGCTCCATCATCAGCTGGCAACCGTTGCATACGCCCAGTGACAAGGTGTCCTCACGAGCATAATACTTGTCCAATGCCTCTTTTGCCTTGGGGTTGAAGAGGAAGGCGCCTGCCCAACCTTTGGCCGAACCCAATACGTCGGAGTTGGAGAATCCGCCGCAGAAGACAATCATATTCACGTCTTCCAATGTTTCGCGCCCGCTTACGAGGTCGGTCATGGTCACGTCCTTCACATCGAAGCCCGCCAAGTAGAGCGAGTAGGCCATCTCACGTTCGCCGTTCGTACCTTTCTCGCGGATAATGGCGGCACGGATGCCGGTCGGCGTGCGGCGGTCGGGGCTGATGCCGTATTGCGAGAGCTTGCCCGTGAAGCCCGGCATGAAGGCGAGGTCCATGGGCTGCATCTTGTAGTTCTCAAAGCGCTTCTTGGCGCAGCCGTTCATGCTCTGCTTGCGGTCGAGCAGGTAGGAGGTGGAGTACCACACGTCGCGCATGTAGTCGATGCCGAACTGGTAGGTGGCTCCGTCTTTTTCCACGAGGATGTGGCGTTCGTCCGTTGGCTTGCCTAATTTCACGTAACCGATGCCCGCGTCTTCGAGTGTCTTTTTCACTTCGGCCTTATGCTTGTCGCTCACCTGGATGACGATGCCCGGATTTTCGGCAAACAATATCTTCACCAAGTCGTCTTCCTTTATCTTGTCGAGGTTGATTTCCATGCCGCCCTCCATGTTGGAGAAGCACATTTCAAGCAGCGTTGTGATGAGACCGCCCGCCGAGATGTCGTGTCCGGCCAGAATGAGTCCTTTGTTCACCAACTCTTGTACGGCTAAGAAGGCGTCACGGAAGTATTCGGGATTCTGTACCGTAGGCACTTCGTCGCCCACCTTGCCTAAGGATTGCGCGAAGGTCGAGCCGCCCAGCTTCAGCGTGTCGAAACTGAAGTCGATGTGGTAGATGGTTGTCTTGGGGTCGTTCACTAAGACCGGCGAAACCACCTTCTTTACATCGCTGACTTCGCCTCCCGCCGAAACAATGACCGTGCCCGGAGAGATGACCTTGCTTCCGTCGGGATATTTCTGCGTCATGGAGAGGGAGTCTTTGCCCGTGGGCACGTTGATTTGCAGGGCGCAGCAGAAGTCGCTCAATGCCTTGACGGCGGTGTAGAGGCGCGCGTCCTCACCCTCCTGTGAGCGGCAAGGCCACATCCAGTTGGCGGAGAGCGACACGCTGTCCAGTCCTTCGGCCAGCGGCGCCCACACTAAGTTGGTCAACGCCTCGCTCACGGAGAGTACCGATCCGGCGGCGGGATTGGCCAAGGCGGCTTGCGGGGCATGGCCCAGCGAAGTGGCGATGCCTTTCACGCCCCGGTAGTCGAGGGCTACCACACCGCAATCGCTCAACGGCAATTGCAGTTCGCCCACACATTGCTGGCGGGCTATCTTGCCCGTCACCGAGCGATCCACCTTGTTGGTCAGCCAGTCTTTGCAGGCCACGGCTTCCAGTTGGAGCACGTTGGTGAGATATTCGTGCAGTTTGGAGAGTTCGTAAGTGGGCATGGAGTAGTGGTGTTCCACCGTCTTGTCCACCATGTAAGTCTTGGGCGAAGAACCGAACATTTGGCTGACAGCCAAGTCAAAAGGACGTACCCCGTCCGCTTGCTCAAAAGCAAAGCGATGGTCGCCCGTCGTTTCGCCCACCACGTACATCGGGGCGCGTTCGCGTTCGGCTATCTTGGCCACGTGTTCGATGGCTTCTTCCTTAATAAGGAGACCCATGCGCTCCTGGCTTTCGTTGGCGATGATTTCCTTGGCGGAGAGCGTCTTGTCGCCGATGGGCAGCTTGCTCATGTCGATGAGTCCGCCGCAGTCTTCCACCAATTCCGAGAGGCAGTTCACGTGGCCCGCCGAGCCGTGGTCGTGGATGGAAACCACTGGATTGACATCCTCCTCGCAGAGGGCGCGTACCACGTTGTAGGCGCGCTTCTGCATTTCGGCGTTGGCACGCTGCACGGCGTTCAGCTCGATGCCGCTGCTATACCGGCCCGTGTCTACGGACGATACCGAACCGCCACCCAGACCGATGCGGTAGTTGTCGCCGCCCATCACCACAATCTTGTTGCCGGCTTCGGGTTTGCCTTTCAGGCAATCGCGTTTCGTCCCGTAGCCCACGCCTCCGGCCAGCATGATGACCTTGTCGTAACCATACATCGGGTCGGAAGCGTTTTCTTGATGCTCGAACGTCAGTACCGAACCGCAGATAAGCGGCTGGCCGAACTTGTTGCCGAAGTCACTCGCGCCGTTCGAAGCCTTGATGAGGATTTGCTCGGGCGTCTGGTAAAGCCACTTGCGTACGGGCAGCAGTTCTTCCCATTCGCGTCCTTCGTCCGTGCGGGGATAGGAAGTCATGTAGACGGCCGTACCCGCGATGGGCCACGAGCCTTTGCCTCCGCCCATACGGTCGCGGATTTCACCGCCCGTGCCCGTCGATGCGCCGTTGAACGGTTCCACCGTGGTGGGGAAGTTGTGCGTCTCGGCCTTGAGGGAGATGACGCTCTCGATGTCCGTCACTCGGAAATAGTCGGGCTTGGAGTGGTCGGCGGGAGCGAACTGCTCGATGACCGGACCTTGGGCAAAGGCCACATTGTCCTTGTAGGCCGATATGATTTTGTTGGGATTCTCCTGCGTGGTCTTCTTAATCATCTGGAAGAGGGACGATTCCTTCTCTTCGCCGTCGATGATGAACGTCCCGCCGAAGATTTTGTGGCGGCAATGTTCGGAGTTGATTTGGGCGAAACCGAAGACTTCGGAGTCGGTCAGCAGGCGTCCCAAGTCTTTTTCCACTTTCTTCAGGTATTCTATCTCTTCCTTGGAGAGGGCCAGGCCTTCCTGCTCGTTGTAAGCCTCCAAGTCTTCGATGTAGACGATGGGTTCGGGCTTGCGGTTGGTGGTAAACACCTGCTGGTCCAGTCCCTTGTACATGCGTTGCAGCATGGGGTCGTACTCGGCGTTCTCGTCGGGCACGGGGAAATATTCCTCGATGCGCTGGATACCCTGGAGGCCCATGTTTTGGGTAATCTCCACGGCGTTGGTGCTCCAGGGGGTAATCATCTCGCGGCGCGGGCCCACGAAACAGCCTTTCAGGTTTTCTTCACTTTCGGGTACGGCTTCTCCAAAAAGCCAGCAGAGCTTGTCATTGTCTGCCTGTGAGAGAGCGTGTTCGCACGCTACGGCAATCACGCTTTTCTGAGGTGTTCTGTAAAAAGCAATCATTACGTATGATTTGAGTATGTTACTAAATTTCATGAAATCGTTGTGCAAAGATAGTGCAAATCGTTGGATATTTGTGCATGCTTTTAGGAAAAACAAGTTTTTACCAAGTAACTTTCCTGCTATATTTCCAATACTTCACGTTCCTTTTTGGGGAGCGAGGCGAGGACAAGGCGATATGACTCGCAAACTAACTCACGAATCATCGCATCGGAGACGTCTTGGTTGAAATATACATCATTCCAATGGCGTTTGTTCATGTGCCATGCCGGGCGGATGCCATTGTAACGCGTCCGTAGCTCTTCTGCTATGTCAGGGTTAGACTTGAGGCAGCAACGGTCGAACACCTCGATGTTTACGTAGCAGAACCATTTGCTGCCGATGTAAAAGCAGAGCACATTGCGGCTATAAGGGTCTTTCACCGTTGTGAATGGCATCTTCTCCGTCACATGAGGCAGGGAGAGGCAATAGTTTCTGAAATCTTCAATATTCATGTTAATCGGATTTTGTCTGATGCGAAGATAAGAAATATCGCACGCAAAACAATTAGGCTAACTTCATTTCCAAAATAGGAAACGGATTGCCTTCGCTGTCGCATTCGTTGCGCTTGAAAGTCTTGAACCCCATCCGCATGTAAAACTTGGCGGCATCGGGATTCTGTTCGTTGACATCCACGTATTCCACATGCAAGTTGCGGAACGCATGCTCCACGAGCATCTTGCCCCATCCCTTGCGAAAATAGTCGGGATGAAGGAAGAGCATCTCTATCTTGCGTTCCTGCACGCCCATGAAACCGGCGGGGCGTTGTTCGTCTTCCATCACCCATAAAGTCTCGATGTACCGCAAAGCATTTTCGGCTTGCGGAGTCAGCCGGATAATGTCCGCTTCCGTCAGAAAATGATGGCTGGCTCGGACAGATACTTCCCAGATTTCCAATAACTTGCCGATGAGTATCGGGCTTCGTTGGCCTTTCTCAATCGTTGTAATGTTCATCATAATTGTTCTGAATTTTGTGCAAAGTTAATGGATTTCCGGCATTATCCGCAAAAACGGCAAAAAAGGCGGGCGTTTTTTTCTCCCGTTTCGCGGAAATTGTTTACCTTTGGTGCGTTGTTGGGGTGGGTTCCCCATAAAATGAACGCGATGAGCAGGAACAGTTTTAACAGGAAAGAAGATATATGGCAAAGGAGACAAGGGCATATTATGGCGCATTGGCATCCGTCCCGTCCGGGCCGGGTTCCCGCCTCGTGCCGTTTCCCGATGCGGGTTTCCTGCTGTCCGGCTATCCGCGTCCCCCGATAGCATCCAGTAGAAAATACAGCGTTCCCCTGCGTTCCCAAGAACGGGGCGGAACGGAAGTCTTGTCCGGCGACATTCATCCGACGGGTTTCCCGTGCCTGAATGCCGCCGGATTCTGTTCATACCCCAAACGGATTGTTATGGAAACATACCGAGCAAAACCCCGAATCAGGCTTTCGCCTACCGTCAGGTACGGCAGGAAGTTCATCGAAGTAGCCTTCGACCACGACGGCCTGCGCCTGCCCTTGTCGAAGGAGGAAGGCGCGCAGCTTGTCGGCGGCAAGGCTTATCTGCCCGAAGAGAGCTTCGTGCTTGCGGAGTTCTTCGACCGCTATGTGAAGATGGCGTTCATCGACTATTCCGCCATAAAAGGATACATGGGCCGGAAAGAAAAGGAGGACAGCCGTCCGCCGCTTCCCGAAGGCTATCTGGAGAAACTCCGGCAGGTGCGCTACAGCGACCACACGGTGAGGGTATATACCGCTTACTTCCGGGATTTCCAACAGCATTTCGAGGGGCGGAATGTAAAGACCGTCACGCCCGACGAGATAAACGGCTACCTGCTGCATCTCATCCGCGAGCGGAACATATCCTCGTGCCAGCAGAACCAGCGCATCAATGCCATCAAGTTCTACTACGAGAAAGTGCTCGGACAGGAACGGCGGTGTTACAGGGTGAACCGTGCCAAGCGCGAGAAGACCCTGCCCGACGTGCTGGGCAAGGATGAAATCAAGCGGATACTCGACGTGGCGGCGAAAGACCTGCGCTTCTTCTGCATCTTCTCCATCCTCTACTCCGCCGGCCTGCGCATCAGCGAACTGCTGGAACTGAAGCCCGGCGACATCAACGAGTCCCGCAACCTGATACGGGTGCGGCAGGGCAAGGGCAGGAAAGACCGCTACACGCTGCTGTCGAGGCCGCTGATGAAGAAGCTGGCGGAATACAACCGGCTGTACAGGCCTC
>CALUOR010000013.1 GCA_944322285.1 uncultured Bacteroides sp.
TCTTCGTCTTGGACTTGAACCAAGGACCCTCTGATTAACAGTCAGATGCTCTAACCGACTGAGCTAACGAAGAATGATTTGCATTTGATTTTGCTCTTCGTCTTGGACTTGAACCAAGGACCCTCTGATTAACAGTCAGATGCTCTAACCGACTGAGCTAACGAAGAATGTTGTTTTTTTCTCAAATGCGGTGCAAAAGTAATAGGATATTTTGAAATATGCAATATCTTTGCAGAAAAATTTCGAAGAAAAAGCGAAATATTTGCTTTGAGGCTCTTTTCAGGGGGCTTTGCCTTGCGAAAACGGGCTTTTTGCGAAAGATTGATTATACATTAATTATATATAGAAAAAAACGAATGAAAGGATTGGTAAAATTGCGCTGGATGGCCCTCGCAGGAGCGGCACTGGCGGTTGGTATTCTGCTGAGTTTTGAACGTGGGGACGACCATAGCTTCAAATTGGCCAAAAACATGGATATATTTAACTCCGTGGTGAAAGAGCTGGACATGTTCTACGTAGATACGATAGATGCGGACAAAGTGGTGCGCCAAGGTATTGACGCCATGCTCTACAGCCTCGACCCGTACACGAACTACTTTCCGGAGGACGATCAAAGCGAACTGGAGCAGATGCTGAAGAATACCTACGGGGGCATCGGCTCTATCATTACATGGAATGCAAAACTGAAACGCTCCATGATAGGCGAGCCTTACGAAGGTATGCCGGCAGACAAGGCCGGATTGAAGACGGGCGATGTCCTGATGGCCATAGATGGAAAAGACTTGGCTGGGAAGAACAATCAGGAAATCAGCGAGATGTTACGCGGGCAGGCGGGCACCAGCTTCAAACTAACGGTGCAACGCCCCGGCACGCAGGAGCCTTTAACGTTCGAGCTTGTGCGGCGTGCCATCAAGCTGCCCATCATCCCCTATTATACAAAGCTGGAGAACAACATCGGCTACATCAACCTGAGCACCTTCTCCGGATCGCCGGCCAAAGAGTTCAAGCAAGCACTGATGGATTTGAAGAAACAAGGCATTACATCTTTGATTATAGACTTGCGCAATAATGGTGGAGGTTTGTTGGACGAGGCCGTAGATATCGCCAATTATTTTCTCCCACGAGGAAAAACTTTGGTTACCACCCGCGGGAAATTAAAGCAAGCTGACATGACCTACAAGACTCTGCGCGAACCGATAGACTTGGATATTCCTTTGGCGGTTTTAGTAAATAGCGTTACGGCTTCCGCATCGGAAATCTTGGCCGGTTCACTTCAGGACTTAGACAGAGCTATCATCGTAGGCCAGCGTACTTATGGCAAGGGCCTGGTGCAAACCACCCGTCCATTGCCTTTTGGTGCCACCATGAAGCTAACAACGGCCAAATATTACATTCCCAGCGGGCGTTGCGTGCAAGCCATTGACTATCAGCATCGCAACGAGGATGGAAGCGTGGGGCGCATACCGGATAGCCTGACCACGGTATTTCACACGGAAGCCGGACGTATTGTGCGCGATGGAGGAGGCGTGACACCGGACATTGTGGTAGAGCAGGAAAAACTTCCCAATATTCTCTTCTATCTGGTCAATGACAATTTGATATTCGACTATGCCACCCAATATTGTCTGAAGCACGACACTATCGCTCCTCCTGAAGATTTTAAGATTACGGACGCAGATTATGCCGATTTTATAAAGATGGTGAAAGACTCCGACTTCAAGTATGACCAGCAAACCGAGAAGATTTTAAAGAATCTGAAAGAAATGGCCGAATTTGAAGGCTACTTGAAAGACGCTTCCGCCGAGTTTGATGCCTTGGAAAAGAAATTGCAACATAACCTGGAGCATGACTTGACCTATTTCGCCAAAGACATCAAGCCCATGATTGCCATCGAAATCATCAAACGCTATTATTATCAGCGGGGAGGTATCATCGAACAATTGAAAGACGATGCGGATTTGAAGAAGGCAATGGAAGTCCTTACTGATCCGACCAAATATCAAGCCATGCTCAGTGCCCCACAGGATTCTTTGCCTAGCTTGCCAAATGGGAATTAATGGTTATGCAACAATAAGTGCGCCCACAAATTTCCAGATGAAATAGCCGCAAAGAGCACATTTGACAAACGTCCCCAAAAGGAAACCGAGCAAAGAGCCAAAGCCGGAGCGCAAGGCATCTTTAGTTTCACGCCCACCTAGCAATTCGCCTATGACGGCACCAAGGAACGGGCCTAAGATGATGCCCCAAGGCATGAAAAACAAGCCAACGAGGGTGCCAGCCAGGCATCCTCGTTCGCCCCACCGGCTTCCTCCGCTATACTTGGCTCCCAGCAAAGGGACAAAATAGTCGAGTATTTGGACAATAATGACAAGAACGAGCCATACGATCAGCTCTACAGTCGTGAATTGTGCCCGTTCGGTGAAGTGCAAAAGCAACATGCCTGCATATGCCAGCGGGGGGCCTGGCAATGCGGGCAAAATGCAACCCGCCAAACCTATTAATAGACAAAGGGAACCGAGAATAATTAATAAAATGTCTGCCATAACTTTACGTCTTTATATGTGGACAAAAAATATTTTTATCGCAGACAAAGATAAAGAGTATATATCAAAAAATCAAATAGCCTTTCCAATATTCCAATGGAAAATATTACCTTTGTCTGCAAAAATAGAATCATAAAAGAATTGAATATGGAAAATCAAAGACCTTTAATATTGGTTTCCAATGATGATGGCATCGTTGCGAAAGGTTTAAGCGAGTTAATAAAGTTCCTCCGTCCGTTGGGCGAGGTTATTGTAATGACTCCGGATGGACCCCGTTCGGGCATGAGCTGTGCGCTAACCACACACGAACCCATCCACTACCAATTGGTACGTAAAGATGTGGGATTGACGGTATACAGATGTTCTGGCACACCAACAGATTGTGTCAAACTGGCTTTTGCCACTGTACTCGACCGTAAACCCGACTTGGTGGTAGCCGGCTTCAATCATGGCGATAACTCGGCCACAAACGTACACTACTCCGGCACAATGGGAGTCGTCATCGAAGGTTGTCTGAAAGGCATTCCGTCCATAGGCTTCTCCTTGTGCAGCCATGAAGCCGATGCTAACTTTACAGCAGCCGGCCCTTACGTTCGCGACATCGTAAACAAAGTCTTAGAAAAAGGGTTACCCCCTCTTACTTGCCTGAACGTGAATTTCCCGAATGCCCAAGAGTTGAAAGGCGTAAAGATTTGCCAACAAGCCAAAGGCCAATGGACAAACGAATGGGAAAACTTTGCCCATCGTGGTGATTCCCACTATTATTGGCTGACGGGTGAATTCGAAGACACCGATGCCGACAACGAGAAGAACGATCATTGGGCATTGGCCAACGGATATGTAGCCATTACACCTACTACGGTAGACGTAACCGCCTACGGGCTGATAGACGAACTGAAAACGTGGTTCTCTGAATAAATGAAGTATTATCTAATAGCCGGTGAAGCTTCAGGTGACCTGCATGCCTCGCATCTGATGGCGGCTTTGGCTGCACGAGACCCTCAGGCAGAATTTCGTTTCTTCGGAGGTGACTTGATGGCTTCGGTTGGTGGAACGCAGGTAAAGCACTATCGGGACATGGCCTATATGGGATTTGTACCGGTATTGCTTCATCTACGTACCATCTTCGCGAATATGGCTTTATGCAAAAAAGACATTGTGGCTTGGAAGCCTGATGTCCTTATATTAGTGGATTACCCCGGCTTCAACCTAAACATCGCCAAGTATATCCATGCCCACACCCGCATTCCAGTATATTATTATATTTCACCCAAAATATGGGCTTGGAAAGAATACCGTATCAAGAATATCAAACGCGATGTAGACCAGCTATTTTCTATTCTTCCTTTCGAAGTGGATTTCTTCGAGAAAAAACATCAATATCCCATTCATTATGTAGGCAATCCCACATTGGATGAAGTAGAAGCGTTTCGTTCAACTTACACCGACAACAGAAAGACCTTTTTAGAGAAAAACGCCTTACCCAACAAACCGATTATCGCCCTCTTGGCAGGTAGCCGCAAACAAGAAATTAAAGACAACTTACCGGACATGATTCGGGCGGCTTCTTCTTTCCCCGCTTATCAGCTAGTATTGGCGGGAGCCCCCAGCATAGACTCCACGTATTATAAAAAATACGTTGGCGATGCAGACGTGCGCATCCTATTCGAGCAAACTTACCCGCTACTCTGTCATGCGAAGGCTGCATTAGTAACATCGGGTACAGCCACTTTAGAAACCGCCTTATTCCGTGTGCCACAAGTGGTATGTTACCACACGCCAATGGGGAAAATTATCGCATTTCTAAAACGGCATGTCTTGAAAGTGAAATACATCTCGTTAGTCAACCTGATTGCCGGTCGAGAGATAGTACGTGAGTTAGTGGCTGATACCATGACCGTAGCACAAATGCAGAGCGAACTTCATCGCCTTCTTGCTGATAAAGCATATCGCCTGCGCATGCTGACCGGTTACGATGAGGTACGTGCCCACTTGGGAAAAAACGGCGCACCGATGGAAGCGGCAAAACTAATCTATCATTTCATAAGTTCTCCAATCGAGCAGACAACTAGAAACGTAAAGGCATAAAAAAAGGAGTACCGCTGTACTCCAACCTTTGTTAACCTTAAAATCTAATACTATGAAAAACACATTGCAAAGGTACGGACTTTTTGGAAACCTGCAAATAAAACAAATAAAAAAGCATGTTTTATAACACTCTTTAGAGTATATATATAAAAAGTAACAAAACAAACAGTCAAAGCTCGCATAGGAGCGAATGCATCAAGCACAGAAAAAACTTTTTATAGAAATTCAAAACAGTTTCTCTGTTTCTCACTTTTTTATATTACCTTTGCCCAAAGAATATAATGATAATCAACTTAAGAACGCATGAAGAAAAGCATATTCCTTTTATCATCCGCACTTTGCGCTGGCTTATGCGTCCATGCGCAAACTGAAGTGACTGCAGGCGTGATGCAAGGCAAAGACTACGGAGTGACCTACATGTTGCCACAAACGGAAATAGAAATCGTGGTACATGTTACCAAACATACCTATACGCCGGGAGAATTCTGCCGCTATGCGGAACGTTACCTGCGGTTGACAGACGTATCGGATGAGGCAAAAACATATTGGACACTCGACAAAGTGGAAACACGTACCATAGGCGTGCCCGACAAAAACAACGTCTACTTTGTAAAGCTGAAGGACAAAACCGTAGCCCCTTTAATGGAACTGACAGAAGATGGCATCGTACGTTCCATCAACATGCCTTTCAGCGGAGATAAAGGCTCAAAAAAGAAAGCTACAGGAAGCACGTCCCATTCTATACATAATATAGACCCGCGCAGCTTTATGACGGAAGAAATCCTGATGGCCAGCTCACGAGCCAAAATGGCAGAACTGACCGCAAAAGAAATCTTCAATATACGCGAAAGCAAGAACGCGTTAATACGAGGCGAAGCGGACAACATGCCTACCGATGGCGAGCAACTGAAATTGATGCTGGATAATTTGAAGATACAAGAGGAGGCCATGACTGCATTATTTACCGGAAATGAGAAAAAGGAAAGTATTACGTTCACTACCAGGCTGACTCCTAAAGAGATGAACGAGGAAGTGGCATTCCGTTTTTCACAAAAGTTAGGCCCCGTAGACAAGGATGACTTGGCCGGTACACCTATTTATATAAGCGTCACCAACCTGGAAACTCCTGCCCTTGCACCTATGGAAGGAGAAAAAGGCAAGGAAAAAATGGAAGGAATAGTGTACAACGTACCAGGAAGGGCACAGGTATTGGTTACTTATGGAAATCAGACTTTGTTTGACGGAGAAATGCCCATCACTCAATTTGGCACACAGGAATGCTTGGCTCCAGTATTATTCAACAAGAAAAACACGACAAAAGTTATGTTTGACACAACAACAGGCGGCTTGATAAAAATAGATCGCGAAGAAAATTAAACATCATCCGTATGATGGATCATCAGACGAATAAACCCGTCCTTTTGTAATTGAGCCATATAAGCCGTTACACGGGACGGGTAATTTGTTTCTCCTTGAAAGTGGGAATCCAGCAGCTCCACAATCTCCCTCACCGTACGCCGCCCATCTATCAAATTCCAAACGGCCGTACCATGTTCCTCTAACCGCACATGCAGTAAAAGAGGAAGCGATTTAGGAAGCAGGCGGTGCCATGTCCGCACACGTTTAAACCTAGGAAAGACGAGCACAGCGTACCCATCTTCCCATTCGGTCTTTATTTGTTCACTGCGGACAGGAACCGTATCTAGCAAATTGACTTTATTTCTCGATGTTGGCTTCCTCCAAACCATAACCATATTTCTTATTGGCACGCTTCAAAAAGAAAGCTACTAACATGGAAAGACAAGCTATACCTGTAAAAATACACATAGGAAGGGTATAGTCATAAACGTTCGAGCCATCAGCGTTTTGCCCTACAATGCAATAACTATCTAGGACCTTACCAATCATTGTAGGAATACCCCACAAACCAATATTCTGAATGAAGAAAATCAGCGCATACGCCGTACCCAACTGACTTACAGGGAAGATCTTGGCTACGGAAGGCCACATAGCTGACGGAACCAACGAAAAAGCAATACCTAAAATAATCATCAACACAATAGCCACCAACCAATAATCAATAGCAGGGATGGCATAAATAAAATGCACACCTATCAACATGGCCGAGCCTAACAGCATAATGGAAGCGGCACGTCCGCGTTTGTCTATATAACCTCCAAAAATAGGAGTCAAGAACAAAGCGCCCAAAGCCGGCAGACCGGCAAATGTTCCAGCTATGTTTTCATCAATGCCATACTTCAATATCATAAACTCGGAAGCGAATTTCTGGAAAGGGAATACACAAGAATAAAACAATACACAAAGCAATGCGATAAGCCAAAAACCCGGATTGACAAGAATGTTCTTCACATCTCTAAAAGAGAATTTCTCGGATGGATCAGTTTCACCAAAACTGTGAGCAGCCTCAGCCAGCTGACGATCCAGTTTCTTATCCATTAAAGCAAAGAGAAAGAAAGCGACCAAACCACCTAAAAGCAATATCAGACCGATAAGAACCGGTGTCGTGATGTCAAACGCCCGGGCTAATGGAATAGCCAACGAATAACCTGCCTGTGACCCGATACGTGCCAAAGCCACTTGCACGCCCATGGCTGTAGCCATCTCTTTTCCTTTAAACCATTTGGCAATAATTTTGGTAACCGTAATACCGGCGACCTCAGCACCCACGCCAAAGATAGAATAGCCGACAAAAGCGACAAATACACCTGTCTTATAACCAAAGAACGAAGTCTGTCCAAAGAGTTGTGCATCCGGATCGGCCAATCCTGTCATGGCATAATATTCTAATGCTGTACCACCTACCATCAAAATTGTTGCCAACTTTCCGGTAAAACGGATGCCAAAGCGATCAAGTATCAATCCGCCCCATATCAGCATCAGGAAAAACACATTCAAGAAACTATAGCCTCCGGTATAGAATCCAAAATCGGAACTGGACCATAACAAATCGGCTTCCAGCATCGACTTCAACGGAGCCACTACATCATTTACATAATAGGCCGCCATCATTGTAAAGGCAACCACCAACAAAGCACCCCAACGTGTGCCTTTGGAATCACTCAGTTTTTGTTTGAGTTGTTCAGTCATATTTCTTTCTTTATTAATAAAAAAGGCCGCCTCTCGTCTGATAGTGAGGCAGCCTTGTCCCTTTTTTCTAATTCAAGCGGGAGAAATCCCAATACCTTAATTAGCCGCAGAGTCAGCAGCTGCGGGAGCCGTTGTTGCAGGAGCATCTGTCTGCGGTGCGGCCGTACCGATAGGCATATTATACGGATTGGTTGCTTCTTGTTGCTGAGCTTGCTCCATAATGACATCCTCCGCACCAGCGGTAGCCGAAGGAAGCGCATAAGCAGCCACAATACTGAACACCACCATAGCAGCAGCCAGCGTCCAAGTCGTTTTTTCCAAGAAGTCTGTTGTTTTACGCACACCCATAATCTGGTTGGACGAAGAAAAACCGGAAGCCAAACCGCCTCCCTTAGAGTTTTGAATCAACACAATGAAGCACATCAACACTGATGCAAGCAACATCAAGACAGTTAATAATGAATACATTTTTTGTTATTTTGATTTAGCGTTAATAATCAATTTTTCCAAAAATCTAATTTGGTCTGCAAAGTAAGCATTTTTTTTTGGATAATTCAAACTTAATTTTTTAATTATTTCAAGAGCCTTCTCATAACGGTGCTGTTTAATGTATATTTTAGCCAATGTCTCCGTAAAATAGTTATCATCCAAGCCACTTACGATAGCAGTATCCGCAGAATCCTCCTCTTCCTCTTCTTCAGGATCCATCTTCAAAACCGGCTTTTCCTTCGTCTCCAGTAATTCTTCATTTTCAACAAACGTGTCTTTCGTTTCCTCTTCTATCGGAGTCTTCTGCTCTTCACGCTCAGTACGGTTCAAGAATCCGTCTATCAACTCTTGCCCACGCAGCCTGACGTCCCCATTGTCTTCCGTAAACTCCTCTTCATCCTGCAACAGATAAGCCGTATAGTCCATAGACAAATCCATAGGTACCGACTGAGATTGTTGTTGCTGTTCTTCAGGCATCGATGAGAGAAAAGCATCTATCAGGAACAAAGTCCTATCCACTCCCGGTTCTTCAGTCATGTCCCGCAACGGCACTATTGTCGACTTATGCGGCTGTAGCAAATAGTGGTCACCTTCTATTAAAGAGAAAAGCAAACGGCGATCGGCTACATAAAGCACCGCTTTACGCAACTCTGCTCCAAAACTGGCATCGTGCAACAAATACAAATTCTTCAAATAGAGCAAATGCAACGACTGGAAATAAGGATAACGAGCCATCTGTGTACGCAACTCGTACAAAGAGTCTCTATCCAACAGCTCGGGATGCTGAATCCATTGTTGTAATTGGGCCGAAGTCATATACGCATTACCAGTTTGCTACAGTGGCATTAAATATTTGTTCGGTTATATCATCAATCATCACCGATATCAATTGGTCCTGAACATCGGTAAGCAATTGGGTAGACTCATACGTCTGGAAGGCAGAAAACTGCTGTTCGAAGTCCTCTTCATGGTTCGTATTGTTCGTGTAACGCACGTTCACCGTCAAGGTCACTTTTACCTTCGAGGCGTATCCGCTGGCATCCACCGATTCGTTGTATTGATTATACCCCGTTATCTCTCCATCTATATCCAAGTCACCACCGGTGTTTATCACCTGTAGGCGTGTCTGCTGGATAAACATATCCCGCAACTCCTGATTAAATTGCACGGCCAAAGGCGCATATACATACTCTGCCCTATTAGGGAAATTAGCTATCGAAATAGTTTTTACTTTTGAATAATCAATGGAACTGATAGGAGCCAATCCCAACGAGATACGGCAAGAATATACGACTACACCCAGACAGGCTAAAGCCGCCACTGTCAATAACTTTTTAATCCAGCCCATACGCTTTAATCTTTCTATATAAAGTACGCTCGGAGATATTCAAATCCTGCGCGGTATCCTTCCGCTTGCCATGATGTTTCTCCAATGTTTTCCGAATCAGTTCTTTCTCAGCTTCCTCAAGCGACATTGTCTCTTCCACATATTCTTCCGTATCTTGTATGTCATCCCCCATGGGTGACGAATGGTGAATAGAGGAAGCAGGCTGTGTCGTTTGGTGAATAATGGTAGGCACATTCAAGTCCGCAGGCGATGCAGGCATCAACTGAGAAGGTGAAGTGTAATATGTTTGAGAAGAAAGAGGCGACACATGTTCAGTCCTTCCCCGCTCGGTCATAATCTCATTCACCAGTTTCTTCAGCTCCGTCACATCCCGACGCATATCGAAAAGCACCTGATAAAGAATCTCTCGTTCACTCTCAAAACTCTTACTATCTTTTCCACCTGAAAGAACCGGCAGACGCTGCACATTGTTCTGAGGCAGATAAGTCTTCAGTATCGCCGCATTAATTTCACGGTTAGTCTCAATAATGGAAATCTGCTCCGTGATATTCTTCAACTGACGCACATTCCCCGGCCATGAATAACTCAATAGGAGCTGGCGTGCATCCTCGGTCAGTTGAATGGCCGGCATGTGATATTTCTCGGCAAAGTCGGAAGCGAACTTACGGAACAAAAGCACCACGTCATCACCCCGCTCGCGCAAAGGCGGCACTTGGATGGGCACCGTATTCAATCGGTAATAAAGGTCTTCACGGAAACGCCCGTCAGCAATCGCCTGTGTCAGATTAACATTTGTAGCCGCCACAATTCGTACATCCGTCTTTTCTACTTTTGACGAACCCACTTTAATAAACTCGCCACTCTCCAACACACGCAACAAACGAGCTTGGGTAGGCAAAGGCAACTCTCCTACCTCATCCAAAAAAATGGTTCCGCCATTCGCCTCGCCAAAATAACCTTTCCGTTCACTAATAGCTCCTGTAAAAGCCCCCTTCTCATGACCAAAAAGCTCGGAGTCGATAGTTCCTTCAGGAATAGCCCCACAGTTCACGGCTATGTATTGCCCATGTTTCCGGCGGCTGTATTGGTGGATAATCTGCGGAAAGCTCTCTTTTCCGACACCACTTTCTCCGGTTATCAGCACGGAGAGGTCAGTAGGAGCCACTTGCATGGCGATGTCAATACCACGCAACAAGGCATCATTATTTCCTATAATGCCGAAACGTAACTTTACTTGTTGTATCTCCGCTTTTGTCATACTTACAAATCCTCTTCTACACTGTCCAGTTTCAGTTTATCGCTATCGTCCCGTTTCTCATAATATTGCTTGCGCAACGGATTGGCGCGTGCCACCCGCTCGCGTTGGCGATTGCGGAATACATCGATAGCCACATAAATGGCCTGACGGAAAGAGTCTTCTGAGGCAACTCCTTTTCCGGCTATGTCGTAAGCCGTGCCATGAGCAGGCGATGTACGCACCACCGGAAGACCTGCCGTATAGTTTACCCCTTCATCCATGGCCAAAGCCTTGAAAGGCGTCAGCCCTTGGTCGTGGTACATGGCCAAGATTCCATCGAAACGTGTATAATTGCCCGAACCCATAAATCCATCAGACGGATAAGGACCGAAACAGAAGATACCTTGCGCCCTCATTTCTTCAATGGCCGGCAGGATAATCTCCTGCTCTTCAGTTCCCAACAATCCTTCGTCACCCGCATGAGGATTCAACGAGAGCACCGCAATACGCGGGGCGCCAATAGCGAAATCCTGCTTCAACGAATGATTGAATATCTTAATCTTCTCCTCTATCAGCTCTTTGGTAATGGTAGAGGCTATCTGACTTACAGGTATATGTCCCGTCACTAAAGCCACCCGGAAGTCATCTTTCATCAGAATCATCAGTGCTTTCTGTCCCTTGCCCAACGCATTTTCCAAAAACTCCGTATGACCGGGGAAACTGAATTCTTCCGACTGGATAGTATGCTTATTGATAGGTGCCGTCACAAGTACATCTATCAACCCGGCCTTATACTCCTCCACGGCTTTCTCCAATGCGTCAAGCGCGGCACGTCCTCCTTCTTCCGTAGGCTTGGACAACTCCACTTTCACTTCGTCTTCATTGCAATTCACAATACTCAGACGGTCAGGCTCGGCATCCTTGGCCGAATTAATGATACTGAAATTGGTCGGCAGGTCAAGTGCCTTGCGATGATAGGCCGCCACCTTAGGCGAGCCATAAACGATCGGTGTACATAACTCGAACATGGCCGGCTCGGCAAACGTCTTCAATATCACTTCATAGCCGATGCCATTGACATCACCCTGCGTGATGCCTACTTTTATCTTATGACTTTCCATTATCTTATATCTGGATTTTTAGGAAATTCTTTTCTAACTTCCGGTATTTCTATCTTCATATCATCAAGGGAACGAGGCAAGCGTAGGGTGTAGAGCGATGCCTCCATCTGGCGTATCAGGTTACGCTTCATCTTGTCTGGAGAATATACAAAAACTTCGGACACCACAATCCGCTGGTTTATCGTATCCAGACGCATGTGCGACACAAACGGTCCACCCATAAAGTCACCTTTGATGCGCCACAAACCGCGAGCCTCCAATGCATACTTGCCTTGCACGCTGATGGGCTTCACGTTTGTGAACATTGTATCCGTAGCCATATACATGCCTTCGCGCGCACCGGGAATGTTGATTTTCATCACGGAGTCACGCTTGTGCAGGAAGAATTCTTTGGTAAACGTCTTCGGGTCGGTATAGGGGAACGAATATACTACGAAGTTTTGGTCGCCTGTGGCCGTATTTGTACCAGCCCAAACGAAGTGCTCGCCCATCTTGTGTGACGAGAGTGCACCGGGCACCCACACCTCGCAACCAAACATGCTCTTCACCATTGTATACACAAAATTATTATAATTGCCTTCCAGCACTCTCATCTGGCGGTTCATCTCCGCACGGTTAAAGAAGTCTATAATGGTCTGGCTATGCTGAGTCACATACTCGCCAAACGACTTCTCATCGGGTGCCTGAATGGTCAGTATCGCTTGTGGATTGGCATACACGTCATACTCATACGTCATCTTGGGCTGCGTATAGATGTCGCTCACCTTAACTTCCACAATATTACGAACCAACTTCAACGTGGCATCGAAATAAGCCGGATCCGTGAACATGACGCGAAAAGAAGCTTCCGACTGAGGCAACCCGGGAACATCCGTCTTGAGCACATCGTTAAGTGCCCGTCCGGCGGGACGCTCCCACAACTGCTGGTCTACCACTACTAATAATTCATACGCATTGCCGCTGGAAGTAGCGGAAAAAACGCTTTTACCGCCTTTCTTACCCGAACAGGAAGAAAACAGCACCAAGAGCATACTGAGGTAAAGAAAATGTTTCATTGTATCCTATTTAATCGTTATAACGCACATTTAAGTTTTACAAAGCTACGAAGAATGGTTTTATCCTCCATGCCAAAGTCAATAATTTATATTATTTTTTGTTATTCGCCTCCTGTTTGGCCGTAGAAAGCATACCGCACGCGGCAAAAATATCTTCCCCACGGGAGGCGCGAATGGTAGCGAACAAACCATGGGAAGTAAGGTAATCGCGAAAACGAACCATCGCCTCCATGTCCGTTCCCTCCAAATCCACATTCGGGATGGCGTGAAAACGAATCAAGTTTACCCGGCAATCCAGCCCGCGCAGCAATTTCAAAAGTTCCTTGGCGTAAGGCAGACCGTCATTCACTCCTTTGAAGAGGATATATTCAAAGGAAAGGCGACGTTGTTTGCTGAAGTCATACCCCCGCAACAAGTCCACAATCTCCGTGATGGAAAAACTTCGCTCAGCGGGCATCAATGCAGACCTTTGTGAAGGGATTGGCGAATGCAAGCTGATGGCCAGGTGGCAATCGCTCTCCTCGATGAAACGTTTCAGCCCCTTGCGCAAGCCTACGGAAGAAAGCGTGACACGCTTCGGACTCCAGGCGTAGCCATAGGAAGCTGTCATTATGTCCAAAGCTTTCAGCACCTCGTCCACATTGTCCAGCGGCTCGCCCATACCCATCATCACCACGTTGGTCAGCTTGTCCCGTTCGGGCAACGAGTTTATCTGGTTGATGATTTGTCCGGCGGTCAGGTTGGCGGTAAAGCCTTGCTTGCCCGTCATGCAGAACTTGCAATTCATCTTACACCCCACTTGTGAGGACACACACAGCGTAGCCCTGTCCTCCTCCGGGATATAAACAGACTCCACAAAGTGGTTCTCCCCCACCCTATACAGATACTTCACCGTACCATCCACCGAGCGCATGGCTTCCACCGGTGGACATGCGCCCACTTCATAAGTCTCCTTCAGCAACTCCCGATGCTTCAACGAAAGGTTCGTCATCTCATCAATGGCAGTCACTTTCTTGTCGTACAGCCACATTGCAATCTGCTTGGCGGCAAATCCCGGCATACCTAAACTTTTCACCACGTCTTGAAGTTCGTGGAGCGTCCGTCCTAAAAGGGGTTGTTTCTGCATAGTTTAAAATCTTTGTTGGCGCAAAGATAATACAAAAAAGTGAAATACTGAGCCTCGTGCAGCTAACTGGTAAATCTGCACGCTCTTATCCACATACACAAAGCCATTTTTGCGCATTTTCTCAAACTGCTGTATTCCGATCGGGTATTTCATCGTGATTCGTCCCTTGATTCTATCTGCGAAGGTTGAAAAACTCTTTATGTAACCCAACAAAAGCGGGTTACATAAAGAGTTTCAATTTATATTGAATGCACGTTAGATAAAAACATTCAAATATCACTACATCACATTCATTTTGTATCTCATTGATAATCAAGGCATCATATTCCACTTTAAAAACGGTTAAGTGCTTTGCCGGAAAAAGTTAAGTGTTTCCCGAGTTTTACTTAAGTATTTCGTGAGTTTTAGTTAAGCGTTTCGTGAAGGAATGAGACGATTGGTAATAATATGTGGCAGGAAGCTTGGCCATTTTATAAAAAACACATTATCTTTGCAGTAGCGAAACAGTCATTTCCGAAATGCGTGTTTCGGAAATTAAAAAAGAAAGGACCAAGGATATGAGATTTTTTGACAGGACAGAAGAGATAAGATCCCTGCGCGAGATTCGCGGGATGTCAAAAGACAACTCCCAGTTCACGGTAGTGACGGGACGACGCCGAATCGGCAAGACATCCCTCGTGTGGAAGGCATACGAGGACGAACCTATCCTCTACTTCTTCGTTGCCCGCAAGGCCGAAGGAGACTTGTGCGAGGATTACCGATTTGAAATGCCCTCTCTTACAGAGGCTTGTCAATGGATGATATGTAAGCATTTCCCGGAAAACGCAGTTTTTTAAGGTATGTTTTTATAGGAAAACGCAGTTTTTTGGGGGTATTTTTTATCGGAAAACGCACCTATTATCCTTAAAAATATTATATTTGCACCAAACCAATAGGCTATTTAACCATGTTATACAGAAAAATCTCGAAACGGATTGAAACGTATCTTTCATCGGATTCTGACCGAATGCTGTTGATTGACGGTGCCAGACAGATTGGCAAGTCATACATTGTCCGTTGGGTGGGTCAGAAAATGTTTTCTAACTATATTGAAATAAATATGGAGGAAGACAAACTGGGTGATAGAATCTTTGCCGACGCCAAGACAACCAAGGATTTTTATATGGCACTAAGTGTGGTAGCGGGCGACAAGATGAAAGACAAGGAAAACACCCTTGTTTTTATAGATGAAATTCAGGCTTATGACCATCTTCTCACTCTTGTGAAATTCTTGATGAGAGAGAAAAAGTTCACGTATATAGCCAGTGGATCGTTGCTTGGGGTGACATTAAAGAATACGCAGTCCGTCCCCATTGGAAGTTTGGATGTGGAACACATGTACCCGATGGACTTTGAGGAGTTTCTTTATGCCAACGGTATAGGCGGAATGGCCATTGAATCTATGAGAGATAGTTTCATGAACAACCAAGCATTGTCCGATGCGCTGCACAACAAAATGATGGACCTCTTTAAGAAGTATCTGTTGGTAGGTGGTCTGCCAAAGGCTGTCGAAACATTTGTTGAGAGCCGTAATGTGGTTGAGTTCCGGTCTGTTCAGAAAGAAGCGTATGATTTATATGGGGTGGACGCTACCAAGTATGAAGAGGAGCACTCTAAGAAATTGAAGATACGCCGCATCTTCGACATGATACCATCCAATCTTGAGAATAAAAAGAAGAGGGTAGTTATTAAAGACATAGAAGATAAGAGTTGGAAACGGGCGAACGATTATTTGGATGAATTTGACTATCTCATTTCAGCCGGTGTTGCATTGGAAGTGAAAGCAGTCAGTACGCCCACCTATCCGTTGGTAGAGAACAGCGGAAAGAATCTGATAAAGCTCTATCTGAATGATGTCGGCATTCTGTCCGGCATATTCTATCGCAATAACATCAAGGCAGTGATGGCTGATGTTAGAAGCGTAAACCTTGGTTCAGTATATGAGACGGTTGTAGCCCAAGAGTTGAAGGCTCATGGTTATAGCCTCTATTACTATGACAATAAGAAGAACGGCGAAGTGGATTATTTGATAGATGATGCCGACAGCCTGTCCAATATCCCTATCGAAGTTAAATCAGGAAAGGATTACACTGTTCATAGCGCTTTGGATAAATTTTTGTCGAACGATGAGTATCATATCCAAAGGGCCTATGTGTTGTCGAATGAGCAGAGGGTCTATACAGAGAAGGGTGTCACCTATATCCCTATTTACTACATTATGTTTTTCCAAAACGTTTCCAATGTGGTAGAGCAGTTTTTGGACTGACCTTTTCGGCCTGCGTTTTTGTCCCTCCTGCTGTGTGGAGGCGCAAAGGAATACAGCCCCATTTAATGCGGATTCGAACCCAATAAAGTAGGAATATTCAGTATTTCGTGAGTTTTAGTTAAGCGTTTCGTGAAGGAATGAGACGATTGGTAATAATATGTGGCAGGAAGCTTGGCTATTTTATAAAAAACACATTATCTTTGCAGTAGCGAAACAGCCATTTCCGAAATACGTGTTTCGGAAATTAAAAAAGAAAGGACTAAGGATATGAGATTTTTTGACAGGACAGAAGAGATAAGCTCCCTGCGCGAGATTCGCATGATGTCAAAAGACAACGCCCAGTTCACGGTAGTGACGGGACGCCGCCGAATCGGCAAGACATCCCTCGTGTGGAAGGCATACGAGGACGAACCTATCCTCTATTTCTTCATTGCCCGCAAGGCCGAAGGAGACTTGTGCGAGGATTACCGGTTTGAAATAGAGAGCAAACTGGGAATCCCCACGATGGGACGGGCAGAACATTTCGCCGATGTATTTGAGTTCCTTATGAAACTTTCCACGGAGCGTCCCATCACGCTGTTCATTGACGAGTTTCAGGAGTTCTTCCGCGTGAACAAGTCGGTGTACAGCGACATGCAGCGTATCTGGGACATATATAGTCCGAAAGCCCGCATGAACCTTATTGTCTGCGGCTCGATATACTCCATGATGACGAAGATATTCAAGGACAAAAAGGAACCACTGTATAACAGGCAGACACGTTTTATGACCGTGCGTCCGTTCACTCCGGCGGTCCTGAAGGAAATCCTCACGGAATACCATCCTGGACACACGGCGGAAGACCTGTTGGCCCTGTATTCCTTCACAGGCGGCGTGGCTAAGTACGTACAGCTGCTTATGGATGCCGGGGCGACGACCAAGTCAGCCATGCTTGACCACATCATAAAGGCCGATTCCATCTTCCTGGGAGAAGGGAAGGCTATTCTTATCGAGGAGTTCGGCAAAGACTACGGGGTATATTTCTCGATTCTGTCAGCCATAGCGAGAGGCAAGACCTCACGTTCGGAAATAGAAAATGTGATAGGCAGAGAAATCGGCGGATACCTGACCAAACTGGAAAACGAGTACGAGATCATCGCCAAGAAGCAACCCCTCTTTGAGAAAAGTCCCACCAAGAATGTCCGCTATACGATAGAGGACAACTTCTTCACGTTCTGGTTCCGCTTCATCTACAAGTACAGCTATATGCTGGAGATAGAGAACTACGAGAGCATGAAGACGATTATCAACCGGGACTACGAGACGTTCAGCGGTCTGATGCTCGAACGCTATTTCAGACGTGTACTGATCGAACGTCAAGCCTATACCCGCATCGGCGGATGGTGGGACCGCAAGGGCGAGAATGAAATCGACATCGTGGCCGAGAACGAACTGAACGAAGAAGCCTCGTTCTTCGAAGTGAAACGCAAGGCAGGGAACATTGACCTGGAGGCACTGGAACATAAGGCAGCAGCCTTCCTGCGCGCTACGGGCGAATTCAAGGGGTATAAAATCTCCTACAAAGGGCTGTCTATGGATGATATGTAGTCAATCCTCATATAAAAGCCGGGAGTGAGGATAGCCCCATCACTTCCCGTTCTTTATTAAAAAATCTGTGTTTATCTCGTTAAATTTGCGTCATCTGTGTGCTATCTAAATTCCCTTATAGCATAAACTAAATATAAAGTGCTTGTCTAAAAAGACATTTATTCCATCACTGAAACAACTTTGACGGTACCCGTTTCGTCTTTTACCAACTGAAGCGTTTCTATGCGTTGCTTATTTTGTATTTGGAGAGATCTTGTAACAGGCTGTAGCCACGGTTCTTCTCCTTCAAATATGCGTTCAAAATGAGATTCCCCATACTCTGGTGAGTGTATGATTATTGAATTCTCATCAACAAATTCTATTGGTCCTACAAATTGTTTCCAAATATCACCTGTAGAGGTACCATTAAGACCATACTGGTAATTATCTGCAAGATCATATATGTCAGAATACAGATCTTCATTCGCATATGTAGTGGTTAATTCTATTACTCCATTCACTTTGGTATAATATCCCTTTACAATTGCATAATCCGTACTAATAGCCCATCCTATTTGCGTGTAAGTTTTACCATCAAGAAACATAGATGCAACAGGTTTCTTTGTCGGATTATTTTCCCATTTAAAAGTCCCATCTTCATAAAACTCTAATATATTTTCAAGTAAAATATCTGTATGCGGAGGTTCAGCAGTTAATGCACCCCGAGGTTGCCACCATTTTCCGACAATAGGAGGTTCTTCCATTTTGGGAACAAAATATGCTTCACTCAATATTTCTTTATTTTCATCCAAAATAATAGCACAAAGAACATCTCCGGAAGAAGTTGGAGTCCAGGTGGTTTTCACATATCCATTTTCATCTGTCCACGCATATTCTTGACTGATTATCGAATTTCCTGTTCCTTTGAATTGCACCAAAGCATCCTCTACGGGATTCTCCTTTGGTTCTGTGAAAGGTATTGTCCAAGCATCCGTGACCTTAAAGGTTACTTCCACCGGAGTATTAACTTCTATCTCAGAACCGTTTTGTGGATCAATCAGTTTAATCTTTTTAGGTGCTCTATAAAGTTCACCTTCCAAGAAATTTTTTGTGAATTCAATATTTAGTCCTTCCCAATTAAAGAACTCAACTCCACCACCCAATGTAACATCTATGCCTAAACCTAGCGTGCTAGACCAATTCGTATAAGAAAGAGCTAAAGGAGTAGAAGAAAGTCTACCTTCCACAAAGGGAACAATAGCGAACTTAGGACCGATAAAACCATAAAGTTTTACACCAACCTCTGGATAAACGGATGCTTTCGCATAAACGGAAGACCCTAATTGGCATTTAAAAGGATGAATTTGCGGAGTAAAACCACCATCTATAACGGGTGAGATGCCTTTCCCTTTTTCATATTTAATTCCGGCTGTTAATTCACTTTCTAAATCAACTCCACATTCCGCTGACACCTTTCCCTCCATTCCTATTTCCAACGATGCTTTGACTGCTCCGTCTTGAGTAAAGAACACAGGTACAGGACCTATAAAAAACGTGTATAACGCCATAGCCACTTCTGTTATATCCGCCTCTTTTTTCCAAGCATAGTTTGTATTAGCAGATAAAGAGTAAAGGGTCTGGCTTTTAAATTCCAATCCGGGAGTATAGCTAAACTCCTCCACCTCACTAATATTCACCTTCAGATTGTCGGTAATCTTTTCCTCATATACGGCAGGTGAGAATTTGAAATGCATATTATAAGTTGCAGTCAAAGAGTGAACAAACTTTTCAGCGGTAAGACTGACACCCGCACTGATAGTTGGTTCGTCACCTGGTTCTTTCCATATTGCAGCAACAGATGTATTGCTATGATCAATACGGAATATCGGAATGGGCAGAGTCGGGTCTATCTCCACATAATCACTGCGCGTCATAGCCGTTTCGTCATAAACCACTTCATAGCTATTGTCCTCATAAACCCGTACAATCTTGGACGGAGAAATGATATTTCCTTGGGAGGTAATCAGCTTGGTCTGTGCTCCCTCGCCAATGGACAAGGTAAATTCCGTGTTGCGGAACAATTCCTCCATGGTTGCGTCCTGCGTTTGCAGCGTCACTTTATTTCCACTGGCGGAACTGCGCATCACACGCTTCAGATAAGCGGAAGTATCCGTTTGAAGGACGACAATGGATAATCCGTCCTCAAAATCTGGCTTGTCGTTTCCGCTAAACGCAAGGGTGAATTCGCCCGCAGGAAGATTCATGCTCTCAATCTTGGCATGATTCCAATCAATCGCCACATAATCCGGAGAAATAGTTTCATCCGATCCTGCTTCCAGCACAGGAAGAACAATCATGGCGGCACGTTTTACTTCTTGATTGGACAAGGTCTTGGAAAGGAGTTCGGTTCCGTCCTCCATCAACAGCTTGACACTCAGTCTGGAATACACGCCTACCGGTATGGGGACGAAGAAGGTAAGTCGGCTTTCCGTCACTCCTTCCAGGTTGTAAGTGATAGACTGTTCTTCCTTTCCTTTTATTGTCAAGACGGGATTATCCACGTCAGCAATGTCTGCCACTTCGGCCGAACCTGCCAGGGCGGGCGCATCCTCTCCTTCGGAAATAATCACGAATTTAGAGACTCCCGTCGGCACACTGTTCACAACAATCTTCAACAACCCCGCCAAATGCTTGAACTGAAAGTTTCCGTTCTTATCTTTCACTCCCAGCATCGGCGCATTGCTGTTGCCCGCATAGGTATATTCCGAAGGAAGTGTAAAAGTCAATGTGTTCCCGTTAAGAGTGGCATCTTCTGAATAAGGATAGTAAGCGGTTTCGGCTTCTTCACCTTCCGGCAAATTCCCTTTAAAGCTTCCGGAAGCCTTCCCTATACCAGCCGCCAAAGTGAACGGAGCATTCTTTGTATTCTTGTCGCCAAAGACACCGATGCGGTCAGCTTCCGACCATAGGACTCGACCGTTTTCATCGACCGTAGTTCGCGAAAGAGCTTGCCCGCCATTCTCTATAACGGCATTCAACGTATAATTGCCGCTTACATTGCTCAGACCGAATTCGGTTTCTTGGGTACAGCCTGTCAATATCATTGCTATTGACAAGACGATATAGAATAAGTTCCTTTTCATGGCCTTACATTTTAAGATTAATCCCAACTACCTTCCTCTTCCGTATAGCCTTCATTCCAAGTGACTTCCATACTCGTTTGAAAGCCTGTTTCTACAGATACCTCTATGTATTCTACATAGGGAGCTACATAACTCATTTCTTCTGTTTTTTGAGCTTCCATTTTCATATTGCTATCGGATTTTATAATTTACAATACGTATTTTATTGCTATAAAGTAAAAAGAAATATTCGTAAAACGCAAACCGCTCTTAGTACGTTTCGTAACTAAAAGAGCGATAATCGTGACTAAGCGGTCAAAATCTGAGATTATCCGGAAAAAATAATTTTTAAACTTCCCATGGACCTTCTAAAAACACGGAGCGTGGTACTGCTTTGAATTTACATTTTAGTTTGAAGGTCCTGAGAAAACCCGAGATACAAATGTAGTAATAGCAGCCCACGCTATAGCGTGAGAACCACTATGCTATTCCTTGTATCTCATTTTGAAAGTTTCTCAGGTTTTCAAACTACAAGATCAGCATAACGCTCCCTTAATGTCAAACAATAAGTTTTGGCACAGGACAACTCCCGTTACCATCGTCAAAGGTAATGCATTTACAAATATCTTCAACAAAACGGTTCGCAGAAAAGCACATTATTTGCATATATTAACAATACAAGGCTTCTATATACATTTCCTAGTTTAACATACGCAGGTCTGTCTATAAGTCACTTCTCATAATATCCTTGCTTACTTGCCCAACTATCCTTGGATAATTGCCCTTATATTATTGGATAATTGGGCATGTATCCAAGGATAGTTGGCCGTTTAATAAACAGCCGAATAAAAAAGGCTGTACCCCGAAGATGCAGGATACAGCCTTTTTATGGTAACTTTAAATCTATCTACAAAAGAATATTAGAAGAACATATAACGCTCATCTTTTACATTGGCCTTCAGATAAAGGTCGTTGATGAATTGGCGTACGATATTGGTGTACATGCCTTCCATCTTATCTACCTCCGCGGCTTGGTCGTAAGTTTCGTTCAGTTTTTCTTCGGCATAGGGTTGAAGAACATACACACCTCCGTTACCCTTGATGGGAGTACTCAGTTTGTTCACCTCGCCAACAGAAGCGTATGCACTAACCAAAGGCTCACTGGTGCGCAATGCTGAAACGAATGCGGGAGCACCAAAAGTAACATGCTTAACCGAGTCTGTAACGGCATTGGCCAAACCTTTGTATTGGTCGAAGGAAGCGGCACCCGCAGCTTTCATGTCTGCCATGATTTTCTCGGCTTTCTTGTCGCGCAATACTTCGGCACGCAATTCGTTACGAACCAAAGCCAAAGGACGATAACCTTCCGGCACAATCGATACAAGACCCACTACCATCATGTGATCGTTATCACCACACTCATAAAGTCCAGATACTTCACCCGGTTTAGCAGAGAAAGTCCAACGAAGAGCTTCTTTGGTATCTCTTACACCACCAATGCCATGCTCCGCGCTGGAAAGGTCTCTACGGTCAAGCAGACGATAACCGGCGTCTTCCGCATTGGCCATTAATTTCTCTACCGTATTATTTGCAGCGATAAATTCACTGAAATCATTGTATGCCTTGCTATAAGTATCCTTGCTGAACACTACCGGACGCTTCACAATGGCCACTTTGTATTTGTCTTTCACGGCCTTACGGTCAGTCACTTGCAGAATGACGTTGGCTTGAGTCAATGACAAGTTTTGCAGGTCGTTCTTTGCAGCGGTAGTGATAGCTGTCACATACTTCAAATTGTCGCCTTCCAAGTCGGCACCTTCATAATTGGCAGAAGATATCCACACAGACTCACCAGTTTGGCCATACTTCTTGGCTACATCCTCAAAGCTGGCTCCACCCTTAATAGCATTATAGATACTATCAGCCAATGTCTTGGTCTTGTCAGCATTCTCAGCTACGACCTGGATCTGACGATATTGGATAGAGTCGGGCATGGAAGCCTCAGCCAGTTTCTTGAACGAAGTCATGGTGTTATCTCCGGCATAGTAGTAAGGGCCAAACACACCACCCATTTCTACAGAGTCGAGACGAGCTACGACATCCCGAGGCAAAGTGCGAGTGGTGTAAAACAGGTCAACGTAAGGACGGTCTGACCCGGTAGAACGGACAAAGGTAGCATAATCAGAGGTTGTAGAAGCCAACTGCATCGTATATTCGTCCATCTCCTTGCGAAGAGCAGCCTTATCCTCATCGCTAGCTGTTACCTGTACATCAATGTATTTGATGTTACGGGTTTCTACATACTGACGATATTGTTCTTTCTTGGCATCGTAAGCGGCTTGCAAATCAGCATCCTTAATGACAATCGTTGAGTCTACAATAGAAGAATAAGGAATAGCAGCCAGCAACAGGTCTTTCTGATTAACGCGCGCATCGAAGGAAGCCTGTGCTTCTACCGGGTTGGAAAGCAAAGACTGAGAGATCAAAGCAGTATACTTTTCCTGCAAGCGAGTCTGCACAATCGTCTTCTCAACAAACGACCAAACTTTATACATAGACTCGTAATAGTCTACATATTGAGCAGGCATCTGCGCACGGTTCAGCTTGGCATAATCAGCCAAAAACTTCATCAGCATGTCTTTATCGAAAGTGCCCGTCTGAGGATTGACAAAAGGCGTACGGGCCAGCATGGGATGGCGGCCTTCGTTGATGATAGACTTCAACTCGTCATCGGATACTGTCAGACCCAGTTTCTTGGCTTCAGCTTCAATCAGCTGATTGTTAACGTATGTACGCCACACCTCGTCTTGAAGCTGACTTGTCTGCGCTTCGTTCAACGTGTTCATGCCATTCATCAGTTTCACCACCTCGGTATATTCATTCACCATGGTCTGATAATCCTGAACGGAAAGAGCCTCGCCGTTCACTTCACCTACATCTTGTGACTGGTGTGGCTGAAGCACCTGCCAAGCATCGCCAGCAATGAAAGCGAACAGGGCCAAACCGACAGCAATCACCAATAATGGTCCTTTGGACCGAATGTTTTGTAATGTTGCCATTTCTTTTTAATTGATTTATTTGTTTACTATTTTTCTTACTTACACATTTTAGCGCACGAAGATACAAAAAATGCCAATACACATGGATGTAATTGGCTAAAAATTTATGATTTATGTGTTATTCCGCGACTTTCAGGCGTACTAATTCTATTTTTGTGGCACTCATTTTGATGATTCTGAATTGAAATACGCCTATTTTTATAACCTCATTCAACTTTGGGAAACTCTGATAAGCATTTAGTATCAAACCACCTATCGTGACATAATCATCAGACTCGGGAAGGTTCAAATCGAAAGTCTCGTTCACTTTCTCTATCTCCAGACGGGCCGAGAGCACATACTCACGTTCAGCCACTTGCTTGCACACGTAAGTCGTATTGTCATGTTCATCTTCAATATCGCCAAAGATTTCTTCTACCAAATCCTCCAGCGAAACAATGCCGGACGTTCCGCCAAACTCATCGACCACCACCGCTAAGGTTTTCTTTTGCTGCATGAAAAGTTTCATCAATTTATGAGCAGGCATCGTTTCGGGCACAATGGGAACGTTCTTCACATGGCTTCGCCATTCTTCATCCGTGCGAAACATCTCAGAGGAATGGATATAACCCACTACATTATCGATATTCCCCTCGTAAACAATGATTTTGGACAACCCCGACTCAATGAACAACGCTTTCAAGTCAGCAAGCGGTGTGGAAACATCAACGGCCACGACCTCCGGACGAGGAACAATACAATCGCGCACCTTGATGGATGAGAAATCGAGTGCGTTTTGGAATATCTTCACCTCAGTATCCAGCTCTTCTTCGTCTTCGGCATTCTCAATGCCCGATTGTACGAAGTAATCCAAATCTCCTTTGCCGAAAGCTTTGGCGGAAGCTTCCTTATTCATCTTAACTCCGAACAAACGTAAGCAAAGCCAAGACAGAAAGGAAACAAGCTTGGACACGGGATACAAGATGGCATAACATAAAAATAAAGGAAAGGCGCAAATGCGCAAAGCGCCGTTAGGATGAATCTTAAATAAATTCTTCGCCAAGAATTCGGTTATTACCAGGACTATAAAAGAAACTGCAATAACCTGCAAAAGCATAAGCATCCACTGATTGTCCGCAAATCCATCCGGCAAAAAGGATTCCACCAAAGAGGCAGCGAGGATGCCATACACCACCAAAGCAAGCGTATTGCCCACCAGCATGGTAGAAATAAAGTCATTGGGATTACGGAAAAAATAAGTCAGAATCTTATGAGAAAATCCTTTCTTGCGCTCCATCTCAAAGCGCAATTTATCCACCGCCACATAAGCGGCTTCCATTCCCGAAAAAAACGCGCAAAAAAACAGCGCAATCAACAAATATCCAATAGTATCCATCTTTTCGCCTCACCTAACGGAATCTGTTTGCAATGTATCGGTCTGCAATGAATCGGAGGGGACAGCCGCGCTCTCTTCATCAATGTAAAAGATACCGTTCGTCTTATAAAATTTGTATCGCGTCATCTGCTCGTTCGACTCAAACCCGACGGCATAGATTATCTGATCGGGTTGTTCTATACGCACCTGCCTGTCCGAATAAACACGCTTTTTATTCTGATCCCAATATAACAAATCCGTATCAAACTTCTCCCCTTTCAAGTTCTGAATATGCACGTTGCTGAGCAGTTTCCAAAGTTTTGTCTTGTCATAATAATAAGCCGTATCGGCCTCAATACTGGCCTCCACTTGAAACAAGGAGTCGAACTTCTCCACATAGACACCTTTCTCGAATGCCCAGTAGGAAGGCGACTTACGGTCGTAGACTTGCCACTCTTCGGCATTGATTCGATAGCGTATCACGCCCGAATCGGAGATCAGCGTAGTCACTCCACGCGTGTCCATCACAGGCAAGGAATCACGCTCGGTAATTGCCTCGCCAACCTCTTTATTTCCTCCCGAACAAGCAGAGAATAAAACAAGCATAACCATTGCCAAAACGACAACGGTTATGCTTGTATTTGCTGATTGAACCTTTTTACCAGGTTGAAAAATCATAAGTTCGCTTATCTGATAGTCGTAGACTCACCAATCCAGCCACCTACAGTGATACGGTCACCTTTCTTATAACCTAACATGAAGAGGTCTTGGCTTTCGGGCAAGTGAGCGGAATAAGTACGAATCAGTTCGTTGGCTTGTTCTTCTACAGAGGGGTCAACCGACTTAGCTCTCTGAAGCTTGTCAAGAACAACATAGTATGTACATCTGTTCAACGCGCCTTCATCGCTCCAGCGAGGGCTTGAGCCATAGGCCTGAGCCAACAGGATATAAGCACTACCAAATTCAGGATTGAATTCCAATGCCTTATAGCAATAGCTCTTTACCTGCGTATAACGTTTTGCACCAAACATGGCACCAGCGGCAGCGTATGCCATCTCAGCCTTCTTGGCATTATCAGTTTCCAGATTCAAAGCCTCTTCAAAATACTTAACGGCTGTCTCATAATCACCTTTCTTGTATGCCTGATAAGCGCACCCTACGGCAGCATCAGCGGTCGGGTTAATCTTATACATATAATAAGAAGCCTGGAAGTAAGCATCGCTTTCCGTACATTTCATCATCTTCAGCACGTTAATGGCTTTCTTCAAGAAAGTAGAGTCGTTTTGATTAGCTTCTACTTGTGGGCCATAAATCTTTTGCAGCGACTCGCAATCGGCTACACCACTATTAATAAAGATGGCAACGATACTTTCGCGGATCTTAGCCAGATTCTTCTTTGTAGACTCCTTTGTTGTAGAAGCGATAGCCAAGTCTGCATATTGCGTAGCATCCAAATAATCCTGGAAGAACTGATCGGTATGATTGGGGTCAGCCTTCACCAAACGCTGAGAGCAATCCATGAAATAGAAGAGGATGCTACCATTGGATTCCTGCTTATCAGCATTAACCGATTCCTTCAGCCAAGTATAAGCCTGTTTTACATCGGGCTTCGGAGCATATTGCAGATAAGCTACTGCCTTACGGCCCTTAGCACCTTCTACGCCATACACCAACTTTGTGCCTTTTTTCAAAAACTCAGGAATGTACTTCATTTCCTGATCATACACTCCCATCAATTCGTTGAAATACTTCTGATAGTCGGCCGAATTGCGGTCTTTGATACCCTTCAGGAAATTTTCCAAAATATCCTTAGCGTCTGAATAAGTATAGAAGCGCAGTGTAGGACAATCTTTCAACACTTCCATACAAGGAGCATAAGCATCCTTAAAGTTACCGGCCTTTACAGCCTCGTGAGAAATACTACTGTTGGAGTTACAGTTGTTTTGTGCAAATGCACAGGTCGCTCCCCCCGAAAGGAGCAATACCGCTGCGAGCGTCTTAATTTTCATTGTATTTAAATTTTAGTTATAATATATTGTCTATTTATCTTCCAAAAACAATTATTTTCACATCATTCCACCCTGCTCTTGAAAAACCAGCGCTCGTTGAAGGTAATGCCTATACTGATGCGCAATGTATTCTCGTCCAAAAACGAGGGGTGCTTCCCTTTGACCCTTACATACTGAGCCGTCACACTCAACAACGAACGGGTACGCAGCAACGGGAAAGCGAAACCACCGGAAACTCCATATTCATCGGCCGCACGTATGCCGTTTATCTTATAATAGGGCTGCGAAAAATAAGCGCCTATACGATACTTGACATGCGCCAGATAACTCCGCCCCATCGGGTTCGGGATATATTCCGCACCTACGCCTATACGGGTACGCGAGCAGAAAGCATCTTTCGCGTTCATGTATGTCGTTTTATTCCATTGCTGGAGCATGAAGTCAGCTCCTACGGTCAAGCGATTATCATACACATAAGTCAATCCCGCACCCACGGTCAACGGAATGCCATACGTGGCCACGCTATCACGCACACTCACTGTGGCTCCCGTAGAAGAATTGCCCACCTGTGTCTCGATACTCGTCCGACTGTTTAAATCATGTCCGGGCGAAACCACCGCACCCACGGTAAGCGCATGCTTCTTACCCAACATCTGCGTATATTGCGCTCCGAAATCCAACTTATAGCTATGCAGCGAAGCACTGGACGCCCTCAAAAAAGGCAACTGGTTGGCATCCGAGGGGAACGTTAAATACGCCGAACGCGAGATGTCACCCCAAAGGTACGAAAAATTTGCACCTACCGAAAGATTTTTAAATATTTTAAATCCTGCGCCTACATATAATTGATGTAACCCGCCATCGCCCGCATACTTTACCGAACTGGAGTTTTCCGGGTAAGCCTCATCCGCACGATACTCTGTCATACTGTAGCCTACGTTAGAATAAGGCAAAAGGCCGAAGCTCATGCCACACCAAGGAGCCGTGCGAAACAGCATGGTCACATAATCGAAACTTGAGTTTTTTGCATTCTGCTTCAGCGTGCCGTTGCTGAAATTTGTATTCTGCAACGACACCGCGCCATCGAATATAAAAGTCAGCGAGTCAACCGCTGTATAGGATGCCGGGTTGGCAAAATTCACCTGCGAGCCATCCCGCAAGCCATATGCTACGCCTCCCATAGCCTTACTATTACTTGAGCCAACATCCGAGAGTTGGCCATATCCATACCTTGTATAGGGTGAATTTGTATTGTTTTGGGCAAAAGCCACTCCCGATACTACCGCGAACAAAAACACCAAGAGCGACTGTCTATATCTTATCATTATTATACACTAATATTCGGTTTAATCCTTTCAATACTAAAAATCTGTCTGCAAAGATGATACTTTTTAAGTTTGTATCAAAAGAAAATTCATCACCGCCCGTTAAAAAAACCAAAAGTTCAGGATATTTAGTTCTCATTGAGTGGATATAGCCCTCAATCTCATACTCAACACCACGCAACACGCCGGCACGAATGGCTGTATCGGTGTCTTTTCCAACGGGCAAAATCCGGCCTTCCGGCTCCACCAAAGGCAAACGCCCCGTGAACTGATGCAATGCCTTGAAACGCATCTGCAACCCGGGAGAAATATTTCCCCCGTGATAGCGTCCGGCCGCGTCCACAAGCTCATACGTAATGCATGTACCCGCATCTATCACCAGAATATCCCGCCCCGGGAAACGCGCGCAAGCACCAACCACCGCCGCCATACGGTCGTAGCCAAGCGTTTCAGGCGTCTCATACAGATTCTCCACCGGCAGAGGCGTATCCGCCCCCAGCCTGAGCAAAGGACAAGGCAAATTGCACAGGCGGGCTTCCGCCTCTTCACTAAGGTCTACTACAGTGACCATTATCGCACGCTCCACGTCATAATGCGAGCAGATGTCGGGCAACCGCTCCAGCGTCCGGTTAGAGTCGTGCACCACGTCTACCAGTGAATCACCATCAAACAGGGCTATCTTAGCCACGGTATTCCCAATGTCTATTATCAGATTCATCTTTTCCATGAAAAATCAGGGCGCAAAGATACAATTTTCTTTTAAAACCCGTGGACATTTACGCCTCTAATCTTGTATTCCTCCAAGAATGCATGTACCAGCCGGGGCAAAGCATAACGTCCCCACCCGTCTATGGGCACACGCACATAATCCGCCAGACCTGCGGGAAGAAATGGCAAGGCCAACCCGTAAAAATCGGCATGAATGACCTGATGGGACAAAACATGGCGGAGACCGCGTTTTAACGGGACAAAAGTGACGCCTTCGCCAAGCCTTGGCATCCATTCCTTATCCTGAAGCAACTGACACACTTCCCGCTCGTCCATCGGACGCTCTACTTCCAACAAGGGAAGCTCGTAAAGATTACGCCAAATGTCATCCCCCGTACGCTTGCGCAGCAGCATTTCATTGTTCGCGCGTACATATATATATATAAAATAGCGGTCGGTCACCTTAGTCTTATGCTGTTTCACCGGAAGTACAGACACCCGCCCACGGGCAAAAGCCAAGCAGGTATCAGCCAAAGGACATGCGGAACAATCGGGAGACTGGGGGATGCATTGCAGGGCGCCAAAGTCCATAATAGCTTGATTATACGTATCGGGATGCCGCACGTCAAGCATCTCCTGCGCTAAAGCCGCGAAAGCCTTCCTGCCTCCGGTGGAGTCTATCGGGATATCCATGTCAAAATATCGCGAAAGCACCCGATAAACATTGCCATCCACCACGGCATAAGGCATGCCATAGGCTATGGAGCAGATAGCCGCAGCCGTATAATCGCCCACCCCCTTCAAGGCACGCACCCCCTCGTACGTACGAGGAAACACGCCGCCCATGCTCCTTGCGGCCTCGTGCAGATTTCGTGCCCGCGAATAATAGCCCAAACCTTGCCAATAGCGCATCACCTCATCCTCATCGGCTTTGGCCAAGGTCTGTACATCGGGAAAACGGCTCACGAAGCGCATGAAATAGTCATATCCCTGCGCCACACGCGTCTGTTGCAGGATTATCTCCGAAATCCAAATCAGGTAAGGATCTTTTGTCCCCCGCCAAGGCAAGTCACGCTTGTTCACCCCATACCATTCCATCAATTTACCAGTAAATAAACTCATAATCATCCTTGTTTTCAGCACCGCAAAAGTAATGCTTTTCGGTGTAACAAAACTTAATAGAGCGACTTTTTCTAAAAAATGTCCGAAATATATTTTTCAAAGACAGGGAAAAGCTATATATTTGCAGTCCAAAAAATTAAGATAAGAATACTAACAATATTTTTTTTAAAGAAAAATGACTAAAGCTGATATTGTAAACGAGATCACAAAGAACACCGGAATTGATAAGACAACAGTGCTTACAACGGTTGAGGCGTTCATGGATGCCGTTAAAGCGTCTTTGGCCAAGGATGAGAATGTCTACCTCCGGGGATTCGGCAGTTTTATCGTGAAGAAGAGAGCACAGAAAACCGCCCGCAACATCTCCAAGAATACGACTATCATTATACCGGAGCACAACATACCGGCATTTAAACCCGCGAAAACGTTCACACTTGCAGTGAAGAAATAATAAACGAGAGTATTAACCATAAAAAATTAACGACTATGCCAAGTGGTAAGAAGAAAAAAAGACATAAAATGTCTACGCACAAGCGTAAAAAAAGACTGAGAAAGAACAGACACAAAAGCAAAAAATGATTTTTTTTAGTCTGAACGACATGACAAAGAACAAACTTGTGAGAAGAAAAACATCGCGGGTTTGTTCTTTGTTTAAGTGAACAATCTATTGTGTAATGAATCTCCAGGGGAGGCAATCCTCACCTTTGGACATTTCATAATTTGTAATTTTAAAAAGCATTTTTATAGTGACAAGCGAACTCGTAGTAGACGTACAGCCCAAAGAGGTGTCCATCGCCCTGCTGGAAGACAAGCAACTGGTGGAACTTCAAAAAGAAGGCCGCAGCCTTTCTTTCTCGGTGGGCAACATGTACTTAGGCCGCGTCAGGAAGCTGATGCCCGGCCTCAATGCCTGCTTCGTGGACGTGGGTTACGAGAAAGACGCTTTTCTTCACTACCAGGACCTGGGTCCTCAATTCAACTCTCTGGAGAAATACGTAAAGCAAACTTTAAGCGACCGCAAGAAACTCAATCCGATAACCAAGGCAACCCTGCTTCCCGACCTTGAAAAGGACGGAACGGTGTCCAACACACTCAAGGTAGGACAAGAAGTAGTGGTGCAGATAGTCAAAGAGCCCATCTCGACCAAGGGCCCGCGACTGACGTCCGAACTGTCTTTTGCCGGACGCTACCTCGTACTGATACCTTTCAACGACAAGGTGTCGGTATCGCAAAAAATCAAGTCCAGCGCCGAGCGCGCCCGCCTCAAGCAACTGCTCATGAGCATCAAGCCCAAGAACTTCGGCGTCATCGTACGCACCGTGGCCGAGGGCAAGCGGGTGGCCGAACTGGACGGCGAGCTTAAAGTACTGCTGAAACATTGGGAAGACGCCGTTGTCAAGATACAGAAAGCGACCAAGTTTCCGACACTGATTTACGAAGAGACAAGCCGTGCCGTAGGATTGCTGCGCGACCTGTTCAATCCTTCCTTCGAAAGCATCCACGTCAATGACGAGGCGGTGTACAACGAAATAAAGGATTACGTAACACTCATAGCCCCTGACCGGGCAGGAATCGTCAAACTGTACAAGGGCAAGCTGCCCATCTACGACAACTTCGGCATCACCAAGCAAGTAAAGTCCTCGTTCGGAAAGGCCGTCTCCTACAAAAGCGGCGCTTACCTCATCATCGAGCACACCGAAGCCATGCACGTGGTAGACGTCAACAGCGGAAACCGCACCAAGAATCCCGGACAAGAAGCCAATGCGCTGGAAGTGAACCTGGGAGCCGCCGACGAACTGGCACGCCAACTGCGCCTGCGAGACATGGGCGGCATCATCGTGGTGGACTTCATCGACATGAGCGAGGCCGAAAACCGACAGAAGCTTTACGAACGCATGTGCCAGAACATGCAGAAGGACCGCGCGCGCCACAACATCCTGCCCCTCAGCAAATTCGGATTGATGCAGATTACCCGCCAGCGCGTACGGCCCGCCATGGACGTCAACACGGCCGAGACATGCCCCACCTGCTTCGGCAAGGGCGAAATAAAGCCGTCCATCCTCTTCACAGACACGCTGGAGAGCAAGATTGACTACCTGGTAAACAAGCTGAAGATAAAGAAATTCTCGTTGCACATCCACCCGTACATCGCCGCCTACGTCAACCAGGGCATCATGTCCCTCAAGCGCAAGTGGCAGATGAAGTACGGACTGGGCATCAAGATTATCCCGAACCAGAGTCTCGCGTTTCTGCAATACGTCTTCTACGACCCCAAGGGGGAAGAGATAGACATGAAGGAGGAAATCGAGATTAAGTAACCCCTTACAAAGACAGGAGGAACAGCGGGCCGCAAGCCCCGTTCCTCCTGTCTCTTTCCCAGGCGCACCGTCTACAGCGCCAGCCTGTAAATCTCCTCACTGTCCTTCGGCGTCAGCCGCACGTAGTTGCCCACCAGCGGCCCCTTGTTCTCGTGCAGCTTGCGCACCAGCAGCGGGATGTCCGGACGCTCCACGCCCAACTCCTTGAAGCTCACCGGCAGCCCCATGTAGCGGAAGAAGTGCTTCAGGCGCGACACACAGCCCATGGCCATCTCCCCCAAGTCCTCCTGCGCCGCCACGCCGAACACACGCTCGCCCAGCTGCGCCACCTTCTCCGGATGCCGCTCCGCCATGAACGTCATCCATGCCGGGACAATCACCGCCAGGCCCGCCCCGTGAGCCACATCGTACAGCGCGCTCACCTCGTGCTCCATGAAGTGCGAAGCCCAGTCCTCCTCACACCCCACGCCGCACGTGCCGTTATGCGCCACCATGCCCGCCCACATCAGGTTGGCCCGTGCGCCATAGTCCCGCGGATTCCGTTTCACCCGGTACGCCTCCTTCACGATGGCCGTCAGCACGCCCTCGCACATGCGGTCCGCAATCTCCACGTCCGCCGTGTTCGTGAAGTAACGCTCCAGGATGTGCACCATCATGTCGCACACCCCGCAGGCCGTCTGATACGGCGGCAGCGTATACGTCAGCTCAGGGTTCATCACCGAGAACACCGGACGCAGGTACATCGGCGCGCGCAGGCTCATCTTCTGCCGCGTGTCCACCTTCGTTATCACCGTGTTGCCCGAGCCCTCGCTGCCCGCCGCCGGAATGGTCAGCACCACCGCCACCTTCAGCGCCCGCGTCACCTGCGCCCGGCCCACGTAGAAGTCCCAGAAGTCACCCTCGTAGGGCACGCCCGCCGCGATGGCCTTCGCCATGTCAATCACCGAGCCGCCGCCCACGGCCAGCAGCATGTCCGCCCCCTCGCGCCGGCAGAGGTCGATGCCCTCGTACACCTTCGTGTCCACCGGGTTAGGCTGCACGCCCCCCATCTCGCACCACGTCAGCCCCGCCTCGCGCAGCGACTCACGCACCCTGTCCAGCAGCCCGCTACGCACGGCCGACCCGCCGCCATACACAATCATCACCCTGTGCGCCCCGTGCTTCACCGCCAGCGCGCCCGTCTGTCTCTCCGTGTCCCGCCCGAAGACAAACTCCGTGGGACTGTAAAATACAAAGTTCTCCATACGTTATCTGTTCATTAATAAGAATACACACATCCTGTCACTCCTCGTCCTCACGCCCCTTCAGCCACTGGCGATAGGCCTCCACCGTGGGGAACGAATACGGCCCCGACATAATCCCGTCCAACTGGAACGAGATGAGCCGTTCCACCTCCTGCGTCAGTTCGCGCGAAGGACGGAACGCCACCCTTGGCCGCCGGATAAGGTGGTAGTTGAAGTCCTCCGGCTCCTCCACCCCCTCGCTGCCATAGGCCAGCTGCAGCGTGCCCAGCCGCCCCACTTCCACAATCGTCCCCTGCGCAAGCACCGCGGGCAGATACTGCGCCAGTATCTCCAACGCCATCATCAACTCCATGTTGCCCATCGTAGTATGCTGCGTGGCGAAGCGGCACAACTGACGCGCCTTCATCCGCTGCGCGGGCGAAGGTTCGGCGTACCAAAGGTCACTCTTTTCACGGCTGATGCCATTTCGTTTTCTACGTAACTTGTATCTTGCCATAGTAGTATGTCATAAATGGTTTCATACGTATCTCCTAAGTCAAAAGGTATATACCTTATATATCAAAAGGTATATACTTTACTATTCATAAGGTATATACCTTTTCACCCATAAGGTATATACCTTTTGACCTTACAAATATACAGCTTTTCTGCATAGATGCAAGCATCCGGGCACAAAAAAATCCCGTATCACGCCGGATGCGTGGTACGGGAGGCGATATGAACGATATGCGTATGTATCAACCTTGCAGATAGGCGGCGTATCGCCCGAAGAACCGCCGGAACGGCGCCCATCGCATCAGCCCGTACTCGAAGACGAGGATGCCCAGCAGGGCGCAGGCCACGCCCAGGGTGACGTCGATGATGTAATGGTGTCCGCTGTAGACGGCCGTGCACCAGATGCCCACCATGATGACACTGAACAGGACGATGAGCCAACGGCGGCAACGGGCTATGACGGCGTAGGCCAGGGCGACGACCATGTAGGCTGAATGGAGCGAAGGCACGGCGGCGAAGACATTGGCGTTGCGCCCGTAGAGGCCTTCGAAGACGGTGATGCCCAGCATCTCGTCGAAGCGGCCCAGTCCGGCCGTGTTGCCCGGTGTGCCGAGGACGGGCTCGAAGCCGTAGTTCATCACGTACCAGGGCGGGGCGGCGGGGTGGATGTAGTATCCGGCGAAGCCGATGAGGTTGACCAGGAGGAACACCATGGCGAAGCGCAGGTAGGCGTCGCGCTTGCCCTTGAGGTAGAGGTAGACGCCGAAGGCTATCGGCACGGGCACCCAGCAGAGGTAGAAGACGCCTGCCAGGAAGTCGGCCACGGGCCAATGGTGACGGGCGAAGTACTCGCAGGGCGTCAGCGTCTCGCCGCCCACGGTGATGCCGAAGAGCGACTTCTCGGCCTCGTACAGCCCGCGCACGTCGATGGGGTTGACTTCGTAGTTGGGCCAGACGCGCATCCAGTCGTAGGACACGGCGAAGACGACGAACGGCAGCAGTGCCACGGCCAGCCGACGGGTAACGCCACTGGCGAAGAACAGCGCCCAGTAGAGGGCAAGGATGAGGAAGTGGTCTACACGCAGACCTACGTACAGGCCCGTCAGCGTCAGGAACAGGACGGAGAGCACGAGCACCCACACGGCCTCGCGCACGGAAGGCAGGGACAGGCGGCTCATTGGGGTTGTTGCTGCTTCAGGAGTTTATGACAATGGCCGATGCGCACGAAGGCTGTCCAGTTGGCCAGTACGGCGATGATGGCCTGCGGGGCGATGAGGATGTACATGGGGTCGAACAGCTCGACGCGCTGGAAGGCTCCGGCACAGATGGCTCCCACGGCGGTCAGCACCACCCGCTCGGGGCGCTGCATGAGGCCCACCTTGCAGTCCAGCCCCAGCCCCTCGGCCCGTGCCCGCACGTAGCTCACCATGAGCGAGCCGATGATGGACAGTCCGGTGATGACCGAGCCCCACAGGTAGCCTTGGAACAGGAGGAAGTAGAGGATGCCGAACAGGGTGACCAGCTCGCTATAGCGGTCGAGCACGGAGTCGTACAGCGCGCCGAAGGTGGAAGTCATGCCTCCCACACGTGCCACGCGACCGTCCATCATGTCGAACAGTCCGGCGAACAGCACCAGTCCGCCCGCCCATCCGGCATAGGTCAACGCCGTGTTCCAGTCGGTCACCGCCGCGTACACAAACACGACAGCCGCCGCTATGTTCAGCACCAGTCCCGTAGTCGTAATGATGTTGGGCGTGATGCCCACCTTAATCATGCCATGCACAACAGGATTTATGATTCTGTAAATCAACTGTTGCAACCAATCTCTATAATTCATCTCTATATCTATTAATATCAAAACATTGTTTCAAGAAGTCACGAAAGTGCAGGTTGCGGTACACAAAGATGCGTTGCAACTGGTAGTTCCACACGAAAGCCACCAGCACGGCCATGATAATCTTCGACAGGATGAAGACGTTGTCCACGTAGTAGCCCAGCAGTCCGTTGACCCACTTCATGTCCGTCAGCCACTCCGTCAGGGCGAACGTGCCCCACGTGTTGAGCATGATGCTTCCGCCCCACACGAAGAGGTACTTCAACGCTACATGCACCTTCTTTATGCCGTCGGCCTTGAACACCCAGCCGTAGTTGACCGTACAATTGACCATGCCTCCCACGACCGAACCCGTGAACGTGGCGTACAGATAGAAGACGTCGAACAGCTTTACCAGCAGAATAGTAACCACGAAGTCTACCAGGCTGGCAAACTGGGCGGACAGTTGGGCTTTGACAAACATCCACACCGTCCGGCGCCAGTACGACTTTCTGCTTCTGTCCTTCACGCTATCAGCCATCTCGCCACAATGAGTACGATAAAACCATAAACTCCGGACAGCACGTCGTCCATCATCACGCCAATGCCTCCCGGCAGGTTCTCCATCCGGCGGATGCCCAACGGCTTCCATATATCAAACAGGCGGAACAGCCCGAAGGCGGCCAGCCCGTACCACAGATGTCCAGCGGGAGCGGCCAGCAGCGTAATCCAGCAGCCCACCATCTCGTCCACTACCACCCGCGAAGGGTCCTCGCCCCACGCCTGTTCCAAGCGGTTGGCAGCCCATACGCCCGCCACCGTAAACACCAGCGTCAGCACGACCGTCAGCCACAGCAGGACGGATGCCGACACCAAGAAGGACAAAGCATACCACACCCCGAAGGCCAACAAGGCCCCCGCGGTACCCGGGGCTACCGGTGAGAATCCGGAGCCAAATCCCGTGCCTATCAGCATCGGCAGGAAAGGCGGTTTGCTCATTCTATTCGGTCCTATTAAAAAAATCGCGCCAAAGTTACAATAAAAAATTGTCTTTGGCGCAACCTTTTCTATAGTTTATGTACATTTTGTGACAAACGGGACATCTGTTTAGTCCAAATAGTCAGGCTCTTTCTCGCCTATCATCGTGCGGAGAGCCTGTTTCACCATACGCCACTGCTGAAACAAGTCGTGTACGGGCTGATGCTCGAAGTCGTGCATCGGGCTCTTGCAGAAGAAGGACAGCCACGTCTGTATGCCGCTCCAACCGGCGCGCATGGCCAGGTCGCTGAACAGCACCAAGTCCAACGCGATGGGGGCCGCCAGGATAGAGTCGCGACACAGGAAGTTCACCTTGATTTCCATCGGATAGCCCATCCAGCCGAAGATGTCGATGTTGTCCCATGCTTCCTTGTTGTCCTTGCGGGGCGGATAGTAGTTGATGCGCACCTTGTGATATACATCGCCATACAGGTCGGGGAACTTCTCCGGCTCGAAGATGTTGTCTATCACGGACAGCTTGCTCACTTCCTTTGTCTTGAAGTTTTCCGGTTGGTCCAGCACCTCGCCGTCGCGGTTGCCCAGGATATTCGTGGAGAACCATCCGCTTACGCCCAGCATACGTGTCTTGAACATCGGAGCCAGCACTGTCTTCATCAGCGTCTGCCCGCTCTTGAAGTCCTTTCCGGCGATGGGTACGTTCATCTTCTTCGAGAATTCCCACATGGCGGGTATGTCCACACACAAGTTGGGCGCGCCCATCACGAACGGAGCACCCTCCGCAATGGCGGCATACGCGTAACACATGCTGGGCGAGATAACCTCCGTGTTGTTCTCCTTCATGGCCGTTTCCAATGCCTCCAAGGACATGTGCTCATCGCTGAGCGGCACATAGATTTCCGTGCTGGCCGCCCACAGCACCACGATGCGGTCGCAAGCGTTGACAGCCTTGAAGTCGCGGATGTCCGCACGCAGTTGTTCCATCAGATCCCAGCGTGTAGCGGCTTGCTTGATGTGCGTGCCGTTCAGACGCTTGGCGAAGTTGTGGTCGAAAGCGGCGGGCATCGGACAGATGGCTTGCAGTTCGTCCTTCACCAGATTCAAGTCTTTCTCCTTCAGCACCTCGGCGTAAAGAGCCGCCTCGTAAGCGTTGTCGGGGAAGATGTCCCATCCGCCAAACACGATGTCGTTCAGGTCAGCCAGCGGAACAATGTCTTTTATATTCTTTTCCTCACCGCTCTGCACACGCATGGTTGCCATTTGCGTGATAGAACCAATGGGCTTTGCCAGCCCTTTGCGGGCTGCCAAAACGCCCGTAATTAAGGTAGTGGCCACAGCACCCCCTACCCCAACCACCAACACGCCCAGTCGGCCTGTTGCCGGTTTCAAGTTTTCTTTCATTGCCATTATTTTATTTAGAGTTTAAAAAATTGCCCCAAATTTAAGGTTTAATATTCATTTACCGCTGTTATATTTGCCCGTTTTAGTGTTCTGTTAGTAAGATTTAAGCAATAAAAGAAGATAAATCATATAAAAACGAGTTTATAATCAACCACAAGTATCTAACCAAAGAATAATCCGTACACCTTCATCCCCCTTGTTTACTTTAACAGAGGATGGTTCGCCACCTATACCTTGCGAATTGACAGCCGGAATTTCCAGCAGGAACGAAAGGTCACCCTCTGGATATCGCTTCACCGAAATGCCACGGTCCTCTCGATCACACGGCTCTTCCGGCGTAAACACACGTAAATAAAGACCTTCAGTTTCCGTATAAACCGTCAGAGATGTATGAGCGGACTGGAGGGTAGCCCAATACACGTCTCCATGATAGCCTTTAAACTCCGGGTATACGACAGGAGTATGATACTCACCCGTAACAGTATTGTTGTACGCCTTCTGCCAAATTCCATAACGGGTGCCATGAACACGATTCTTCCACACACGGTAAGGTCCGCGACCCATCCAGCGCATGCCTTTCACATCTGCTTCGGGACACGAAAAGGTGAAGCCCAGATTATACACCTGCTTGTCATAGAAATCGCCACGCCGGTTCATCATCACTGCATCCATGCCCAGCCTACCGGAAGGGGTCATCCGCCATACGATGGAATCTACTCCCCCGCTGTATTTCACGGCATAAACCGCCGTATCCCCCTCCATGCGGACTGCTGAAGACCGCGCCTCCGCTTTCATGCCTACCGGAAGCGGCCCGCCGGAAAGCGGAATCACTTGTCCGTTCCGTATAAGTCGACACAGCATTCCATTTTTCCGACTGAATGTAGCGCAAACATTACCCGCACGTAACATTATAGTGTCATCGTCCGCCTGATAAAACGCAGGAGTTCCGCCTATGGATATCTTCTCTTTATAAGCCGACAAATACATACGAGGTGTACGTATAGGGAACGTCCAAGTACAAACGGTATCACCTTTTACGTTATATGCCTCCAATTCCAATACATCTCCCTCATAAAAGCCATCGGGCAAGGCGAAATTTGCTATACCGGTTTCGCCAGGCGCAAGAGGAGGTAACACGACTTCGCCTTCAGCCAAACAAGCCGATGCTTCCGGCGGCAGAGGCAATCGCCATACGCGCCACTTCATCCGCACCTCGTCCAAACGGCTAAACAGATAATCGTTTGTCACCCGGAAACGCCCGTCGAAAGAACCTGTCACCCGCAATGGTTCCACCTGCACGGGCGACCATACTTCGCGCACCGTGTAGAAACTGCCTTCCGGCTGACGATCTGCGCTGACTATACCATCGGGCGCATTCGGGCCGTACGTGTCCCATTCTCCAGTATCCTTCCGGTGCAGAGCCTCGTCCACGTAAGCCCATAGGAAACCTCCGGCAAAAAGCGGATTGGCACGGTACTTATCCCATAACCCCTCCAGGCCCGCACCCTGTCCACGGTCGTAAAGCCCGTGCAGGAACTCGGTCATCATAAACACCTTCCGTCCCTGCTGCATGCGGTACACATTATCCGCCTCGGTGGGATAATGGCGCGTGTCTAATCCGTCAAAGTCCGCCCATGGATGAATGACGTGCCGCCGCTGCGGGTCATAATCGGCAAAACGGTTGTCCACGGAGGTGTTCCATCCGCCTTCGTTGCCGTTGCCCCAGAGGAAGATGCACGGATGGTTCACGTCGCGGGTTATCATCTCCGGCAGCAGCCGGGTGGCAATGGTGTCGTTATAGCTGTTCTGCCAGCCGCAAAGCTCGTACACATAAAGCAGCCCCAACGAATCGCACAGTTGAAGGAAATGCTTGTCGGGCGGATAATGGGAGCGCACGGCGTTCATGTTCATCCGCTTAATGAGCAAGGCATCCTTCAAGTCAAGGGCGGGAGTCAGTGTACGTCCTGTTTCCGGATCGAAGCAATGGCGGTTTGTACCCTTCACCAACAGTTTTGTTCCATTGAGATAGATGCCGTCCCCCGGACGGAAATCCATACTTCGGAAGCCGATGCGGTCGGACGTCTCGTGCACCGTTCTCCCGTCCTTATCCAGCAAGCGAAGGGTCAGTTGGTAAAGATGGGGATGCTCCGGGTCCCATGTTTTTACTCCGCTCCAGCGGGTCGTGAAAGTCTGTTTCCCGTCCTTCGACAACCGGAATGTCCGCTTCCCCGCCGGCACCTGCGAGCCTGCGGGCGTCAGTGTCATTTCCAGGCGCAAGCCTTTCCTCATTCCCGCCAAATAAACATCCGTGCGCAATGTGCCGTCCATCCGCGCATCCACAGCAAAGCGTTCGATATGCGTCTTTGGCTTGGCTTCCAAATAGACCGGACGATAGATACCGCCGAAAAGCCACCAGTCCGCCCGCCGTTCGGCGGCATTGACCGACGCGTCGGCCGACTGTTTGCGTACGGTCACCTCCAGCATGTTCTCTTCGCCGAATTTCAGCCGGTCCGTAATGTCGTATGAGAAACGGTAGAAAGCCCCTTGATGCGCAGGACCCGCCGGAGCGCTGTTCACCTTCACCTCCGCGTCGGTCATTACGCCTTCAAAGACAATGCGCACCTCCTTGTCCCGCCACTCCCGCGGAACGCTAAAACGATGGCGGTAGATGCCGTACTCATCGTGAAAGTCGTGTTCGCGATAGGCATCGTAAGCCTTGTAATTGTCCCGTTCCTTATAAATGTAGTAACGGCCATAAGTGTATCCTCCAAAGCCCTGTTGTTCCCAGCATGAGGGCACTTCTATGGTGTTCCATTTGCCGGAGTTCATGCCTGCCGAACACCAGAAGTCCCACGTCTCCGTGTTCTCCGCATCGGTACCCGACAGGTAACGGACCTCAGTTTGCTGCGCCTTTACGCTCCCAAGGCATAGGCTGAATAAGAATAAACAAATGTAATGTTTCATAATTTAATTATATTTAATATCATTACTCCACCGGAAACATATAGAATTTACGCTTCGGATTGAAATCCAGCATCCACTGGTCTACCACAACATGCGCATCAAGTGCCGTAATGGTCAGCGTGTGGCGTCCGGACTTCAGTGTATGATGCGTCTCCTTCACAGCCTGACCACGTAACACATTCTTTTTCCACGTGTCCGTACGGCCAATCTCACGGAATGAAATCACACGAGGCGATTCTCCATCTATACTCACACTGAAACGAATGTCACCTTTGTCATTCGGTTGTGTAGGTATAACAGCTGTGCGCAAGACGGCTTCTCCTTCCCAAGGGCTATCGAATTCGTAAGTCAACGAGCCTCCCTTTGGCAACGCTACGGCATTCATGCTGTGTCCCAACGCCTGTATAACGGTGGATCCCTGCGTAGCTTCTGTGTAGTCACAGGCATTCTTAGCCAAACACCGGTCTGTCTTAATCAGATGTTTGCCTAACGGACGAGGAGTCTTGTCCGCATACTGCTCCACTTCCTCATCCGTCAACCCCACAGGCAACGTAGGTGGGAAGAACACATACAGATCGCGTGGGTTGTAACACATGGAGTGACGCCAACGTCCGCCGGCCATGCGGTTATTGTAGTACTCCGTCAGCGTACGTATCTTCTGATATGCTTTCCAACTGTTTGCACAGGCCCGGAACATCGCTTCATCACGTCCCCAAAGTGTTTCGTCACATTGTCCCATGGCGTACGAACGCGCCCGCTGAGCCTCCAACATCTTGACGCTCATGGCTGATGCGGCTAATACCTGATATTTGACGTGCGAATAGAAAGCGTCACGCAACCGAGGCTCTATAAGCGGCTCCACGGCTTCCACCGCTTGCTTAACTGCTTCAAATTCTTCCAAATAGCGGTCTAATTCACCTCCAAAAGCAGTCAGGCTGAACTCGGTGTCAATGACCTGCGAACGCCCGCGCGGATAGCGTTTCTTATCCAGTTCCACCTGCGTCCACCCCATGAACTCAGGCTTGCGAATTGCGCACAGTCTATAGTACTCCAGCATGGCAGGCAGCAGTTTCCTGCCTGCTTCCGTTCCGAATTCTCTGCAAAGCCAACGTTCCAAGTGAGCGTTTATCGTAGAAGGTGTCACGCAGTCAATATCCCAAGCCAAGTCAAGGAACAGTTCCAAATCATAAGCGGCAGGCTTCAAGTCGTGTACATTGACAATCCAAATCCGACGCGCATGATGATCGTAAGCCTGCTTCATTTCGTTGTAAATCAATCCTGGCTGTGTCGTACAGAGCCACATGTAGTCGTGCGGACGTCCCCAGTAGCTCAAGTGATAATATACACCGGCTCCCCCGCTACGTTGTTGCTGAATGGAGTCGCTCAGACGTGTCATGTAGCCGTAATTATCGTCACACCACATCAGCGTCACGTCATCCGGCACTTGCAATCCATTCTCCATAATCTCCAATACTTCCTTATAGGGAACAAAACTTTGAGGAATGCGTTTCACATCCTTGTCTACATACTTGGCAAGCAGACGACGCTGGTCGTTAATGACCTGTTGCAAAGCCCGGGTCTTCTCCTCCAAAGTCTTTACGCCTTCCATGGAGCCGTCGTGTATGCCCCGCATGCCAATGGTATAGATGTTTTCATACGGAGCGGCTTCTTTCAGACGTTCCACCCAATAGGCTTGCACGGAGTCACGATTGGTGATATAGTTGTAATTTCCTCTGCGCTTCACGTCCCACTCACCCACATTGTTGCGCATCAATGGTTCACAATGTGACGTCCCGATGACTATTCCACATGAGTCCGCCACTTCTTTAGCCCCCGGGACAAAATAGAAAGGTGTGGTAATGCCATGCATACCGGGCCAAATCATGTTGGCACGCAAGCGTAGCAGCAACTTGAAGATTTCTTTATATGTACGGGCTCCTATGCGGCCTTTAATGGGATTGGGTTCGAGAGTTTTCCAACTCCAAGGCTGCAGACTCCAGTCCTCATCGTTAAGGAAAATGCCCCGGTATTCCACCGAGGGGCTTTGTAATGTACAGTAGCTATCATCAAGCACCAAACGAGTTTTCTGTTCCGGTACGACATCGCTCCACCAAACCCAAGGTGAGACACCGGCCAAGCGGGACATTTCCAAAATGGCGTATGCTGTTCCACGTCCGTCGCTCCCCACCGCATACAACCGGCGATGGTCACCATCGTTTCCTACCATCAGGCAGAAACCGTCACGCTTAGTACTCAGCTCCGCAACGGGAATGCCAGTCCGTTCCAATTCTCGTTTTAATCCTTTACCGGCCTTGTCAAGCTGTACAATCCGGACTATAGATTGTTCAGCGGAAACCACTTGCGGACGCAAACCGGTAACTTGCTCCAAATCATCGGCAAACATGTCGAGGGCGACATGCACCACCGGCGATACATTCCGTTGCTGAAAATGATAACTCACGGCATCTTTCCCGTTGTACCAGACAAATTCACCCGCCTGTACTGTTCGGATACAGGCTAATGCGAACAAAAGAAACAAAAAACGTATATTCATTATGTATATGTACAAAATTAAATCATTATTGAATGTGTTGTGTAATTAATCCATTTATCACTTCAGTATCTTTTAAAAGATGAACCCTTGACCCTACTGGGGTAAGACCTTGACCCTACTGGGATAAGGCCTTGACCCCAGAAGGGTAAAGCCTTTACCTCAGAGGGGTAAGACTGGTGACTTAGCGACCAATAGCCCTCATCTATTCCACAATCTGTGGTTATCTTACTAAAATCCGTATCATCCGTATGCCATTTTAAGCTCCGATTACGATATAACTAATCATAATTTAGTCACCTATAACAAACGGCCACCGATATTGAATACAAATTTAGTGAAAAAACTTATACACTCATCAATATCCCGGATTTTGGTCTTCCGCTGTCAACAGTTCATTCGCGTCGATAGCTGCCTGAGGGATAGGACGAAACAGTTTTTCACCGATAACTTGGGCAGCCCGACCTTTGATTTGGGGATTATACAGATTGTTGTATTCCACAAGTTTCTGCGTTCTTCTCAAATCGAACCAGCGTGAGTTTTGCCCGAAAAGCTCACATGCACGCTCTTTCAGGATGGTATCGATGTTGATAGATAGGACGGGACTGAGTCCGGCTCTACGGCGGACTTCGTTCAGCCGTTTCAATGCCGTTGCCGCATCCCCCGCTTTTAAATAAGCCTCAGCTGCTACCAGATAAATTTCCGGCAAAGTGATGAGATGAATATCACGATAGTCTGTCTTTGCCGTATAGGTAGCCGTGTTACAATCATCAAACTTGCGGCAGGGCGCACTTCCATAACCGTATGTGACAAATTCCTCGTACGTGATTTCTTCCGGTGAATATTCTTGCGGATTATGCGTATGGTCCGACATGGGAAGTATCCAAGTATCTTTCCGGTTCTCTGGGTCGAGTGCTTTCCAGGCTTCAATGTCTTCTTCCGTTTCATACCACGCCGCATAGTAGCGTTTCACAGGGATACCGATAAAGGTTTCTCCATTCCGATACCAATCCCAGTAGGAATAGGGGGATGAGGATACAATATCCGGCAGTTCCTTCATAAACGTTACGTCATAGCGCACATCCCCCCGTTCAAAACACATCAGTGCATGCAACGTGGGAATAAAAGCTGAAGTACTTTGTTTGCCATGGTCCTCTTGTCCGCCGATAAGGCTGCAGTAGAAAGAACTCCAGGGATGTCCGCCGCTTACGGTGTTATTGGCACTTGCCAAATCATATTCCACATCCCAAATAAATTCCGGATCATCGTCACCGCTACAATCAGCTTTCCATAGCTCAGCAAAAGGTGTGGTTAACGCACGTCCGCCTATCACTTCATCCGCCATAACGGCAGCCTTGTCGAAATAATCAGTGCGGTTCAAGTCCCAAGCCGCAGCCAGATAAGTCTGTGCCAACAAAGCTTTAGCGGACTCTATACTGGCCCGTCCCCCACCTCGTTCGGCGGTGCTGGTCTCTAAATTGTTATTGGACAATACATCCTCCAATTCGGAAATGATATAACTATATATGTCCTCCTGCGTGGCTTTCGGATAACCGGTCTGGGCAGCGGACACATATTCCTTCATCAAGGGAACTCCGCCGAAGGTGTTGGCCAACAAATAATAGTAATAAGCAGCCACGACACGGGCTTCATCCACACGCTTCTGGCGTAAGGCTTCGTCTACAGCGGCTCGCGGCGCATAATAGGCTACGGCATACGCAGCCCGGATACCGTCGTAACAAGCGGTGTAGAATTCCTCCATCACGCTGTTCTCCGGATTGAGTGTCTCGTATTCATGCAATTCGTCATTGATGTACATGCGGCCGTCGGCGTACATATCCGTACCCGCATTGAAGAATGTAGGGAAACTGGAGTCTGCAAAAATGGTCCTCAACGTTTCATATGCGTTGGACACCAATGATTCAAATCCGGATTTTGTAGAGAAATATTTCTCATCCGTCACATTCGATTTATTGTCCGTTGTCAGGAAATCTTCGCATCCGGTACATAACACGGAACAAATAGCGATAAGTGTTATATATAACTTTTTCATGTTCATATCCTTTTTATAATAATCAGAATTTAATATTTGCACCTATCTGATAGGTTACAGAAGAAGGACCGCCGTTCGTTAGTGTCGCGCTGGCCCATTCCGGGTCAAATCCCTCATAACCGGAAAAGCAGAAAGGATTTAACACGTTTACATAAAGACGCAAATGCTGCAAGCCCGCTTTGGCAATCCACTTCGTAGGGAATGTATAGCCTAAACAAATATTCTTAATCTTGACAAACGAAGTCTTCTGGTATTGAAATCCCTCACCGCGGGCGCTTCCTTTATCAGAGAAGTAACCGCCTGCCGATGTATCCGAGTTGTTCGGATAGGGATACTTGCCATAATGAGTTTCCTGAGCATAAACGATGTCACCGGTAGCATGGTCGATAATAGGAGCGCCTTTCGGTATGTAAAAGTCCATAGTCATGTGTTGGCTTCCACGGTCAGACCATTTCATATACTTATCGTGGAAATAACTGCGAGACCATTGTCCCTGCTTTGTATACACCATCACAGAGAAATCGAACCCTTTATAATACATGGTCGAACTGAGACTTCCTATCCACTTGGGATCGGTGCAGCCATATATCCGCTTATCGTTGTCATCTATCTTTCCGTCATTGTTCCAGTCATTGACAGCAACCTGCCCTTCATACCATTTGTATTTAGAACCATACCGATCATAAAGCTCCTGCAACGTGTAGTGAATGTCGCCGTCCTTAGTATGCATGGTTACTCCTTTATCCGTAATGATATCGGTATGCGTATAATCACGTAATACATTCAGAGGCTCTCCTATAAAACGGTTTGAGGCCACTTCATCCACCTTTCCATTGCTCAGTTTCAAAATCTTATTCCAGTTCTTGGAGAAATTAACAGCAAGATCCCATGTAAAATCACGGGTACGGATTACCCCCAATTGCAAACCCAATTCGATACCAGCGTTGCGCACCGAACCGACATTGGCGGTAGAAGTCGTTTCACCCGTTTCGATAGGAACTTTTCTATCCATAATCTGTCCGTCAGACAATCTGTGGTAAGCATCAATCGTAGCATTGATGCGATTACTGAAAGCGCCGAAGTCGATACCGAAATTAAATTCTTTCACTTTCTCCCACAAAAGGCCTGCATTCACCAAACCGTTCGGATAATAGCCCTGCACTTCTGTTCCGTCCAGCACGACATATGACGGTCCGGAAGCTGTAGTAATCGTAACATAGTCCGACACATTATTATTGCCGGTAATACCATAGGAAACACGGAGTTTCAAGTTATCCAACCAATCAACCTCTTTCAAGAAATCTTCTTCGGACATCCTCCACGCCAATGCCACTGAGGGAAACCAACCCCACCGGTTCCCTTTGGCAAAACGAGAAGAAGCGTCGGCACGGGCAGTCGCTGTGGCCATGTATTTCCCTTTATAAGAATAGTTTAAACGGAATGCGGCCGAGACAAGCGTAGAAGCCGTATAGGAAGACTCTATCTCCTTATCACCCGAAGCTTTATCCATGGCGTTGAAAGACAACATGTCATCGGAAATGCCAAAGCCCTTCAAACGATATACTTCTGTATCGCTTTTATACATAGAGAACAAGCCCATGGCTCCGAAACTATGATCACCCATCGTTTTGTTGTAGTCCAGTTGGGTATCCCAAGTCCAATCCAAACGATCCGTAGAGGTTACTTCCGCTGAATTCGTTCCGTTCGTCTGGTAATAATTCGAACCTAAGGGGTTGCGGTCGTTCACACCGGTAGAATTGAATTTTCCTAAGCGACTATGATAAAAATTCGGAGAGAAAGTGGTTGTCAGCTTCAATCCATCCATGATATTGGCACGCAAGTAGACATTGCCCAAAACTTGAAACTTGCGGTTTTGGTTGACATAATTCTCATCCACGAGGTCATTCAGCGGACTGATGGTTGAAGTGAACTGCATAGCCGATTCAAACGCATCTTTCGAACCGAGATTGTTGATGATATTACCATTCTCGTCATACGGTGCCACAAAAGGATTGAACAGAAAGGCGTTTTCGTAGGGACAATATTTACTGTCGGTACTAAAATCGTCTTGCACAGTGTAAGCCATATTCACGGATAAACCGGCTTCAAAGACTTCCGATATTTTCCCGTCAAAAGCTCCTTTCAAATTGAAACGGGAATAATCGTTATGCTGGAATACACTCTCTTCACCTTGGTAACCAAGCCCCAAACGGAAATTCACTTTCTCTGTAGCCCCGTTGGCACTTATAAAGTGGTTCTGTTGTGAACCGTTACGGGTTACCAGATCCGTCCAATCATAACCGTCCGTACCGCTCATCATCATTTCATAAACCTTCGAGTCGCGGTAGCTGCTTCCTCCATCCCGTTTCAAGAACGCTGTTTCCAAATCATTTTGTTTAATTTCGTAGTGAGGGACACCGTTCGCATCCACTCCGGGACGGGTAGAACCGGGAAAGTTCTCAGTAGATAAAGTGGTATGTCGCGCAAAACGATAATCAATGAATTCCTGCGCATTCATGAAATCCGGCATCCGCGCAATGGTACGTATACCATAATATCCGTCATACGATATGGATACTTTCTCCGCTTTCCCTGCGTTTTTGCCTCCTTTCGTGGTTATCATAATGACACCCGCCGACGCACGCGAACCGTATATGGCCGTTGAAGAAGAGTCTTTCAGAATGTCAATACGTTCAATGTCTTCCGGGTTCAGGAAGTCCATACTCTCACACACCACACCATCAATCACGTACAGTGGAGAGGCTTGTTTGTTTATAGACGCCTGTCCACGGATTTGCATGTTAAAACCTCCTCCGGCACGACTGTTGGATTGCGTGATATTTACACCAGGTACGGAACCTTGCAATGCGTCCTCTATACGTGTTGTTCCTCTGCCAGCCAACTTTTCTGAGGATACCGAACTGACCGAACCTGTAAGGTCCGATTTTTTCATCACGCCATATCCCACTACAACTACTTCGTCTAATTGCCTGGTGTCTTCCTCCAAAACGAAACTGAACGTACGTTGTTGTCCAACGGTTACTTCTTGAGTCTTGTAACCGATAAAACTGATTTGCAAAACGTCACCTTCGGACACATTGGATAGCACGAAGTTGCCGTCGATGTCCGTGATGCATCCGTTGCCGTTGCCTTTCACAACAATGCTGGCGCCAATGATGGGTTCGCCAAACGTGTCTTTCACTGTACCTCGCACGGCATTCGTTTGTTGAACCACCTGCGATAAGGTAAACTCAGGATGTGCATGCGACTGCCCTATGGGAACTGATGTGCATGCCATGACCATACATAATAGTCGGAAATTCTTTTTTAACCTGTTTTCCATTATTAAATAGTTTTAAGTCAGACAATAAGTTTAACGCCGACAAAACTATAAGAACGCAGGTAAAAAGGGTGGAAACTATCTTCCAGACAGGTGGAATTATGTTCCATCTTCCTTTTCCGAACATAATTTTACCTCTCTCGAAGCAAAGTTCTTCACCTCTGATGGATATACCCCAAACTCTTTCTTAAAACAGTTTGAGAAATACTTAGGATCGTTAAAGCCTACTCTATAGGCCAGGTCAGAAATTCGGATAGCTGGATTTTCTTCAATTAACCGATGGGCAGCCTTCAAGCGGACACTCCGGACAAAGCCGGTAGCATTCAGTCCGGTCAACGCTTTTAACCTTGTGTGAAGCGTAGTGCGGCTTGTACCGAGTTCTTCCACCAACCGTGGAATGCCGAAACCGGAATCATCCAAATGACTGTTGACGCATTCTACAGCTCTCTGTAAAAATACTTCATCTGCATCCGTATATTCCGGAGTTACAATTTCAATGGCCGTATGCTTTTCATTTCTTTTCTTGTTCAACCGACTTAGTATCCGCTTATACAATTCCGGTAAAGACAAAAACAAAGCCAACCGACGGAGGCCGTCCAAAATAAAACCGGAAATGACAAGCGCGCCTATTATATAAATAAGGTATGCCCATCCTGTAGCCCAGAAAGGAGGTTCCACCACAACTTCCAATGTACGCAGATCGCTCCATTCGCCATTTGCATTCGCGGCACGCAACTCGAAAGTATATCTCCCCGACGGGATACGTGTATAATGAGCCGTACGTATTCCCGCATCCGTATAGTGCCAGTCCTCCTCTAATCCCTTTAACCGATAAGCATACCGGTTCTGCCGCGAACGGTTGTACGTCAGCATAGCAAACTGAAAACTGAAATTTGTATGGTTGGCAGGAATCTGTAAGGTTGAAGTAAAATCCGGCATATACGGACTCATCTGCTCACGTTCTTCTTTCCCGTATTGCTCCCATGACAAGCCGTCCACCAATATATCCGTAATCCGTGGTATCAGATTCACGTTCGTCTCTTCAATCGCCGTAGGATCGAACATGACTATTCCACGACTACAGCCGAAATACAATGTCCCGTCTTTGGAATAGGAAGCCCGTGGATTAAAGAAATTATCGGGCAGCCCATCCGCTACGGTAAATGTACGCACCCGTCCTTTTTTCTCTCCCGTAACAGTCAATCTTACCAAGCCGCAATTAGTTCCCAACCAAAGGTTCCCGTATCCGTCTTCTTCGATGCTCCCCACCATGTCGCCCGGTATATTGTACCGACGATGCACCGACTCAAAACAATCCTCGCGTGCATTGTACATACATAATCCGCCACCTTCCGTACCGACCCATATTCTTCCGCCCCGGTCGATAAAGAAGCATAAAGGATGACTGACCGGCAGACTATAACTTTTACCGCGTAAATCATCGGGCGTTTCCAAGTTACCGCTCACATGAACAATTTCGCCCCCACCGGTAGTCATCCAAAGTGAAGTATCATTCTCTATAACAAGATTGGTAATCTCGCCCGTAGGTATCCCTTGTGACTTCCGGGTGTTTCCAAACACACATTCCCTTCCGTCGTGATAGCGCACGCCTAATCCTTTGTAGCTTCCAATCCACCAGTTCCCTTTACGGTCTTCACGAACGGCAAACACCAGATTGGACGGAATGAAACCACATCCTTCGTTTTTGTACTGACGCACCATGCACCCCTCATGGCACACAATAAGTCCTTCATCCTGTATCGCCAGCAATACTTCACCGGTCGAAGTACTGTAAACTATATCCCGTGGCCGACGGGCAGAAAAGAATGCACGTCTTTCAGTATCCCGTATGTAATCCACACCCCGGTTTCCTCCAGTCCACAATCCGTCGGACCCGTCCACAAGCATCATGTTCACCTGGCTTTCAGAGCCTATAGTCTGAAATGTTTTAGGACGCGTGTCGGCACAGAAGACTCCGGCCCCTTCACCGCTCAACCACATCAGCCCGTCTGTATCCCGCAGGACAGAAGTTACCTCACGAACCGGTAGCCAATGTTTCGCCGCGTATTCACCACTATAATTTATGAAACATCCTTCATTGTCAAGCGGCATGACGCTCAATCCATTACGCGTACCAATCCAAAGAGAAGCTGTCTGCAAGTCCTCATGAACAACCTGTACATAATCCGAAGCAAGCGAAGCGGATACTCCCGGCTCATATCTGAAGTTCGTCACTTCCATTCCCCGCAGGTCAGAAGTAAATCGTACCTTGAACAAACCATTCCCATTAGTGCCGACCCACAATGTCCCGCGCGTATCGCGAAACAGGCTTAGGACAGATTTCAAATTATCCTTTTGCCCGTAACTTATAAATTCATTGTTCTCTACACGCAACCTCAGCAATCCCTTATTCCAAGTTCCGATTAGCAGATCTCCGTTTTCATCTTCCAGCAAAGCCTGTATATTTTCTCCTACAGGTATGTCACCTTTACTGTTTCGAGCAGTCATCAACACAAGCGAGTCTCCCACCTCGTCATAATAAGCTACCCCTCGTATGCAGCCCAAATAAACCCGCCCCGCACGGGTTACCAGAATATTGTTCATCCGTTGCTTGCTGACACCTTCCAACGTCATCGCACGGACATTTCCCGTACATTTATCCATCACACACATGCCTTCGTGCGTACCTATCCACAACCGACGGGAAGTATCCTCGGCTACGCAAATCACATCATTGCTCGGTAAACGTCCCGGCGTGTACAAATTAGACTTCAAAGTCCGGATGTCATACCCGTCATACCGGGACAAACCATATGCGGTAGCTATCCAGATATAACCGTCCCGATCCTGATATACCTGCCTTACCACATTGTTGGGCAACCCTTCGGGCGTGGCGAAGCGTTCAAAACAAATTTGGTCGAGACGGGCATCACTCGCCGTTATCTCACCCGCTCCAAGAGATAGGCACAACAGCAAACCTATACATTTATATATCATATTATATAATACTTCATTATTTTTCTATTAGTTTGTTGAAAAAGAGTGAGTTATGCAACAAAGCTTAGCACAATTTAATTGGCCAAGTGACTGAAATTCAGCATCTTTATTGGTTTTCTACCACACATTAAAGATAATGGAGGAAACAGCACTTGACCGATATGAGGAAATCGTAGCAGATGCGTTGAAATTTGGTTCTGCAAAGCTACGCAAAAGTTTTTAAAACAGCATTCATCCTGATAATGATTTTATATCTGGTTATACCGCGTAAGATAAACTTTACCCAAATGGGACGCTATTCGGACAGTTGCGAGCAATGTTTCCGGCAACTCTAACATCATTGAATTTTACCGCACAAGATCCCAAATCGAGTTCTGTTTCCGCGAGGAAAAGCTATTTACCGGACTGAACCATTGCCAGACAAGGGACTTGAGAAAACCCGATTTCGCTTTCAATGCATCAATGCCAGCGGTGAACATCGCAAAGATCATGCATTCGGAACTCTCCATCGGACTGCTAAAGTCCTATTATAAGCAACATTTACATGCTCAAAAGATTTTTGGTAAGGTCCGAGCTGAGACCGAACAGAACTTTTAATGCTAAACTTGTCAAAGAACTCTTGGGCTTTGTGGCGGATACCGCTTAGCTGATAAGCTAATTCTTAACAAACTATTATTTCCAGAGATTTTTATTATATTACGTATATTACGCGCGAGGCTTCTACAGTGTATCTAAAATAAATCCACACATACACAAGTTTTTAACGGTATTTTGCAGGTGCTTTTGCGTGCGGAAGAGGGGTATCCATTTCCGTATTCGGGACACGGCATACGCCTCCGTTCTGTCGGCAAACCGTTGAAAGCGAAGAGGGTATGTATCCGTAACGTTTCATTTTTATGTGGTTAATAGAGTGAAAATTTTACATCAGCGCAAAGGTAAGGGATAAATCGCAAACTGCAATGCGTTACGAGGCGTTTTTGCAGATTTTTAGGGAAATAAGGGAAGGGATGGAAGGAAAGGGGGGTAAATGGGAATTTAGCGCGCGCAAGCGCGCTTAAGGAGTTAAAGGAGTTATCACTCCGCTTCGTTCCGTTAGGAGTTAAGCCAATACCATTTAGCGTATATGATAAGCCTACTATCGGCTTAACTACTTAACTTCTTAACTCCTAAAAGATAAATTTTAGTTTTTTGCTATGTCTCTGTCACCCCGAGCGTAGTCGAGGGGTCTTACATAATGCTTTCCCATGCGCTACGTGAGATGTCTCGACAAGCTCGACATGACAGGGATACCTTGAGTAAATCCGTGACCAATCCGTGCAATCCGTGCCTAAAAATAACCCGCCTATATATAATATGGTATAGGCAATCTTGCATTACGATACCCCCTCTTAGGCTTCAAGCAGACGACCGAATCGGTTATTTCACGCACTATTTTGTAAAGACCTTTCCTATCTTTCCAAATCTCCGCATTATTGCTTCTCAATCAGCGCACTATTTCCGCCCAAATACTTAAGTGTTTCTACCGAAACAGCGCACTGTTTTAGGGGTAAACACTGCGCTGATTGAGCGGAAATAGCGCAGTGTTTCTGAGGAACACAAAACACTGACAATCAATGCAATAAACAAATCCATACATTATTTTATGGAATCAGGCGTCCATATTTACACATTCGTTAACAGAATAGTAGCCAAATACCTACAAAAGGTTAAATTCGAATGTAAAATAATATGTATATAGATAGGATATAAGTAAGTGCACAAAATATAATTGGTTACTTATGACTATAAAGAGGAATGCACCCAAAGAAAGCATATCTGACAAACTCAGAACCGGATGCGGAAACGAGTCAGCCCATCCTCGTATGTGCGCAAGGAGAAGGCGCATTTGTGGCGGGTCAGCACCTCGCGGATAAACACCAGCCCGATGCCTTGTCCATTCGGCTTGGTGGAGAAGAAGGGACTGAAGAGTTTCGACTCTGTTTCCTGACTGATGCCCGCCCCATTGTCTTCTATCTCTACCTCAGCCGGCGCCTTTGTCCGAATCCATACTTCACCGGGTCTTTCATCTCCACCCTCACGTCTTGCGACAATGCTTTCCACTGCATTTTTAATGATGTTTACCACCACTTGCTCAAAGAGAGCCTCATCTAAGTTGACTGTTTTCACATCAGCATCGCACGCCCAACGGAGCGTGACTTCATGTTCCTCGCTCATGCCTTCCATAAAACGGGCACAATTCATCACGACCCCATTCAGGTCACAAGGTTTCAGGTTTGGCTCGGGTATCTTCACCACATCGGCAAAGCGGGTGATGAAGCGGCTCATGGAGTAACACCGCTCGATGCACACACGCATCACCTCGCAAATGTCCTCCATGCCGGCCTCTTCAGCCAATGCCTGATGGACGGTATCGAGCGTGGAAGTGATGCCGGCGGTCGTATTGTTCACCTCGTGGGCAATCATGCGGATGACTTTCTCATAGGCCTTTCGCTCGGCACGCATCAACTCGTCCGTCATGCGCTCTATCAGAAAGAAAGGATGAGGAAAGCCGCAATCAACGAAAGAAGAGCGGGTACATTTATAGATATTGGCATCGTTGAGCCGTACTACCGCCGTCTGGTCGGGCTTGATAAGGGACAACTCATGAGCCAAAGGGCAACGCACGTCCTCCAGATGCCGGCCCACAACCTTATCCTCCGGCAAGTCCATCATGCGGACGGCCATGGGATTCAATTGGGAAACATTGTCGGAAAGGTCCAGGATAACCACCCCCATCGGAGAAGCCTTGATAAGCAAGTCCAAAAACATATTCTGCTCGCGCAAACGAAGCCGCTCTTGCTTCAACTGGTCCATCATACGGTTGAAGATGTTCACGATGCGGTCGGCCTCGTACTGTCCGACGGGACTTAGCCGACTGCTGAAATCCTGTTCGCGGAGCAACTCCATACCGTTGCCGATGGTATGCATGGGCTTCACGATTTTGTGGTAGAAAACAATCAAGTAGACAAGCACGCACAGGATATAAGCCATGACTATATAAATATGGTATACCGTCTTGTCCGATGGCAAGAAAAACAGCCCTGCGCCCAAAACTATCAGCAACAAGGCCCATACGTAGAAATAGGCTTTAATACTCATCCGTTATCAGAAATGCCATATTTCTCCAACCTACGATAAAGCGCCGCCCGGCTGATGCCCAAGGAAGTGGCGGCCTGACTCAGGTTCCCCTTGCACTGTTCCAAGGTCTGCAAGATGGTGCGCCGCTCTATCTCGTCCAACGTCATGCCCGCAAACGAAGTTCCTTCCCCCGCTTTATCCGAATCGTCCTCCCGATGGTATTGGCGTTCAAAATCGGAAGCGTCCAGCAAACGCTTTCCGCTGACCAGCACCGTGCGCTCCACCAAGTTTTTCAGTTCGCGGATATTGCCGGGATAGGGCAGGCGGGAAAGGAAGTTCAAGGCATCGGCTGAAAATTCCGTACGGGGCAGGTTGTTCTGCCTGGCCTGAAGGTCGGCAAAATGACGCACCAACAGAGGAACATCTTCCCGACGCTCGCGCAAGGCGGGCAGCTTGACGGTTATCAGATTGATACGATAGAAAAGGTCTTCGCGGAAAGTATGTTCGGCCACCATCTTGCGCAAGTCGGCATTTGTGGCGGACACGACCCGCACGTCTACCTTGCGCGGACGGCTATCGCCCAACACTTCGAACGTCTGGTCTTGCAACACACGAAGCAACTTCACCTGGCAGGCAAAGTTCAAATCGCCAATCTCATCTAAGAAGATGGTTCCCTTGTCGGCCAACTCGAAACGTCCCACACGGTCGGACGATGCATCGGTAAAGGCTCCTTTCTTATGTCCGAACATCTCACTCTCGAACAGACTTTGCGAGACACCTCCCAGATTGACCTTCACAAAGGGCTGCTTGGCCCGTTGGCTATTGATGTGGATGGCTTCGGCTATCAGTTCCTTGCCCGTGCCGCTCTCGCCGGTTATCAAAACGGAAGCATTGGTGCGTGCCACCCGTCCAACCGTGTTCAACACCTCCATCAGCCCCTTCGACTGGCCGATGATGTTTCCCCGCTTCAAGTCCTGCCCTTCCCCGCTTGCCGCATCGGACGGAGCAAAGAGTTGCAAAGCCGTCTCAATTCTTTGGAGGAGCGCCGCGTTATTCCAAGGTTTGGTAATGAAGTCGAAAGCACCCGCCTGCATCCCCTGCACGGCCAGTTCGATACTGCCCCAGGCAGTCATGAGGATAACGGGCACATGAGGGCGGAATATCTTGACCTGCTTCAGCAATGTAAGCCCCTCCTCGCCCGTCGTGGAAAGCGTGAAGTTCATGTCCATCAATATCAAAGCGGGCGACTCGGCACGCACGATGTCTATCACCTCCCGCGGCCCCGCCGCCGTTTTCACCTCGTACTTGGCACGCTTCAGCATAAAGCTGAGCGAAGAGCGCACCGCACTATCATCATCGACTATCAGTATCATATATTAATGTATTAAGTAACTAATCATATTTAGTTTATACTATAAATGGGAAATTAGATGGCACACAGATGACACAGATTTCACGAGATGACCACAGATTTCTTTTGTCATGCTGAACGGAGTGAAGCATCTCCCAGTGTGTTCGGGAGATTCTTCGCGTTGCTCAGAATGACAGATACATGGCGAAGCCCTTTAAAATCTGTGTAAATCCGTATCATCTGTGTCATCTGTGTGCCTAAAAACAACCCGATAAATTATCATTTAATTTTGTACACCTACTTATCATTTAGAGTTCGGACAAAGATACTATAAAAATGTGAATTGGCATACCTTTCCACCCCTTTCTCTGAAAACAAAGAGGGTGTGACGTAGTGTAAGGATGAAAGCCATTCCTCCTTTTGACACATCCTCTTTTTCATCCGAATAAACGGTTTTTCTTTCTGAAAGCTGTTCTTTCTCTTTACATCAGGTTGCTTGCCAGTTCGCTAAGCTCGCTACGCTCGCCTTTGATGAGGTTGACGTGGGCGAAGAGCTTCTGGTCGCGCATGCGGTCTATCATGTAGACGAGGCCGTTGGACTGGGTGTCCAGATAGGGCTGGTCTATCTGTTGGATGTCGCCCGTGAAGACCATCTTGGTGCCTTCGCCTGCACGGGTGATGATGGTTTTAATTTCGTGCGGGGTGAGGTTCTGGGCTTCGTCGATGATGCAGTAGGTCTCGCTCAGACTGCGCCCACGGATGAAGGCAAGGGCTTCGATAACGAGTTGGTCGCTCTTCTGCATGTCCTCCAGACGTTTCACTTCGCTGGAGTTAGCTGCAAACTGGTGTTTGATGACGTTCAGATTGTCGAAGAGGGGCTGCATGTAGGGCGCCACTTTCTCGTTAGCATCGCCGGGCAGGAAGCCGATGTCTTTGTTGGAGAGGGCGACGATGGGGCGTGCGAGGAGTATCTGCTTGTAGTCGTTCATTTGCCTGAGAGCGGCGGCGAGGGCGAGGAGCGTCTTGCCAGTGCCGGCTTTCCCGGTGAGGGCGACGAGCTTGATGTCGGGGTCGTTGAGCACTTCGAGCGCAAAGGCTTGCTCGGCGTTGCGCGGCTCGATGCCATAGTTCTTCGTCTTGTTCACTCTGCATACGGTGCGGGTGAAGGGGTTGTAGCGGGCAAGTACGCTGTTGCGGTCGCTCTTGAGGATGAAGCATTCGTTGGGGTGGATGATGTCCTTGAAGGGGAATTCGCCCACGTCAATGCCTTCGTGCGAGGAATAGATGCGGTCTATCAGTGCCGGGTCGGTCCCTTCGAACACTTCGTTTGACTTCTCAAAGACGTCTACGTTGACTACCTTGTCGTTAATGTAGTCTTCACAGAGGATGCCGATGGAGCGGGCCTTCATGCGCAGGTTGACGTCCTTGGTCACAAGGATGGTCTTTGTCTTGGGATATTTTTCGGCTAGCCAGTCGGCTACCGCCAGTATCTGATGGTCGGGCTTGCGCTCAGGAAAAGAAGCGTACACCCGCTTGGACTCCACATCACCCGTCACAACAAACAATTTTCCCAAACCCTCGCCCAGGGAAGCTCCCTTGGTGAAGAGCTTGTCATCGGTTATCTCATCGAGCTCGCGTACGAACTCACGCGCGTTGTAGTTAATCTGCTCATTGCCTTTCTTGAACTTGTCGAGTTCTTCGAGTACGACGATGGGGAGATAGATGTCATTCTCCTGAAAGTTCTTGAGACACTTGTAGTCGTGCAGGATGACGTTGGTGTCGATTACAAAATTTTTCTTTGCTCCCATAACTCAATCGATTTAAATAGTACGTATCTTTGTTGCCATTAAAGGTAGTAAATTTTAGTAATAGTAAGGATTTGTTTCCCGTTAAAGATTTCAAAAGATGAACTATCAGGATACTTTAGAATACTTATATAATAGCGCACCCATGTTTCAACAAGTGGGCGGAGCGGCTTACAAGGAAGGTTTGGAGAATACACTGACGCTGGACGCACACTTCGGGCACCCGCATCGCCGGTATCGTACCATTCATGTGGCGGGGACGAACGGGAAGGGGTCGTGCTCGCATACGCTGGCGGCTGTACTTCAGGAAGCCGGTTACAAGGTAGGACTTTACACTTCACCGCACTTGGTGGACTTCCGCGAACGTATCCGGGTGAACGGTGTGCCTGTGCCGGAGGAGTATGTGATACGCTTTGTGGAGGAAGAGCGGAGCTTCTTTGAGCCGCTTCACCCGTCGTTCTTTGAGTTGACGACTGCCATGGCGTTCCGTTACTTTGCGGATGAGCGTGTGGACGTGGCTGTGGTTGAAGTGGGCTTGGGGGGACGGCTGGACTGTACGAACATCATCCGGCCTGACTTGTGCGTGATTACGAACATCAGCTTCGACCATGTGCAGTTCCTGGGCAATACGTTGGAGAAGATTGCCCGTGAGAAGGCGGGCATCATCAAACGTGGGGTGCCGGTGGTAATTGGGGAGACGACTCCGGAAACGCGCCCTGTGTTCGAGGCAAAGGCGAAGGAGACGGATGCGCCGATTTACTTTGCGGAGGACTGTGACAGAGAAGATTATCCGGACATCGAGTTCGAGTTGAAAGGGCTTTACCAGAAGAAGAACAAACAGACGTTGCTCACTGCCCTGCCCTTGCTGAAGGAGGCGGGTTACCATATAGATGAGCAGGCGGTGCGCAGCGGGTTTGCCCATGTGACGAGCCTGACGGGACTGATGGGACGCTGGCAGAAGTTGCAGAACTCCCCTACCCTGGTGTGTGACACGGGACATAATGTGGGAGGCATCCGTTACATCGTTGAGCAACTGAAGGAGGAGAAGTATCGTCGGCTGCACATTGTCATGGGCATGGTGAACGACAAGGACGTCCGGGGAGTGCTGGGCTTGATGCCTAAGAAAGCGGTTTATTACTTCACCCAAGCCAGTGTGAAACGTGCCATGCCTGCCGGGCGTTTGAAGGAACTTGGCCTGGAAGCGGGGTTGCGGGGCGAGTGTTATGCGGACGTGCCTGCTGCCGTACGGGCGGCACAAAAAGAAAGCCTCCCGGAAGACTTTATCTTCGTGGGAGGCAGCAGCTTCATCGTAGCCGACCTGTTAGCGAACCGCGATGCACTCAATCTCCACTAAAGCGTCCTTGGGCAGTGCCTTAACGGCCACCGCCGAACGTGCCGGACAGTCGCCCTCAAAGTAGGTGGCATAGACGGCGTTCATCTCGGCAAACAAGGACATGTCGGCCAGGAATACGGTGGTCTTTACGATGTTTGCCATGCCCAGTCCGGCTTCTTCCAGGATGTGCTTCACGTTCTCTAACGATTGACGCGCCTGAGCCGACACGCCTTCGGGCATGACTCCCGTAGATCCGTCAATGGGCAACTGGCCCGATACAAACACCATCCCCGCGGCTTCGATAGCCTGGCTATAAGGCCCGATGGCACCGGGTGCTTTCGGGCTGCAAATGACTTTCTTCATATTTCCTTGCATTATAATGATTGATAAATAAATATTAAATGGCATGTTCCCATGCAGTATTTCTTGGTTTCCCCCATTTATATCAATGAATGCGAAAAGCTGTTTTGTTCATTCATCACCTTATTTTATAACTCGGACTTAACTATGAGGGAGATGTTTCCCGTAATGTGAGACCCCGCCTTGGTTCCTTGGCGGGGTTTTCTGCTTTATTTGCAATGCTTCTCTATCAATGCATCCACATTGGGGTCACCCAACTCCTTGGCTTTGGCAAAGCTGGCACACGCTGCGTCCTTCTGCTTCATCTGTATCTGGGCAATGCCCATCAGGCGATAGGCCTCGGCATAAGAAGCGTCGATGGCCAAAGCCTCTTGCAGCACTTTCACGGCTTCCTCATTGCGTCCCACACGGATATTGACCACGGCCAGTTCGGCACGATAGGTCAAGTCTTTGGGGTTCAAAGCGATGGCGCTTTCCATATCGTCCAAGGCACGTTGGTATTGGCGGGACTTCAAAGCAGCCTGCTCACGATAGTAATAGAAGACATCGTTTACATTGCCCTTTACGGCATCATAGTAGGCATCGTAATCAAGGACGGCCTGACGGGGCTTGTTGGCCACCATGTAAGCCTGCGCCCGTGCAAACAGATAAGGGGCGGCCTCTTGCGTATAAGGCTTACTGAAGCGCACCACACAACTGTCCAACAAGGCCAGCACTTCTTCAGACGGTGCCTTCATAGCTTCCTTGATTTTGGCCGTCGTATAGAAGGTAGCGGGCGACACCAGTTCCGAATGGTTCACTTCATCATAGGCTTCGAGCGCGGCGGGATAATCGCCTTTGGCAAACAGAATATCTCCTTCGGTCTGCGTATAGATGGGAAGCGGACGCACCTTGATTGCCTCGCGTATCTCTGCCACCGCCTTGTCCAAGGACCAGTCAGCATAAATTCTGTCCGGATTTTCTATCACAAAGGCCGAAATCAATTTAGCCCGTCCATAGTACACATCATCCTTCTGCTGCGCCACTTCCAACGCCTTGTCGAGGTCATCGGAGACCCTGTCCAGCGAGTTTTCATCTTTCGACATCAGGATGCGCTGGTTGGCGCGACGCATATAGCCGTCCGGGCTATCGGGGTATTGGTTGATGAAGTCCTGAAGCACGGTCATGTACTTATCCGCCGGGAGTTGCGAGGAAGCCATGAACAAGAACACCAACGCTTCCTCCTCTGTATCGGGCAAGGCTTTCTTAATGCCAATGTCTTTCAAGGCGGCATCGCTATAGGACAAAGCGGTAATCTTCTGCGCCATCACATAATTGGCATCCACGCCATAACAGATGGTGGCAGTGTCTTGTCCGGAAGCCTTCTGCGCCAATGCAAAGACTTCGCCCTCCATGGTCACCAACGGGCAACTTACGCGCTTGTCCGCCAATTTAAGGGTAAGGGTATAATACGAATAATTGTCCGTTACCTTATCTATCGCTTTGACCTTACCGGCCGTATAAGTGCGGCTCTTCTGAGTGGAATAAGGCAGGAGGCAAACATCTGCTCCTACTGCGGGAGGAGTCTGTGCCAAAGCCAAAGCTGGGACGTTCTTCCCGGTGATAGCCACCCGAAACTTTACCACATCATACATGTCGTCCGCACCCATAATGGCCTCCACAGGCATTTGCTCGCCTTCATAGTTTACGATAATGGCACGCTTCGCCCCTTTGAAAAGGGTATAATCGGACAAGGCGACTCCGTCTTCCGTCACGAAGAAGCCATTGCCGGAGTTCAACATCTTATCATCCTTATCGTAAGTAATCACGGAAAACACAGCCCGCTTTGCCTTCTCCACCCACTTGGGCTGAGCCATTATCGCTCCCTGACAAAGCAGGCTCAAAAATAACGCTATAACTATCTTCTTCTTCATTGTATCTTAAATAATTTACCTTTGTTTTATCGCTTCGTAAATAAGCACACCCGCGGCTACCGACACGTTGAGCGACTCGATGGTTCCCCGCATGGGTATCTTCACCCATTCATCGCACAAAGCCAGGTTATCGTAGGAGATGCCTCGGTCTTCGGCTCCCATGATAAGGCACAAAGGTCCTGTATAGTCGGCCTTCGTGTAATCGTAATCGCCTTTCTCCGTAGCCCCTACGATGTGAAACCCGCTATTCTTCAGATATTGAAGCGTCTCCTTCAACCCTGACTCACGGCACACGGGCAAGGTATGCAAAGCACCGGCGGAAGTCTTCACGGCATCGGCATTGACCGACACGCTGTTGTGTGAAGGGATAATAACAGCATCCACCCCGGCACACTCGCACGTGCGGGCTATGGCGCCAAAGTTACGTACATCGGTCACTCCATCGAGCATCACGAAGAAGGGATTCTTGCCTTGTTCAAACAAGAAAGGCACCAAGTCTTCCGTCTTCTGATAGGTTATGGCCGAGACAAAAGCCACCACCCCTTGATGGTTTTTGCGGGTTATCTTGTTGATACGCTCCACAGGCACCCGCTGCACAGGTATTTGGGTACCTTTCAAGGCGGCAAACAACTCTTTCGACAAGTCGCTCTGGATGTCTCGCTTCACCAATATCTTATCGATGTCCTTCCCTGCCTGAATGGCTTCTATCACGGCACGGACACCAAATATGAGTTCGTTCTTCTCTATCATTCTTATACCATATTATATATATACATCAATGCTCCAATAACGCCCGTGCATTGTTGAGGGCAGCCTCGGTCAGCGTGGCGCCGCTCAGCATGTGGGCTATCTCCTCTACCCGCTCTTCGTCCGTCAGACGACGTATGTGGCTATTGGTTTCTTTCTCGTTATCTTGCTTATACACCTTATAGTGGACACGTCCGCGGGCGGCTATCTGAGGCAGGTGAGTGATGCTGATGACCTGCCGGTCGTTATCACCCATCTCTTGCATGATGTCAGCCATGCGGTCGGCTATCTCACCGGAAACACCCGTGTCTATCTCATCGAACACAATGGTGGGCAACTTAACGGCTCCGGCTATCATCGCCTTGACGGAAAGCATCACACGGGCTATCTCGCCTCCCGAAGCCACCGATGAGATGTTTTGCAACGTCCCGTTCTTATTGGCCGAGAACAGGAAGTTTACGGTGTCCATCCCATGTATGCCAGGCTCTTTGCGCATGCCCATTTCCACTTGGAAGCGCACGTTTGGCATCCCTAAGGGAATAAGACGAGAAGCCATCTGGCACTCCACCTCCTGAGCCGCACGCTTACGGGCTTCGGTCAAGACTCCGGCTTGTGCCTCTACTTGTTTGAACAAGTCCGCACACCGCTCCCGCAAACGTTCAATGTCCTCATCCGAAGAAGTGATGGCCGAGAGTTTGGAAGCGTATGACTCCTGCAAGGCCAATAGTTCGTCTACCGAATCCACCCGATGTTTCTGTTCCAAGGTATATAGTAAGTTCAGGCGTTCGTTCACCGTATTCAGACGTTCGGGATTGAACTCAACGGTCTCCTCCCGGTCTCCTATCTCGCGGGCAATGTCCTTCAATTCGATGTAGACACTATCCAGACGATCGGCCAGTTCACCCGCAGGAGCATACACCTCACGCAAATTGGACACGACGCTTTGGCAATCCTTCAACAAGCCCAGCATTCCTCCTTCATCGGCATTCAACGCTTGCCCGGCCTTGTAAAGTCCCGCCTTGATGTCCTCGGCATGAGCCAACATCTCCGCCTCTTGCTCCAACTCCTCCTGTTCGCCGGAAGTGAGTTGCGCCTCCTCCAACTGTTCTAATTGGAAACGCAGATAGTCTTCGTCTTCCCGGCTCTTCTCGGCTGCGGTCTTCAACTTCTCCAAATCCTGCTCGGCCTGCCTCCAGTCTTTATAAAGAGTCTGATAGGTCTGCAAGTCGGCCTCATCGTGCGCCAGGAGGTCGAGCACGTTCAACTGGAACCCCTCTTTGTTCAGCAACAGGTTCTGGTGTTGCGAGTGGATGTCTATCAACTGCTCCCCCAGTTCTTTCATCTGCGCCAAGGAGACCGGCGTATCGTTGATGAAAGCGCGGCTTTTCCCTGAGGCATACACATCACGCCGCAAAATGCACTCGGCATCGTACTCCAAATCATTCTCCTCGAAGAAAGCCTGCATACCATAGGCCGAGATGTCGAACTGCGCTTCGATGACACACTTCGACGCACCGGGACGAATGGCTTTCACATCGGCACGTTGACCCAGCAACAAGCCAATGGCGCCTAAGATGATGGACTTACCCGCACCGGTCTCACCGGTGATGACCGAGAATCCGCGCTCGAAGGTGATGTCCAGCTTCTCTATCAACGCATAGTTTTGTATGTATAGTGAACGCAACATAACGCACAATGCTTATTTTCCCTTGTTCAACACTTCCACCAAACGGTCGACAATGTCGCCCGCCACCTCCGTCTTGGGCTTCAACGGATATTCCGTCTGGCCTTCGGCATCGATAATGGTTATTTTATTGGTGTCGCACCGGAAACCTGCCCCCTTGTCCTTCAAAGAATTCAGCACAATAAAATCCAAATGCTTGCGTTCTAACTTATCCTTGGCGTTTTGCTGCTCGTTTTGAGTTTCCAAGGCAAAGCCAACCAATACCTTTCTTTCGCAAAGGCCGGCCTTTTGTTTCGCCAAGGCGGCTGCAATGTCCCGCGTTGCCTTCAGGGAAAGTGTCATGTCTCCCGTCTGCTCGCGTTTTATCTTTTCACCTGACACATGAGCCGGCGTATAATCGGCCACTGCGGCACACAAGATGGCGGCATCAACCTCCGGGAAGACGGAAGTAGCGGCTTGATACATTTCTTCGGCCGACTCCACATCCACACGCCTGTACATAGGATATCGTGTCTGAAGTTGCACCGGGCCTGACACAAGGATAACCTTTGCTCCCCGGCTGGCGCACTCGTCCGCCAAAGCGAATCCCATCTTGCCCGATGAATAATTGCCGATGAAACGCACGGGGTCAATCTTCTCATACGTAGGTCCGGTAGTGATAAGGACGGTCTTCCCCACCAGGTCACCCTCTTGGGAAAAATATCGCTCCAAATGTCGGATAATGTTCTCCGGCTCTTCCATGCGCCCTTTACCTACCAGATGACTGGCCAATTCACCGGTACCCGGCTCGATGATGTGGTTTCCGTACGAACGGAGTTTCTCCAAATTTTGTTGGGTGGACGGATGGGCATACATATCCAAATCCATGGCGGGAGCAATAAACACAGGGGCTTTAGCCGACAGGTAGGTAGTGACCAACATATTGTCCGCTATCCCATTGGCCATCTTTCCGATGGTGGACGCCGTGGCGGGAGCCACCAGCATGGCGTCAGCCCAAAGCCCCAAATCCACATGGCTATGCCACGTCCCGTCCCGCTGAGCGAAGAAGTCGCTGATGACAGGCTTACTGGTAAGGGCGGAGAGAGTTATGGGGGTGATAAACTCCTTGCCTGCAGGGGTAATGACCACCTGTACCTCAGCTCCTCGTTTTATCAGCCCGCGAATAATGTAGCAAGCCTTGTACGCGGCAATACTCCCCGTAATGCCCAACACGATTTTCTTTCCTTTCAATACATTTGCCATAATTTCAATGTGCTAATGCGACAATGTGCTAATATGCTAATGTAACAATGTTATTTCAATGCGTCAATTTGGTTTTAATGTGTTAATGTTTTTATGCCGCATGGCATTAGCACATTGGCATATTAGCACATTAACACATTTTATTTCTGAGTCAACTCACGCAAACGGATTTTGGTCAACATCGCCTTGGTGTTCAAGGTGAAGTCACTATTCAATATCCAGCTATAGTAGCCTGGATCGCGTTTCAGCACCTCCACTACCGGCTGGCCTTTATATTTACCGAAGTTGAATATTTCCACGCCTTTATCGTCATACACCATACGCCCGGCAAAATCCACATTCTTGGTAAAGCTGGAATAATCGGCCAGGAAAGCAATGTCGTTCTTCAATTCATCTGGATAGCGGTCGAGTTGAGCCATCAGCACCTCATAAGTGGCACGCGTGTCGGCCTCGGCGGTATGAGCGTCCTCCAGGTTCTTCCCGCAATAAAATTTATAGGCGGCTGAAAGGGTGCGTTGCTCCATCTTGTGGAAGATGACCTGCACGTCCACAAACTTACGACGTCCCAAGTCAATTTCCACCCCGGCACGCAAAAATTCCTCGGCCAGCAAAGGAATATCAAAACGGTTGGAGTTGAATCCCGCCAAGTCGCATCCTTCAATCTCGTTGGCTATACTGCGTGCCACTTCTTTAAAGGTGGGACAATCCGCCACATCCTCGTCATGAATGCCATGCACAGCCGTAGCCTCTTCGGGGATGTGCATACCCGGATTGATACGCAAGGTCTTGGCCGACTCATTGCCGTTGGGCCACACTTTCAGGTAGCAGATTTCTACAATACGGTCGCTATTGATATTCGTCCCCGTAGTCTCCAAATCGAAGAAGACTATGGGGTTCTTCAAGTTCAGTTTCATATTATCGAAGACTTTTTCAGCGCTTTATCTTTAATCATTCAACATCATGGGCATCAACAACATCAGTAAGTCTTCCTTTTCCTCTTGCTCCAGCGGGATAATGACCCCGGCACGCGAAGGATCGGCCAATTCTATCACAACTTCCTCTGCGGCTATGTTTGTAAGAATATCCAACAGGAAAGTGGATTTGAAGCCGATGCTCATGTCACTTCCCTCGTATTGACATGCCACGGTTTCCTCGGCCGATGTGGAGAAGTCGATGTCCTGTGCCGAAACGTTAATCAGATTATTGCTCAAGCGAAGCTTGATAAGGCTACTGGCCTGGGAAGAGAAAATGGATACACGACGCAAGGCGCCAATGAGCTGCATACGGTCTACAATCACCTTATAAGGATTACTTTGGGGTATCACCGAATTATAGTTCGGATAGCGTCCCTCTATCAGGCGACAAACCATCCGATATTCCTCCAAAGTAAATACAGCATTACGCTCATCAAATTCCAAGGTCACCGCACCTTGTTCTTTGGACAAAAGATTTTTCAGAAGATTGGCGGGTTTCTTGGGTAGGATAAAAGCCGCACGCTCATTGCCATGTGCCGCAAAAGTCTTACACCGCACCAACTTGTGGCCATCCGAGGCCACCAGTGTAATGTCCTCCTGAGTAATATCAAAATAAATGCCGTTCATCACGGGACGGAGTTCATCATCAGCCGTAGCAAATACGGATCGGTTAATGCCTCTCAGCAATACATCAGCATCTATATCTACATGCACGGCATCGCTGCTTAGTTGTGCCGCCTGGGGAAACTCGTCGGCATTCTGTCCCATCAGACTATACTTACCATTCTGATACTGAACAGTTATCTCCAAATTATCCAAATTAACATCGAACGACAAAGGCTGCTCCGGAATTTCCTTCAAAGCATCGAGCAACGTCTTGGCCGGCACGGCGAAACGCCCGTCGGCATCACTTTCATTCACCTCCAACGTGGTTATCATGGTGGTTTCACTATCAGATACGGTAACGGACAACGTCCCGTCCTGCAATTCAAAAAGGAAACAATCCAAAATAGGTAGCGCGTTCTTTGTATTTATCACCCGGCTGATAGCCTGCAAATGACTGGAAAGCGCAGTGCTTGACACGATAAATTTCATATATTCAGTATATTTTAGTTTTTATGATTCACTTCTTTTGTTGGAGGACAAAGTTAAGAAAAGAATTTTCTACCCACAAAAGAATAGGAAAGAAATTACGAGTTCAAAAAAAAGTCGTACCTTCGCCCCATTGAATTTAAAAACAAACTCTATAATTATGGAATTTACAGGAAGAATTATTGCCGTACTCCAACCCAAGGGCGGAGTGTCTAAGGCAGGAAACGAATGGAAAGCTCAGGAATACGTCATTGAGAATCATGACCAATACCCGCGCAGAATGTGCTTCGAAGTATTCGGAAACGACAAGATAGAACAATTTAACATTCAGATGGGCGAGGAACTGACGGTATCGTTCGACATTGATGCGCGCCAATGGCAGGATCGTTGGTTCAACAGCATCCGTGCCTGGAAAGTGGAACGTGTAAGCGCCACGGCACAACAACCCGCTGTCCAACAAGGAGCTCCAGTACCTCCTCCCGCACCTGCCGCACCCGATTTTTTGGCCAGCGATGCGAATGATGATCTGCCTTTCTAAGCGCATCTTTTTAATGGCATAATGTTTATTATCCATTTTATTGCTAAGTTTAATCTGCGAGGCCGTATTTTTTAAGGCAAATATTTGTGTATCCGACAAATAATTCGTTCCTTTGCAACCGCTTTCGCGCAATCGCTGTCAGGAAAAACAGAGAGAAGCCTGGTATGTTGCGTAGTAACGATAAACAATTTAATTAAAGTTTAAACAATGGATTTACTTAAAATTGCAGAAGAAGCATTTGCTACCGGCAAACAACACCCCAGCTTCAAGGCAGGTGACACCGTAACCGTAGCATATCGTATTGTGGAAGGTAACAAGGAACGTATACAGCTGTATCGTGGTGTAGTTATCAAAATCTGCGGACATGGTGAGAAAAAGCGTTTCACTGTACGTAAGATGTCCGGCACCGTAGGTGTAGAACGTATCTTCCCGTTAGAGTCACCGGCTATTGACAGCATTGAGGTGAACAAAATTGGTAAAGTACGTCGTGCTAAATTGTATTACCTGCGCGGTCTTACCGGCAAGAAAGCAAGAATCAAAGAGAAAAGAGCCAATGGTTGATAAGACCATGGACTTCTTGCTTCGACAAGATAAAAAAGGGAAACTCCGAATGCGGGGTTTCCCTTTTTTAAATACTGATTATTTAATTTCCCAACCCAATGCGCTGGCGCCCAGCACAGCCGCATCCGCATCCTTCAATTCGGACATCAGCAGCTTGGTCTTACCTTTATAAATGTTCAGCACATTTTTATCAATCGATTCTTGAATAGGTTTGAAAATATACTCACCAGACTTAGCCAAACCACCAAAGAGGATAATGGCTTCAGGACTGGAGAAAGCGATGGCATCGGCCAAAGCTTCACCCAATATAGTCCCGGTGAAGTTGAAGATATTCACAGCTAACTGGTCACCCTTCACAGCTGCATCGTACACATCTTTCGAAGTAATGCTTTCAGAAGGAATGGAACGAAGCAAACTGGGCTCGGTACTAGCAGTAAGGAATTCGCGTGCTGTACGTGCCACTCCCGTAGCCGAGCAATAAGTCTCCAGACAACCATGACGGCCACAACCACACAAACGACCGTCACGACGTATGATGACATGTCCCAATTCACCGGCAAAGCCGTCATGTCCGTAAACCAACTGACCATTGATAACGATTCCACTACCCACACCGGTACCTAACGTGATCATAATAAAATCCTTCATACCGCGTGCCGCACCATACGTCATCTCTCCAATGGCAGCCGCATTGGCATCATTCGTTAAAGCTGTGGGAATACCCAAACGCTGCTCAAACAATGCAGCTAAAGGAATGACGCCTCTCCACGGAAGATTGGGCGCAAACTCAATGGTACCCGTGTAGTAATTTCCGTTGGGCGCACCGATGCCGATGCCTTTAATCTTATCCACTCCACCGTTCGCTTCGAGCAGCGGCAAAAGGTGCTTACACACTTCGTTCACGTAGTCCTCTACTTCCGTATAAGCGCCGGTCTTGATAGAACTGCTAGCAAGGACTGTACCACGTGCATCCACAATACCGAATACGGTGTTTGTTCCGCCTATGTCGATACCTACCACATAGGGCTTCTCCATGTTTGTATTCATGATATTCTTATTCTTAAAAGATTAATTATTAATGTCTGAGTGCAAAAATCACAAAGAAAAATGAAACGGCAAAATCTTTTCTCCTAAAAAACTGTATTTATGCGATACATACGTTAGCGGAGAAAAGATTTTGATCCTTTTATCAACGCTTAGGAATATCAACAGACTCCTCCGCTTTTCCATTCAGCCAACGTGAGAAGAAGTCCACCATACGCCAATAAAAATACTCGTCCATGTCGCCGAAGCTATGTCGCTGGCCGGGCAGAATCAGCATATCAAAACGTTTGCCCGCCCGAATCAGAGCATCTGCCACACGGACCGTATTCGCCGGATGTACATTATTGTCAATGTCACCGTGCACCAGCATCAGATGTCCTTTCAGCCGGCCGGCAATTTCAGGGTTAGTGGCAATCTTGTAAACAAAGGTTGTATCACCCTGTTCGGAGATTTGCTCTTTCACGCCATGGTGCGTTTCGCTCCACCAGCGGTTATAAATACGGTTGTCATGATTGCCGGCACATGATACTGCGGCTTTGTAAAAGTCCGGATATTGCAAGATAGCCGCTGTAGACATGAATCCGCCACCCGAGTGTCCGTGTATGCCCACACGGTCAATATCAATATATGGATAGCGGGCCGCCAATTGCTCTACCGCAGCTTTATGGTCGGCCAATGGATAGTCGCGCATGTTGCCATAGCCATAATTGTGATACCATTTGGAACGACTGGGGTGGCCTCCGCGCTGACCTACTGAAATCACAATGAAGCCTGCCTGAGCCAGACGGTCGGTACGCACGCTCATACGGGTAAAAGGATAGTAGACCGCCTCCACCTGCGGACCGGGATATACGTAATCGATGATGGGATATACTTTGGTCGAGTCGAAATCATAAGGCTTATACATCACGCCATAGAGGTCTGTCACGCCATCGGCCGCTTTCACCGTAAAGAGCTCGGGGAATTTATAACCTGCGGCAAAGAGCTGAGAGAAATCGCTTTCTTGCAAATCCATTACTTTATTGCCGTTGCGATCTATCAACACTGCACAAGGCACTGTATTCACCCGCGAATAATTATCCACCACGTAGCGGGCATCATCATCCATAGCTACTTCGTGGAAATACTCACCTTGGGTCAGGAGTTTCAACCCGCTTCCATCGGCATTTACCCGGTAAAGGTGCTCGTAGTACGGATTCTCCCCTTCTTCACGCCCGTTGGCGGTGAAGTAAATGGTACGCGTGGTGGGATCCACTTTTACAACACGTTCCACGTGCCAAGGACCTTTCGTAATGCGATTCTTCAGATTTCCCTGCTCATCATATAAATAGAGATGTGCCCAGCCATCGCGTTCGCTCCATTGGACAAATTCTTTGCCCTCACCGAACACCTGGATGGGACGGGTTTCCTGATACGTATTCATCCGCTCTTCTACAATGGGGACAATGGAATCTTGCCCAAGGGTATAGGTACATACATCAATACGGTGCAAGTCGCGGCTGCTTCGCGTCAAGTAGAAACGGTTATTGTCGCCTTGCCATACACGGGGAGCAAACTCTGCGGAACGATCTTTTTGCCGGTATGGACGTCCCTGTAAACTTAGCGTCTGATGTTTCCATGCCGCCGTGCGGATTTCCTTTCGGCTGTTATCTGCCAAGTCAAAAAGATGCAGGTGATACTCGGGCGCCTCCATTTCACCGGGCATCTGATAGCGGTAAGTCTCCAGCGTAGGGCGCGGTGATGCCAGCGAATTAATGACCCACAAGTCTTTCACCTTCCGGTTATCGGTGACAATGGTGACAAAGTGTTTCGAGTCGGGCGACCAATAACCATACACACCCCGGCGTTTGCCATTACACAAAGTGTCAGTGTTCAGCAAGCTATAGGGAACGCCATAGCCAAAACGTTCACTTCCGTCCGTAGTTAGTTGTATCTCCACAATGGTGCTGTCCTTCTCGTCCTTCTGAGCCTTGCGATAGTCGGCCATAGTCATACGATAGAGATTACAATCCTTGGCATAAATTACCGTCTGTCCGTCGGGTGAAACCGATGCCCAGCCCAATCGCTTCGGTTCCTTGGCCTCTTCGGTAAGACGGGTCAGCTTGCGGGTAGGATAATCATAGGAGAAGTAGAAAATCTCTTTCGCGGAGTCATCGCCTTTCTTTGGCTTTGAGCCATCCTTTGCCTTATCTTTTTCCGGTTTCTTGTTCTGTGAGGAAGTCACCTCAAAAGTAAACGTACGCCCGTCTTCCTTTACTTTCAGGTTTCGGATAGGAAGGTGACGCGCCTCAAAAGGATCGTGCATAATTTCGGTAAGTTGAGAGGCCAATTCATCGCGGTCGAAAAGCAAGGTTTTACGCCGCGCGTCAGGATCTACCACATACCAAAACGTACCATCACTCGTTTTGTATTCGTACCAAAAATCATTACCCGTAGGAAACCAATGTGGGTCCACCGTAGTGGAAAATAACATTGTGTTCAATTTTTCTCGCGTAAACTTCTCTGCCTGAAGGTATTCAGGCAAACGTTCTTGAGCTTGCACAGACATACTTTGGCTAGCTAATCCCAAAAACAGAAGTGATAAGATTCTTACTTTCATCATAACTTTGGTTGCCTTTAAAATTTCAAGCTTCAAAGATACAGAAAAAATCAGCGCGACAAAGCGGTTTACACATTTTGTAAATGGGAATTTAGCGCGCGCAAGCGCGCTTTAAATTAAAAATGAAGAATTAAGAATGAAGAATACCATGCGGTATAAGAATGTGCTATAACAGCGCAGCCTAATTCTTCATTCATCATTCTTAATTCTTCATTCAAGCGGGGCTCCGCCCCGCTAAATTATCATCTAATTTTGCGCACTTACTTATGCCAAGTATCCTATATTAAAATGGCAAAGTATCCAAGGATAAACAGTAAAGTATCCAAGGATACTTGCTCGTTTAAGCAATGATACATAACAAAAAAGGCTGTCCGCCTACGCAAACAGCCTTTTTTGATTTCTATATACAAACTATATTAGTCGTTACGTTCAACGGCTGAATAGTTTATCTTCAATGCATACGCTCTACGGAGCGCTTCCTTAATCTCGGTAACGATACCCATTCGGGTGTCTTGGTCGATTTTCAACGAAACAGTCATGTTCGGTTGGTCAACCTCTTTCATACTTGCACGTTCACCGATAACGTAGTCCTGAACTTCAGACACTTCAGCAAAAGCATCGTTCAATTGAATACGACTTTCTTCACCGAGCTGCTTACGGAACTCTTTAGTCGGTTTACCTACATAGATAAACGTTACCAATGATTTTTTCTCCAGTTTTTCCAATTCTGTGGCAGCCGGAGCTCTAAACTCCACCTTCAAAGTTACCTCACGCATGGTTGTTACAATCATGAAGAAGAACAACAACGTGAAAATAAGGTCAGGCAAAGAAGAGGTATTCAATGCCGGCATTCCGCGCTTACCTGTCTTATTAAATTTTCCCATTACTTTTGTTCTCCATACTTTTTAGGTTCTGCCTCAGAAATAACCTGAGGATAAATCTTACGTATTGCTTCCTGTTGCGCCTCGCTCAAGTCTGCGTAATTCTTTTGCCACTTTTGTTGGGCGGCTTCATCACGCAGCTCGTTGTAGGCTGCTACCAATTCGTTCTGTACAGCGATATAAGTCTTATAAGACGTACCGCGGTCACAACGCAAAGATATTACATGATTCTTTGTAATTCTTTGAGTTCCAAAGAAAGGAACTTCCTCTGCCACCTTCTCCGGCAATTTTGGATCATCGTTAGGGTTAGCAATGAATTCCTTGGCTTTATCACGCAATTGGTCAACAGAAAGATAACTATCGCCCACCATCAACTGGTCCTGGAAGTTAACGAATACCTGCAAGATGTTGCGTTCCTTAATGTCCACATCTTCTTTCTTTTGGTTTTCCTGCGGAGGTTCGGGCAAACGTCTTGCCAAACCACGGTCGGTATCCATAGAAGTTGTAAGCAAGAAGAACAACAGCAAAATGAAAGCCATATCCGCCGTAGAACTCGAGTTGATCTCGGGAACATCTCTTTTCTTTCTAGCCATATTAAATTCCTCTAATCTTGATTATTTGATTTTCTTTGAGATGCCAAATCCTAACATCAGTAAAATCATTGCACCTACTTCAATGTAAATAGTATACAAGAACATATCAGTTACCTTCAACCAAGAGGGAACATTTTCAGTTCCTTCGTATCCCGGTATTTCCAATATTTCCGTGCTACCTGCAGCCCATGTAATGACAAGAACCAATACCAAAGCCACAACGCCTACCAATGATTTAAGAGCGGTCTTAGGAGAATCTGCGAACGTTGAACCGAATTGATAAACAACGCCTATTACAATCGCTACAACTCCTAATACAAACAAGATATAATTCCAATATAGGATAGCGTCCGTGTAAAGCGGCTCTGACAACGATGTGTCAGCCACTACACGCTGATCCATCGGGGTTTCTCCACCGAAGAAGAACAAGCCCAGGATGACCAGTGTAATGAGGAGCATTACAGACAGGATGAGTCCTGAAACTCTTTGTATTTTAAATTTCTTCATCTTGCAATAAGATTATTATTTTTTGTACTTCAGTTCATACTTCACAACCATATCCAACAGCGTTACAGAAGAATCTTCCATGTCGCTAGTCAGAGCTTCAATCTTAGACAAGATGTAGTTGTAGAATACCTGCAGAATCAAAGCTGCGATCAAACCGAAGATAGTCGTAATCAAGGCCACTTTCATACCACCTGCAACAACCGTCGGAGAGATATCACCTACCTGCTGGATCTTATCGAATGCCTGCACCATACCAATCACAGTTCCCAAGAATCCCAATGACGGGCTCATCGCGATGAACAATGTGATCCAAGAGCAACCTTTTTCCAAGTAACCGGCTTGTACACCACCGTAAGAAACAACGGACTTCTCAACAACGTCCAAACCTTGATCCAATCTCATCAGACCTTGGTAGTAGATAGAAGCGATAGGACCGCGAGTGTTACGTGCGATATCCTTTGCACCTTCTACATCACCTTTTTCCATAGCTGCCTCGATGGAAGCAACAAACTTCTTTGTATTGATTTCAGCCAAGCTCAGGTAAATGATACGTTCGATGCAGAATGCAAGACCGATCACCAAAGCGATAGAGATAAAGCTCATGAAGAATGCAGAACCTTCGATGTACTTAATCTTCAATTCCTTGTGGATACCGCCTTCAGCCGGAGCGATAGCTTCAGTTTGCTCAGCAGCAGGAGCGTCCTGGGCCTGAGCCAATTGAGTTGAGCCAAATGTCAAGGCTCCCATCACAGCAACAATTGCAAATAACTTTTTCATTGTGTGTCTAATTTTTTAAGATTAATTAATTGAATTACTTATGATATTTATTTATTATTTTCTCTTCATTCACTTTATGTTTTTCACCTTGCGGAGAGAGGGGGATTCGAACCCCCGATACCCTTTAGGAGTATACACGCTTTCCAGGCGTGCCTCTTCAACCACTCGAGCATCTCTCCTTTTCTTCAACCGGGCGCCTTTTACCTTGTTTTTGCACCCCTCGAATGTTTTCAGCTACAAATGTATTCTTTTTTTCGTTCTCACGTTACATTCTTTGCTTTAAATCTTTGAGAAAACACCAAAATTAATAAACTTTAAAACCTTTACCCCCTTATTGAGGCATTCCGAACAGTTTTAAAGCCGTTTCAGAAGTAATATCTGACACTTCTTCAGGCGTACGTCCATAAACCTCGGCAACCTTCATTAAGGTATATTTTATAAAAGAGCTTTCATTCCGCCGCCCACGGAAAGGAACCGGAGTCAGATAGGGCGAATCGGTTTCCAACACGATTCTTTCCAAAGGCACATAGGGCAGGACTTCCGGCAAAGCAGACTTTTTGAACGTGACTACCCCGTTAATTCCTATCAGGAAATGGGGGAATTCCAAAATGGCCTCGGCCTCCTCGCGTGTACCCGTAAAACTATGGAAGATTCCACGCAACGAAGTATGACGGTAAGCCTCCAACACCATATATATATAAGAGAAAGCCTCACGACTATGAATCACGACCGGCAGGTCGTAAGCAAGTGCCCAATCGAGTTGGCGTTTCAACACGATTTGCTGTTCGGTCAAATAGGTTCGGTCCCAATACAAATCCATGCCTATCTCCCCAATGGCCACATATTCATCCTTGCGCGTGGCCAATTCCTGCTCCATTATCCGGAGTTCGTCCTCATAATCCTCTTTTACCGAAGTAGGATGCAAGCCTATCATCGGGAAACAATATTTCGCATAGGCATGACATACGCGAAGCAAAGGCTCAATCGAAGTACTGTCAATGTTAGGCATAAAGATATGGCTCACCCCCGCCTCACGGGCACGGGCCATCACTTCAGGCAGATCGTCTTTAAACTCTTCCAGAAAAAGATGAGAATGGGTATCTATCATAACTGCATACTGGGGAATAAGGGACAGGCCTTTCTTTCTTCGGCCTTCAATTTTTCACTGGTACGATAATAATATATCATCCCGTAACTCCGGCATATATTCAAGCGCTTTTCATTAGGAGTAACAAACTCGAACTTCTTCTCCACCTGATTCCATACATCCAGTATCAGGGCATCCGCTTCAGGACGCATAGCGGAAAGTTCGCTCAAGCTCCGCTCAGTCAGTGCTTGCAGGTTTTTCTGCCGGTTATAACTCTCAAGGAAGATGTCATAGTGCACTTTCACCTTGGCTATCGTGGGATTATAGATGGGAATGCCGCCTTGAGCGATTCGTTTGTTTTCACCTTCAATCACCTGTCTTCCCCACTCTACCAATGCCGCCTCGCTGGTCAGGTCGGGCACCGTATTGCTCTTGGGGTCAAGACCATAGAATTCCTTATGTGCCCTGCGGACTTCTGAACGGATAACCGCCAGATTGAGCACCTGAATAAAGTGGGACACGTACAAGCGTGCCGTCTTCACATTGTTCTGATGTTTATGCCCTTCTTTCGACTGCCTGTCAAAGCATTCTTTATAGTACACGTGAGCCGCCTCCAGATGAGGTAAGAAGTTCCGGACCGCGGTCAGCGTCTTCAAGTCGACAGGCATCTCGTAGATGTCATCCGTTTTATCGGCCATCTCACACACGGCTTTCAAAGCCCGTATGCGCGCCTGGTCTGTGTTAGGCAATCTTCTGTAAGGCATGATTTAAAGTTTTAAGTTACAAATTAAATAATAATTTAATGTGCTAATATGCTAATGTGCAAATGTGCTAATTGGGCTGCGCAGTGTTTGCGCTGGCGTGTTCTCATGCCGCAGGGCATTAGCACATTGGCATATTAGCACATTAACACATTGCGGGGCTCCGCCCCGCTAAATTCCCATTTACACCTCCCGATTCATTAACCGATTCATCAAATCTTTCAATTCCGCCTTAGCTTCGGACGGCACGCTGACTTTCTCCAACGACTTTGCGGCCAAGGCTGTATATTCCTCTATCTTTTGCAGACACATTCGGCCAACTCCTATCTCGTCGTACAGTTCTTTCACCGAGGCAATCTTTTCAGCGGGCTCATACTCTGCGGCATCCAGCCAGCGGCGAAGCTTTCGAGACTGCTCTTCACCGGCATGTTCCAAAGCCTGAATCAGCAAGTAGGTTTTCTTGTTGCACAAGATGTCACCTCCGATGTTCTTGCCGAACACATCCGGATTGCCATACACGTCCAACCAGTCATCCTTCAACTGGAAGGCAACACCTAAATTCATGCCGAAATCATACAGTCCAGAGGCGTCTTCCTCAGAAGCGCCTCCCAACCAAGCGCCAATCTTCAGACTGGCGGCTAACAAAACTGAGGTTTTCAGGCGAATCATTTCAATATACTCCGCTTCGGTCACATCGAGGCGTGCCTCAAAGTCCATATCATATTGTTGCCCTTCACAAATCTCAAGCGCGGTCAAACTGAACAAGTCGAGCACTTTCTTCAATGAGGCGGACGGGCAACCGTCTGCCATGAACTGATAGGCCAATACCAGCATGGCATCGCCCGACAAGATAGCCGTGTTTTCATTCCATACTTTATGGACGGTCGCTTTCCCGCGGCGGCGGTCGGCCTTATCCATCAAGTCATCATGCAACAATGTATAATTATGGTATACTTCAATACCTGTAGCTTGGTTAAGGATAGAGTTCACATCATTTTTATACAGATTGTAAGCCATCAGCATCAACACCGGGCGGATGCGCTTGCCGCCTAATGATAACACGTATGAAACTGGCGCATACAACCCTTGCGGCTTGCGGGCAAAAGCCAACTCCGCGATATGCGTATTGATTAGTTCGAGAAGTTCGGAAGATTTGAGCATGATAATAAATGATAATTTAGCGGGTTGTTTTTAGGCACGGATTACACGGATTTTATCACGGATTTCTTTTGTCATGCTGAACGTAGTAAAGCATCTCCCAGTGCGTGCGGGAGATTCTTCGCTTCGCTCAGACTATATAATAATCAAAAGTGGTTTTGAACGTAGCTAATGACATATACCAAAGACCTTATTAAAAAATCCATATAATCCGTGTAATCCGTGCCTAAAAATAAATTCCCATTCACAAAACAAGCAACAGAAAGAAACGAAAAGAGGCTGCACATAGGCAACCTCTCCCTCTTTTTATTGGTTTAATTACTGCAATCTAAACATCACAGGCACGGTGTATTTCACACGTACGGGTTTACCGCGTTGCATACCCGGTTTCCACTTCGGCATCGAGTTAATCACACGAAGGGCTTCCTTGTCCAAATACGGGTCAACACCACGAATCACACGTGCGTCCACGATACTACCATCGGCATTTACCACAAACTGCACCGTTACACGACCTTGCGTACCATTCTCCTGAGCGATAGTCGGGTATTTGATGTTCTTGCTCAAGAATTGCATCAAACCGGCCATACCGCCATTGGGGAATTCGGGCATCTGTTCTACAACCTCGAAGATTTCTTGCTCTTCTACTTCTTCCTCTTCTTCAACCGTAGGAGGCACGTAGGAGATTTCAACGGCCTGACCGGTTTCCTCTGAAGATGCAATCTGAGTAGACTCAATTTCCATATCGTCATCCACGATAGTCAATTGCTCTACGATTGCGGGTGCTTCAACTGGAGCAGGCGGAGGCGTAACGTCTTCCGGTTGTTCCGTAATAGGAATTTCAATTTCCTCTTCAAACACGACATCGGCTACAGCCTGGCTTGTATCAATCTGCACGTCGCGTTCACTCCATTCGAATGCCACGAACATGATAGCAAGCGTAATGACATAACCGATGAGCAGCCAGGTTGATCTCTTGCCCTCCAAGTCTGCTTTAGGCGATTTTTTTACTTCCATAATTTATCTATTAATTTTTAGTGTTTCTCATTGGGGGCAAATATAGCACTTTTCCCATGAATGGTCATGGCTAAATGCTTTTTTTTACACCGCAAACCTCTGCATTTTTATTTTTTTAATCCTTCAAAAGCCTACTTACGCTTTTGTGCCACAAATGTAGCAAGATATTTTAAAAATAACCTTATCTTTGGCATGTTTTTTTAGACAAAAACAAAAATTTTTCGCCAAGACTGATTCTTTGACGATACAACGAGATGAGAAATACGGAATATACACCATATTATATATAAATGTACAGAATTAAATGATAATTTAATGTGCTAATATGCTAATGTGCCAATGTGCTAATTGGGCTGCGCTGTGTTTGCGTTGGCGTGTTCTCATGCCGCAGGGCATTAGCACATTGGCATATTAGCACATTGACACATTGCGGGGCTTCGCCCCGCTAAATTCCCATTTATCGTATAAACTAAATAGGATTAGTTACTTAAATACTTATAAATATGAAGAAGATTATCATAGCAATCGATGGTTTTTCCTCGTGCGGGAAAAGCACTATGGCCAAAGACTTGGCCCGGGAAATAGGGTATATCTACATAGACAGCGGCGCCATGTACCGTGCCGTCACTTTATACGCTTTGGAGAACGGAATGTTTGAGGCTGACCATATTGACACGGAAAGATTAAAAAAGCAAATAGGGCAAATCAAAATTTCCTTTAAGCTCAACCCGGATACAGGACGCCCGGACACATACCTTAATGGCACAAACGTGGAGGACAAGATACGCACCATGGAAGTATCCTCGCACGTAAGTCCCATTGCCGCATTGGACTTTGTGCGCGAAGCCATGGTGGCGCAACAACAGGAAATGGGCAAGGAGAAAGGCATTGTGATGGACGGAAGGGACATAGGCACCACCGTCTTTCCGGATGCCGAACTGAAAGTGTTTGTGACCGCCTCACCGGAAATCCGCGCGCAACGCCGGTATGAGGAGCTGAAAGCGAAAGGGCAAGCGGCCAGCTACGAAGAGATACTGGAGAACGTGAAACAACGGGACTATATTGACCAAAATCGTGAAGTAAGCCCGCTGCGCAAGGCTGATGACGCCCTGCTGCTGGATAACAGCCACTTGAGCATCGAGCAACAAAAAGCGTGGCTGATGCAGCAGTATGAACGGGTCGTGGGATTGTTATAACCTGACAGTATGACAAAAGTAGAAATAGACGAAGGTTCAGGCTTTTGTTTTGGCGTAGTGACCGCCATACGAAAAGCGGAAGAAGAGTTGGCCAAGGGCGGCACTTTGTACTGCCTGGGCGACATTGTGCACAATAGCCGCGAAGTAGAACGGCTGAAGAACATGGGACTTATCACCATCGGGCATGAAGAGTTTGAACGACTGCACCATGTAAAGGTATTGCTCCGGGCACATGGCGAACCTCCCGAGACGTACGAAACAGCCCGCCGTAACCATATTGAGATTATTGACGCAACATGCCCGGTCGTGCTCCGCCTGCAAAAGAGAATCAAGCAAGAGTATGACAATGACGAAGAAACGCAAATCATCATTTACGGCAAAAACGGACATGCCGAAGTATTGGGTCTTGTAGGACAAACCTGCGGCAAGGCCATCGTGATAGAGAAGCTGGAAGAAGCCAAATCGTTGGACTTCAGCAAAAGCATCCGCTTGTATTCGCAAACCACCAAGTCGCTGGACGAGTTTCAGCAGATAGTGCAATATATTAAGGAGCACATGGCCCCCGACGTGTCTTTTGAGTATTACGACACCATCTGTCGGCAAGTGGCTAACCGCATTCCCAATATACGCACATTTGCGGCGGCACACGACTTGATATTCTTCGTGAGCGGAAAGAAAAGCTCGAACGGGAAAATGCTTTTCAGCGAATGTCTCAAAGTAAATCCCAATTCGCACTTGATAGACAATGTGGCGGAAATAAACGATGACCTTTTGCACAACGTATGCTCGATAGGCATCTGCGGAGCCACTTCCACCCCCAAATGGCTGATGGAAGAAGTGCAAAAAGCCATTATAGACAAGCTGCAAGACAGGAAGCAAAAGGCCGACTGCAAATAAATGCAAATTATTCGCAGAAGCCTCAGCTTTTCACTATCTTTGTCTCCATGAAAGTTTGAACATCAATCATTAACGCTTAATTAAATAGATTATTATGAGTATAGTTAAGTGCATCGGAATCTTGACGTCCGGAGGCGATGCTCCGGGCATGAATGCGGCTATACGTGCCGTGACGCGCGCTGCCATTTACAACGGACTCTCCGTAAAAGGCATCTACAGAGGTTACAAAGGACTCGTAACGGGGGAAATCAAAGAGTTCAAAAGCCAAAACGTGAGCAACATCATTCAATTGGGTGGTACCATCTTAAAAACAGCCCGGTGTAAGGAGTTTACAACTCCCGAAGGACGTCAGATAGCCTACGACAACATGAAGAAAGAAGGCATTGACGCATTGGTGATAATCGGAGGAGACGGTTCGCTGACCGGTGCGCGCATCTTTGCGCAAGAATTCGATGTGCCTTGCATCGGTTTGCCGGGAACCATCGACAACGATTTGTATGGTACGGATACAACCATCGGATATGATACGGCACTGAACACAATTCTGGACGCTGTCGACAAAATCCGTGATACGGCCACTTCACACGAACGCCTGTTCTTCGTGGAAGTGATGGGACGTGACGCCGGCTTCCTTGCACTGAACGGCGCCATCGCTTCGGGAGCGGAAGCTGCCATTATTCCGGAATTCAATACAGAAGAAGACCAACTGGAAGAATTCATCAAAAACGGTTTCCGCAAATCGAAGAACAGCAGTATCGTGCTGGTTGCCGAAAGCGAATTGACAGGAGGCGCCATGCACTATGCCGAACGAGTAAAGAATGAATATCCGCAATACGATGTACGTGTAACCATCCTGGGCCACTTGCAACGCGGCGGAAGTCCTACCGCTCACGACCGTATCCTTGCCAGCCGCCTAGGAGCAGCCGCCATTGATGCCATCATGGAAGGACAACGCAACGTAATGATAGGTATTGAACATGACGAAATAGTCTACGTACCTTTTACCAAAGCCATCAAAAACGACAAACCCATCAAAAAAGAATTGGTCAACGTATTGCACGAGCTGTCCATCTGACAACAAGCTCCTGTTGTCTCTATCAATAAAAAAGAGGATATCCCCTACTCCACGCATAGCGAAAGAGGGGGTATCCTCTTTTTTTGCATACCCGCACAACGTCCCAATTTCACTTCCCGGCAAACACATTGGCAAAGCGAACTAAAAGAGAGCAATTGTTCTTCTATTTGTCAGCATATTTCAGAATCAGAAAAACGACCGCGCAAGTGTCTCTAAATCACTGCGCTATTTGCGCTCAACCTGCGCAGTGTTTCTCTCCAATCAGCGCAGTATTTAGGGGGTAAACACTGCGCTGACAAAACGGAAATAGCGCAGTGTTTCCACAGCATCTAAATTACTGAAAATCAAGCATATCTATAAATGCTTACATTTCAAAAGGCCTTTAAGCGTCTTTCCTTACACATCCGTTAACAATAACAAGCCTCGATTCTTAACGATACTTAAATCTACTTGTAAAATAAAATTTCCGCTCCTATAGATTCGAGAAGAGCATTGCCTATACCATATTATATATAGGCGGGTTATTTTAGGCACGGATTGCACGGATTAGTCACGGATTTACTCAAGGTATCCCTGTCATGTCGAGCTTGTCGAGACATCTCACGTAGCGCATGGGAAAGCATGATGTAAGACCCCTCGACTACGCTCGGGGTGACAGAGACATAGCAAAAAACTAAAATCTCTGTGAAATCCGTGTAATCCGTGCCTAAAACTAAACTCATGGCCGGCGGATGACACATCCACCGGGACGCAGGGCATTAGCACATTGGCATATTAGCACATTGACACATTGTGGGGCTCCCTTCCATCCCTTCCCTTATTTCCCTAAAAATCTGCAAAAACGCCCCGTAACGCATTGCAGTTTGCGATTTATCCCTTACCTTTGCGTTGATGTAAAATTATTCACCCTATTAACCACATAAAAATGAAACGTTACGGATACATACCCTCTTCGCTTTCAACGGTTTGCCGACAGGACGGAGGTGTATGCCGTGTTCCGAATACGGAAACGGATACTCCTGCCTTCGCACGCAAAAATACCTGCGAAAATACCGTTAAAAGCTTGTGTATGTGCGGATTTATTTTAAACACACACACCGTAGAAGCCTCGCGCGTAATATAATAAAAAATCTCTGGAAAACAACACCTTGCAAATTTATTTTTCTCGGTTGCAAGGCGATATTTCAAGCAAAGTTTCCACCCGGTTTTCCAGTCTGCTCCCTTTATATAATAATGTATATGCTGTTGCCGTTGGCCTTGTTTACGGCCTGCGACAAAGAGGACGATGTTCTTCCCTCCACGGTGCGCCTCTCGCTCGCTTTGCCGGAAGCGGACTTTCCTGCCTATACCCCCACCCGTACCACCGGAAGCGACAGTGCCACCCATGACAGGCAGTTACGCCTCGTCATCGAAGTTTTCCCCCAAGGCGAAAACACCCTCTTATATGACGAAAACGCCCCCTTATATAATGATACACAATTTTGCACGCTTCAAGCGGACGGCACCTACCTTGCCGAACTCTCCCTGATGCCGGGCAACTACGACCTGCGCCTTTGGGCGGACTGGAACGG
>CALUOR010000014.1 GCA_944322285.1 uncultured Bacteroides sp.
ACACCTTCGATGTGACCGACCAGGTGGACGAAGCACCGGAGAAACGCCGCGTGCACATCGTCATCGACGGGCTGACCTTGCCCGAACCCATCACGGGCGGCGACATGGAAGTGGCAGTGGACGACTGGATTGTGGTGAATGAGGAAATAGAGATGTAAATGGGAATTTAGCTATTAAATGAAGAATGATGAATTAAGAATGAAGAATGACCATGCGGCGTGATTGTGCGCACTGACAGCGCAGCTTAAATTCTTCATTCATCATTCTTAATTCTTCATTAAAGCGCGCTTGCGCGCGCTAAATTATCATTTAATCTTACATACCCACTTAAATTATATGTTTCACTTAAATTTTTTAAACAATGATGAAAAGTAAGTATTTAGCAGTAGCGTTGTCGGCTGTCGCATTGGCGGCCTGCAACAATGATGAGGTGATGGAAGTGAACCAAGGACGCGGCATCAGCTTCCAGGTGGCAACAGAGACGTCGACCAAAGCAACGGCAACAACGACCAGCACTATTGACGAGTTTATGGTTTGGGGATTTACTCAAGAAGAACCGGCTAAAACGCTGATGGAGGAACTTTCTGTATCAAAAAGCGGAAGTGAATGGATTTACGATGGCACCATCTTCTGGCCTGCCGCTCCGGTAGATTTCTATTCCATATCACCGGAACCGGTTAGCGATAAGGTAAGTGAAGGTACAGTTAGCATTTCAAACAGCGAGCAGAAAATTACTGGTTTCACGGTAAATACCGATCAAAGCAAGCAAGTGGATTTGCTCTATGCGGTAAACAAAGGCGAGAAGAAAGCTGACCACGAGGTATCTGCTGTTTCAATTAACTTCCGCCACGCCCTGTCTCAAATCGTATTCAAGGCTAAGAATACGAATAAGAACCTGAAGGTTATCATCAAGGGTGTGAAGATTGGCAATATCAAGAAGGCCGGTGACTTTACGTATCCTAATGCTACAACTTCAGGACCGGTGACTGCAGATGGAACAATTACAAGCGGTACACAAGGTTCATGGGAAAGCGTAGAGGGACTTGAAGATTTTGAAGCTGGTGTAACAGAATTGACATTGGATGGCGTAAAGGATGCGCAAGACCTTACAACAAAAGATGAAGATAATGTTTATACCGGTGCCTTGTTCATGATTCCGCAGGCGTTGACTCCTTGGAATCCGACATCAACCGGTGCTTTGAATTCGTCAAATACCGGCGTTTACTTCCTGGTGGATTGCCAAATCCTGAGCGGAACAAACAAAGATATCCAGGTATGGCCATCGGACGCAGATGAGACTTTTGCTGAAATTGCTGTTCCTGCCGAGACCCTCACTTGGGAACAAGGCAAGAAGTACGTCTACACCTTTATCTTTGGCGAAGGTGCCGGCTATGAACCGGGAGAAAATCCCAATCCGGATCCCACATTGGTTGGCATCGACTTCAAAGTTACCGTGGATGAGTTTATCAACGGAGCTAACCAAGATATTGATATGAGTACAGAAGACGACGGTGAATAATAACCATTAATGCCGGTTCCCAGGCATGACACACCAAGGCCGGGCGGGGTTGAATGTTCCCTTCCCGGCTACCAATTTACAAAACAAAACTCTCAAGAAAGAACTGGAATTATGATTACACGAAGTCTGTTTCAGAAGATAGGGATGCTGGCGGCAATAGGGCTTGCCGTAGCATCGTGCTCGCAAGACGAATTTACGAGCAATCAGGGTGTGAATAGTAATGCCGTGAGTTTCGGCATCATTGCCTCCTCCACCCCTGCCGGAGACACGCCGGAAACACGTGCATTGAATGCCGACAACACACCTGTCATGCTGCTTGCCCAAGGAAGACAAGACACCCTCTATCTACACCCGTGGGTGACGGAAAACCATTCCGCACCCTCCGCCCACGAAAAAAAAAGGATGACACGGGGCGTGCCGGTGGACAAGGATAACTTCGAGGAAGTATGCCAAAATTTCGGTGTAACTGCCTATACCGAGGATGGCAAGCTGTTTATGCAGGACGAGAAGATAAGCAAGGCATCGAGCATAGGATTATGGTCGTCCGATGAGACCTATTTTTGGCCTGCCGATGCAACCCTTGATTTCTATGCCTACGCCCCGTATAGCAATAAACCGATGACAATTACCGATAACAAGGAAATCACATTCAATTATACCGTACCCGACGAAGCCACCGACCAGCCCGACATTATGTTTGCTCATAAAGCGTGCAGCAAAGAGACATCTGAGGGCGGCACGGTTCCGCTGAAGTTTAAGCATGCGCTTGCCGGAGTGAAGTTCGTGGCAAAAGACGTGACCAATTGCACCGTCAAGAGCATCATCCTGAAGAATTTGTGCGGAAAAGGTTCATGTACCTACAACACGGTAACAAAAACTTTCACATGGAAATTGGAGGACGGAGCAGAGAAAAAAGACTTCAGTCAAAAGTTCAATGTAACATTGGAGGACAATGACGGAAAGGAAAACACCCAAGACATCACGGACAAGGATGAAGCAACCACCTTCATGCTGATTCCGCAATCGCTGAACGCCGTAACGGTGGAAGTGGTGGTGGAGACCAACGAGGGGACATCCACTTTAACCGGATCGCTGACCGGTGAATGGCAATCGGGCCATATTTATACCTACGCCATCTCCACCGAGTCCATCAACTGGGAATATGTGTTTGAGGTGACACCAAAATCAGGAGAATCAGGAGAACCAGAAATTACACTCGCACTTGGTGAAACGCAGGCACAGTACACCGTGACGAGCTACCGGTATCGGAAAGGAAATCCCGATGTAAAGGAGGCGGTGGCGTGGAGCGCGGACTATCAGAAAGGAACAGAAACTGATATGTTAAACAATAATATAACAACTATTACCCAAACATATAGACCCCAATTTACGTCAACAGGTCAGGGTAGTAACGACCAACCTTCATCATATAATTTCGTAGTAGAAGGTACCACCTTGCATACGGATTATGATAACGATGAACAAACATTAAGGAATAACGCTCCTAAAGGCAGCGCAGATGCTCCGTATAATTTGGCAACGGATAACGGCAGCAATGGCCCAGAGACCACGGCAAATTGTTATGTAGTGGATGCCGCCGGCACTTACAAACTCCCGCTGGTATATGGAAACGCCCTAAAGAACGGAATCTATAATAGTTCAGCTGTCAACAACAATTTTAAGGATTACCAAGATAATACGATATCTCAAGCATGGATTAATAACGCCGATGACGCCATCCTCGTATGGAGCGATGGTTTCTATATGTTCAAGGATATTAAACTCAGCGATGACAAAAGATACCTCATCTTTACCATTGACCCCAAATATTTGCAACAGGCTAACGCAGTATTGGCAGTGCGGGATGCAAACGATAACATCATGTGGAGCTGGCACATTTGGGTGACCGAGCACGATGTATTAGGCGATACATACACGGTATATGGTTATGGCAACGATAACAGTACTTATGGGCTGATGAAATGCAACTTGGGTTGGGTAGACAATAAGCAAGTGTATTACAACCAACGGGAATTTAAAATCAAGTTTACACAAGAACGGAGCGGAAACACCGAAGATTTAACGGTCACCCAAGAAGGCAAACTATTCGACTATAAGGACGTAGGATCCACCTATTACCAATGGGGACGCAAAGATCCGTTGGTGGCATTGAAGAACTGGGGCGAGATAGGAAAAGATGATTACAGACCTCATCAAGCGGGGACAGCGAATTATGAATATCGGACTGAAGCCAAAAGGGTGTCTATTGGTGAATCAATCCAGCATCCAAATGTCTATTATGTCCGTAATGTTACTGCAAATTGGAACGTAACCCCTGTGCGGACTCTATGGAACAACCAATCCGATGGAGGAAGTATAAATGATGTTTCATCCACAAAGACGATTTATGACCCTTCACCTAAAGGATTCAAAGTCCCTGTGCCTAAAACGTTTGCCGTGTTTGTCAATGGTTGTTCTTCCAGTCCTGGAGGTGATACTCCCAATGTAGGGGAATTGAACGGAACCCCAAATGTAGGCGAACATAAAAATCAATATGAAGTTTACACGCAATCTGGTAAAAAGGGAGATGTGATAACCTTGACTGGTACGGGACAAAGAGCCGATTTGGACAAGAAACTCCCAGCCTATACAGAAGGGAATGCAGATGCCGAATTAGGAGGATTATGGGCGATGTATGGTGTTTACTATATGACTTGTGTCCCCAGAAACGATACAGATGCTTATACTTTCGTCATACGCAGGGATGTAGAAGCACCGGGGAAATGTACTGTTTATACGTATGGATTTGTAGGGAACATGACCATGGCACGCCCCGTGCGTCCCGTGAAAGAGACTAATTAGAGAAAATTTCCTCTCCGCCGCGAGGCAGAGCGTCTTCCTTCGAGTCAAGGAAGCTGAATTGTTTGTTTTGTTTACCCCCTGTCCGTGCAGCGGTACGGATGGGGCTTTTATTTTTGCATTCCTAAATGGGAATTTAGATGGCACACAGATGACACAGATTTCACGAGATAACCACAGATGTATCTGTCACCCTGAGCGTAGTCGAAGGGTCTCATGTAATACTTTTCACATGTGTTACGTGAGATGTCTCGACAAGCTCGACATGACAAATCACATCATAAAAATCTGTGTAAATCTGTCTCATCAGTGTCATCTGTGTGCCATTAAATACACCGCTAAATTATCATTTAATTTTGTATCATATAGATTATTTTGAATAACCCCCAAAGTACCGAGACCGGATTAATTAAACAAGAAAAGGAGAGTTAACATACAAGCATATTGCTGCAATTCCGCCCGAATCACCTTCAATGAAGCCGACAGCTGATTACGGACTACCTGCTCCGTAATGGAAAGCCGAAAGGCGATGTCGGAAACAGGAACGCCCTGCTCTTTGTTCAGTTCGAATATCTCACGCTGGCGAGGAGTAAGTTTTGTCTTGGCTTTGGCCAACTCCTCTTTAAATTGTTCGAAGTCAATATGCTTCTCAATATACTCACCGGAAATGCTCATTCGGCTCTCATACTCCACATAATCCTCCATCGAAGGATTGTTGAGCTGGCGACGAAGCTCCTTCAACAACAAATGATAAGAAATAGTGAACAGATAGGACTTGAATGAACAAAATGGATCCAACCTCTGACGATTGCTCCAAATACGGAAGAATGTTTCCTGCACTATATCATCCGCCACATCTTCTGACTTGACATAGCGATAGACGAAACTATACAGCCTCGACACCCACCGCTCGTAAAGCTTCTGAAAGCTTTCCTCAGAACCGGAACTTATTTCCATCAACAAGTGCTTTTCATCCATATTCATATTTTGTGATTGCCAGCTAATTTTTTCATTGAAAATTTCTCAAAGGTAGAAATTTTATTGTAATCACAAGACATCTTTTCTTCCTATTTTGAAGAAAAGCAGGAAAATCCACCACTCTTTCAAGATAAAATTCCTCTAATCTTTAAAAAAAGAATTTCAGAACAAATTAAAAGAAGGTTTGATTTATGAAAATTGGAAAGCAAATTCTATCTTTGCCACCGTTTTTCAACCTTTCCCACACAGGGAAGATAGATATTGGATATTGCATGCGTACAATCGTAATACTGTTATGTTTATTTTTGTCATTACCTCACAACCTTTTATATGCTCAAGTAGAACAAGATGTCTTTGCAGTCCCCTCTACTTTAGAGAATAATGCCAAAGGCAAACTGATGCTTCATGTGGACAACTTGAACTTTTTTCAGAACAATGAATTCAAGACCCTGACAGACGGATATTCTTTACCCGGACTCTGGATTCAGCCCAGGCTGGTGCTCTACCCGCTGGAGAATCTAAAAATAGAAGCGGGAATGCACATGCTATTTTATAATGGCGCCTCACACTATCCCACAAGAAGTTATATAAAATTTCTCGAGTATCAGAACAATGATAACAAAAGAGTGCATATACGGCCTTTCTTCCGCGCGCATCTGGCCAGCAAGAACCAAATGTTTCATCTGATCTTGGGAAATCTTTACGGCGGCTCCAACCATCGTCTTATCGAAGCATTGTATAATCCGGAACTGAACCTTACGGCAGACCCTGAGAACGGTATGCAGGTGCTTTTCAAATCGAAGTATCTTGACGCGGACGCATGGGTGGACTGGCAAAGCTTCATCTTCCGGAACGATAACCACCGCGAACGTTTTGTCTTGGCACTTTCTTCCCTCCTGAGGCTCAATGCCCCTGAAAAGAAACTGCATTGGTATATCCCCCTACAAATAGTAGGACAACACATTGGCGGAGAGGTGCAGGCCAGTCCCTATCACGGAGTTTCAAGCCTCGCCAATCTGGGTGTAGGAATAGGAATGAAATGGAACATCGGACGGAAGATTTTAAAAAACCTCCAGGCGGAAAGTCATTTTGTAGGTTATAAGCAACTGACGGGCACACTTCTTCCCATTGACAACGGATACGGATGGCACAACGCCCTATCAGCCCGCCTCAGCAATTTTTCCGTCCAAATAGGACACATGAATTCCCGAAAGTTTGTCTCCATATTAGGCTCCCCCTATTTCGGCTCCTTGTCAGATTCGGCCAAACCTACCGTATTCAGGCATTCACAAATGTTATACGGGAAAGTAGAATATAGCAAACGGTTGAAACAAATAGGCTCCATAGGTATCAACCTGACTCTCTACCAATATTTTTCAGGCAATGGAGTGAATACCGATGGAGACTACGTAAGCAATCAATCGTCCACAAATGTCTTGACAGGTATTTACCTGCGCGTTCATCCGTCCTTGTTTTTACATCAATTCTGAATTTAGAAATATATGAAACTTCTCTGGATAGATCTCAATAGCTCGTATGCCCATGCCTCACTGGCACTTCCGGCTCTGCACGCCCAAATGAAAGACGACACTTCCGTAGAATGGGAAATGGTGTCGGCCACCATCAACGAAAATGTCGGAATGGTGGTAGAACAGATATACCTTAAACATCCGGACATTGTGGCAAGTACGGCCTGGCTTTTCAACCATGAAGTGCTGATGCATATCCTGTCCCGAGTTAAAGCCTTATTGCCCGCCTGCACTATCGTATTGGGAGGACCTGAGTTTTTAGGTAATAACGAACAGTTTCTACGCGTCCATCCTTTCGTGCGGTGTGTATTCAGAGGCGAAGGTGAAGAATCGTTTCCCCAATGGATGGAGCATCGGGACAAGCCCGAACGTTGGAGTGAGATACCCGGCTTGTGCTACGTAAACAGCGAAGGGCAATATAGGGATAACGGAACGGCACGAGTGTTGCGCTTTGCCGAATTGGTACCGCCCGAACAGAGCGTGTTTTTCAATTGGAACAAGCCTTTCGTCCAGTTAGAAACCACCCGGGGATGTTTCAACACATGTGCTTTCTGCGTGAGCGGAGGAGAGAAACCGGTGCGGACATTGGATATAGAGACTATTCGCCAACGGCTGGACATCATCCGTGCCCACAGCATACGGAATGTACGTGTGCTGGACCGTACATTCAACTACAACACCCGTCATGCCAAAGCCTTGCTCGAACTCTTCCGCATGTATCACCCGGACATTCGTTTCCATTTGGAGATACATCCCGCCTTGCTGGACGATGAGCTGAAGGAGGAATTGAATCGGCTTCCCTCAGGCTTATTACATTTAGAGGCGGGCATCCAGAGTCTTCACGAAGAGGTGTTGCAGGCAAGCCTTCGCAAAGGCAGCCTGGATGCTTCGCTAAGCGGATTGCGTTATCTCTGCTCCCTGCCCAACATGGAAACGCATGCTGACCTGATAGCAGGATTGCCCCACTATAGATTGGAGCAAATCTTCGATGATGTGCGCACATTGGCAGAATATCAAGCAGGCGAAATCCAATTGGAATCACTCAAACTTCTGCCGGGAACGGCCATGCGAAACCATGCTGAAGAATGGGGCATCAGCTACTCGCCCTATCCTCCCTACGAAGTATTGCGTACAGACGCTATCACACCCGAAGAACTTCAAACGGCTCGTCAACTCTCTCGCTTGTTGGACGCTTATTATAACACTCCTGCCTGGCAAGAGGTCACTCGCCAGTTGATATTGAATAAGCCGAACTTCCTGCATGACTTTCTGGCATACCTCATAGCGGGCAATTTAATAGACCAGCCTATGAGCCTGGAGAAACGAGGGTTGGTGCTTTATAGCTATTGTAAACAAATATATCCCAATTTTGCAGCGGAAGTTACCCGCGCCTGGATAGAAGCGGGCATGTCACTCAAAAAAGAACCGGCCGAGCATGTGAAAACCAAACGCCTTGCACCTCCTGCCCAATGGCAAGTAATGCAAGGCGTATATCGGACTGACCTCCGGCTCTGCTTCCTGCCCATAGGCTCAGAAGAAGAAGGACACGGATGGTGGTATGGATTTGAATCGCGAATGCAGAAAGCGGAACCCGTATTTAAGGCATTGTCCTAACCTTAACGGGCACGTTGTTCATATTCCACAGACGCCATGATAAAGGAACCGATAGCTTTCCCTTCGTTCTCCACCACAATCACATCTTTTCCACAAAGATAATAATTAATGGTGCCTGTACGTGAAGGGTCTTTGGCCGGTCCCAATCCGGCGGAAGCGCAAGTCTGCACAATGTCGATACCTCCATCTTCCCGCTCGCGGATAAAGGTTTTGAGCAAACCTTGATAAGCCTTCTCGGCCACAGGCATATAAACATTGGTATCCAATAACCCCAAGCGAATGCCTTTCAAGTAGGCATAGGTGAAGATGCTTGATGCAGATGCCTCCAGATAATTGGGAGCAGTGCCTACGTTATAGACCTTATTATATATTGTATCCCCCTTGCCATCAGCCGTCACGGAAGCATCATATTGCAAAAGCTGATGCCACACACCTGATGCGGGGTCTTGCCAACGCTTTAGTCCGGAAGCCACTTGTTGCAGGATAGTAGTCAGAGCCGGATAGTCAGGATGTTCCTTGGGCATATATTCCAAGACATCCACCAGTGCGGCAAAATACCAGCCCATGCCTCGCGCCCAAAACTCCGGACTACAGCCTTTGTGTGGCTCTTCTGTACGCGCCCAGAAGGAATTCTCATCCTCAGGTGTGGCCGACCAAGCATGATAGTTGAGTTGTTTGTCCGCATCATAAGTATAATGATTGATGGTTTTGAATTGCAAAGCTATATCCGTCCAGCTATTCACATTGTCGACACTATCCACGCCGCCAAAAGCATGTTGCCAGGCAGCATAAATGGTAGAACCCATATAGAGACCGTCCAGCCACATCTGGTTGGGATAACTTGCCTTGTGGAAGAAGCCACCCGCACCGGGCAAACCATCAGCAATCCGGCTATGCTCATACTTCAACTTATTGCGTATCAAGTTAGCCGCCGTACAATAACGGTTAGCATCGGCTTCATTGCCTTTACGAAGTTCTTCCTTATATAAAGCAAAGAAGACATTTCCGGCAGGTAAATCATCAATGTTACTAGGACGCAAGGCCGGCAGTCCTTTTGCATTCAAGATAGTATCTCCCTTAGGAGTAGTGCTATTGTCCGCAAATGCTTTTACTGCATCATAATAGGCCGTCTTTTCAGGATAAAGCACCCATGCTTTCAGCACAGCATTGGCCACTAGGCCAGACACATAATCCCATGCCGCACTATCCAGTTCTGTCTGGTGATGACGATTGCAATAAAAATCCACCAAACCGTGAGACTCTACCATACGTTGCGAATAAGGCCGGGCTTCATCCGTCTTAGGAGAAGGAGTGCAGCCCACGATACATACCGTAGCTGCCAATAATACTAAATTCTTCATACGATAACGTCAGTTTGTAAATATTCAACAAGTCACAAAGATAGAGATTCTTTTGTCAAATAGCTTCCTTTTCACAAACAAAGTTGCCCATACGACCAAAAAATCGTATCTTTACACCAAAATTTATCAACCTAAAACTAGAATGACATGGAACTGAATGAAGCATCACCCAAGTTCAAGGAGGCCAGCATCGCTCCTATGCATACGTGTGAACACATTATAAACCAGACTATGATACGGTTGTTCGGATGCGGACGTTCGGTAGAAGCGCACATCGAGCGCAAAAAAAGCAAACTGGACTATCTGCTGCCTCAGGCTCCTACACCGGAAGAAGTGACCCAACTAGAACAAGCCGTAAACGAAGTTATCGCCAAACATTTGGATATTACAGAAGAATTTATTTCCCAAGCCGAAGCCCAAGGCCGTTTCGATCTACACCGTCTGCCAGACGATGCCAGTGAGACTGTACGTGTAGTGCACGTAGGAGACTATGACGAATGTCTCTGCATCGGCACCCACGTACATAACACAGCAGAGATAGGCACTTTTCGTATCCTAAGCCATGATTGGGATGCCGATGCGCATCGCTGGCGTATGCGCTTCAAATTGATTCCAATGGAAAATAAATAGTCACATAGGAAATACTTTTTGTAACCCCATAAATTCAATAAGCATATGAGAAAAATCAAAGTAGGCATTATCCAACAAGCCAACGTAGCCGACTTGCGCACCAATCTGATGGACTTGGCCAAGAGCATCGAGGCATGCGCCGCACACGGAGCACAACTTGTTGTCCTTCAAGAACTTCATAATTCCCTTTACTTCTGTCAGACGGAAAACGCCCGTATGTTCGACCTGGCAGAACCCATCCCCGGTCCTTCCACGGGCTTCTATTCCGAACTGGCCGCGTCAAACCGCATCGTGCTTGTCACCTCGCTTTTCGAGAAGCGCGCTCCCGGTTTGTACCACAATACAGCCGTAGTCTTCGATCGGGATGGCTCCATTGCAGGGAAATACCGTAAGATGCACATTCCCGACGACCCGGCCTATTACGAGAAATTCTACTTCACACCCGGCGACATCGGTTTTCAACCCATCGAGACTTCCTTGGGCAAGTTAGGCGTACTGGTATGTTGGGACCAATGGTACCCCGAAGCCGCCCGATTAATGGCACTCCGCGGCGCAGAACTTCTTATCTACCCCACTGCCATCGGCTGGGAAAGCACCGACACCGATGAGGAGAAAGCACGCCAATTAGGAGCCTGGATTATCTCACAACGCGGACACGCCGTAGCTAACGGACTGCCCGTCATTTCCGTAAACCGTGTAGGCCATGAACCTGACCCTTCCGGACAAACGAATGGCATTCTCTTTTGGGGAAACAGTTTCGTGGCAGGCCCGCAAGGCGAGCTCCTGGCTCAAGCCAGCAATACCGAACCGGAAAACCTGGTGGTGGAAATAGACATGGAACGTTCGGAAAACGTACGCCGCTGGTGGCCCTTCTTGCGCGACCGGCGCATTGACGCCTACGGAGAAATCACGAAACGGTTTATTGACTGAATCAGTGGAAAGTGACGCGCCTATTCATCAGGAAATTGACCGCACCATAAACAAAAAGGCCAAGGAATTGGGCAAGATACTCATTGCAATGCAAGCCCTCCACCAAGCCAACGAGGAAAAGGAATTGGGCTGCGTAGGCCAGCCCGAAAGCGATAAGAAAGAGCAGCACCTGACGCCAGGTGTTGCTCTTTTTGTCTAAAGGAAATATCCAATACTTGCTCCAGATGAAGTTATGCGTCTGGGCAACAATGTATGCTACAATGTTAGAGAGCATATAGTCTTCGTCTGCCACGTGCATCATCAACCATACGACCAGTGCCGTAATCAGCGCATTCAGCGTACCGATAGTGGCAAAACGGAATACTCTCGTTGATTCTTTCACTCCTTAATGTCTACTATCAGATGTAATTCGTCCAATTGTTTCTGATCCAAACAGCCAGGAGCATCGAGCATGACGTCACGCCCACTGTTGTTCTTTGGGAAGGCGATGCAGTCGCGGATGCTGTCCAGTCCGGCAAGGATGCTTACCCAACGATCCAGTCCGTAAGCCAGACCTCCGTGAGGGGGCGCGCCAAACTTGAAGGCGTTCATCAGGAAGCCGAACTGCTCTTGTGCCTTTTCGGGCGTGAAACCAAGAATCTCGAACATCTTTGCCTGCAACTGCGCATCGTGGATACGGATGGAGCCACCGCCCAGTTCCACACCGTTGCACACCATGTCGTAGGCATCGGCACGGACAGCTTCGGGATTCGTATCCAGCAGAGGTATGTCTTCGTCCTTCGGATGAGTAAACGGATGGTGCATAGCCATCAGGCGGTTCTCCTCATCGCTCCATTCGAACATCGGGAAGTCTACCACCCAAAGAAGAGCGAACTTGTTCTTGTCACGCAAGCCCAATTGGTTGCCCATCTCAAGACGAAGCTCGCAAAGTTGCTTACGGGTCTTCATGGCATCGTCTCCGCTCAATATTAATATCAAGTCACCCGGCTTGGCGCCGAAGGCTTCTTTCATTTTCTGCAATATATCTTGCGAATAGAACTTGTCCACGCTTGACTTCACGTTGCCATCGGCTTCGACACGGGCGTAAACCATGCCCTTGGCGCCAATCTGAGGCTTCTTTACAAATTCGGTAAGGGCATCCAGTTGCTTACGCGTATAGTGTGCGGCGCCTTCGGCACAGATACCTCCGATGTAGGCTGCATTGTCGAATACAGAAAATCCATGCCCTTTGAGGATATCCATCAATTCCACAAACTTCATACCGAAACGCAAATCGGGCTTGTCGGAACCGTAATACTTCATGGCCTCCGACCAAGGCATACGTTGGAAAGGTTCTGTCAATTCTACCCCGCGCAATTCCTTGAACAAGTATTTTGCCATACCTTCGAAAAGGTTGATGACATCATCCTGCTCTACAAAAGACATCTCGCAATCTATCTGCGTGAATTCCGGTTGACGGTCGGCACGCAGGTCCTCATCACGGAAGCACTTGGCTATCTGGAAATAACGGTCGAAACCGGAAACCATGAGCAATTGTTTCAGAGTCTGTGGGCTTTGAGGCAAGGCGTAGAATTGTCCCGGATTCATGCGCGAAGGCACCACGAAGTCACGCGCGCCCTCCGGCGTAGATCCGATGAGAAGCGGAGTCTCCACTTCGATGAAACCTTGGCTATCCAAATACTTGCGCACCTCGATGGTCATCTTGTGACGCAACTCCAGATTCTTGCGCACGGCGTTACGGCGCAAGTCTAAGTAACGGTACTTCATGCGGATGTCGTCACCTCCGTCCGTATTGTCCTCGATAGTGAAAGGAGGCGTCTGGGCGGTGTTGAGCACGCTCAATTCCGACACGATGATTTCTATATCGCCCGTGGGCATGTTGGCGTTCTTACTATAACGCTCGTTGACTGTTCCCTTTACTTGGATGACATATTCACGTCCCAAGTGGTTGGCCTGTTCGCAAAGGTCCGCGTTCACTTCCTCGTTAAAAACCAGTTGAGTAATGCCGTAACGGTCGCGCAAGTCGATGAAAGTCATGCCTCCCATCTTGCGGCTACGCTGCACCCATCCGGCCAGCATCACTTGCTTATTGACATCGGAGATGCGCAGCTCTCCGCAGGTGTGTGTTCGATACATATTTAGCTATTTTTTAAATTTTAGTGCACAAAAGTACGGAATATCTTTGGATACTCCGCTATTTTTTCGCCAGCTTTTTAAATTGACGCTTGCCTTTGTCCAATATCAGCTTGTTGCGTTGGGTGATATCGTCCAAAATGGAGTCATTGAGCTGCTTCAATCCGTTGATGTAATCCTGCGCGCGCTGGATCACATCGGCCAACCGATTCTCCACGTGCTGAGGCACAATGACCTTCAATTCTTTCTGCACCATCTTCACCTCCACGTCCTTATCGGTCATCATCGGTTCCCCGTCATAATGGGCGGCTCCAGGCTTCGAGCGGTGTATGTGCAGGGATTTACATTGAAAGGTTTTGATGCGGCTGTTTTGGTCGATGGTTTTATTGAACAACTGGAAGGCCAGCGCGGGCACGTCAAGCATCGTGAAAGGTTCCAGAATCGTCACGTCCAGCAATCCATCGTCGAGTGTCGCCTTTGGCGCAATATAGGCGTTGTTTCCGTACTGCGAAGCATTGCCGCAGGCTATAAGAAACGCTTTATAATGCACGGAAGGGTTGTTGTCCATCTCCAGCTCATACACTTCGGGCTTGTATTGCAGGCTTTCACGCAACGTCTGCTCCAAATACATGAGCGGACCGCGTCGGCCCGCTTGCGAAAACTTCAGGCTCACCAACGCGTCAAACCCTACTCCACACGTGCAAAAGAACGGAGTGCCATTTATCATCCCGTAATCAATGGAGGCTATCTTTCCCCGGTTCAGTATATCAACTGCCCGGCGTGGATCCAAAGGAATTTGCAAATGCCTGGCCAATCCGTTGCCCGAACCACACGGAATAATACCCAATGCCGTGTCAGTGTGCACCAGCGAACGGGCTATTTCGTTGATGGTACCGTCACCTCCCGTAGCCACAACGGCATACGCATCTTCACGCGCACTCCGTGCCGCCAACTCCGTGGCATGTCCGGCATACTCCGTATACACCACTTCTTTTATATATAGATTCTTGTCCAGTTCCTCCTCAATCCATCTGAGTATCGCCTCCTTGTCATGCGTCCCGGATTTAGGATTGATGATAAACACTATTTTCTTTTTATCCTCACTCATGCAAAAAGCAGCTTAACTTCATATTGCAAAAGTAATACAATTCCGTAAAACAATAATAATCTCGCTCAATTAAAACAATAAAAGGTAGATTTTTCCAAGTAAAAAGCGCAGGTAAAAACATATTTTATTATCTTTGCCCCCAATTTTGGAATATGACATAGAATATTCATAAAATATAAGACATTCAATCAATGAGTTTATTAAAAGAAAAATTCGCCAAATACGACCAGCCCCAGCAATTCATAGCCAAGGGTATCTATCCGTATTTCCGCGAAATAGACAGCCATCAGGATACGGAGGTACTGATGGACGGCAAGAAAGTCCTGATGTTCGGCTCGAACGCCTACATGGGGCTGACATACGACAAACGCATCATTGAAGCGGCCAAAGCAGCCACAGACAAGTACGGAACAGGATGCGCAGGCTCACGCCTGCTTAACGGCACGTTGGATATCCATGTGCAATTGGAAAAAGAATTGGCCGAATTCGTAGGCAAGGACGAAGCTCTTTGCTTCTCCACCGGATTTACGGTAAACGAAGGCGTTATTCCCCAGTTGGCGGGACGCGGCGACTACATCATCTGCGATGACCGCGACCATGCTTCCATTGTAGACGGACGCCGTCTTTCCTTCGCCACACAACTGAAGTACAAGCACAACGACATGGAGGACTTGGAGAAGGAACTGAAGAAGTGCGAGCCGGACGCCATCAAATTGATTATTGTAGACGGCGTATTCTCCATGGAAGGCGACTTGGCCAACCTGCCCGAAATTGTCCGTCTGAAGAAAAAATACAACGCTAGCATTTATGTGGACGAGGCGCACGGTATCGGTGTGTTTGGACGTCAGGGACGAGGCGTGTGCGACCACTTCGGCGTGACGGACGATGTAGACCTCATCATGGGCACCTTCAGCAAATCATTGGCATCTATCGGCGGTTTTGTAGCCGGAGACAAGGAAGTCATCAACTGGTTGCGCCACAATGCCCGCTCGTACATTTTCCAGGCAAGCAATACACCGGCCGCCACCGCCGCCGCCCGCGAAGCGTTGCACATCATCCAAAACGAGCCTGAACGCATCCAACGCTTGTGGGACATCACCAACTACGCATTGAAAGCTTTCCGCGACGCCGGCTTCGAGATTGGCGACACCGAGTCCCCCATTATTCCGCTCTATGTGCGCGATACGGAAAAAACTTTCACCGTCACCAAGCTGGCTTTTGACGAAGGTATCTTCATCAATCCTGTCATTCCTCCCGCTTGCGCTCCGCAAGACACGCTGGTACGTGTAGCCCTCATGGCCACACACACCAAGGAGCAAATAGATACAGCGGTTGAGAAGCTGACGAAATGCTTCCGCCAGCTGGACATCATCAAGTAAACGCTAAAACAGATTCTATAATAATAAAAGGTGGCCCGACAGCCACCTTTTATTATTTAATAGGAATTATTACTCACAAATTGGCCAACCATTTCTTACCGTTCTTTGAATAAAGCCACAGCATAAACACACCAGCAATAATAAGCCCGACCGTAAATACAGCACCTAACATTTCCATACTTATATTATTTCAAAATTTTACTTCCTATAATAGCTAATACAACAGTCAATGCCATCCCAACAATCAACACATACCAATTCGCTCCTATTTCCACATTTGTATATATGGGAGTTATCGCCCCCAATACTAACGCAACAAAAGTCAATTGTGACAGGTTTAAGAAATAACCGGCAATTTTCTCACGCCGCATTTTATCTCTTTCCTTGGCATCATTTTTTTCTTCCCGTTTTCGTTCAAAATTACTCATACAAAATTATATTGTGCAAATATAGCAATTATATTCTTCATCTACACAATAAAAATTGAAATTCTATGATGCATAATTCTCATAAGAAGCCGGCAAACAAACCTTTACCGCTTCTTACACACTACAAGTTCGTTTCCGTCACCACCTGCCCGTCAAACAGATTGATGATGCGGTCGGCAAAGCCGGCATCGTGCTGGGAGTGTGTCACCATGACGATGGTCGTGCCTTCCTTGTTAAGCTCTTTCAGCAGATCCATCACTTCCTTTCCGTTCTTGGAGTCGAGGTTACCCGTAGGCTCGTCGGCAAGGATGAGCTTCGGTCCCGCCACCACGGCACGGGCTATGGCCACACGTTGCTGCTGACCTCCGGAGAGTTGTTGCGGGAAGTGTTTGACACGGTGCATAATGCCCATGCGCTCCATCGCCTGCTCCACCCGGCGCTTGCGTTCGGCCTGCGGCACACTCATGTAGAGCAAGGGCAGTTCGATGTTCTCGTACACATTCAGTTCGTCTATCAGATTGAAACTCTGGAAGACGAAACCGATGACTCCCTTGCGCAAGGACGTGCGCTGGCTCTCGGTGAACTTCGACACTTCCGTGCCATTCAGATAATACTCGCCTGCCGTGGGATTGTCCAGCAAGCCCAAGATGTTGAGCAAGGTGGATTTGCCACACCCCGAAGGCCCCATGATAGCCACAAATTCGCCTTCGTTCACTTCGATGTTCACATCGTTCAGTGCCAATGTCTGCACTTCTTCCGTGCGGAAGATTTTCTGCAAGTTTACGGTTTTAATCATCATAATTGTTTTAGTTTATTGGTTTATAGTATTAAATGATAATTTATCGGGTTGTTTTTAGGCACGGATTACACGGATTGGTCACGGATTACTTTTATCATTCGTAGACGAAATCACTTTTAATCTGTGAAATCCGTGTAATCCGTGCCTAAAAATAAATTCCCATTTCTCATTCACTCTTCATCACCTCCGCCGGATTGACGCGCGCCGCCTTGCGCACCTGTCCCCACAACGTGCCGAAAGACACGGCTATCACCACCATCAACGCCACGAGGAAGATGCCCACACCCACGGAAGCCTTCACCACAAAGTCCGCCGTATATACATATATTATATAGTACGCCACGGGCACCGCCACCACGAACGCCAAGCCCAGCACCACGGCATACTTGCGCGAAAGCAACGGGATGAGGTCACGAAGTCGGGCACCGTTCACCTTGCGGATGCCAATCTCCCGGTAACGCTGGCGGATGTCGAACAACGAAATGCCTAATAAGCCCAAGGCGGAAACCACGATGGCTATCAAAGCAAAGACGGAGTAGACGGTCACTATGCGACGATCGTTCTCATAGAGAGCGGACACTTCGTCCTTCAGCCACGTATAGGTGAACTCGTCCGTGCGATAGACTTCCTGCTCCATGTCGCGCAGGTAATCCAAAAGTTCGTTTACCTTGCCCGGCTTAACGGCAAGCTGCACCCGCTCACCTCCATCGCCATTGCGCACCACCCATGCCATGGGCTTGATGCCTTCCGACACACGCCCCGCATAGAAATTATCTACCACTGCCACAACAGGCATCAGCTTCGTACCGCCCCTGACTATTTCTCCTTGGGAACTTACCGTTAGCCACAACGGACTTTCACTCCGCACAAAGGCATCCTCCTTGGTCTTATAGCCGAAGGCATCCATAGCAGCACGGTTCAGCACCATCTGTTCGGCACTGTTTTTTTCTAACTCCTCTAAGTTTCCCTCCAACAAAGGTATGTCGTAGAAACGGAAATAATCGGGACTCACAAAATCCAATTGTATCACCGTCTCCTGTTCTCTATCGTTCAATAAAGGGCTTACATTGCCTGGAGTCAGAGGAGTGTTGCGCGTGAAGAGAAACCGGTCCACGTAGGGACATTCCTCAATCCGTTGTATGATGCGTTGCGCACGGGCACGGCGGTTTTTCTCGTAATTTTCATCACTATAATTCAGCTGCGTATCTTCGTGAAAGAGGTTGGCCGTCATGACGTTCTCCACCCGGAAGCCGGGAGGCGTGTCGAGCATCAGCCGCAGATGGCGCACAAAGTAGAGGGAAAGCATGATGAGCAACAGGGTCACAACATACTGCACAAACAGGAACGCCATGCGGATGCCTACCGACTGGCGGGTAGTGCCCACCACCCGAAGCGACACCATGGGCGGACGATACTGGTAACGGATGAAAGGATAGACCGACGTAAGCAAGGGAAAAAGAAGCAGGAACGCCAAGGACACCCATCCGTCGAAAGCCGAATACCCGATGGCATCGTCCACAAAGCGGTTGAAGAAAGGCTGCATCAGTTCTACCCCGAACCACGCCAACAAGAGTGCCGCCGCGCCCAGCAAGAGGTTTTCCGCATAAATCTGACTGAACAGGTGGAAGCCTTGTAGGCCAAACACCTTCTTTACGCCATACTCCCGCGAACGCTTCATCAGCATCACCATGTAGAGGTTAACAAAGTTGAGCACGCCCACCAGCAACAACAACGCCACCACTCCGCACAGCAGACGCACGTAGCCCAGATTGCCCCGATGCAAAATGTCATCCAAATTATCAATGTTAATCGTCCGGTCGAAATAGAGTTGCCGTTGGGTGATAAAGTGATAGCGCACTTCCTCTTTAGTCCCGGTCATAATGACATTCTCATTTTCATAAGTCTTGTACACATAACTTCGCGCATTGACGGCATCCAAGTCTACGGAAGGGAGCGCCCGCATCAAGCGGCATGATGCCCGTTGCCAAAGCTTCTTCAACTCATAATTCACCAACATGTCCCAATGATACGTAGTCTTGCAATCCGGTTCCTCCACCACGCCCCGTACAACGACCGTCTCTCCAGCGTAAGTCAGCACCTGCCCGATGGGACTTTCACTTCCGAACAACCGACGGGCACACCGACGGGTCAGGATGGCGGCATCGGGAGCCGCCAAAGCGTACTCGCCTTCCACCAACCGATAACGGAAGAAATGCAGGAAAGCGGAGTCCACCGGCATCACGTTCATCTTGAAACTATGTTCCCCGCTGAGCACATTGTCATTCTGTAACAGGACAAAGCGTGCTTCGTCCACAATCTGGTCATCGGGAATATAAGTCGTGTCGGGATGCGCCCAACGCGATTTCAGATCTACGGGATATACATTTCCACCCATGTCTCCCAAAACCAATACCGTCCGGTCCCTGTCCACGCAATGCGTATCCACCGTCAGTTCCCTGTGGATGTAGCGCATCAGCACAATGCAACAAGCTAAGCTAAGGGACAAGCCCAAAAGATTAATAACCGTGTAAGCCCGGGCACGCTTCAGGTGCCGCAGGGCGTAAGTAAATGTTTTCATACGTCTGTTGCTATTTATTATTTGTTTATACTTTTCTTATTTTCATTTTCTCCTTTATCCCGAAGCCTGAGGACGGACACTTGCCTATCCGCCTCCATACTTCAAATGCGCTCATTATGAAGCACATAGTTATTCAATCATTCCATTAACCACTTTAATTCATCCTTTCATTTCACCTATCCGCCAGTCCCACTTAACCAGGATTGCAGTCCTCCTTAACCAGGACTCAAGTCCTCCCTAACCAGGACTGCAGTCCTTCCATAGGAGGACTGAGAGGATAGATAGATGAAGCAATCCATGTAAACTATTTTACTCATACATTTCTCACTCACTCTTCACCACTTCGGCAGGATTAATCCGCGCCGCCTTGCGCACCTGCCCAACCAACGTACCCAACGAAATAACGGCTACAATCAACAACGCCAACAGGAACATCCCGACACCCAACGGCGCTTTCACGATGCATCCTTCCGTATACCGGTAAATCAACCAAACGGCTATGGGTAACGAAACCACATAAGCCACGCCAAGCAGCCACACATATTTTCGAGTCAGCAATAAACATATATCTTTCAGTCCCGCCCCGTTCACCTTGCGGATGCCTATCTCCCGATAACGCTGGCGGACATCGAACAAAGACAGGCCGAACAAGCCCAAACATGCCACCACGACCGCCATAAAAGCGAACACGGTATAGATGGCCGCCACCTGCTTGTCGCGGTCATAAAGAGCGGCGACATCATCCTCCAGCATGGAATATTCAAAGTCCTCCGAACCATATATCTCCAACTCCTTCTGCCGCAGATAATCCAATACGTCCGGCACCCGGCCCGGCGCACAGGCTATCTCGTAAAGGTCACCTCCAAAGTTATAGCCCACCACGAACATCATGGGCCGGACGCCCTCGCCCACATGGCCGCAATAATAGTCCTCCGCCACGGCTATCACCTTGCCCCATGGGTCTTCCCGCGAAGCACGCAAATCGTTCGCCTCCGCCACACGGGCATTTTCAATTCCTTCCAGCCTTAATGCACGCATGGCACTACGGTTCAAAACGATATGCTGTGTACGTTGGTCTCCGCTTTCAGGCACGCTTCCTTCCGTCAAACGGATGCGAAACAGCTTGAAGAACTCCGGCGTCACGTAACGGACAAGAACGGTCGCTTCCTGCCCGCTTTCGCTGACATAGGTTGTCTCATAACCGGGGTCGATAATCCTTTCATGCTCTGCTACCCAACTTTCGATGTGCGGACAAGCGTCCATGGCTTGGTCGAATGCTTTCACACGGTTGATGCGGGCTTGCATCAAACTGCGGTCCCGATAAATGGCAAAATCGTTAGACTCATAAATCAGCTTTGCCTGAATAATATCCTCCGTGCGGAAGCCCGGCTCGGTGCGGAGCAACAAGGACAACTGACGGTTGAAGTAGAATGAAAGCAATAGTATGAGGAAGCAAAACACATATTGCACAAAAAGGAAAGCCATGCGCATACGGATGGAGCTACGCCCTTGAATGGTAGAACGAACCGCCTCAACGGGTGCCATACGGCTATACTTCAAGTAAGAATAAGCGGCTGCAAGCAAGGGAAGCAATACGAGTATGCCCAGCGAGATTTGCCAGTCGAACGCTTCATAGCCGAAACGATAGCCGAAGAGGCGTTCAACCCATGGAGCCGAAACTTCCACCAACATCCACGCCACGAATAAAGCCGCCCCGACAAGCAACAGGTTCTCCAACCACATCTGAAGGAACAAACCGCCACGGGAGATGCCGAAAACGCGCTTCACCCCATACTCCCTGCTACGTTTGATGGAAGACACCAAGTAGAGGTTGAGGAAGTTGATGAAGCCTGTAAACAACAGCACCAAGCAGATACCGCTAATCATATATAAATATCCTCGGACTCCGTAGTTGAACGCCAAAGCCGAATCGTCCCGTGCCACCGACTCCCAATACATCTCCCGCACGGGAAGAAAAGAGAAAGTAAACTGACGGGTATCGTCCGGATAAGTGGGATTTATCAGACGAGGCACACTGCCTATGCGGTTCATCTCCGCCATGTCCGTGCCCGAAGTGAAACGGATAAACTGAATGGGCATCCGTTCCCAATGACGGGTCATGGATGATAATACCAAGACATCGAAACGGAAAGTTGTCTTATTATCCGGTTCGGCCAATACGCCCGCCACGGTCAACTCCTGTCCGTTGCTATAACGCAGCACCTGTCCCACGGGATTTTCTGTGCCGAACACCTGCCGGGCAAAACCTTCAGTCAATAAAGCCGACCGGGGCGTATCCAACGTCTGTACTCCCTGCACCGTCCCATAGCGGAAGAGCTTCAAGAAACAACTGTCCACCGCATACACGGAAGCCGAGTAACGATTTTGTCCCGCCTCCACATAATCCTTAGGCATGACTATCACATTGGAAGCCGTCTCAATATAGTGTTTATCAATATATAAACTATCTGCAAAAGGGTGCTTGACGGAACCCAAGAAACGGCCTCCCTCCATTGACTCAACCACCGCATATACGTTATCCCTGTCCACGCAATGCGTATCCACCGTCAGTTCCCTGTGGATGTAGCGCATCAGCACGATGCAGCAGGCCAAGCTAAGGGACAAGCCCAAAAGATTAATAATCGTGTAAGCCTGGGCACGTTTCAGGTACCGCAGGGCGTAAGTAAATGTTTTCATGTTCTTCTTAATTTTATGTGCTAATATGCTAATGTGCCAATGTGCTAATTGGGCTGCGCTGTGTTTGCGGTAACGTGTTCTCATGCCGCAGGGCATTAGCACATTGGCATATTAGCACATTGACACATTACGGGGCTTCGCCCCGCCAAATTCCCTCTTCTCATTCCCTCTTCACCACATCGGCCGGATTCTCATTCGCCGCACGCCACACACGCCAACCGATGCACAAAGCTATCAGCAACGCCATGCCGACAAAGATAACAATATATATCCAGGCGGAAATGGGGGTCTGTTCCACATAGCTCTCCAACCAACGCCTCATCAGCACGTAGCCTACGGGGAAAGCCACTACGGACGCCACGACCAATAAGCCCAAATACTCGCGGGCGAAGAGCCGAAGGATGTCCCCCACCCTCGCGCCGTTCACCTTGCGGATGGCTATCTCTTTGCGGCGGCGCTCGCAACTGAGCGTCACCATGGAGAAGATGCCGAAGGCGGAAACCACGATACACACGATGGAGACAAAGCCTAACAGGCGGAGGAGCAACGTCTCGGATTGCAGATACTCCTGATAGAGGTCTTCGGTACGCACCAACTCGTATTGCAGGACACCGTGCTTCTCCGCCAACGGTTGGATGTCTTCCCGCAAGTCCGCAAAAGAGCCTGTGTATTTGATAAGGATACGCATATTATGCGAAGCGCCGAATCCCATAGCCCTCAAATCGGCCATGAAGCCCAAGCCTTCTTCACCAACGAGCAACATCGGCTGCACGGGTACGGTAGGCGCGGTGTAGTGGAAATCCTTCAGCAGACCGATGATTTCCAACTGCTTGCCCTTGACGGTGATGTGCGTACCTACGGGCTGACGGAGGTTCAGCAGACGTGCCGCCGTCTCGTTAAGCACGGCATACTGTTGGTCAGTAGGCGACATCATGCGACCTTGAAGCAGCGTCATGCCATAGAAGTCAGTAAAGACACTACTCTCAAACAACGTAAGCATCTCAATCGGTTTATCCCCGGGACGATGCCCCTCCCAATCGGTCACCTTATTCTTTCTGAAAATAGACATCTCCAATAAGGAAAGATGGTTGTCTATCACTTCTTCGGCGCAAGCCAAGCGGGCAATATCGTCTCGCAAGCTAGGCATTATTTCAAAGAAATCATATTTGTCTTGCAAGTGCAATACCGTAAGCACGGCAATGTTCTTCCGCTCCCAGCCCAAGTCCGTATGACGCAGGAAGTAGAGTTGCTTCATCAGCACCACCGTGGCGAAGGTGAACAGTACGCCCATGGCTATCTGCACACCGATGCTGAGGGGACGGAAGCGGTCACGCCCCATCGTCCGGTGTCGGATGCGTAATACGAAAGGCAACAGCATCAACAACGACAATGCCAACACCCCCACGAAATAGAGGGAAGCTTCGCCATATACGCCTCCGTTCACTCCCGACATCTGCCGGAAAGCAGGCAATGCCAATTCTACCAACGTCATGCCTACCAACCCTGCCACCACTACAAGCAACGCATACTCCGTAGCAAACTGCACAAACAAGCTCCAACGGGAGGCACCGTTCACCCGCCGAAGCGCAATTTCCCGTTCACGAATGCGCATCCGGGTGACGAAGAGCGCCAGGTAGTTGAGCAACGAACCGAGGATAACCAGCAATCCCACTCCGGCGAACAGCACCAAGTAGGTGAAACGCACGCTTTGGTCTATGTTGACATCGGAGTAATGGTAGCGGGTCAGCGGCATCCAGCGCACATCTTGAAAAGGATACGTGTCCTTCCCGTCCTTCACCACCTTGTAATCCTGCGCCTTACGGGCAAAAACTTCGATGTCCGCATCGGGACGCAGACGGATAAGGACGGGGTCGCCCGACAATTGGTAGTCGTTATTCCATCCCCCACGCCAATAATCAAAAGCAAAACTGCTGTGAGGCAAAGAGGAAACCACGGCACCGATGCTCATCCGTCCGGCATAGTAATCTTGTATCTTCTCCCCCACCACGTCCGTCTTGCCGAAGAGCCGCCGGGCATAGTCTTCCGTCACGGCTATTTTATCCCGGTTGTGCAGGAAATCCGTATCACCCGCCAGCACCCGCACGCCAAACATCTGCATAAAGGCACTATCCGCAGACAAGCGCGCACCGCCTATAGCCTTCTCTCCGGGCACGTTCAGTCCTTGACTGTTCCGATACAAGGAAATACCACACACGGCCTCCACCTCCGGGAAAGACTCGCGTAACACGGGAACAACGTCCTTCACTTCAAGGTCATACCCCGTGGCATCCGTCTGGCTGACCCGATAGGCTAAGTAGAGACGGTCCGCCCCCGTGTGGTAGCGGTCGTACGTCAGTTCATAACGAATCCAAACCAAGGACAAGGCGAAGCAGGCAAAGCCCACGGCCAGTCCCACGATGTTTACGGCGGTCTGTGTGCGATACTTCAGCAGGTTGCGCCATGCGATTTTCAGGTAATGCACTATCATATTTCATTCTATTTATATCTATCCAAATAACATCCCTGCGGGTAGTTCCGGCTACACCAAGGGGTAGTCTCAGCTACACCAAGGGGTAATCTCGGCTACACCACGGTGTAGTTCCGGCTACACCAAGGTGTAATTCCAGCTACACCAAGGTGTAATCTCAGCTACACCAAGGTGTAATTTCGACTGCACCTGCGGGTAAAAATCGGTTTCATTCACTCTTCATCACTTCCGCCGGATTGACCCGCCCCAACAGAGCCGCCTGTAGGCAGACCGTAAGGAGGGAAACGACTACAACAACCACGAAGGGCCAGACAAACAAACCGGGTGTCAACGCCGCCCGATAGGCAAACTGCTCCAGCCAGCCCTGCATCAGTCCCCACGTCACGGGCATGGCCACGGCGTATGCCACCACCGCATACAGGCAGAAAGGCTTGGCAAGCAGCCAAAGAATCTGACGGGACGTGGCGCCATTCACCTTGCGGATGCTGATTTCGCGCACCCGCTGACGAGTGGCATACCAGGCGATGCCGAACAGGCCGAAGCCCGTTAGCAGCAGGCCGATGAGGGCATAGAACGTCAAGAGACGGGAGAGTGACAACACCTTGGCGTTGCGTTCCATGAACACACGGTGCATGTCTACATAGCTGAAAGACAGACCGGGATTCAGTTCACGCCACACAGCTTCCACTTGGGGCAACGCTTCTGACTTCATGCCCGGACGGAAACGGATAAGCAGCCAACGGGCATACTCTAAGTGCGAATAAGGAGCCACGACAATCGTAGCAGGCGCAACGGCCTCTTCCAGCGAGTTTACCGGAAAGTCCTTCACCACGCCGCCAATAACCGCCAGGCTATCATCGGCCAGCCCATCAAACTGACGTAACGGCAAGCCGATGGGGTCTGTGCCCACAGGCACTAAGGAACGGACAAAACTCTCGTTCACCAACACCGGATGGGCGTACGTATCTATCAGACGGGCAGGGCTTTCACCGCTCACTTGCCTGATACCCAAAGTATGAATAAAGGTGGTATCGCCCGCAAATTGCAAGAGGTACGTGCGCCGCTCCGAGCCATCGGGCACACGAACCGTCAGTTCGCGTATCCACGAGTGCATCACGCTGCCCATGCTGAGCGTCACGGACTCAATGCCCCGCACCCGTTGCTCCAACGCCGCTTTCAACGGGACGACGGGCGGGCTGAACATGTCGCCCGTCTCTATGCAATCCGCATAACGGCCGGCTTCCGCCTCCGTCAGGCGTAATTGCCCCATGGCCGCCAAGGTGGCGAATAACAGACCGATGGAAATGGCGAACTGCACCGTAACCAGAACGGCAATGAACCGCCGCTTGCCCCGTCCGCCGTATTGCACCCGATACTGGCTGATGGACATGCGGGAGAGCCGTTGACTGATATACCAGGCAGGAACGACCGACATCAGCAGCACAAAGGTAAGTAACCATGGCAACATCCGTCCGCTGAAGAAGAAGCCGAACGTGAGCCGTGCATCCAACAGCCCGTTGAACGTGGAAAGGACATCGTTTATCATCAGCAAAGAGAGCAGGAAGGCGATGAACACCGTCAGGAAAGCGTCGCCGAAGAGTTGCAGGCGGATGCCCCGCAGCGTGTTGCCCATCAGCTTCTCCACGTGTATCATGCGGAGCTGCTGCAACAGGCGGCTCAGGCTCATGTTAGTGTAGTTGCAGCAGGCTATGACGAGAACGAGCACCGCTGCCAGCAGACTGATGTAGAGTGTCTGCACGGGTGTCTGGCTGATAAATGCCAACGGTTGCTGAGCGTCATCGGCGGGCGTGGTGAAGCATACGTCCTCTATCGGGTCGAGGTAATACGTTGAGCTTTCCAGCATCGCCGGCACTTTGTCGGCACGGATTTTATCCTCCAAACGGGCGGCGTCCGAACCGGGGGCAATCTTCAGCAGAGTGACGCCGCCATAGAAATCGCTGCCCACAGCCGTCAGCATGTCGAAACGCAACAACGACTGCGCCCGCTCACGCAGCACCGCCACTACCTCGTAATGAGTCGTCTTGCCCCCTTCGGCCTGCACTTCTATCCTTTGGCCCAAGGCTTCCCGTCCGCCAAACAAACGGCGGGCGCATGCGGCACTCAATGCCACTTTGTTTGGCTCGCACAACGCCTGCTTCAAGCTGCCTTCGGTCATGCGATAGTCGAAGAAGCGGATAAGCGAGGAGTCCGCCGCAAGCAGCAACACCTCGCCCGGAACTTCCTGTCCGTCAATCTTGCAGGCAGACACCGAAAGTCGCGACATCCGCAGGTAATCCTCCACCTCCGCATAGTCGGCCTTCAGTTTCACGGGTATTGATGCCTGTGCATACGCCACCCGCCGTCCTTCGTTCATCGGGTCGTCCTGCCGCAGGAAATAGATACGCTCACGGTCGGCATTTCCCGCCTCCACCCCATGCTCGTGCACGAAGTAAGTTGCCAACAAATTGGTACACGCCAGCCCCAAGGCGAGGCTCGCCACCGAAACGAGGAAGAACACCTTGTTCCTCCACCAGCTCCGGGCAATCATCTTCAATGTAGTCAGTAGTATCATAGTTTTTTACTCCCCTGCTTCCCCTATTAATTCTTTCATCCGCCGCCAAAGCGAGCCTTTGCCATAGCCTCCCCACATCGCCTTGACACGGCCATCGGGCGCTACCAGTACGTAAGAAGGATAGCCTTTCACTTGGTAACACATCGCCAGACCACTATTCAACTCCGCCAGTTCGTTCCATTGATGCCCGCTGAGCCGCTTCTCCTTCACGTAATCCTTCCAAGCCTTTTCGGGGTCGAGGCTGATGCTTACCACTACCAACGAGTCCGCATAGGCTTCGCTGATTTCTTCTATCTCCGGCAGGGAGGCGATGCAAGGGCCGCAACCTTGCGTCCAAAAGTCCAACAGAATGTATTTCCCTTTGAACTCCGCAAGGCGGTGCGTACGACCTTCAATGTCGTAGAGGTCGGCATCCGCCATCAGGTCGCCCACCTTGACCGCCCCCGACGGATAAAGGTACTGACGGGCAATCCGGGCTTCCCTGCGCTGCTTCAGTTCCTCCGGAAGCCGGGCGTACAATGCTTTCAGTTCCTTAGAGTAAGGCATGAACTCTTTGGAAGGAACCATCTTGGCATACATCTCCAAACGCTCCAACCACACACGCCCTATCGGTGCAGTCTGCATGTAGTCTATTTCCTTCTTAAACAAGGCACGCATCATAGGCCAAGACTTTTCCCGCAAGGCATTCACTTCTTTCCAGCATACTTCCCGGCTCTCCGCCCCGCTATCCATCTTCCGGAACCAGTCGGCTTCCTTTACTTCCATTTGCGTATATTCTTCCAGCAGGCTTCCGGCACAATTTTGAAAGGCGTTCACCTCCAACTGCTCCGGCACGTCACTCTCCGCTTTCCATACGCAAATCAATTTATTTTCCCCGCTAATCTTCACTTCCTCACCCGGAGCTACCCACACTTCTAACCAATTATTGGGAAACCCTTCGTCATCGGAACAAAGCATGAACTTCTTCACACACGAAGTCGTGTCACTGAACGTAAACATTCCATTTACTATGGTATCTTTCATTACAGTCTCTAACAATCGGGAGTCTACTTCCTGTAAGACAAGTATTTCCGTACTGTCCGGCACATTCGTCACCCGTCCCGTTATCAGAAACTTGTCCGCATCTACTTTCGTTCCCAGCGAAATGCCGCAAGACGCTAAGCAGCACATCGCCACACCTGTCAATAAAATCTTTTTCATATCTTTTCTATGCTATTCCTATTTTCTACATATTATATTATTCGCTCTTCACCACATCGGCGGGATTGACCCGCGCCGCCTTCAATATGCGGAATATCACGGTAAGTGCCGTTACTATCCACACAAATACGAAGATGCCCAGCCAATAAAACGGACCGTAATTAAAGAAAGTTGCGTACATCTGGCTCCAGCCTTTCAGCAATACGTAAAGTAACGGGAAGGCCAACAAAGCACTCACACTCAATATCCATAAGTAGGAACGGGTAAAAAGCAACAGTATCTGACGGAGCCCCGCCCCGTTCACTTTGCGGATGGCCACTTCTTTGCGGCGACGTTCGGTGTCGAGCGTAATGGCGGCATACACTCCCAACATGGTAATCACCACACATACAACCGCCAGAAAGAGAACAATGTCTTTCAATTTACTCTCAACGCCTTGCATTTCTTCTACATCCTCCAATAAAGTGGAAAGCTGAGGAGTGATTGTACGGGGCAATACTTCCGCCAACACTTTTTGCACATGTTGACGTACCTCGTCCGTTCGACCGGGATGGCACTTCAAGTAGCAATGCCCCACGTATTGGGTAAAGTCGGACGGCAGGAAAGCAAAGCCTTGAAGGTTTCCCGCCCTGCGCGAGTCGCCATACACATCCGTCACAAAGGGAGCGCATATGCCACTTACGGTGTATCCCTCACTGAAATCATAGAGTGTGCGTCCCATCAGACTTTCCCGTTTCCGGCTCAGCATATCTTTCTCCAACGTTTCGTCCACAACCATTTCCTGCGCATTGCAGAACGCAGTGCCCTGCCTCATCGGGAGATGCATGAAGTCGAAGAAATTCTCCGGAACCGACAAAATATAGGTAGGCAATTCTTCATGTTCCGCATTGACATAAGGCTGGGTAAACAACTCCGTGCCCGACACGCCCCGATGATAAGCGATGTCGGACAGCAAGTAATCCTGCACCCCGGCATGTTGCTTCATGCGGTCCATAAGAACCAACTTATCCGCATGTTCCATAAAGGGATAGTCCAAGGGAACACTCAAGATGTCCGCCTTCTCGGCATTCGTCAGTGTGCCGAAGAGTGTAGAAGTGGTGCGATGCGCCTGAAGGAAAAGAGCCGCAGCCAAAGCCACAAACAACCAACAGATGAAATATTGCAACCCCAATAACAATGACCTGCCTCTAAACCGCTTCACTCCGGAGAAGGTTCCCCGCAGTCCTACCTGGATGTTGATGTAACGAACACGAACCACTGCCCCCGCACACACTACAAAACTGCACAGCAGCACCAGCAACAAATATTGGGCGCATTGCATCATTAAACGTTCCGGGTCAACAACAAGCGTGTATTTCATTAACGTCAGATGCAGGTAAGGAGCTAACAACTCTATCAGACAGAAAGTCAACAGAAAAGCCAGCAGCACCACCAACACGGCCTGCGTAAAAAGCTGCGCCAGCAACTGCCGGACATTACTGCCTAACACACGCCGCAAGCTGCATTCCCTACTACGGTTCAAGAAAGAGCCTACCAGAAAATAAAAGAAATTAAGCAAACCCACTAAGAGGACCAACAATCCCAAAGCGGTAGAAACACCTACAAAATAGGGAGCCATGGAATATTGCCAAAACACTTCGCCAAAAGCACGGGCACACACGGCATAATCCTCACCGTAAAGCGTATGACGCAAGCCACGTTCCCGCAACTCCGCCTCCAGTTTGGCCGGAGCGACACCCGGACGCAACAAAGCTACGGTTATGCCTCCGGTCATCTCGTCCCGCTTTTGGTAATTCAGCAATCCGTCGCTATCGTTCAACACCAACATGTCCAAGCGGTCCATAAAGCACAGACTGGTGTTCTCCGGAATATCCTCAATGACCGCCTGCACAGTGTAACCCACACCGTCCCGTTTCCGCGAATAGGGCAACTTAGCCGCTGTAACCATCCGCTGGCCAATAGCGTCAGTTATAGAGCCAAACATCCGTTCAGCCGTGTTACGGGTCAGCACTACCGCATTGGGCGTTTGCGAAGCTATTTCCCACGAACCTGCCAATACATCCGGCGTAAAAACTTGTCGGAAACAACTGTCCGTCTCCATACACAGCAACGGGTCGAAAGGTAACAAGTCTTCCCCTTCGTCCACCTCTACATGGTAGGTGCGTTCATGCGGATAGACAACAAATGCAATAGCCTCCACCGTGCTCCACTGCATCATGCGCAAGTTCTCGGCCAACCGGACAGGCGTACCGGAAAAGACATCGCCTCCCTGTCTCACCAGATGTAATTCCGCCATGCGGCCATGATGAGTAAAGCAAGCATCCGTACCCCAAATATACCGGCTGCAATACATGCAGATGGTAAAGCAGAGCAGACATACGCCAAGCCCAATAATGCTGATAAGGTTCTGCGTACGATACTTCAGCAGGTTGCGCCAAGCTATTTTTAGGTAATGAACAAACATACGTCTGCAAATATAAGTTTTAGTTAGGTATTACACACTATTTAATCACCAGTTCCTCCGCCTCCCCGAAGGAGTCGTACCCCGTAACAATCACCCGGTCGCCCGGTTGCAAGCCGTCCGTCACTTCGTATTGTTGGGGATTTTGGCGTCCGATGGTGAGGGGAACGCGGCGGGCACGTGTCCCGTCTTCGTTCAGACGGTAAATCCATTGGCCGCCCGTAGCCTGGTAGAAATTGCCGCGGGGAATGACCACAGCGTCTTCGGGCTGGCCCAACTCTATCTGCACGCGGAAGCTCTTGCCCACACGGACGTTGTCCGGCATCTCGTCCGTAAACACAAGGTCGACGTCAAAGAGACGGTCTTTCACCTCGGGCACCACCTTCGTGATACGCAGGGGATAGCGTTTGCCTTGATAGAGGATGGTGGCGGGCAGGCCGGTGGTGATGCGGTCGATGTAGTACTCGCTGAGCGACGTATGCACCTTGAACTGGTCCAGCACCTTAATCTCGCCGATGCTCTCGCCGGACTGCACCTGCTGACCGGGCGTGACGCCTACGAAACTAAGCTGACCACCGATGGGGGCATGTACCACCAAGTCGGCCAGGCGGCGACGGGAACGCAGATACTTCTTCCGCTCCCGCTCGCGGTCGGCCTGCAAGAGGTCGCGCTGAATGAGGGACATGACGGAGTCGTGTCGCAGGCTCTCCCGCTGGAGTCGGGCGGTCTTCTCCTTAAAGCGGTATTCGTCCTCGGCCACCTGCAATTGGGCACGGCTCTTGATGCCCATGTTGTATTCTTCCTGCTCCAACTCGTAGGTGCGGCGCAACTTGGCCAGTTCGTAATCGGTCTCCAAGGCTTGTTGGCGGAGGGTGAGGCTCTGTTGCTGCATCTCAATCTCCTTCTCCCGATAGGTGACGAGTTGTTTCTCCCACTCGTCCTGTTGGTCCTCGATGTCGCGCAGCAAGTCGGGGTTCTCCAATACAAGTATGGTGTCGCCCTGCTTCAGCAGGCTACCCTCCTCGCCCACGATGCGCAACACGCTTCCTGCCTCGCGGGCATTGACTTTGATGGTGAGGATGGGTTGAACGAGTCCCTCCACATCGACATACTCCATGAACTTGTCCTGCCGCACTTCGGCTATCTGGATGTTGTCCTGCTCAATGCGCAGCTTACGCGGCCCGGCGGACAGAATGATGACATAGACGAGGAAAGCGCAAAACGCCACGCCTCCCGCCAAATAATAACGGTAACGGATGTACCAGGGTTTCTTTTCGAGTTTAATATCCATTGTATCTTGCGATTATAGTTTTACTTATTCCTTACGTTCTCTTTCCTCCGCTTTAAGGCGGTCGAGCTTCGCCCTTGGGATAGAATCATCGGCAATGATGCCTATCATCATCGGCAATGATGACCACCATCATCGGCAATGATTCTATATCAGGTTACTTAATCAACCGCTCCAAGTCTTCCTGTAGACCGACTCCCCGCTCAAAATCATAAAGCGTCAGGCTGCGGAGCGTATAGTACATGCTCCAATACTCGTGCAGGGCGGAGAGGTAGGTGCGTCGGGCGGAGTCTTTCTCGGTGATGGAGGCGTTGAGGTCCAGCACCGTTGATTGTCCCAGGATGTAGAGCTTGCGGGCCACTTCGGCACGTCGTTGGGCGGTGAGGTCCGTGCGGCGGGCGATGTGTACACGCTGAGCTTGCAAATTGAATTGGCGCACCAGCTTGCGGACGTTCTGCTCGAAGTCGGTCTTGTCCTGCTCCACCTGCGTGTACACCAAGTCGCGGTTGCTCCTCGCCACCCGTACCCGGCCTTTGCCGCGTCCCCAATCCAGTATAGGCAGGGAGATGCCCAACGAGACGTATTGCTGGTCCATGGGGTCACGGTAAGCGTCCTTCCAACGGTCGGCCGTCTGTGTCAAGCCGAAACGCAGGTAGATGTCAGCCTTCAGTCCGGCGTTGGCACGGGCTTGGGACACAGCGCTCTCGCTCTCCAAGCGGCGTAACTTCATGTTTTCTATGTCGGGACTGTTCTCCTCGGCCAGCATCAACGCCTCACCCAAGTCGATATGCAGATTCGGCAAGATGCTGTCCACGCTCACCTTCAACTCCAAGTCCTGCTGGATGCCCAAGTATGAACGGAGTTCCTGCATGGCGTTCTCCACCTCGATGCGGGCATTCATGCGGTTGGTCTCCTCAGTCAGTTTGTTTATCTCCAACTGAAGCATCTCGTTCTCGCTGATGGTGCCAATGTTGTAGCGACCTTGCGCATAACTGTATAAAGTGTCCGCATGAGCATAATTGGTGCAGGCGGTCTCATAGTTGCTCTGTGCCGTGGCCAAGGCAAAGAATTTCTCCGTGGCCGATGCCGCCACCAGTTCCAGCGTCTCGGCATACTTCTTGCACGCCTCCCGGTAGCGCACCGGCTCGATGCGTCGGTCCCATTTGAGCGAGTTGTAGCCGAAGAGCGATTGCTGGTAGCCGATGTTCACGGGCGATGTCTGATAGGAATGACTATCGTCCGAGAAGAGGTCGATGCGCTGGGCGGATGTCTCCACAAAGAAGGTTCCGCCCGTCCAAGGCACATTCTGCGTCAGGCTGAGCGTCAAGTCTGTGGCCAACAGGTTCTGTTCCACAAACTTCACGCTGCCATCGCCCATGGTCACTTTATTGATGGCCCGGTCGAGGTAAGGGTTGGACGTCAGCGTCAGGTTGGGCAAGTAGTTCGCCCGGTAATAACGGTAATTCCAATAAGCCGAACGATAGGAATGCCGGGCACTTTGCGCATCGGGCGATTGCTCTTGGGCATGCCGGATAGTCTCTTGCAAGGAAAGCTCCATCAGCGTCTCCTGCGCCCCGCCCTCCATATAGGAAAGGCAAAGGGCTATACTCCATATAATGATACGTCTATTCATAACAATACTATTTTACGAGGAATAAACATCAAATGTCGTGCCAAACTCGTATCTCATTATTTATCAGCGAATAACGACAAAACGGGAGAAGAAAAGCGTGTGCATTACCGCACAAAAATCGTGCGCTATCGCACATATTTCCCATTCTTAACTTTATCACGAAGAGAATATTTCAACGAAGTCGTTACCAGTTTACGCCTTAAACCATAAAAAAGGCTTTGAAGTTCAGCGATATTTCGTAATTTTGCAGAAAAACAAGTTACTATGAACTTTGAGCAATTAAACTTTACTACCTATTGTGTAGGTAATCTTGCTGATGCATTGGAGATGAGTGCCGGCCAAGTCTACCATATGTTGCGTTCATCAGGCATCTTACGCGACTACATCTTGCCATGCTATGACACATTGCACACATTCAGCAAAGAATATATTGTAGACGACCTTATTCAATGCATGAAAGAGAAAGGAGTATTGGCATGAAACTCTATCACGCATTGGGGCGTTTGGCCTTCGAACATCCCAACCATCAAATATGTATCTTATAAACCAAGAAGTAATAAACCGGCATTTACATTTTGTAACGTCGGAAGAAATAATCATAGAATAAAACCTGGAAATTATGCAAGCCGACAAGAACATCCTACAAATGAAATATGCCCGCATTGTCCGTCTGTTCGCCGACCAAATCGGAATTCCGTATGAAGATGCCCTTGAATTCTTTTATGCTTCGGACACTTACCGCCTCATCAGTTCAGGCATTGCAGACATGCATTGCTTAAGCGATGAATATTTGGCCGATGAAATCAGCCAAGAATGGGACAACACATCAAAAGAGCATTCAAATCATGGTACAAATATGAAAACGAACCTTCCGTTTCCAAAAGCGCAATAAACACAAAAAATCGTGTGCGCTATCGCACATACAACCCACGAATATTTTTCCTATCTTTGCGCCGAAAAACATTCAAAGCAAAGAATCGCAAAATTCCTACTCACAATAAAATGGAACATCTTGGAAAAATACTCATCATCGACGATAACGAGGACGTGCTCTTCGCCCTCAACCTCCTGCTGGAACCGTATGCGGAGAAAGTGAAGGTAACTACCCAACCCGACCGCATCGAGCACTTCATGACCAGCTTCTGCCCCGACCTTGTCCTGCTGGACATGAACTTCAGCCGGGATGCCATCAGCGGGCAAGAAGGATTCGATTGCCTGAAACAAATATTGCGCATCGACTCGCAAGCCGTGGTTATCTTCATGACCGCCTACTCGGACACGGACAAAGCCGTGCGCGCCATCAAGGCTGGGGCGACGGACTTCATTCCCAAACCGTGGGAAAAAGAGAAGTTACTCGCCACCCTGTCCTCCGGCATGAAGCTGCGCCAATCCCGATGCGAAGTTTCCCTCTTGCGCGAACAAGTAGAGGTATTGAGCGATGCTACGGAAGAGCCCGTCATTGGTCAGTCTCCCGCCATGCGGCAGGCATTAGACACCGTGGAGAAGCTACGCAACACGGATGCGAACATCCTCATCTTAGGTGAAAACGGAACCGGTAAGGATGTCTTTGCCCGCCTGCTCTATCGCCATTCGCCCCGCTACGGACGTCCTTTTGTCACCATCGACTTAGGAAGCATCCCCGAATCACTCTTCGAAAGCGAACTCTTCGGATATGAGCGCGGTGCCTTTACCGATGCCCGCAAAGCCAAGGCCGGACGCATGGAGATAGCCACGGGAGGCACTCTTTTCCTCGACGAGATAGGCAATCTCTCCCTGCCCATGCAGGCCAAACTGCTCACCGCCATCGAGAAACGTCAAATCACCCGCTTGGGAAGCACCCAAACCACGCCTATAGACGTGCGCCTCATCTGCGCCACCAATGCCGACATCCGCCAGATGGTAGCCGAAGGACGCTTTCGCCAAGACTTACTTTATCGCATCAACACCATCGAACTACATATACCGCCCTTGCGTGAACGTGGCAATGACATCCTGCTCCTGGCCGAGCACTTCCTGCAACGCTACGCCCGTAAGTATCAGAAAGAAATACGGGGACTGACGCGCGAAGCCAAGAACAAACTCTTGAAATATCCTTGGCCGGGCAATGTACGCGAACTCCAGCACACCCTTGAACGAGCCGTGATACTCAGCTCCAGCGGCTCCATGCTTCACCCGGAAAACTTTGTATTCCCCACTTCCACACCCGCCCCGATACGCAAGGAAGAGACGGAAACGCTCAACTTGGAGCAACTTGAACGCCAAACCGTGGAGCGTGCCCTGCGGCTGGCAAGCGGAAACATGAGCCGTGCCGCCGAATACCTGGGCATCACCCGCTATGCCCTCTATCGCAAACTGGAAAAGCTTGGCCTATGAGACGTTATTCCTTCATAGTGACCTTGCATATCCTTGGCATTGCCTTGGCGGGAGCTTCCATCCTCCTGTTGGCGCAAGCCCATCTGTGGTTTAGCGCCCTCATGGTGTTGCTTCTGCTTCTTGCGTTGGGAATAAACCTTTACCGTATGCAGATGATTCAGATACGCATGATGCGCCACCTGGCCGAAAGCCTGCGTTTGGACGATGCCTCCCTCTCCTTCCGCTCCCCCTATCGTAACCGGACTATGGAGCAGATGGTGGACGAACTATCGGAGTCCATGCGCGCTTTCCGCACCCGCCTCGTGGAGCGGCACGAGATGGACGCCTGGCAAAAACTCATACGGGTATTGACGCACGAAATCATGAACTCCATTGCCCCTATCATCTCCCTGTCCGAGACATTGAGCGAACGGGAAGTGACCGAAAAGAATTACAATGTCATGCGACAAGGTATGTTGACCATCCACCGCCGAAGCAAAAGTTTGTTGGAATTCGTGGAGAATTACCGGAAACTGACCCGCCTCCCCACACCCGTGCGCCGTCCGGTCTCCTTAAAAGAATTGCTATGCGACCTGCACAAACTTTATCCCGAACCTTATATACATATTGATATACCCAACGAAGACCGCACTTTGCAGATAGACCGTGCGCAAATAGAACAAGTATTGATAAATCTGCTGAAAAATGCCCGCGAAGCCTGTACCCACATCGAACAACCCAATATCCGAATAAGCGTGCTTCCCTCCCCTCTTTGGCAATGCCTGTTCAGCGTGACGGACAATGGGGAAGGCATCTTGCCCGAAGTGCAGGACAAAATCTTTGTCCCCTTCTTCACCACCAAGCCATCCGGCTCCGGCATCGGCCTAAGCCTGTGCAAGCAGATTATGAACCGCCACGGAGGAAACATCACCGTCCAATCCACACCCGGGAAAGGCACTTGCTTCACCCTTCAGCTTCCGGCATAAGAAACCTCGCTTAAATGAAAGGACGAGCAGCAATTCGTCAGAATATTTTTATATCCCTAAATACACCGAACTATTGTCTCCAAAACAGTGCGCTATTTGCGCTGAATTAGTTAACTGTTTCTCTTAAAACAGCGCACTGTTTTGGGGGTAAACACTGCGCTGACTGAACAGAAATAGCGCAGTGTTTCTACAGCACCTAACAAACTATATATCAGACAGATACATAAATACTTACAAATCCTAGAGAACTAAAGCCCTAAAAAATTATACATTCATTAACAGAATGGTGCTAAAACTTTATCAAGAGTTAATTTTAAATGTAAAATAGAATTACCCTTCTGACACATAGATGAAAAGGGATGTTACACCATATTATATATGTAGACAATATATGCTCTATTATATATATAGACAATATATGCTCTGTTCAATAGCCGATGGTAAAACGTTCCTGATGATGGTTTTCCTGTTCCAACTCATCCACCATAGCCATTGCATAATCTTCTACGGAAATGAAACTCTCTCCCTTTTCATCTACAATCAAATCATCTTTTCCCAAACGGAACTTACCCGTGCGCACTCCGGTAGTCAGATTCCCAAGATTGGCGGCAGGCGAGAAGAACACCCAGTCAAGCCCTTTCTCATTGACCAAAGTTTCGAGAAAGAATTTTGCCATAGACTTGACACCGGGCAACCATGCTTCCGGCAACGTACCCGTGTCAACCAAACGCAAACCGGGTTTTACAAACAGAGAGCCTGCGCCTCCGACAATCTGCAAACGCTTTACTCCTGACGCTTTCACTTCATCCAAGATTTTCGGATAGACCCGTAAAGTGTCCTCATACATATTGGGGTTGGACCATCCCGGATTATAGGCACTTATTACCGCATCCTTCCCTTTCAATACTTTAATCATGGCGGGAACATCTTCCACGTCGATTTCTTTGACTTCCAGATTCGGAGAACTTACCTTTATTTTTGATGCGTGGCGTACAATGGCCGTCACACGATGTCCCCGGTTCAACAATTCGTTTAAAATGGCGTTTCCTACAAAGCCGCTTGCTCCGATTAATGCTACATTCTTCATGATTAATTAATTTTTATGTGGTGAATATTAAATTGATGAGACAAAGTTCCGCATTTTTCTTCACTCATACAAGTAGGCACTTATTTCTCAGACACTTACCATATGGAAACCATTATTGGAAATGAACAGTTTGCGAATTTGTTTTTAACTCACTTTTACACAATAGTTATGGTATATTTGCATCAAATCGGGAAATTAGTTACTTTTGCATTGTAATTAGAATACAATAAATTATGGATGCAGATAAACTGAAAGATGAAATTTTCATTAAGAATTGTCCGATACGGAACATTCTTTCGCGCATCAGTGACAAATGGTCCATCTTGACTATATTCACACTGGAGCAGATACCTGTCATGCGGTTCGGAGAACTCCAACGGGCAATCCCCGACATATCCCAAAAGATGCTGACGGTAACCTTACGGACATTGGAGCAGGATGGCATAGTAAAGCGTCAGGCATATGCGGAAATACCGCCTAAAGTAGAATATTCCTTGACAGAAAGGGGACTATCATTGTTACCGCATTTGAATGCTCTGATTTATTGGGCAAAGGAACAAATGGATGACATCATGCAAGATAGGAAACACAACACTCTATAAGTATGGATGAAAAAGTCTCACACATTAACTAAGTATATGCAGTTAAGTAATAAATTTGTGCTGTCAACACAAACGGAACAACCATACCGATTGGTCATACAAAAAGAAAAGATTTCTTCACGCATTCCTTACTTGGACTTCCTGAAGTTTTTTGCTATCGCCTGTGTATTCGTAGGTCATTCCGTAGAACAGACAACCGATAATGACTTTTGGGACAATCCCATCTGGAGTTTTATCTACACTTTCCACATGCCTCTCTTCATGATGCTGTGCGGTTATTTTTTCAGCTCTTCGCTTAAGCTCACTTTTACCGAACTGGTAAAGAAGAAATTCATACAGTTGGTCGTGCCTTCTCTGACTGCTTTCGCCATCATGTACGCATGGGTAACCCTAACCGGATTCAACCCTTATCCCGAAATCATGAATTTCAGTCTTTTGGGCTTTTTCAATGCCGTATGGTTTTTAAAGAGTGTATTCTTTTGCTACCTCATAGGTTACATCAGCATCCAGCTATTACGCAACCTGTGGATAGCTATCGTTGTCTCCATTCTATTGATAAGCATTGCGCCCTTTGGCAATGTAGATTATCTCAGCTTCATGCTACCCATGTTCTGGTTAGGCTATTTGTGCAAGAAATATCAAAACGCCCTGACGCAATACCGCAAACAATGGTTGATAATCAGCGCACTGACGTTCATAACCTTGCTTCCGTTTTGGTCAGGCCGGCTGACGGTGTATATGGTTCCTATTGACTTTGTTAATTGGCAGACCGGAACAATTGATACGACCAATTTAGGAATTACTCTCTACCGTATGATTGTCGGCATGGCCGGAAGCATGACTTTCTTTTTGCTGGCACCTTGGATTTATGGGAAAATTGCGTCTTGTTCCTTTGCCGCCACGCTGAATAAAATGGGTAAATCCACATTAGGCCTCTATATGCTGCAAACATTCTTATTGGAGTCTGTCATACACAACTTAGGAATACATGTCACTACAGCGGGCAGCTTCCTGACCGGATTCTTATTCGCAACTCTTGAACTGTTCCTTTGTTACCAAACTGTTCTCCTCCTTCGAAAGAACCGTTACACTCGTTTGCTCTTTTTAGGAGAAAAAACCAACCGTTCTGAATAAGTATATATATCACTTATGAAACGAATTGCATCAGTTTGTACAGTTCTACAAGTCTTTCCCTCAATTTTTCCACGCAGTGAGTGGAAAATCTGTATTGCTCACTTGGACACACTACCGCACCTTGCTGCAAGTGGACAATGACGAGGCACGCGAATGGTATGCCCGCGAGACGACGAAAGAGATGTGGAGCGTGCGCACTTTGTAGCGAAATATCTCTTCGCAATATTATTTCCGCCTCTTGCAGTCGCAATACAAAGAGTTAGTTGAAAAAGAAATATAGCATTTAACCGCACTCTAACAAGGTGATAAATTGGAGTTTATTAAAAATTCCGTATGCCGACACCGAAGAGGACATTGTCCGCTAATTCTATCTTGAAGGGTAATAAGCTACTTTTTGCCACCAAGTATAAACTCTACTTGCCTTCGGAAAAAACTGCATAGAGAGATAGAGCGGCAAAAGGAAATCTTTTATTTACAGCATAGACAAGAGCAATAAAATGAAAGCGAAAATACATTATCACAAGATAGGCGACTACCTGAGCCGCGAGGACAAGCTGCGCATCATCCGCGAGTTCGGAAGCGTGGAGTATATTCCTTGGATATCCTACAGCCCAATGAGCGTGGAGATTGGATTAATCATCGGAACGAATGGAAGTTTTCTCAAACAAATTGCCTACATTTGCAGAAAATAGGCGTAAAAGATGGTAAATGGATTTGTTTACCGCATGGCCCTTAGCATAGTTTGAATACTTAAAAGCAACACATTATGAGAGAAATAAGATGCCCGAAATGTCAAAGCGTATTCCAGGTAGATGAAGCGGATTACGCATCTATTGTCAGCCAAGTGAAGAATGCCGAATTCGATATAGAGATAAACAAACGAATTGAAGAACTACGCAAACAATATGTGGCCGAACAGAAAGCAGTAGTGCTGAAGTCCGAACAAGGTTTTCAAGAAAAGCTCTCCGCCAGAGAATTGGAATTAGGTAAGAAGGAAAGAGAGATAGAAAGACTAAATGCCCAAATCAATGCCTTGACGCAAACTAAAGAATTGGAAATGAAAGCGGCTTTGGGGCAAAAGGAGCAAGAGATTTCCGCATTGAAGCTAACTATTTCACAAAGTGACAGCAAACGCCAGATAGCATTATTGGAGGAACAACGAAAAGCGCAGGATGTGCTGAAAGCCAAAGACGCAAAAATAGCCGAGCTTGAAGGAAAAGTCAAATTGGAACAAAGCGAAGCATCGTTGCGCGAAAACAGCCTACGTAAGGAGTACGAATACCAATTAAAGCAGAAACAAGAAGAGGTAGACTATTACAAAGACTTGAAAACGAAGCTGTCTACCAAGATGATTGGAGAGACTTTGGAAGTGCATTGCAGCACGGAGTTCAACCGCATGCGCTCACTTTTCCCTTACGCCTATTTTGAAAAAGACAATGACGCTTCCGAAGGCTCCAAAGGCGACTTTATTTTCCGGGATTTCGGACCGGACGGAACAGAATATATTTCTATCATGTTCGAAATGAAAAATGAAGCGGACGAAACTGCCACCAAACACAAGAACGAAGACTTCTTCAAAAAACTGGATGCCGACCGTAGAAGCAAAAACTGCGAATTTGCCGTGCTTGTCTCACTGCTGGAGCCGGATAGCGAGCTCTACAACGGAGGCATCGTAGACGTATCTTACCGATATGATAAAATGTACGTGATACGCCCGCAATTCTTTATGCCGCTTATCAGTCTGCTGGTGCAGACGTCTAAAAAGAGTCTGGAATATAAGCAAGAGTTGGCTGTTGCCAGAAGTCAGTCAGTAGATGTGACGAACTTCGAGGATAAACTAATTGATTTTCAAAAACGATTTGGAAACGACTATCGGCTGGCAAGTGAGAAGTTCAAAACCGCTGTCGATGAAATAGACAAATCCATTCAGCACCTACAGAAGATAAAAGAGGCATTGCTGGGCAGCGAGAATCGTTTGCGCTTAGCGAACGACAAGTTGGAAGGACTTACTATTAAAAAACTTACACGTGGCAACCCCACCATGAAAGCTAAATTTGAAGAAGCACGTAAAAAGAAAGACGAATTAACGGCAGAAGAATTATAAGCAGCCCAAAAAGAAGAGCCATCTTCACAGACAGCTCTCCTCCAATTTTCGTTAACCTTAAATCTAATACTATGAAAAACACAAGGCAAAATTATATCTTTTTTCCAAACATACAAAACTTTGCCTCCGTTTATACAGCTTTATAACATTAATTGAGCTTGTTTAGTTTTACATCATATATAATATGCAAAAATTGCAATTTGTATTTGGTAAAATGGCAAACACTATGTTTTTTTTTATAATTTTGCGCCCGAATAAAGAAAGTGTATGCCGAGTATAGTGTTATCCGCATACACGCTAAAGACGTAATATAGAAAAAACAGAAGATAAAAACCATGGGTAAATTTGCCGAATATTCGAAGTTCAATCTTTCGGAAATCAACAAAGAGGTGTTGAAGAAATGGGACGAAAACTGGGTTTTCGCCAAGAGTATGACAGAACGTGAAGGATGTCCTTCTTTCGTTTTCTATGAAGGACCTCCCTCGGCCAACGGTATGCCGGGCATTCACCACGTCATGGCCCGCACCATCAAGGACACCTTCTGCCGCTACAAGACCATGAAGGGCTTCCAGGTGAAGCGCAAAGCGGGATGGGACACACACGGACTGCCCGTCGAACTGGGCGTGGAGAAAGCATTGGGCATCACCAAGGAAGACATCGGCAAGACTATCTCCGTGGCTGACTATAACGCCGCCTGCCGCAAGGACGTGATGAAGTTCACCAAGGAATGGGAGGACCTGACGCACCGCATGGGCTACTGGGTGGACATGAAAGACCCCTACATCACGTACGACAACCGCTACATCGAGACCCTGTGGTGGCTTCTCAAGCAGCTTTACAAGAAAGGCCTGCTCTACAAGGGCTACACCATTCAGCCTTATTCGCCCGCCGCAGGTACGGGGCTTAGCTCGCACGAACTGAACCAGCCGGGATGTTATCGCGACGTGAAAGACCTGACCGTAGTAGGCCAGTTCAAGATAAAGAATCCGAAACCGGAAATGGCGGAATGGGGCACACCCTACTTCCTGGCATGGACCACCACGCCCTGGACATTGCCCAGCAACACCGCCCTCTGCGTAGGCCCGAAGATAGACTACGTGGCCGTACAGACATACAACGCCTACACAAATGAAAGGATGACGGTAGTCCTCGCAAAGGCATTGCTTTATGTCCACTTTAACAAGAAGGCCGAAGGTATTGCCTTGGAAGACTACAAGCCGGGCGATAAGCTCGTCCCCTTCAAGGTGGTGGGCGAATACAAAGGTCCGGACTTGGTAGGCATGGAGTACGAACAACTGATGCCGTGGGTGAAACCCGTAGAGATGGATGCCGACGGCAATTGGCACGACGCCTCGGCCAAGGCGTTCCGGGTCATCCAGGGTGACTATGTGACCACCGAGGACGGTACGGGTATCGTACATATTGCTCCTACGTTCGGTGCGGACGACGCCTTTGTGGCCAAGGCCGCAGGTATACCCGCCCTGTTCATGATAAACAAGAGAGGCGAGACACGCCCCATGGTGGATCTCACGGGCAAATTCTACCTGCTGGACGAGCTGGACGAACGCTTCGTGAAGGAATGCGTGAACGTGGACATCTACAAAGAATACGAAGGCCGCTGGGTGAAGAACGCTTACGACCCGCAATTCACCATCAATGGCAAGTATGACGAAAAGGCCGCACAGGCCGCCGAGTCGTTGGACGTGTATATCTGCATGAAGATGAAGGCTGCCGGACAGGCGTTCAAGATGGAGAAGCACGTGCACAATTATCCGCACTGCTGGCGCACGGATAAGCCTGTGCTCTACTATCCGTTGGACAGCTGGTTCATCCGCAGTACCGCTTGCAAGGAGCGCATGATGGAGCTGAACAAGACCATCAACTGGAAACCCGAATCGACGGGCACGGGACGCTTCGGCAAGTGGTTGGAGAACCTGAACGACTGGAACTTGAGCCGCTCACGCTACTGGGGCACGCCGCTGCCCATCTGGCGCACCGAGGATGGCACGGGAGAGAAGTGCATCGAATCCGTAGAAGAACTTTACGGCGAGATAGAGAAATCCATCGCCGCCGGATTCATGACGAGCAATCCCTACAAGGAAAAAGGTTTCCAGCCGGGCGTATATACGAAAGAGAATTATGACAAGATAGACCTGCACCGTCCCTACGTGGACGACATCATCCTCGTCTCCGAGGACGGCAAGCCGATGAAGCGCGAAACGGACTTGATAGACGTATGGTTTGATTCTGGCTCTATGCCTTACGCGCAAATCCACTATCCCTTCGAGAACAAGGAAGTCCTGGATAACCGCCAGGTATATCCCGCCGACTTCATCGCCGAAGGTGTAGACCAGACGCGTGGCTGGTTCTTCACCCTGCACGCCATCGCCACGATGGTGTTTGACTCCGTAGCCTATAAGGCCGTTATCTCCAACGGACTGGTGCTGGACAAGAACGGAAACAAGATGTCCAAGCGTTTGGGCAATGCCGTTGACCCCTTCTCCACCATCGAGAAGTACGGCTCCGACCCCTTGCGCTGGTACATGATAACGAACTCTTCGCCGTGGGACAACCTGAAGTTCGACGTGGAAGGCGTGGAGGAAGTGCGCCGTAAGTTCTTCGGCACGCTCTACAACACTTATTCCTTCTTCGCCCTTTATGCCAACGTGGACGGCTTCGAGTACAAGGAGGCCGACGTGCCTATGGCTCAGCGTCCGGAAATTGACCGCTGGATTCTCTCCCTGCTCAACACGCTGGTGAAGAACGTGGATGCCTGCTACAACGACTATGAGCCGACCAAGGCCGGCCGCCTTATTTCGGACTTCGTGAACGACAACCTCTCCAACTGGTACGTCCGCCTGAACCGCAAACGCTTCTGGGGTGGAGGCATGACGGAGGACAAACTTTCCGCCTTCCAAACCCTGTACACCTGTTTGGAGACCGTGGCCAAGCTGATGGCACCCATCGCCCCCTTCTATGCCGACATGCTCTACATGGATTTGATAGCGGTGACGGGACGCGACAACGTGGCTTCTGTCCACCTGGCAAAGTTCCCCGTGTGTGATGAAGCGTTGGTAGACAGTGAGTTGGAGGCGCGCATGCAGATAGCCCAGGACATCACGTCCATGGTGCTGGCCTTGCGCCGCAAGGTGAACATCAAGGTGCGCCAACCGCTGCAGTGTATCATGATACCCGTGGTGGACGAGGAGCAGCGCGCCCACATCGAAGCCGTGAAGACGCTCATCATGAGCGAGGTGAACGTGAAGGAAGTGAAGTTTGTGGACGGCGCTTCGGGTGTGCTGGTGAAGAAAGTGAAATGCGACTTCAAGAAACTGGGGCCCAAGTTCGGCAAGCAGATGAAAGCCGTGGCCGCTCTTGTAGCGGGCATGAGCCAGGAGGCCATCGCTGAATTGGAGAAAAACGGAAGCTACACCTTCACGCTGGACGGCGGACAGGCTATCATCGAGACGGATGACGTAGACATCTACAGCGAGGACATACCGGGCTGGCTGGTGGCCAACGAAGGACGACTGACCGTAGCCTTGGAGGTGACCGTCACCGAGGAATTGCGCCGCGAGGGCATTGCCCGCGAACTGGTGAACCGCATCCAGAACATCCGTAAATCGAGCGGTTTCGAGATAACAGACAAAATAAATATTACATTATCCAAAAATAAGCAGACGGATGATGCGGTAAACGAATATAAAGACTATATTTGCAACCAAGTTTTGGCGACTTCGCTCACGTTAGTCGGCCAGGTGGAGGACGGAACTGCTTTGGAGCTGGACGACTGCACCTTGCAGATACGGGTGGCGAAGAACTGAAAACAACGTATTAGTAACTAAAAAAAGAAACTTATTTTTAATACCAACACTAAACAATAGTAATTATGGCAGAAAAGACAAGATACTCGGATGCTGAATTGGAAGAATTCCGCGCCATTATTATGGAAAAGCTGGAGTTGGCTCAACGCGATTATGACATGCTGAAAGCCAGCCTTACGGGCGCTGACGGAAACGACGTGGACGACACGTCACCCACTTACAAGGTGCTGGAGGAAGGTGCCAATACCTTGTCCAAGGAAGAAACGACCCGTTTAGCCCAACGCCAAATGAAGTTTATACAAGGCTTGCAGGCCGCCTTGGTGCGCATTGAGAACAAAACGTACGGCATTTGCCGCGAGACGGGAAAACTGATTCCCAAAGAACGCCTGCGCGCCGTGCCTCACGCCACATTGAGCATTGAGGCGAAAAATAGCGGAAAGAAATAATGAATGGCCGTTGATTCGGGCATTCAGCTATAGGCTACGAGCTACAAGCGGAGTTTAGGCAACTATCACTTGTAGCTTGTGACTTGTAGAAGAATCTATAAATACAAAAGAATGAAGAAAGTTCCCCGAAAAGGCTGGATGGCCTTAGTGATTATTTTGGCGACCCTGATAGTTGACCAAGTCATAAAAATAGCCGTCAAGACAGGTATGTACTGGCACGAAAGCGTGAATGTCATCGGTTGGATATACGACCTGCTGGGCATTCAGGCCGAGCCGCCCACGTGGTTCTACTTGTTCTTTACCGAAAACGTAGGCATGGCTTTCGGTATGGAGATAATGGGGAAATTCTTCCTGACTTCTTTTCGCATCGTGGCGGTAGGCGTGATGATATGGCTCTTGTGCAAGTTTGTTCGCCAAAACCTGAAGACGGGCTTCTTGGTGTGTGTGTCCCTCATCATAGCCGGGGCCATGGGCAACATCATCGATAGCGTGTTCTACGGGGTCTTGTTCAACGAAAGCACCACTTATCAATTGGCTACCTTTATGCCCGAAGGGGGAGGATACGCGCCTTTGTTTTACGGGAAGGTGGTGGACATGTTCTACTTCCCCATTATTGACACCTACTGGCCCGAGTGGATGCCGTGGGTGGGCGGAGAGCGTTTCATTTTCTTCAGCCCCATCTTTAACTTTGCCGACGCGGCTATCAGCTGCGGATTCATTGCCCTGCTTTTGTTCTACAACAAGGAATTTAGCGAAGCCTATCATTCGGTAGTAAAAAAATCATGAAGATAGTCGAGCGTTTACAGTTAGGATGCCTTGGGGTACTGATAGGGAGTTTGGTGGCTTGTGGTGTAGAGCGGCCGGACACGGTGTTGAGCGATGCTGCAATGGAAAACGTGTTGTATGATTACCACATAGCTAAAGCTTTAGGTGAACAGACTGAACGAGGCGAAAATTATAAGCGTGTCCTTTATATGGACTATGTATATAAGAAACATGATATCACCGAAGCACAATTCGACTCATCCATGGTATGGTTTTCCCGTCATCCTGATGTATTAAGTGAGATATACAAAAAAGTCACTGAACGATTGCGCACGGAAGAAGCGTACGTAGAACGATTGGTGGCACTGCGCGAGAACAAGCCTTTGACTTCCCGTGCAGGCGACAGCATTGATGTTTGGGCATGGCAACGCATTTACCAACTAAGCGGTATGCCGATGGACAACCGCATTGCTTTTACCCTTCCTTCCGACTCTAATTTTAAGGCGCGCGACACATTACGCTGGAGTGTGCATTTTACATTTTCCGGTGAAACATACGATAGTTTAAAAGCTCCTGTCATGGCCTTGCAAATGTGCTTTTCCAATGATAGCGTAATAAGCGACTTCGTGCAAATTCATAAAGGAGGCACACAGATGTTAACGCTTACGGGCGACACATTGGGTGACATTAAGGAGGTGAACGGATTTATCTATTATCCCTGCCAAGACAGCGTAAAACCGCTTATGATGAACCGGATATCATTGATGCGTTACCATGCCCGTGCCATAGATTCATTAACATTAATCAAAGACTCATTGGCAGCTTCGAATGTCCTTCAAAAGGATACTACTAAAATGGTGGAGCAAAGTGAGGAACCTGTAAAAGCGGAAATTGTTGAAGAGACGAAGAAAGATAAAGTACGCCGTCCCAGTCCTACGGAAATGCGTCGCTCGCAAACACCTCAAGAGCAGACACAGAGGAACGAAGCTGCGCCTCGCAGAAATGGAGTCAACTCGCGTCAGCCCGTTACCCGCATAAAACAAAACGTAAAACTCCGTAAAGTGGACGAATAATGAAACGCTTTGCCTCTCATTACATCTATTTACCTAACCAAGGTTTCTTGAAACAATATGTGATAGAAATATGCGAAGGGCACATCACCAGCCTCTTCCGCTTAACCGAAGAAGCAGAAAATATACAATGGATGCCGGGAGGAGTCATTGTTCTAATGCCTGAAAGAATGCAAATTTGCGAGATTTCATTTAATAAACCCATTTTATCGGGAAGTGTTTCTCTTGATGTTCAAATGCTTTCCGCTCGAATACCTTACTTTTTTTATCCCTTCAACTTTGTCAAAATGAAACCTATTCACGAAACTCGCTACACGCTATTACTGTAACTATAAGTAATCTATTTGTCCACTTAAAACAAGCACAAATCGTTATTGGAATAGCCATTGAAACAGCATTTGTGTAAATCTGCGTCATCTGCGCGCCATTGCAAACACTGCACAGCCCTGAAGAGAAACTCATTCAAATATGACCTTATCTTCCATAAATATGTCCCACAAGTTATCTGGATAGAAAACTCATTTGCTCAATATAGTTTTTTGTCCTACTTTCGCCCTCCGTTATGAGAAGAATAAATATAAAGTGTGTAAAGACACGGCGGGACATGAGGCAGTTTGTGAGGTTCGCGACGCGGTTGTATGCGGACAATCCTTGCTACGTGCCCGACTTGGAGCTGGACATCTACGATTTCTTCGACCCGCGCAAGAATGCGGGGCTGGCTTTCTCGGACGTACAGGCTTTCCTGGCTTATAACGATAAGGGGAAAGTGGTGGGCCGCATCGCAGGCATCATCAACCGCCACGCCAACGAAAAGTGGCACACGCGCAACGTGCGTTTCGGCTTCATCGAGTTTATCGACGACCCGGACGTGGCAGCCGCCTTGCTCGGAGCCGTGGAACAATGGGGACGGGAGCGAGGCATGGACACCGTCCAAGGCCCGATGGGCATCTTCGACTTCGACAAAGAAGGCATGCTGGTGGAGGATTTCGACCAGGTGGGCACTATCATCACCCTCTACAATCCGCCCTATTATCCGCGTCATCTGGAAGCATTGGGCTACGAGAAAGAGGTGGACTGGGTGCAGATACAGGTAAACATCCCGCCACAAGTCCCGGCCAAATACGAACGAGTGGCGCGCTTGTCGAAAGAAATGTTCGGCCTGCACACCCGCAAGCTGACCCGCAAGGAGGTCATGCGGGACGGATACGGACAAAAGGTTTTCCGCCTGCTCAACGAAGCCTTCTCCCCTCTGTTCGGCTTCACAGAAATACCGGACAGACAGATTGAAGCCTACATCCGGCAATACTTCCCTTTCATCGACCTGGATATGGTGTCCATCGTAGAGAACGAGGCAGGCGAACTGATAGGCGTAGCCATCACCTTGGCAAGCCTTTCCGACGCTTTCCGTAAGACTCGCGGACGGCTGTTCCCCTTCGGATGGTTCCACCTGCTCCGAGCCTTGAAAGGCAAACCGTCGGACAAGGCAGAGTTGTTTCTGATAGCCGTCCGTCCCGACCATCAGGGATTGGGCGTCAACGCCCTCTTCTTCGATGACCTTATACCTATATATAATAAGAAAGGCATCCGATGGGCGGAGACGGGCCCTCAGCTGGAAGACAACGTGAAGGAGCTTTCGCAATGGAAGCCGTTGGAGCCAAAGTTTGTGAAACGCAGAAGATGCTATAAAAAAAGAATATAAGTAATAAGAATATGGAAAGAAAAGTTGTAATAACAGGCATGGGCATCTGGTCGTGCTTAGGCACCACATTGGACGAGGTATGCCAATCGCTCCGCCAAGGAAAGAGCGGCATTATGTTCTGCCAAGAGCGCAAGAATGCGGGATTTCGTTCTGCCCTGTGCGCCAACGTGCCCCATCCCGAACTGAAGCCTTACATCTCGCGCAACCTGCGCCAGTTCATGCCCGAAGAGGCACAATACGCCTACATGGCCACCCGCACCGCTTTGGAGCACGCACGGCTGGACCAAGACTATATCGACACCCACGAGGTAGGCATTATCTACGGCAACGACTCCGTGGCCGAAGCCACGATGCACGCCCTCGACAAATTCCGCGAGTTTCATGACACGGCAGCCTGCGGAAGCGGCGCCATCTTCCAGTCCATGAATTCCACCGTCACCATGAACCTGGCCTGCCTGTTCCACCTGAAAGGCATCAACCTCACGGCATCCGGCGCCTGCGCTTCCGGCTCGCACGCCATCGGCCTGGCCTGGCTGCTTATCCGCAACGGCCTGCAAGACTGCATCGTGTGCGGCGGTGCCCAAGAGGCGAACATGTTCGGCGTAGCCGCCTTCGACGGGATTCAGTCGTTCTCCATCCGCGAGGACGAACCGGCACGAGCCAGCCGACCCTTCGACCGCGACCGTGACGGACTGGTGCCCGGAGGAGGAGCGGCAACGGTCGTCGTGGAGAGCTACGAACACGCCGTGAAACGCGGGGCGCCCATCCTGGCCGAAATCGTGGGCTGGGGATTCTCAGGCAATGGCGACCACATCTCCACGCCCAATGTGGCAGGTCCCGCCCGCTCGTTGGAACTTTGCCTGCAACATAGCGGCATCACGCCACGGGAGATTGGGTACGTCAACGCCCACGCCACGTCCACCCGCATCGGCGACGCCCGCGAGGCACAGGCCATCGCCCAAGTGTTCGGCGACTACCGGGTACCCGTCACCTCCACCAAGAGTCAGACGGGGCACGAGATGTGGATGGCCGGAGCGAGCGAAATCATCTACTCCCTACTGATGATGAAGAACGGCTTCATCGCCGGAAACCTCAACTTCGAGCATCCCGACGAGGACACCGCCTGCCTGAACATCGTGCCCGAGACGCGCGAGGCGCACTTCGACACCTTCCTCTCCAACTCCTTCGGGTTCGGGGGGACTAACTCAACGCTGATAATACGGAATGAGAAATGAACATTTATTTTGTCCGAAGAACACAGACGACGCAGAACACGCAGATGAACGCAGACATCTATTTCTTCTCTGTGCAGACGCCCTTTTAAAAAATCTGCGAGCCTCTGCGTGTTCTGCGTAGTCTGCGTTCTTCGGATGCAGTACGCTAAAAAACATCAATAAATAAACAAAAGAACTATGACACGCAATGACATTGTAGAAAAAGTAAATGCCCTGTTGGCGGAAGAATTTGAAGTGGACGCAGCCAACTTTGCGCCCGACGCAAACATCAAGGAAACCCTCTCATTAGACAGTCTGAGCCTGGTGGACCTCGTGGCCATCATCCAGCAGACGTACAAGATTAAGATTCCCGTAGCCGAACTGAAGACCATACAGACGTTCGACAACCTATACGACTACATCGAATCACACTTGCAACAGGCATGAGAGACATCCGCGAACTGATTCCCCAACGCCCGCCCATCCTGTTGGTGGACGGACTGGAAAGCGTGGAGGGTGACACCGCCGTCAGCACACTGACCGTGCGTGCCGACAACTGCTTCACGGACGAGGACGGACTGTTGGCGGAAGCCGGGGTGGTGGAACACATCGCCCAATCGGCCTCCGCCCTTGCAGGCTACAAAGCCGTGCAGGCAGGTGCCACCGCCCCGCCCGTGGGCTACATCGGCGAGGTGAAGAAGTTTCGCCTCCACCGCCTGCCCCGCATGGGCGAAGTGTTGCGCACCACCGTCAGCTTCGGCACGGAGGTAGAGGGTGTCACCCTGCTTTCTGCCGAAACCCGCGTCGGCGAGGAGCTGATAGCTTCCACGCAAATGAAAATTTCAATGACTTAAGACAATGTCCCTATCATGAAGTTTGAAGATTATTATTATAAGGTGTACAGCATGCATACGGATTGGACGGACACGATGAGCCTTCACGTCGGTTTCCTGCCCGAATGCGACATCTTCCGCGGACACTTTCCCGGCCGTCCCGTATGCCCCGGAGCGTGCAACCTCCAGCTCATCAAAGACGTTGCCCAGCGGCTGACCGGACACAAGCTTCTTGTCAGCGCCATCAGACAATGCCGCTTCACAGCCCTCGCCACACCGGAAGCATGCCCCGAGGTGGATGTGCAGGTGGACATCATCGGCCGCACCGAAGCCGGCTACTCGATAACGGCCCGCATCAGCGATGAGCGGCAGTCGTATGTAGAATTTAAAGGAGACATGACCATCGTATGACTACACTTTGCATCCGGATATTCCGTTTCTTCCGCCGACACCGCGTCTGCTATTGGACGTCACTCGTGGGGCTGTTTGTCCTGTGCGGCTACTTCGCCTCGAAAGTCCACCTGGAGGAGGACATCAACAAGCTGATGCCTTCGTCCAAAAACGAGGACGGCTCCACCAAGCTGGCCTTTGCCAACCTGCGCATCAAGGACAAGACGTTCCTGCTCTTCGCGGGCAGGGAAGGCACGGACTTGGGGCAGCTGACAAAGACATGTGACGCCTTCATCGACTCGCTGACCCGGCGTAACGATGCTTTGCCCGAAGAACGCCGAATGGTGGGCGATGTCTTCTACCGCCTGTCCGAAGACCTGCTTCCCGACCTGGCCGATTATCTGCTGGCACACTTTCCCGCTTACCTGGACACCGCCGCCTACCGGGGCATGGACTCCCTACTGACCCGCGAACACCTGGCACGGCAGATGCAGGCCAACCGCCGCGACCTGACCAGCCCCGTCGGCTCCCTGCTGCCCGAGCTGATACAGACCGACCCCATCGGCCTGCGCAACCTCCTGGGCGCCCAACTGAAATCACTGACCGGCGGAGGCGACTCCACGGGAGGCTACAAAATAGTGGACAGCCACATCTTCGTGCCCGACTCTACGGTGTGTCTCGCCTTCCTCACGCCTATGTATTCCGCCACCAACACGGGACAAGGCTCAGCCCTGTTCGACACACTGAATGAGCTTATCGAACAATTCGGCGAATCCCATCCGAAGGTGCAGATTGGCTACCACGGCACGCCCGCCAGCGGCTACTACAACGCACGGCAAATCAAGTCGGACCTGACGGGCACCATCACCGGCGCCCTGGTGTTGGTGCTGCTGTTCATCGCCGTATGCTTCCGCCGTTGGGACACCATTCCCCTGCTGTTGCTTCCCGTAGCGTTCGGGGCGCTGTTCGGCCTGGCGGTGATGTATTTTGTCAAAGGACAATTCTCGCTCCTGGCTTTGGGCATCGGCGGAGTCATTTTAGGCGTGGCACTCAGCTATGCGCTGCACGTCATGACCCATTATAAATATGTGGGCGACCCGGAGCAGATGCTGCGCGACCAAGTGAAACCCGTCTGCCTGGGCTGCCTCACTACGGTAGGCTCGTTCATGGGGCTTATCTTCGTGCGGACGGAACTGCTGCAGGACTTCGGACTGTTCGCCTCCCTGGCCATCGTGGGCACCACGGCGTTCAGCCTCGTCTATCTACCGCAAATCCTCGCACTCCGCGAAGGAAAGCGGGACGAAAAAGCCTTCCGAGGCATCGACCGCCTCACCTCCTACCCCATCGACCGCAACAAGCCGGTGCTTGTGGTGCTGACCGCCGTTGTCCTCGTCTGCATCGGCTGGTACGTGAAGTGCAGCACCCGTTTCGATGCGGACATGCACGACTTGGGCTACAAGGCCCGGCTGACCACGTGGTCGGAAGAGCTTTTGCGGGACAAGACCTACACGGGCGACAAGCAGAAGTATTTCGCCTCTTCGGGCCGGACCATGGAGGAAGCCATCGGGCGGTTCTCGGTGATGGCCGCCAAGCTCGACTCGCTGCAACGTCTCGGCCTGGTAAAAAGCTATACGCCTACGGACAAGATATTCGTGCCCGAAGCCATACAACAGCAACGCATCGACGCCTGGAAAGCCTATTGGACGGACGAGCGCACCGACCGGGCACGCAGCCTGATACAGGAGACGGCTTCCGCTGCCGGACTGCGGCCGGAGGCTTTCTCGCTATTCTTCGACGCCATTGAGGCGGACTATGAGCCCGCCGCCCTCTACCGGGCAGGCATCATCCCCGAAGGCTACCTGTCCACGCTGATGGAGCAATCGTATGACGGCACCTACCTGTGCTTCACCTCCGTGCGCTGCGCCAACGACACCGTCCGCAGCAAGCAGAGCGACTATTACCGCATCTGCGACGCGGTGGCCTCGGTGCCGGGGCTGATGGTGCTGGACACTTACTATTACACCACCGACACGCTGATGCAGCTCAACAACGACTTCAACATCCTGCAATGGGTGTCCATGGCGTTCGTCCTCCTGGTGCTGTTCCTCAGCTTCCGGGGCAACGTGCGGTGTACGCTGCTGGGCTTCCTGCCCATCGTACTGAGCTGGCTGACCGTATTGGGCATGATGGCGATGTGCGGCATGAGCTTCAACCTCATCAACATCATCATATCCACCTTCGTGTTCGGCATCGGCGTAGACTACAGCATCTTCGTCATGAGCGGACTGACGGGCGGAGGAAGCGACCTGCTGCGCTATCACAAGACGGCGATATTCTTCAGCGCCATCATCCTCGTCGTGACCGTGGGCGCGATGCTGTTTGCCACGCATCCGGCCATCCACTCCGTGGGCTTCACTACGCTGACGGGGCTGCTGGCCGCCGTGCTGCTGGCCTACGTGATGCAGCCTTATCTATACAGACTGACTAATAAGAAGAAACAATGAAATACGACGTACTCATCATAGGAGCCGGGCTGGGAGGCCTGGTGTGCGGACACATCCTGAGCCATGCCGGCCTGCGGGTGAAGGTGCTGGAGCAAGGCACGCAGATAGGCGGCTGCATACAGAGCTACCGCCGCGGAAGGCAGGACTACGACACGGGCTTCCACTACGTGGGAGGCCTGGGCGAAGGACAGTCGCTGCACAACGTGTTCGGCCGCCTCGGCCTGCTCAGCCTGCCCTGGCAGCGGATGGACACCGACTTCGAGCACATCCGCATCGGCGGACGGGACTTCCACCTGTCGCAAGGGTTCGACAACTTCGTGCGCGACCTCTCGGCGGAGTTTCCCCACGAGCGCGACGGCATCCGCCGCTACGCCGACCTGTTGCGGAGCACCGTCAGCCAGCAGTTCAGCCTGCTACGCCCGCAGGGAGAAGCCGCCTCGCCGTTCGACCTCTTCGAGCGCAACGCCTGGCGATACCTGACAGAGACCTTCCGCGACCCGCTACTGATAGACGTGCTGAGCGGCGCATCTCTCAAGATGGAACTCCGCAAGGAGACGCTCCCCCTCTTTACGTTCTGTCACGGCAACGGAAACTACATAGAGAGCAGCTGGCGGTTGAAGGGCGGAGGCGGACAGATAGCACAGACCCTGGCCGAAGGCATCCGCCGTCAGGGCGGGGAAGTGACGTGCCGCGCCGCCGTGGACGAACTGGTGGAGCAGGACGGGCGCATCACCCTCGTGCGCTGCGCGAATGGGGAGACCTACGAGGCGACCACCGTCATCAGCGACCTGCATCCCACGCAGACCTGCGCCCTCGTGAAGCGTAGCCGGTGCATCAAGAACGTCTACCGTCACCGCATGGAGCGATTGCAGAACACCTTCGGGATGCTCACCGTCTCCCTGCTCTTGAAGCCCGACTCCCTGCCCTACTTCAACCACAACCGCTACGTCTACCTCCGCCCGGACGTGTGGGACATGTACCGTCCCGGCCAGCCCGTCGGCGGCGTGATGATAAGCGCCCGTGTGCCGGAGGACGATGGCCGGTACGCCCGTCAGGTGGACCTGCTGACGCCCGTCGCATGGAGTGAGTGCGCCCGTTGGGCGGAAACTTCCGTGGGGCATCGGGGCGAAGACTACGTAGCGTGGAAGGAACGGAAGGCGGACGAGTGCATCGCCCTGGCCGAACAGTCCCTGCCCGGACTGCACGACCTCATCGACCGCCGCTACATAAGCACCCCGCTGACCTACCACGACTACACCCGCGCGCCACAAGGCACTGCCTACGGCTTGCGCAAGGACGCGGGCAACGCCCTGTCGACCCTGTTGTCAGTCCGCACGCCCGTACCCAACCTGCTGCTGACGGGGCAGAACCTCATGCTGCACGGCGTATGCGGCGTGACGATGACCGCCCTCTTCACCTGCGCCGAGATACTGGGCCGCGAATGGATGTGGCGGTACGTCGGCGGCGAAGAGATACGATAGTAACAGATATGGACAATGACGATAGTCGGTAAGGAGATACGTAAGTCTGCGGTTGACACATACGTATGTGTCGAGGTGAGAGATACGTATGTGTCGATGCGAGACATACGTATGTGTCGACCCAAGAGATACGTATGTCTCCATCACCAACCTTCTACCCCCGCCAGAAGCATCTGTAGAGGGGGTTGATGAAGGAGATACGTTCGTCATCGACCCAAAGAATAGAGAAAGAAAGGTTTTAACATACACTGAAAGATTATGACAGAGACATCAACCAAGTACGCATTAGTGACCGGAGGCAGCCGCGGCATAGGACGGGCCGTCTGCGTCCGCCTGGCCCACATGGGCTACCACGTCCTCATCAACTGCGTCAGCCGCTACGCCGAAGCCCGCGAGACCTTGGCGCAAGTGCAGGCCGCCGGAGGCAGTGGGGAGATACTGCCCTTCGACGTAAGCAACCGCGAGCAAACCGCGAAGGTGCTGGAAGCGTGGAAGGACACCCACCCCGAAGCCTATATAGAAGTGTTGGTGAACAACGCCGGCATCCGCCGCGACAACCTGCTGGCACTCATGCCCGCCGAGGATTGGGACGCCGTGCTCTCCACTGCCCTTGGTGGCTTCTACAATGTGACGCAACCCCTGCTGCAGCCCATGCTGACTCACCGCTACGGACGCATCGTCAACATGGCCAGCGTCAGCGGACTCCGAGGGACGGCGGGACAGACCAACTACAGCGCCGCCAAAGGGGGCATCATAGCCGCCACCAAGGCGCTCGCCCAAGAGGTGGCACGGCGGGGCGTGACGGTGAACGCCGTGGCTCCCGGCTTCATCCGCACGGACATGGTGGACGGGCTGGACGAAGACTCGCTGCGTAAGACCATCCCCGCCGGACGCTTCGGCGAAGCGGAAGAAGTGGCCGCCCTCGTGGGCTTCCTCGCCTCACGGGAAGCGGACTACATCACCGGGGAAGTGGTTTCAATCAACGGAGGACTTTATTAAATGAAGAATATGGAATTAAGAATGAAGAATTTGAAGAGTATCATATCCGTCTTATTGCTTTGCCTGCTATCGGCAAACGCAACCATGGCACAAGACGCCGACCTGCAACGCATCGCCGAACGGCATCGCGCGATGAAGACGCTCAACGCCACCGTACGGCGCACGTGCCACAACACGGCCATTGCCGACGACGAAGTGACTACGGGCACCTTCAGCCTCCGCAAGCCGGGGCAGATGGCACTGACGTTCCTCGACGGGCGGGACAAACTGCTGATGGACGGGACAGTGTACACCATGGTGACCGACGGCAAAGCCCAAGTGGCGCAGGGCAAGACGCACGCCCTCTTCTCCGTCCTGCAAGACGTGCTGCGGGCGATGACGGGCGACGGTGACGCCGTCAGCCTCGAAGGCCGCGCCACCTTGGAGTGGACCCGCAGCGACGACTGGCTGACGCTGGCCGTCACGCCCGCCTGGGAAGGCTCGAAGCGGCGCATGATGTTCCGCTCGTTCATCTTCACCATCGACGCCCGCGACCTGCGCCTGCGCAGCCTGCGGATGAACGGACGGGGCGAGAACTACACGCAGTATGACTTCACCGACTATCGTCCGGACACGCCGGTCGGTGCCGACACCTTCAAGCCCTGAGCCATGCGCAAGACGTTGGAAGACATCTGCACCGTCCCCGTGCGGTTCAGCGAGATAGACTCCATGCGGAGGGTGGTACTTACAGAACCTAACACAATAACGAATGAACAAGAAGATTACCATACTATCCTTTCTATTTTGTCTGATGTCCGTGACGGCGTTTGCCCAACAGACCACGATGCAAGGCACGGTGACGGACGCCCAGACGGGCGAACGCCTGCCCTACGTAGCCCTGATGTTCCGGGGCACGACCATCGGCACCAGCACCGACGACGAAGGCCGCTTCACGCTGACCACCTCCACACCGGGCGACTCGTTGGAAGTCTCTTACTTAGGCTACGACACGCAACTGGTCAAGATACAGCGCGGACGGGTGAACCGGCTTCAGATACAGTTGGTGCCCAGCGGCATCACGACCGCCGAGGTAGTCATACGCCCCGGCAGGGAGCACTATCGCAGAAAGGACAATCCGGCAGTGCGCTTCGTACGCGAGGTCATCGCCCGCCGCGACGAGGGCGACCCTACGGAGAAGCACGATTACTTCAGCTACGAACGCTACGAACGCCTTATCATCGCCCGCAACGACTACAAGCCCAAGGAGCGCAAGGACGGTAAGACGGGCCGCTTCGACTTCGTACGCGAGTTTACCGACACCTTGCAATCGGGCACCACCATCCTGCCCTTGTCCGACAAGGAGACCTTGGAGAGTGTCTACTTCCGCCGCGAACCACGGTCGGAGAAGAGGCTCGTGCGGGGCAGCAAGTCAGTGGGCGTGGACGAAGTGCTGTCCAAGGACGGCGTGCAGCAGTTTCTGGGCGAGGCGTTGAAGGAGGTAGACATCTTCCAGAACAACATTCCCCTGCTGCTGCAGCGGTTTGTCAGCCCCTTGTCGTCCATCGGGCCCGGCTTCTACAAGTATTATCTGCTCGATACCTTGCAGATAGACCGACAGTCGTACATGGACCTGGGCTTCGCGCCGTTCAACTCCGAGAGCTTCGGCTTCACGGGACACCTGCTCGTGTCGTTAGACAGTACCTACTTCGTTCGCCGTGCCGTGCTGGACATCCCCCGCGACATCAACCTGAACTTCATCTCGCGCATGACCATTGACCAGACCTTCGAACGCCTGCCCGACGGAACCCGACTGACGACGAAAGACGACATACAGCTTAACTTCAAGCTGACGGAGAAGTCCAAAGGTCTCTACGCCCGCCGCACGAACGTCTACAGCGGACACTCCTTCGACCTGCCGACAGCCGAAGCCCAAAATCTGTTCGATGAAAGCGCCCCCATCCTGACCGCCCCCGATGCCTACAGCCGCGATGAAGCATATTGGGAGCAGGTACGCCCCAAAGAGGCGGAGAAGCGCAACAAGCGCACCGTAGCCGAGTTTATGGCACGCCTGCGCAGCGTCCCCATCTTCGCCATTACCGAGAAGGTAGTCGGCACCATGATAGGCGGTTACCTGCCCACGCACCAAGACCCGCGCAAGAACAAGTTCGACTTCGGCCCCATGAACAGTACCATCAACGGCAACGCCATCGAAGGAGCACGCTTCCGTGTGGGCGGAGCGACGACGCCCGTCTTCCACAAGAACTGGTTCTTAGAGGGTTATGCGGCTTACGGCACACGGGACAAGAAGATGAAGTACGACTTAGCCGTGGAATACTCCTTCAACGATCGTCAGACCTTCCTGCGTGAGTTTCCGCGTCACTCCCTGCGCTTGGAGTACATGTACGACATCAACAAGTTGGGCCAGCACTATCTCTACACGAGCAAGGACAACATCATGCTGGCCATTCGCCGCAAGAAGGATACCCGTGCCACGTATCTGCGCACCGCCAGCTTGGCCTACACCCGCGAGCACTACAACGGCATCTCCTACAGTGCCACCGTACGCAACAACCGCGAGTACTCCACGCCCTACGCTGAGTTTCTGCGCATCGGTGCCGACGGCTCGACCACGCCCATGCACCACTATGACATGACCCAACTGGAGCTGAACTTCCGCTACGCCTACAAGGAGAAGTTCTATCAGACGCACGACAACCGCATCCCCATCACATTCGACGCCTGGATATTCAACCTCAACCACACGATGGCAAAGAAAGGCTTCCTCGGCTCGGACTATGACTACCATCATACAGAGTTCGGTATGCAGAAGCGTTTCTGGTTCTCCGCCTTCGGCTATTTGGATGTGATACTGAAAGCGGGCAAGGTGTGGAACAAGGTGCCCTACCCTCTGCTCATCCTGCCCAACGCCAACCTGACCTACACCATCCAGGCGGAGTCGTACACCAACATGAACGCCATGGAATTCATCAACGACGAGTACGCCTCGTGGGACGTGACCTACTACATGAACGGCCTTGTACTGAACCGCATTCCCCTGCTGAAGAAGCTGCAATGGCGCGAAGTGCTTTGCTTCCGTGGCTTGTGGGGACACCTGACGGACAAAAACAACCCTGCTCTGAACGGTGAGGGACTCTACCAGTTCCCCACCGGGAGCGGTACTCTCGGCCGCAAGCCCTACATGGAGGCCAGCGTAGGCATAGAGAATATCTTCAAGTTCCTGCGCATCGACTATGTATGGCGTCTCAACTACCGCGACCGTCCGGACATCCAAAAGAGAGGCATACGGGCAACGATGCGGATTTCGTTCTGAGATTTTCCGTATCTTTGCGCCCAAAATAAACGAAATGAAGATGAAAATACGATTCTCAACACTATTCATCGCATGCCTGCTTTCCATAGGAACAGCCCGGGCAGACAATAGTTTGGAGCAAGCCTTAAGACAAGCCATTGCCGATGTAAAGGCTACGGTAGGCATTGGCAAGCCCGCCAATTCGCCATTACCGCCACAGAAGAGGACATGCACCGCGATCTCACGCTCTGCCAAGCCAACTACTCTACCCCGCTTGAAGCCACCCGGCTTATCCATCAGCTTTATACGAAAAACGCTGAAGCTGACGCAAACCTCCAATTCATCCGACAGACACTGTTCGATTGCCGGACAGGATTACAACGCATCCCTGCCGGCATCACCGGGCAAAGCGTCAAAATAGCCCACAAGACGGGCACAAGCGACCAAGACTCGGCAGGCCGTTGGATAGGCATCAACGATGTGGCCTACGTGCAGTTTCCTGACGGACGTGGCTATTCATTGGCCATATTCATCAAAAATTCCTCCGAAGATTATGACGATAATGAGCGTGTCATCGCACATATATCGGAAATCGTATTCCGCTTCATTACTTCCACCGCTTCATAATCCGGGTTATCAATCATGCAAGAAAACCACCCGATAGGAAATTTTGAACAATATTGTATCTATATGGAAAGAAGGGCTGTTAAATGGGAATTTAACCCCTAATTCCAACGCTAACTTATGAATTTCGGCTTCATAAAAACTTCTTTTTTCTTAAGCATATTCTATAACCGAAGGTTTAAGTTGTACAACCGAAAGCTTCGGTTATACAACCGTAAGTTTGAACACAACTTTCTATTTAACCTCATCCGATTTTCTAATTAGGATTATTCAGTTGTAAAAGCAAGTATCCGAAAATATTTAAACTTACTTATAAGTAAGTGTACAAAATTAAATGAGATTTTGCTACTCAATGATAAGTTCGTTTGTCAAACTATCGGAGAATATGTGGTACAAAAGGAGAATTTTTGTGCAAATCAGGCTTCTTCCACGCAAAATTGGAGTAATTTTGCAACAACTAAATCATTTCTCCGCCTGCCACGCCGGGCATTCCGATCCAGCAACATCCGGACTGGACAGCGTGTACACCGCCGAATATATACAGAAAATCGCCTTTGACGAACCGGAGAAAGCCCTTGCCCTGCTCGACACGGCAGAGGCAAAGAAATTGCTCACTCCTTTCGACATCAGCGACCTGCGTTGCCTGGTCTACCACAACGGCCTGTCGCACTACAAGACCGCCTACACCCATGCGCTCAAAGCCTACAACGACCCGGAAGCCCGCAAGAACCCTGAAAAGTTCCTGTCGCTGGTACCATGACGCTGGGCATGAGCGTTGACCTGGCCGAGCTTGGATCGTTCTTTGGCCGGGCTGCATCTTTTTGTCTAAGAGAGCGTAGTCGAAGGGTCTCATGTAGTGCTACGTGAGATGTTTCGACTCCGCTTTGCTCCGCTCAAAATGACAAAATGATAGAGATTTTACATTCAACCTAACGAATGCGCCCGTCAATCCATCGTATTCTGATACACAGCTTTCAGCACCTCTTTCACATCATTCACCACTCCCATCGGCACATTTGCCTCTTTCACACGCAAGGACACGGTCATGTCCCGCTTACCCGCACGGAAAGCTTCGGCCTCACGCCGCAGACTTTGCAAGGAAACTTCCGGCATGTCTTTCCGACTTCCATCGGAAGATAATAAGATGACTTCCACAGGGAGAAGCGCAAGCGAGTCCACCGCTGCCACATTCTTCACATATTTACGTGGAGTCATCACATTGACCAATACCGGAATGCGAGCATCCACCTCCCGATGAAGTTCGTCATACACATCCTTTACAGCCTCCAAACAAGCGCGCAAGGTTTCCGCAGAGGTGCCCCGGTCATAACGGAATTGAACTATCGGGCGGAAAGCTTGCCCCTTCTGACGTTTCTCCAAATAATCCCGGCGCAGAAGTCCGGACAAATTCTCACGCACAAAATCCGTACGCAGGCTTAAATCATCCGCTTTCGGTCCCATGACATCGTCCACCATGACCTGATTTTGGAAATTAATGAAAAGCTCATAGGTGCCTCCCTCTGTAAGCGGGTCGGAAGGTCCCCCACCCTCTGCATACTTTTGAGCAAAATAATGCTCCAACCATTCACGCCTGTCTCCTGCTATGGAGTCTTGACGTTCCATCACTTGCGGTTTTTCCAAAACGGAAGCCGCCATTCTCACTTCGGGACGCGCAAACGCATAGAGCGTACCCGCCGCCACCGGCACGAAAAGCAAGAGCTTCAAGCGTGCCAGCCTACCGGTTCTTTTCTTTAACATCATATTGATACGTTTTTTAAGTTTGCTCTGACCGAACCCGCTGGCCATAGAGTAGAGCCTTGTGCCAACGGTCCGTTCAACAAGCAATAGTTGATATTGAGTAGCATCGATGCCATGAGAAAGTACACCCCAATCCGCCTCATATTCGTGAACGGCACGCAATTCACGCATCAGCATCCATACGGCAGGATTGAACCAATGAAGCGCCACGACAAGCTCCATCCACACCAAGTCCCATGTATGAAAATAGCGTACATGCATCCGTTCGTGAAGCAAAACGATATCCCGATGAAGCTCATAATCCTCCTGGGAAAGCACAATGGTGCGCCCCCAGCTAAACGAAACGTTCTTCTGCGGGCAAACTACCAATCTGAATCCCTCACATTTACGAACCGGACACTTCCGGAGCAACCTCCATATCCGTCCCAAAGCACACAAGAAGAATGCCAACGAAAACGCCAGCCCGCAAAGATAGAGTGCCATTACAATAGTCATCCACTTTTCCCCGCAAAGCCATGCTTTTTGCAAAGGAAAGGCAGGCACTTTGCGGAACATTGTCTCCGCCTCTCCACTCTGCTCGATTTCCGTGCGTGCAGGCTTCTCCGTCAACCAAGTTTCCATTGCCGCCACAGGACGTTGCCAGTTTCCGCTTTGCTCAATCTCAACATGTATGCCGGACAACAGCAGACAAAGCAACGTTCCGGCAAGCAACAAAATACGATTCGCACGGAACGAAGTGTCGCTCCGGAAACAAAGCCTGTACACTGCATAGAGCACGGTCAGACAAAGCGTAGACTTAAACAAGTAAAACAAAAACGCGCCCATTGCTTTTTCACGCTTTACGTTTGTCCTCAATACGTGCGATTAACGCCTTCAATTCGTCCAGCGACATATCATTTTCTTCCACAAATGTAGACACTACGTTGAGAAACGAATTATCATAATAACGGGACACCACATTGCGCAAGGCCGAACGCTTATACGCATCGGCCGAGACCAGAGGATAATACTGATACGTATTCCCGTACGCACGATATCCTACAAAACCCTTCTCCTCCAGCCCACGAACCAACGTAGAGACGGTGTTATAATGCGGCTTCGGGTCGGCATAGAATGCCAATAAGTCACGGACGAACATCGGGCCATGCTCCCAAAACATCCGCATGATTTCTTCTTCCTTAGCAGTCAATCTTTTCATAAACTTCCATCATTAAGATAAACTTACGCCGCAAAGTTATGAATTATTTCCGAACAAACAACTAATATATACAGTTATTCAACTACAAAACATAGTAGATTAACTATTTTTATCTGTAGATATAAAAAGTCAAGCAAAAGTATGATGAACGAAAAAGATTATCGGGTGAAACACTCCGAAAAGTAGGAAGTAAATCAGTTTTTTTCATACCTTTGCGAAGTTTTAAAAGAAGGAAAAGATACGTATGAAGCAAGAAAGCCAAGTGATATTCGACCGCAATGTCGTTGAGTTTGTGACCGTAGCCGCTGAATTCTGCCGCTATCTGGAGCAGGCGGAAGGCATACGAAGAGCCGATTTTGTAGACACTGTACTGAAACTCCTGCCGTTGCTTTACCTCAAAGCGGAAATGCTTCCTCCTTGCGAAGAAATGGGTGAAGTGGCACCGGAAAACTATGTGACGGAAGAAACTTACGAAATCATGCGGCTCAACCTGGCGGACGTGCTGGCCGAAAAGGACGACTATCTGGACGTCTTTGTCAGCGACATGAAGTATAGCGACCAACCCGTAGCACGCTACATTTCCGAAGACTTGGCCGATATTTATCAAGACGTGAAAGACTTTGTTTTCGTCTTCCGCCTGGGCCTGAACGAAACGATGCACGACGCGCTGGCTATCTGCCAGGAAAACTTCCGCTTGTATTGGGGGCAAAAGTTGGTGAACACCTTGCGTGCCCTGCATGAAGTGAAATACACATCGGGAGCGGATGAAGATGAAGAAGAAAATAGATACGAACATGATGATAATCAAACGGACTATAGATAAAGAGACGCTGAAGGACATGCCCAAAGCCACGTTTGAAGGACAGATACACGTGGTGCAAACTCCGCAAGAGGCTGAAAGGGCCGTATCCTACCTGCGCCAATTTCCCATAGTGGGCATAGATAGCGAGACGCGCCCCTCGTTCAGTAAAGGTCGCGTCTACAAAGTGGCGTTGCTACAGGTTTCATCGGACGAACACTGCTTCTTGTTTCGCCTGAACATGACAGGGCTTACCTTACCCGTCATCCAACTGCTGGAAACACCGAATATAACCAAGGTGGGACTTTCCTTGCGCGATGACTTTATGATGCTGCACAAGCGCGCCCCCTTCCAGCCCCGTGCCGTCATCGAGCTGCAAGAGTATGTACGTCCCTTCGGCATTCAGGACATGAGTTTACAAAAGATATATGGCATCCTCTTTGGGCAGAAAATATCAAAATCGCAACGTCTGACCAACTGGGAGGCTGATACACTGACCCAACCCCAGCAACTCTATGCCGCCACCGATGCCTGGGCCTGCCTCAACATCTACCACAAACTGGAAGAGCTGAAGCGTACGGGCGACTTCAGGATAGAGACACCCACACCGGAGAAAAAAGAAACGGAGGGAAACATGCTTCATTCTTAATTAAAAGAAATACAATTATCAAAAGACAATATATAAATATGTATAGAGTATACCTCAAACCCGGCAAAGAAGAATCATTGAAACGGTTTCACCCTTGGGTCTTCTCAGGAGCCATAGCTCGCATAGACGGCCAGCCCGAAGAAGGTGAAATAGTAGATATCTACACCTCACAAAACGAATTCATAGCCAAAGGGCATTTCCAAATAGGAAGCATTGCCGTACGCGTGCTCAGTTTCCGACAAGACGAAACCATCAACATCGATTTTTGGAAACGTAAACTCGCCATAGCCCTCGACATGCGACGCAGCATCGGCATTGCCGACCGCAAGGACAACAACACCTACCGACTGGTGCATGGCGAAGGGGACAATCTTCCCGGGCTGGTGATAGACATCTATGACCGGACCGCCGTCATGCAAGCCCACTCGGCCGGTATGCACTTGGATCGTATGGCCATAGCCGATGCTTTGAGCGAAGTGATGGACGACCGGATAAACAATATCTATTATAAATCGGAAACCACCCTGCCCTTTAAAGCCGACCTATATCCCGAAAACGGATTCCTGCGCGGAGGAGGAACGGACAACATCGCCACGGAATATGGTTTGAAGTTTCATATCGACTGGCTGAAAGGACAAAAAACGGGTTTCTTTGTCGACCAACGAGAAAACCGTGCCCTGCTGGAGCGTTATGCCAAGGGCCGTTCGGTGCTGAACATGTTTTGCTATACGGGCGGCTTCTCGGTGTACGCCATGCGAGGCGGTGCGAAAATGGTGCATTCCGTAGACAGCTCGGCCAAAGCCATCGACCTGACCAACCAAAATATCGCCTTAAACTTCCCAGACGATACCCGCCATACGGCCTATGCAGAAGATGCTTTTAAGTACTTAGACCACATGAGCAGCTGCTATGACCTTATTATTTTAGACCCTCCGGCTTTTGCCAAGCATCGCGATGCGTTGCGCAACGCGTTGCAAGGCTATCGTCGCCTCAATGCCAAAGCTTTCGAAAAGATACAGCCCGGAGGCATTCTCTTCACCTTCTCCTGCTCACAAGCCGTCAATAAAGACCAATTCCGCACCGCAGTCTTTACGGCCGCTGCACAGTCAGGGCGCAATGTCCGCATCCTGCATCAACTTACCCAGCCGGCAGATCACCCTGTAAACATCTACCATCCCGAAGGTGAATACCTGAAAGGGCTGGTTTTATATGTTGAATAAGGTATTTTGAGGCTTAATAGCTAAAAAGAGTTAATACAGCGCAAAAATATGCTGAATTATTATGTTGTATAACATAAAACCTATATCTTTGCAGCGTGTTTTTCATGGTATTAGATTTAAGGTTAATGAAGATTGGGTGTCTGGGATAGATACCCTTCTTTTTTATGTGTACTTTTCATCCGTATTCCTCTTTTAAATTATACCTACAATCGAATTTTAGAGTGCCTAAATCCCAATGTTTCTACAATGTTACCTACATTCCGCACGATTCGTTCTCGAAAAGCTAAAGCAGTAAGTCGCTGATACCCTGTAAAATGACGAAAGGCAGGCAGCCGCTTTTACCGACTGTCTGCCTTATGTGGTGATTCCGCTGCGATTCGAACGCAGGACCCACGCCTTAGAAGGGCGTTGCTCTATCCAGCTGAGCTACGGAACCTGCCTTAATTGCGGTGCAAAAGTAGTGTTTTTTTGTTTATGCTGCAAATATTCTACTTGAAAACTTCCGATAAAAGCAAAATTTACTTGCCTAATATCTGAAAACCAACGTGCTGTAAGTGGATAAAATAACCTATGTCACAAAGATGTAGCCTTTTAGTAGGTGCAATGACCCAAATGCGGACATGCTCCTTTCCTTTAGAATGGATAACCTACTGCAAAGTGAAAAGCAAAATCGCGCCCAAAGTCAGGATGAATAATAGGATAACGCTCACGCCCGCTTTCATAAACGGGATTGATAGCCTTCATACCTCCGTCAAAACGCAAAACAAAGAAATCCAAATCCAAGCGCAGGCCGATGCCATAAGCCACGGCAATTTGTTTATAGAAAGTGTTGAACTTGAACTGGCCTCCCGACTGACTCTCGTAATCGCGAAGTGTCCAGATGTTACCCGCATCTACAAAAACGGCACCACGGAATTTCCAAAACAAACGCGTGCGATACTCCACACTAGCATCAAACTTGATATCGCCTGACTGATTGAGAAAATTTCCATCACCGGGAAAAGCACCGGGGCCTAACTCGCGCACCGACCAACCTCGCACACTATTAGCACCACCGGAGAAGTAACGTTTTTCAAAGGGAACCACACTAGCATTGCCATATGGAACGGCAATACCCGCACCAACGTGAAAAGCCAGCGAATTACGATTATCTATCACGATGTTTTTAGCAAAGTCGATATCTCCCTTGACGTATTGGGCAAAGGGTATGTTAAGTAAGGTATATTCACCAGCTTCGTTCTTACGCATACCTGTCAACTTAGCCAAACCATAAAGTACGTTTCCTGCCGATTCTAAATTGATACGGATGGTGTAAGAGTCACCGATACCGGTATTGTTCATCAGGGCTTGGCCTGCGCTGTTGTATGTATAGCTATATCCCGTACGGACAATGAAACGATCCTCATAGTTATACTTCAAGATATAGTTTTGTTCCTGATTAAGGTAAGTATCGCGAAAACTAGGGTCTATCCATGGCATATACAGATAGTTAATGTCAAGCAAGTCAATACGATGTTGCACACGCTGGCGACGCAATCCCCAATGATAGCTCCAATTACCCGATGCAACGATGCGGGTAAACTCCGGACGCATCTGATAATTATACTGAAGACCGAACTCCGTAGTGGCGCGTATGCGGCGTTTATAATCCGAATTCAAGAAAGGAAACATGAATTGAGGGAAATTGACCGTAGCTTCCGCACCAAGCTCGGTATAATTGGCATGGTTGTATCCGCTATTCAATGGTGAAATGGCTTCGTAAGCGCCACGCAACCTAATCATAAACGTCTCAGAACCTTTGAACAAATTGCGATGCTGAAAAGAGACCGCCGCCGCCGCTCCTAAATCACCTGCTGAATTGGTACCTTCCAATTCAAACGACACCGACTGAGGTTTGTTCTTGGTCAACATAACGTAAGCATGCAGGCGTGTACTGTCGGTCGCTGAGGGGAAAAAACGTATGTTGGTATACTTCAACGCCTGCAGACGTCCGAAACTGGAGTAAGTGTTTTGCACACTACGTTCATTAAACAGATGGCCCGGACGTATGCGCAGGTTATTCACCAGCGTACGCGGATGCAGATATAGTTTGTCCTTATAATAAATAGGAAAACCCTTGTAATGAATGGAATCATTGATTCGTATGCCCTCCAAAGTAGAAGACTGCATTACGTTAAAGTCCGTAATGAAACTTACGCTATCCACGATATATTGCCTATGAGGAGCATCTTCCAAACGGGCACCAGGTGTGGCCGCATCCAAGTGCATAGTCAAGCCTACCTTATACGTACCCCGCACGGTATCCGCAGTGTAGGTCAAAAAATCCTTGTTGAAGCGGTAATAGCCATGATTCAGCAGATTGTCAGTGACGCGTTGGCGTTCGGCGTCCAGCTGGTTGACATTAAAATACATGCCCTCATGCAGATAGGAACTTGCACTATCCTGCATCATATAAGACGCAATCAAGCTATCGCCTATATCATAATGAAGACGATCGACCACATAAGGACGTCCGGCGGTCACCCGATAGGTCACATCTACCTTTTTCTTCCTTTTCCGCAAATCGGCCTCCACCTGCGCCCCCATAAATCCCATGTTGCGTACGGCCTTGGTCATTTCGTCACATGTGCGACGGGTCTCCTCCTCGCTATAGATAACGGGAGGGTCGCCCATCTTGCGCAGCAAGCGGTTTAGCCAACGCGTAGAATCGCGGCCGGACCAGTTATAGACGTAAAGCTGTGTCTTTATCAGGCTGAACCACTTTGAATTAGGGTTTTGGCGTACATAAAGTGAAAGGTCCGAAGGTTTCACGGCTTTATTATCCGACTGAATATGTACATCATCCAGCAGATATTGTCCGGACGGCACATATTTGGTAGCTGAGCACGAAGCCAGCACTCCCATCAGCAGAAGACAAAAGATATGGATAGGACCTTTATTCATGACTACACGTGTAAATAGATGGTGCAAATATAAGGATATTTTCGGGTTCGGTGAAACGATGAGCCGCTTACTTGCACACATTATCTGCCCAGAAAAGGATATGTCAAGCCGTATTCATTATTAAAAGTAGTTAATATATAGTATTATGCAATACAAGGTACTGATATATTACATATATTTGTGTCATACAAAATAATAAAAGAAATCAATAGCTTAAACAGAAGGTATGAATGTAGACAATGTAAAATCGCAGATGCGCAAGGGGATGCTGGAGTATTGCATCATGCTTTTGCTGCACAAGGAGCCTGCATATGCTTCGGACATCATTCAGAAGCTGAAGGAAGCGAAGTTGATAGTGGTAGAAGGCACGCTCTATCCGTTATTGACCCGCCTGAAGAACGATGACCTATTGGGCTACGAGTGGATAGAATCCACTCAAGGGCCACCGAGAAAGTATTATCGACTGACTTCGAGAGGAGAAACATTCCTACAGGAATTGGAGCAAGCCTGGCAGGAACTGAACGAAACGGTGGAGCACATCAGGCATAACTGAGTGCGCCGAACAAAACTTCGCGTTGAATGAGACAAAGCTTCGCATTATACCAACTTATAAATTCTTTAGAAAATGAAAAAGACACTTACTGTAAACCTGGGCGGAACGGTATTCAACATAGACGATGACGCTTACCGCCTATTGGACAATTATCTGATGAACCTGAGACAGCACTTCAGCAAGGATGAAGGAGCTGATGAAATAGTGGATGACATTGAACGGCGCATATCCGAACTCTTTTCCGAAAAGATGGCCGGAGGCCTGCAAGTGATTACACTGGCCGATGTGGAAGAAGTCATAGCACGCATGGGCAAACCGGAAGAGATGGACAACGATGAGAAAGCCACACGGCAAGAAACCGGAGAAGATGGTTATGGCACCGGAGCATGGAGCAAGACGGAAGAAAAGGTCAAAGTACACCGGCGTCTTTTCCGCAATCCGGACAATAAAATATTAGGCGGCGTTTGTAGCGGTCTGGCAGCTTATCTAGGATGGGACGTAACGCTGATTCGTCTATTGTTATTTGTCATTCTGATATTCGGATACGGCACATTGATACCTATATATATTATCTGCTGGCTCATCATACCCGAAGCCCGTACGGCGGCCGAGAAGCTAAGCATGCAGGGCGAAGCTGTGACCGTAGAGAATATAGGAAAGACCGTAACCGGCGGTTTTGAAAAAGTGGCCGATGGAGTGAACAACTATATGCATTCGGACAAGCCTCGCACACTCCTGCAACGAATAGGCGATGCGCTGGTAACTATCGTAGGTTGGATACTGAAGATAGGATTGATTATATTAGCCATTGTGTGCAGCCCCATATTGTTCGCGTTGGGTGTGGCTTTTGTGGCATTATTGTTTGCCGCCATTGCGGTGGCCATAGGAGGAGGCGCGGCCTTATTTTCGCTATTTCCTACGATGGATATGATGTTGCCATCCTCTCCGCTTGAGGCTATCGTGATGTATATAGCCGGCATTCTGCTTGTAGCCATCCCGTTGTTCAGCCTCGTGCATGCCATTTTGCGCGGCATGTTGAAGTGGCAACCCATGTCCGGTGGCTTAAAGTGGACCTTGCTTTTACTTTGGATAGTCAGTGCCATCATATTCGGTTTATGCTTTGCCGCTTCTGATTACAACCTTCCGGAGGTCTACATGCATCCAATGATATAACGAAGATGAAAAGAGACCTCAATATAACAAAAGAACCGCTAATACATGTTACATTTTAGAGGAGAATTTCAAAAAAAGTAAAAATGGTTTGTTTCTTATGAGACAGACCATTAATTTTGGGTGTATTTTTTAAAAACATTAAAGCAATATGAAAAAATTTATTTTATCTATCGCACTTTGTTGTGCAGCCACTAACTTTTTCGCCCAGGAAGCTGACTTGGGCAAGTTGAGAAACGATGGAATTGCGGCTTTGGAAGCCAAGGATTATCAAACTGCTTACAACAACTTCAGCTCTTACCTGAATCAGACAAACAATCAAGACTCAGTTATCGCTTTCAATTGCGGTATCTGCGCTGATAAGATAAAGAAGTCGGAAGACGCCGTTAAGTATTTCGACATCGCCATTCAAAAGAAATACAACCTGACCAACGCATACATCGGCAAAGCCGGCGCTTTGAAGGACTTGAAGAAGAACGATGAATACGCGGCTACGTTGAAAGAAGCTGTTGAAGCCGTACCCGGCGACAAGAAGCTGGTAAGTATGTATGCCACTTACTATGTAAACCAAGGTATCGTTGCCCAACGCGCCAAGAAGAACGATGCAGCCGAAGCCGCTTTCAAGCAAGCTTTAACCATTCAGCCCGAAAACCTGAACGCGCTGAACAGCCTTTCTTCATTATATTATACGCAGGGGGCCGCATTAGTGCAGACAGATTTGGAAAAAGCCAAAGCCGAATTTGCCGAAGCTAAGACATACTTGGAAAAACTGATTCCGCTGCTATCGGATTCTAATGCCACTCAAAAGAAAATTAAAGCCAACGCCACTACGATGCTGAACTATATTAACAGCCTGAAATAAGCAAACATTATATAACAATAAAAAAGAGGTAACCTACAAATTCGGGATTACCTCTTTTTTTCGCATACAATCATTTATTTCTTCATCACCAATACCAGCGTGCCTTCCGCATCATAGAAGCCGATATTGCCACTCGCCAATTTTCCAAACGATTTTGTCGAATTAAGAGCTTGCAAAATGTTTTGCTCCACCTTCATGTCCGGACAAGCCATCATAGTGCTGATAACTTGGGGAAAACTAATGGAAGCGGCATTCGCTTCATCAATCTTATACCCGCCATTGACGATGTTACATCCGGCATTGCCATGCATCCGTTGGGCTTTCGTGTCAAATTCTAAGAATGGAGTTTTCTCCATACCTTCAGGGATGGCTTGCCCCATTGCTTCCACAATGGCCCAATGTCCTTCCAGCGCGGTGATGTCCACCTCGGGCATCCGTTGTTGCAACACCACAATAGGACGTTTCAACGACTTGCCACAAAGAGCAAGCTGGTTATCATTCAGCTTCTTGAATTTCTTCACCTGCGCCAAGGCGGCAAGCACGTTTTTCTCTACGGTCATGTCCGGACACATCATACGGGTGCTTCCCACTTGACTCAACTCCAATCGTCCGGGTTTAGCCTGCGTATCAAAAGTGCCCATCAGGCGATTACATCCGGCGTTGCCATACACTTTCCCGGTGTTCGTGTCGAATCCTATATAAGGAAATGCCTGGCCGGGAGCCGGCACTACCACCGCTCCGTTAATCTCGATGATATTCCATTCACCTCCCAATACGGACAGAGAAGCCGCATTCTTGGTAGACGCACACGATGACAGAGCCGCTACGGCAGCCGTCATACACAGGGAAACAAAAACCTTCTTCATATCTTTTTTATTGTTTAAGTTAAAATTCGAGGCAAATATAGGCAAAATAAACTTCCCAAAGAAATGTCACGCACGAATAAGACACAAAATACAGCATATTTAGGAGCTTTTCATAATCTTCTTTTAATCCTTCCACGAGAGGACTGTAATCCTCCCATGAGAGGACTGCAATCCTTCCGCCGGAGGACTGTAGTCCTTGCATAGGGAGGACAGAGACTTAACAGGATTTTCTATCCGTTTATTCCGCATGTTTCTGTATTACGTCCGTGAAAATATCGTTTAAGTTTGCCCGCCTAAGAATTAAACGCTATATTTGCCCAACGAAATATCAAACATTTTAATTAAAGAAACTGACATGGGTAAAGTTCTAATTATCGGTGCTGGCGGTGTAGGAACCGTTGTAGCACACAAAGTGGCTCAGAATCCGGACGTGTTCACGGAAATCATGATTGCAAGCCGCACAAAGTCAAAGTGTGACGCCGTGGTGAAGGCCATCGGCAACCCCAATATCCAGACCGCACAGGTGGATGCCGACAATGTGGACGAACTGGTAGCTTTGTTCAACGACTTCAAGCCGGAAATCGTTATCAACGTAGCTCTCCCCTATCAGGACCTTACCATCATGGAGGCGTGCCTGAAGACGGGCGTAAACTACCTGGACACAGCCAACTACGAGCCAAAGGACGTGGCTCACTTTGAGTACAGCTGGCAATGGGCCTACAAACAACGCTTCGAGGAAGCCGGTCTGACGGCCATCTTAGGATGCGGGTTCGACCCGGGCGTAAGCGGTGTCTATACGGCCTATGCCGCCAAACATCATTTCGACGAAATACAATATCTGGACATCGTGGATTGCAACGCGGGAAACCACCACAAAGCATTCGCCACCAACTTCAATCCAGAAATCAATATCCGCGAAATCACTCAAAACGGACGTTATTACGAAAATGGTCAATGGATTACAACAAAACCGCTCGAAATCCACAAGGACTTGACTTATCCTAACATCGGCCCGCGCGACTCCTACCTACTCTATCACGAAGAACTGGAATCGTTGGTGAAGAATTATCCCACCATCAAGCGCGCCCGTTTTTGGATGACCTTCGGACAGGAATACCTGACCCACCTGCGTGTCATTCAGGATATCGGCATGGCCCGCATCGACCCCATCGACTACCAAGGTATAAAAATCGTCCCCTTGCAATTCCTCAAGGCCGTGCTGCCCAACCCGCAAGACCTTGGCGAGAACTACGAAGGCGAGACGTCCATCGGATGTCGCATCCGTGGATTGAAAGACGGCAAGGAGCATACCTATTATGTATATAACAACTGCAGCCACCAGGCAGCTTATAAGGAGACTGGTATGCAAGGCGTAAGTTACACCACAGGCGTACCGGCCATGATAGGCGCTATGATGTTCCTGAAAGGCCTTTGGAAGCGCCCGGGCGTATGGAATGTGGAAGAGTTTGACCCGGATCCCTTCATGGAGCAACTTAACAAACAGGGACTCCCCTGGCACGAGGTGTTCGACGGAGATTTGGAACTTTAAGAATTATATAAATGGGAATTTAGCGGGGCGGAGCCCCGCAATGTGTCAATGTGCTAATATGCCAATGTGCTAATGCCCTGCGGCATGAGAACACGCCAATGCAAACACAGCGCAGCCCAATTAGCACATTGGCACATTAGCATATTAGCACATTAAATTATCATTTAACATTATACATATGAACATAGGAGACAAAGCCCCTGAATACTTGGGCATTAACGAGAAAGGCGAAGAAATACGCCTCAGCGATTATAAAGGCAAGAAGATAGTGCTCTACTTCTATCCGAAAGACAACACACCGGGTTGCACAGCCGAGGCCTGCAACCTGCGTGACAACTATGACGCCTTGCGTGGAGCCGGTTATGAAGTGATAGGTGTCAGCGTGGATAGCGAAAAGTCCCACCAGAAGTTTATTGAGAAAAACAACCTGCCTTTCACCCTGATTGCCGATACGGACAAGAAACTGGTGGAAGAGTTTGGCGTATGGGGCGAGAAAAGCCGTTGCGGACGTACCTACATGGGCACCAACCGCACCACGTTCATCATCAACGAAGAAGGCATCATCGAGCGCGTCATCGGCCCGAAGGAAGTAAAGACCAAGGACCATGCGGCGCAAATACTTTAATACTAAATACATACTACCGTGGCAAAAAAAGACGAATTGAATTTTGAAAATGAAGGAGCCGCCCCGAACAGCGAGAAGCTGAAAGCCTTGCAGGCGGCTATGGACAAAATAGAAAAGACCTTCGGAAAAGGTTCCATCATGAAGATGGGTGACGACAGCGTAGAGCAAGTGGAAGTAATCCCGACAGGCTCTATCGGCTTAAACGTAGCGTTGGGCGTAGGAGGCTATCCCCGCGGACGCATTATCGAGATTTACGGCCCGGAGTCTTCCGGTAAGACCACATTGGCCATCCACGCCATTGCCGAAGCACAGAAGCAAGGTGGCACGGCAGCCTTCATCGATGCGGAGCATGCGTTCGACCGCTTCTATGCCGCCAAATTGGGCGTAGACATTGACAATCTACTCATATCGCAACCTGACAACGGCGAGCAGGCACTGGAGATAGCCGACCAGCTCATTCGCTCTTCGGCCATCGACATCATCGTGATAGACTCCGTGGCCGCCCTGACTCCGAAAGCGGAAATAGAGGGTGACATGGGTGACAACAAAGTAGGTCTACAGGCACGCCTTATGTCGCAAGCCCTGCGTAAGCTCACGTCCACCATCAGCAAGACCCGTACCTGCTGCATCTTCATCAACCAATTGCGTGAGAAAATCGGTGTCATGTTCGGCAATCCCGAAACGACTACCGGCGGTAATGCTTTGAAGTTCTATGCTTCCGTGCGTCTGGACATCCGTCCCGGGCAAGCCATTAAGAATGGAGAGGACGTGATAGGTAAACAGACGAAAGTAAAGGTCGTAAAGAACAAAGTAGCGCCTCCCTTCCGCCGTGCAGAGTTCGACATCATGTTTGGCGAAGGCATCTCGCGTGCCGGCGAAATCATCGACCTGGGCACCGACTTGGGCATCATCAAGAAGAGCGGTTCCTGGTTCAGCTATAACGACACGAAGTTAGCGCAAGGACGCGATGCCGCCAAGCAAGTCATCTTAGACAATCCCGAACTGGCGGAAGAACTGGAAGGACTCATCTTTGAGGCATTGAAGAAAGGAAAAGAATAAAGGGTGCATGATTGAAAAGACAGCCTCAAAATAAAGGATACAAAAAGCCAACTAATTCACGACACTTCCTGTATGAATTAGTTGGCTAATTTTATGATATTTACTGAATGTCTCTATTTAAAAGCCCTGCTTCTTCATCATCTCCCCAAGCACTTTCGACATGGCTTCGGCATCCTGCTTCGTGTAGCGCACATCGGTAAATACTTGCGCTAAGGTCTCTTTCCCGTTCTCGGCTATGAACTGGTGGTTCTCGGGCAGGGACTCTTTGTAGGCGTAGTGGCGGTCGATGTCCGCGGGGGTATAGTCGTGGTAGACTTCCTCGTGAATGATGGCTTCCAAAGGTAGGCGGTCCACCTGGGGCGGATTTTCATCGGGCCAGCCTACGGTGAGGGTGATTAAGGGGAACACCAGTTCGGGCAACTCCAGGATGTCCACTATCTGATCGGGATTGTAAGTGGTGGTGCCCAGGTAGCAGATGCCCAAGCCACGCTCCTCGGCGGCCACACAGAATGTCTGCGCCACCAATGACGTGTCGATGGCGCCCGTCACGAACCACTCCAGATTGCCATATCCTGGCTCGGCCTTGCGCTGGCGGCACCACTGGCTGAACCGCCTGAGGTCGATGCAGAAGGTGAGCACTACGGGGGCCGACTCTACCATCGGCTGGTGGAAGTGTGCGGGAGCCAAGCGTTTCTTCCGCTCGGCGTCGCGGGTGACAATGACACTATACGTCTGCATATTGCCTACCGTAGAGGCACGGCAGGCACTCTCCAGCAGGTCGTTCAACAAGTCTGCCGGGATGTCCTTCGGCTGATACTTGCGAATGGTTCTTCTTTGTTTTAAACTGTCCATGATACTTGCTTTTGTATTTCTCCGCAAAGGTATTAAAAATAATCAGAAGTTGATGCTCACACCGCCCATTACCGTAGCGCGGGGCATGGGATAGCCGGCGTTTATCTCATACTGCTGCGCCAACAGGTTCTCGCCCCGCGCCCAGACAGCCAACGGGCGACACGGAAGGAGGCACACAGGTTCCACAACACGAAGTCCTCCATATATGTTTGTTGGCGAGAGGGTCGTTCAGTAGTTCAGTCCGAACCACCACAGCGGCAGGACGTTGCCGGAGGAGAGTTCAATGCCATCCTTGACTACATAACCTTCCTCAGCCATTTCTATCTGCCGCTTGCCTTTCGACTTGCCACCTATCTCAAACGTGCGACGGCCTATCTCAAAGTCAGCCAAGGCAGAAGAAGAGACAGCGTTCCTTACCCGCATCTGGTTGACAAAGAAAGTCTCACGCAAATTGCCGACATTGACCTCGCCGTCCGCCAAGGCATAAATCAAGTTGCTGTTGTCCAAATAGACTTTCTCTACCTTACCCAGGCTGCGGATGCCGCCGGTATCGTCTTTCAGTTGAATAATCATTCCCGCATCTTCGATGTAGCGCAGGTAGTCGCCCATTTGGTTGCGTCCTGTCCCTATCAGTTCGGCCAACTTGCTCATGTTGGGCTTGAAGGGCACACTCTGGGCAATGACGGAAAGCAGTTTCTTGAACTTGCGCCCCATCGTGGCGGACATTTCCGCAAACACGGGTATGTCGGTCTCCAACGTCAGATTGATGATTTGCCTCAGCTTCTCGTCGAAACCGCCCTCACGGGCAAAGGGGTAATAGCCTTGGCGCAAGTATTGCTCGAAGAAGAGCAGCGGCGTTTTCAATGGCACGTCCTCCACCCGGCCGTGTACAATCTCATCCAACGAGAACACCGGAATGTCCATGCCTTGCGTCAGTTTCAAGTATTCACGGAAAGACAAGCCATACAAATGATACATCACCGCACGACGGCTCAAATCGGAACTTCCCCTGTTCAGGTCGAGCACGGACGAACCGGAGAAAACCACCCGCAACTCGCTGTAATAATCGTATATCAGTTTCAGTTCCTTCGACCAGTCCTTGTACTTGTGTATCTCGTCAATGAACAGATAGTGAACGCCCCGCTGCACCAGCCTCTCCGCCAGGTCCAACAGGCGGTGTTCGCTGAAATAGAGATCATCGGCATTGACGTAGAGCACATCGCCGGCATCCAAATCCTGCTTGATGTGTTGCAACATCAGGGTGGTTTTGCCCACGCCACGAGGCCCGCGGATGCCTATCATGCGGTTGTCCCACGCAATGTCCCGATAGAGATAGCGGAAGAAACTTGTATCGGTCTCACGCAACAGTTTCTTGTAGATTCTTATCAGATGTTCCATACTATAAGCTTGCTTTGGGCACAAAGATACGAATATTTTGCACTCGCCAAGTGCAAAAACCACATGAATTTGCACTCGCCAAGTGCAAAACGAGGGTGCGCACGCCATGATGCACACCCTCCGTTTCCTGTCTCGTCACAGTCTGTATGTCAGTCCATCGCCACATTTCCGCTGCCCGTGGCGTTTTCGTTCGGCGCCCAGTTGCTGATGCCGAAGCCGGAAAACTCGATGCCTGTGCGGTTCACCGTCAGGTCGATGTCGCAGTAGGTGGAGGCGCCTGCCGTGAAGCCGCCGCTAATGTTCAGGTAGTAGCTGTAGGTGGTGCCGCCGGCGTCGGTCAGGCTGAAGAACTTGTCGCCGTAGTTGAAGGCGGTGCCGGGCATCACCAGGGCGTAGCAGGTCAGCGTGCCGTCGCCGTTGTCCACCACGTAGGGCGTGAGGGAGGTATGGGGCGTTCCGGCCGTGGCGGGGGTGATGACGCCCGTGGCCAGGTTCCACGTGCCTTCGGCGGACATCGTGCCGTGGATGGCGGGGGTCATGGCCTTAATCTCGTCCAGCGAGATGGCGGTGCCGGCCTCGATGTCCAGCTTCAGTAGGCTCATCTTGTGGTCCAGGGTGAGGCTGACGGCGCCGTTCGATGCCGCCCGGTCTGCCGTGCCCCACATGTAGTCGTTGGCGGTGAGCTTGTCGGTGTCGGCCTGGTCGGCGCTGAGGGTGACGGGGACGGCGGTCTCGTCCGCTACGGTCTCCTCGTAAGGATAGTAGGCGCGGAAGGTGTAGGTGCCGGCGTCGGGCCAGTAGAGGTCGGAGGCGGTGCTCCAGGCGGTGCCGCCGCAGGTGTAGAGGATGTTGTCGTAGCCCGTGCCGTCCATGTAGAGGCCCACTTGGTCACCCTGCTCGAAGGTGGCTCCCGTGAGGCCGAAGGTGACGCGGCTCTGCGCGCCGAGGGCGGCGGGGGTGAAGTTCAGCTCGATGGGACGGGAGAGGTCCACGCCCGGTTCGTTGTCGTCGTGGCACGCAGTCAGTGTCAGACTCATGCCCAGCGCCATGAGGGCGCCGCTCAGTAATGCTTGTTTTTTTGTTCTCATTGTTGTCATAAAGTTTATATAGTAAATAATAATCATTCAGCAGGTTGTTTTTGGCACGGATTACACGGATTGGTCACGGATTTATTTCTTGTCATTCTGAGCAAAGCGAAGAATCTCCTGCATACGGGAGATGCTTCACTCCGTTCAGCATGACACAGATACAAGAAACTAAAAAATCCGTGTAATCCGTGCCTAAAAAATAAGTACACCACACGTGTCACTCCAGCGGGTTCTCCGTCTCGCCCTCGCCCGGCTCTTCCTCGTTGCCGCCGGGGGTGGTGGTGGAGCCGCCGCCCTGTCCGCGCAGCGCGGGGTCCAGCGTGGCGATGTCGTTCCACTGGATGTCGTCGTCCACCAGGGCGCGGGTGCCTACCTTGCCGCTCGAGGTGCGGCTGGTCTCGGGCAGGAAGCGGACGCGGACGCCCACTATCTGCTTGGCGCTGACCTCTTCGGGCGTGTCTACACCTTGCTTGGTGGCGTCGGCGGTGTAGTAGAAGGTGCCCACGCCGTCCAGCTTGGCGGAGCGGCCTTCCTTCATGAACGACTTGAGCACATCGGAGAGGTTCTTCAACACGTTGTACGTGTCGCCCCGGCTCACGGTGGAGATGGCTGCCAGGCGATCGGCAATCTCGTCCGTCGTGGCGGGGTCGCCCACTACGATGGAGCGGGGGTACCACTTACCGTTGCTTTTTAGTTGAGATTTTTTGTAAAAGGCCATGGTTGTCTCCTTTCTTTCATAAATCCCGTGTCAATCTGCCCTACAGGTACTTCTGGCGGGGGTTGGCGGGTGTACGGACATCGGACGCCGTTTGATGTAGGATCAGACGCCGTTTGATGTGACATCAGACGCCGTTTGATGTAGGATGAAACGCCGTTTGATGTTCCTTGTTTCGCCG
>CALUOR010000015.1 GCA_944322285.1 uncultured Bacteroides sp.
CGTCCGTTCGCCCGTTACCGCCTCATAGCCAATGATGTGGAAGGTTATCTCAACCTGATAAAAAACGGTGAAGACCTTCCTGCCATCGAGGACTTGCAGGTGCGCGTCACCTACGAGGGCTTCTTCCCTACTGGATTCAACGTAGCTACAGGCAAGCCAAACGATGCGCTCAACACGAGCATTCATTATACCTCCGTGCCTACCGTAGCCGATGGATATGATGAAGCCACTGCCCGTCAGGTAGGCGCAGACTTCGTGCTGACCAACGGAGAGGAATCTGCCGTTACCGTCACCATACAGATGATAGACACGAACACAGAAGAAACGGTCTGCACCGTATCGGGAATAAAGATACCCTATAAACGCGGACATCTGACCACTGTCTCCGGGCACTTCCTCACCGCAGGAAAGACCGCAGGAGGCGTGCAGATAGATACCGAATGGAACGATGTCATAATTAAATTCTAATTGTATCTAAACGAACGAACAATGAAACGACTGGAATACATTTTTATCATGTTTGCCGCCATCCTGCTGACAACCTCTTGCAGCAAGGATGACCTGCTGCCGGATGGCAGTACGGATGCTCCCGTTACAGGGCAGACACAGACCTACACTTTTACCGTGTCGCCTGACATCACAATGGAAGGCGATGCCAGGACACGCACGGAAGGAACACCGGAAGAAATGCCCACACGCTGCTTCATGCAAATTTTTGGGAACAATGTTTATTTAGATGTTCAAAAAGGTGAATCCATTGACAATGGTAGCTTTACCTTCTCTGTGAAATTGCCCAACATGGCATATACTTTCTTGTTTTGGGCAGACAACGCAGACAATGTCAGTGAGAACCCTCCGACAGATCTCAGGGCAATTCAATACACACCGGGCACAGTGGCTTTTACTGCAAGAGAGGAAGGGAAACCGAAGGAAGTAAGCGACAAGGAAGTCAGCCTGAAACATGCCGTAACAAAACTTTCTTTACAAACTACGGAAGCAACATCTGCCAGCGAAGGAGAATCCATCAAGGTAACAACCACTTGTGCCACGACTTACAACGTGGATAACCCTTCAGCATCTTCATACTCAAAACAAACAGCAACGAAAACATTCGATACACCTACTGACTTTGCAGCCAACAGCAACATAGCTACCTTCTATTTCATTCCAACGGATGAAGCACAAGATGTGGATGTAGAGTTTCATCTATTGAAACAGACTATCCAAAATATTTCCCTTGCTGCTAACTCCCACATCACCCTGCAAGGCAACCTGTCGGAAAACAATCCCAAATGGGGAGCGACAAGTGAATATGCACAGAAGCAAATCAACTACTTTTTCAAACAGAAAGATGGTACTACATCCGAAGGAACTTTGAATGGTGGTGTCTACCGATTTTATTTACCGGAAGAAAATATAACAGATTTGGAAGCGGTTTTAAGTGCTATTTTTCATAAAAACGTAAAACTTGACCTTACAGGGATTTACATTATTTTCGAAGAAGTCTTGGATAATGATTATACCTTTACAATAAGGAACAATCCAACCTCAGCTAGCAGATATTTAGATATTTTAATAAATAATAATAAAACATATGCTATTTATTATAACCCTGCATATGATGGCTTATTTACAAATTTTTCAGTCGTTTCAAATAAATTAAAGAACCAGACTGAATAAGTATACTACAAATAATATACTTAATCTAAAGCATTCATATATACATAACACCATCCGAAATGGCATAAAAATTGGATATAATAACAACTAAATTAACACGATTAAAAAGATGAACAGAAAACTTTCTACCTTGATGCTTGCAGCTACAGCGTTGTTGGCATCGTGCAGTCAGAGCGATGAACTGCAAAGCACCGTAAACGACAATGAGGGGCTGAAGCCCGTAACTATCTCTGTAGCCATGCCCACTGAAGGAATGACGACACGCGCTACCAATGCCAGTGGCGATGAAGAAGTGACGCGATGCCTCATTCAGATTCTTGACGAAAACAGCCAACCGTTGGAAGGCTATGAAACTCCTTTAACAATGGACGGAACGGAAGCAGGCGGATTTACGAAAACCGTCACGCTGAATCCCACCAAAACACACAGAATCTTGTTTTGGGCAGACCGTGGAGCCGACTATTATACTACTGCAAATGGTCTCAACCAAGTGACAATGGCAGACAACCTTCTGACTCCCGACATCGCATACACAGCCAGCACCACCTGGGGAGGAACGCAAACGTCGGCAGCTATAACGGCAGAGTTGCAACATGCGGTAAGCAAAATCACCTTGCACACCACCACAACGGTATCGCAAGGGAAAACGCTATCCATCCACGTACCCACCACCTATACCGGTTTTAATGTAAATTCCGGACAACCAATTAACCGGACAAGCAACGGAAGCACTTGCTCCAAAACATTGCAGACTGCTGTTCCTGCCAACAGCGATGTATTCTCGTTCTATGTCTTGGCAGACGGTGAGGAAAACCAGATATTGACACTGACCAATGACGGTGCGGAAACGGAAATAGAGAATGTGCCTATCAAGCCCGACACGCACATCATACTGCAAGGCGATGTGCAATATGCCGGTTATACCCAAGTGACCTTTACTGCAAAAATTGACACCGAATGGGGCATCACGGAAACCGAAACCATCAAGAACTAACGGTAACGTTTGGTAAGGCATCACATGGGGCAGCATCTTGTTTGCAGAATAAGATTATCCCTATTGTAACCATGAGGGTGTGTCATAATATAAAGCAACTATCATTAGCTTCGCTCAAAACCTTTTTTGATTGTTTCATTAAGGTATAGTCTGTCGAAGGGAGCGCAGTCGAAGGGTCTCATGTAGTGCTATGTGAGATGTTTCGACTACGCTGCGCTCCGGATGACAGATATGTAAGTGTACAAAATTAAATGATAATTTATCTTTTAAATGAAAAATGATGAATTAAGAATGAAGAATTAGAGTAATCAACTCCCCTCCTTCCGGAAGGAGGGGTGCCCACCGGGCGGGGTGGTAGGAAAAGAATGGTTCGACCTATTTATATAATAAGAAGAATAGGAGTCGCTAAAGCGGCATATTTATCCTACCACCTCCCCCTGCGGGGACTCACCCCCTCCTTGCTCCCCCGTTATCGGGGGAGAGCAACCTTCCAGAAGGAGGAGAGTTCCGTTGCCATTCTTCATTCATCATTCTTAATTCTTCATTTAAAGCGCGCTTGCGCGCGCTAAATTCCCATTTACAACACAGCACAACTAAAATTCAGATTGCTTTCCGTATCTCCCAAAGCGCATTTGCTTTCTTTAATGAGCAAATCATTATCTTTGTCTATTATTTAAACAGAAAAGTATGGAAACTCTTTTTTTGAAGCAAGCAAGACTATTGGCGCAGGCCGAAGATTACAGCCACTTCTTCACCTCTTGTTCCGTCCGTGCCCAAAGTTCCGCCATTTGTCGGTGATGCAGGTATTTGTCAGACAGGTGCTTGGGGTGGCAACTGACGTTCAGAGTCCCGGTACGTTTGCCAGTCTCTTCATCCAAAAGCAAGCTGATAGCGGTGGCGGCTCCCTGCCGCGGTGTGCGTATGAAGGGACGGAAAAGGATATCTGTTAAAGGGTCGAACCACATGTGCATCGTGATGATGTCTGTAGACACGATACCCGGGTCGGCGGCATTGACCGTGATGCCACGCTCCCGGACCCTTCGTGAGAGGTCGATGGTGAAAAGTGTCAAAGCTAACTTGGTATTGCTATAAATGGGGATGCGCCAAAAGCCGCCTTTCTTTCCTTTCCGGAAAAAATCGGGAAAGTCAAGTGTACCGATAGCATAGGTACACGACACCATATTCACAATTCGGCTACCCTCCCCCATCAACGGAAGCAGTTTGCGGGTAAGCAGATAAGGTCCTACGTAGTTGACACTGACCGTACGCTCCAGCCCATCTTCGGTGACGGTGCGGTGGGTCTCCATGGTTCCGGCATTGTTCATCAGCAAAGACACGTGTCCACCTTTTGCCTGCATCCGGTGGGCAAAGTCAGCTACCGTTTTCAGCGAAGCCAGGTCAATGAATTCTATTTCAATGTCCTGGTTTCCCGTATCCTTTACCAACATCTGTCGTTTGACTTCGGCACGCGCCAAGTCGTAACATGCCATCACAACCCGATAACCCGCCTTGGCTACGGCACGGGTGATTTCCGTACCCATGCCGCCATCGGCTCCTGTGATAATCGCTAATTTCTTTTCCATCGCTTACCCCCGACTTTCTATTCGTTCGATTTCCTTCTTCAGGCACGATGGAAGTTCTTCCTTCAGGTGTTGGTGGCAAGCCATGTCGATGGAGTACATGCGGGCGATGCAATAGTTGCTGTGGCGGCAATTGCAACGCGCCTTCTCCTCAGCACGCATGCGGTTGACAAAGCCCGGTTCGTTGAGTAACGCACGTCCCATCTGTACCGCTTCGAAGCCTTGATTCAACACTTCGTCTATCTTCTCACGGGCTACCAGGCCACCTACGTAAACTAAAGGCATGTCGGGCAACTCGGCACGGAATTTCAGCGCGTCGTTCAGGAAGTAGGCTTCCTTGAAAGGAACAGTAGGTATCATATACTTACCTACCATGCGCACGCCGTACTTCAGCCACCAGCAGTTCATGTAGTAGGTCATGGTGCGGATAGGCATCTCGCCGCGCATCACGTACATGGGAGCCTTGCTTACAAAGCCACCGCTCAACACCAAAGCATGGGCGCCCGATTGTTGCAAACGCCGGGCCACTTGCAAGGACTCGTCAATCTCCATACCACCCCGGAAACCGTCACGCATGTTCATCTTCACCAGCACGGCCATGTCATTTCCGGCGGCTTTCATCACTTCCTCCATCACCATATCCATGAATCGCATGCGGTTTTCCAACGAGCCACCGAACTCATCCTTACGATGGTTGGTGGAAGGCGAAAGGAATTGGCTGATGAGATAGCCATGGCCCGCATGGACTTCAACCGCATCAAAGCCCGACTCACGAGCCAGGTTGACCGCCTGTCCGTAAGCCCGCGCCATCGCGGGAAGTTCGTCTGCCCGAAGCCCGCGTACAAACGTTGGCGAATATAGGTTAAAACCGGTGCTGGCGCCTACAGGCGTGCAACCGCAGATGCTCTTATGGGACATGTTACCGCAATGGCCTAATTGAATGGAGGCGGCGGCTCCTTCGGCATGTATGGCATCGGTTAGTTTACGTAAGCCGGGCACAATCTCAGGCCGCATCCACAACTGCCGGTCGAAGGAAAGTCCGCTACGGGTCACTGCCGCATAGGCCACGGTCGTCATGCCCACACCGCCTGCGGCTACTGAACGGTGATAGTCGAGCAGTTGCTCGGAAGGTTTGTTTCCCGGACACATACTCTCGAAAGCCGCCGAACGGATGGTACGGTTGCGCAACATCAGCGGGCCGATAGTCACGGGCGTGAAAAGTTTGGATTCTTCCATATGTATCATGTTATTATGTTCTCCTTAATATATATAGGGTATAATGCGCTTCCGGCGTCCTACCGCCTCCTTGCCAAATTCCTCACAATAATGCTTGTGAATGGCATTAGCACGCGGCACCAGATTAGCCGCCGTCCACCATACGAACACCCATGCCGCAGGCGAAGCGGTCAATACGGCAAAGCCTGTCCACTCCACCAGCTCTCCAAAATAATTGGCAGAAGTAACGTAGCGGTACATTCCTTTTGCAGGCAGGTAATGACGCGTATCCCCCGGCTTGCGCAAATGACGGATGACATGGTCGGAATGCAGGTTAATGCCCATGCCTATAATGAATAAGAGCAATCCTGCGATGGCATGAGGCCGCAACAGGTATGCCGTTCCCTCTGCATAGGATTCGGGCGGAAACCAGAAAAGTCCTCCTGCTTGCATCACGCCGTTCAGCACATTGAACACGATGCCCATCGCCATAATAGCTATAGGCATGCGGCTGCGTCCCTTCATCAGCAAAGGAAAGACAAACGAACGTTGCAGATAGTGCAACTCGAAAAGCAACAGAAACAGGAATTGAGGCCAAACAAAGCCTGTGTCACTGCGAAGCCAAAGCCATGCCATCACGAAGAACACCGGAGCCTCCATTAACACCCAAGCCACTTTGTTGGGAATAGAGACGCCCCACGACGCCGTGCGGAACATGCCATACCCCGCCTTTACAAAATAAAGGGCTATAAAAACCATAAGCGCCACAGCACTCATCGCCCACAAAAATGTATAAAACCCGCTTAAAGACATATGCGCACCAATTTTTTGATAAAACCGCACAAAGATAGAGAAAACTTTGGAAGAACGGTTCGTTTTCTGATACAATTCAGCCATTTAGAGCAAGAAAAACAACTATTCGCTTTGTTTTTACCCGACTTTTCCTTAAGTTTGTCCGTTAGAAAGGAGACAGACAAACCATGTATACATTAGAAACCGAAACATTGCGCCGCGAACTTCTGCGGGACATACTTGACATTGACAACCCGGAACTGCTCAAGAAACTGAGACGCAGTTTCAACCGTATCCGTACGAACTACATGCCCCAAGTGGTCAAAGAGGACCTCACACCCTATACAATAGAGGAACTAGAGGCAAGGATAGATGAGGCGGAAGCGGAAGAAGACGCAGGAATTCTCGCTACATCTCATGAGGAAGTGATGACAAGAATGAGAACTTTAGCTACAACGCTATGAAATACCAATGGAGAAAACAAGCCGAGAAACAAATGGCACAGGAAGTACGATATTGTACTTACGCTTTTGGCGCACAGGTCGCACTAAACTTTATTGACAGTATTAATAAACAAGTGTTGTTGCTGAGTTCTCATCCCCACATCGGGAAAGTAGAACCCCTGCTCGTTCATAAGAAACGGCACGAATACCGTTCGTTGGTCGTTCACAAGCACTTCAAGCTTATTTATTACGTCGAGTCCGCTTGCGACACTATTTACATTGTTGATTTATGGGACACACGCCGCGAACCGGCGGCATTGACAAACAGATTGTAACCTACAAAATTCATACAAACCATGAAACAGAAACTGCTACTACTGCTCTGCCTGCTGACGCTCATCTCGTGCGGCAACCGGAAAACTTTGTCCGAAAAAGACATGGGCGCTTATCTCTTTGTATTCTTCAGCGACCCCACACACGGCATCTTTATGGCCACCAGCCATGACGGATACACCTTTACAGCCGTTAACGAAGGGCGTCCCGTCATAGCCGGCGACACTATTGCCGAACAACGTGGCGTGCGCGACCCGCACATCTCACGCGGTCCTGACGGTGCTTTCTATCTCTGCATGACAGACCTGCACATTTTCGCCAAACAAGCAGGCTATCGCGACACCCAATGGGAACGCGATGCGGCTCTTTACGATTGGGGGAACAACCGTGGCTTGGTTTTAATGAAATCCAACGACCTTATCCACTGGACACGCAGCAACGTGCGCATAGACAAGGCTTTCCCCGAAAAGTTTGGAGACATCGGTTGCGCCTGGGCCCCCGAATCTATCTACGACCCGCAAGAAGGGAAAATGATGATTTACTTCACTATGCGTATCGGACATGGCAAAACGCAGCTATACTACGCTTATACGGATGACGATTTTACCCGCCTCGTCAGCGAGCCTAAGCTTCTATTCAATTATCCAGACCCTGACATCCAAGTGCTCGACGCCGACATCACTCCCCTGCCCGACGGACGTTATTGCATGATGTACGTTGCTCAAGAACATCCCGGAGGTATTCGCATGGCTCTCTCCGACAGCATACACGGCCCCTACAAATATCAGGAAGGACAACAAGTAGACTTTGAATCCGGCTCGTGCGAGGCTCCCAATGTGTGGAAACGTATTGGCAAGAACAAATGGGTATTGATGTACGACATCTTCAGCATTCAGCCCCATAACTTCGGCTTTGCGGAAACTACGGACTTCATAAACTTTAAAAATTTGGGACACTTCAACGAAGGGGTTATGAAACTTACCAATTTCCAATCGCCTAAGCACGGCTCCGTCATTCAGATTACGAAAGAAGAGGCCTGCCGATTGGAAAACTATTGGAAAGAGCAGGCATCTCAACCTCAAAAGACAGCCCGCTTCCGCACCAATGTCCCGCTCGATTCCATTATCCTGAGCGACCCTTGCATCCTGGCTGATGAGAAGACTCGAATGTACTACATGACCGGCACGGGCGGCCTGTTATGGAAGAGTAAAGACCTGGCCTTATGGGAAGGTCCCTACCAAGTGGCCAGCACCAATCCCGCCTCATGGATGGGTTATCGCCCGCAAATATGGGCGGCCGAGCTTCATGAATATAACGGAAAGTATTACTACTTTGCCACTTTTACGAACAACTCGATAGCTATTGATACCGTAGGAACCAACGTCATTCCCCGACGCGCCAGCCACATCTTAGTATCCGACAAAGCCGAAGGGCCTTATCGCCCCATGGCCGACCCGACTTATCTGCCTGCCAATAAACCAACATTGGACGGTACCTTTTGGGTAGACACAGATGGCAAGCCCTATATGGTTTATTGCTATGAATGGTTGCAAAACAACAATGGCACCATAGAAAAGATAGAACTGAAGCCCGACCTGAGCGGCTCTGTAGGTGAAGGCAAGCTGCTTTTCCGCGCCAGCGACTCCCCTTGGAGCCGTGAGAAACTGAATGGGAAGACGGTGCCAAACCGGGTGACCGATGGCCCATGGCTCTTCCGCACAAGTACCGGACGTTTGGGCATGATTTGGACAAGTTGGGTGTACGATGTTTATACGCAAGGCGTTGCCTACTCCGAAAGCGGCACATTAGACGGGCCATGGATTCAAGAAGCAAAGCCTATTACTCCGCCAAACTTTGGTCACGGCATGTTATTTCGTACCTTTGATGGTCAATGGATGCTATCCGCACATAGCCACAGGGTAGATGAGAAAGGACGATACATCCGCGTCCCCCATCTATTCAAAGTGGATTTGTCTGGAGATAAGCTGGTGGTCGATACATTGGCAAACTGAAACAATCAAGGAACCGGTTCCAACCCCATCTTTGCCGCACGTTGCAACATAAAAGCACGTGCGGCATCGTGCTCATTAGGAATGACTCCATCCAATATGGCATCCTTGATAGCACTCTTCAAAGCACCTATCTGCGGACAAGGAGGCAAGCCGAAGGTTTTCATAATTTCCTCCCCACTGACAGGCGGCTGGAAATTGCGGATACGGTCGCGCTCCTCCAAGTCCTTCAGTTTCTGACGCACCAATTGAAAATTATCCAAGAAACGCTTCTTACGTTCCGAATTCTTCGAAGTAATATCGGCTTCACACAAGGTCATGAGGTCGTCTATGTCGTCACCTGCCTCGAAGAGCAAACGACGTACGGCCGAGTCAGTCACAATATCATCGGCTATCACAATAGGACGCATGTGCAAGCCTACAAGCTTCTGCACATATTTCATCTTTTCGTTCATGGGTAATTTCATGCGACGGAAAAGAGCAGGAATCATCCGTTCCCCTATATAATTATGGTTATGAAAAGTCCAGCCGACACGAGGGTCCCAACGTTTGGTAAGCGGCTTGGCAATATCATGCAACAGAGCAGCCCAGCGCAACCACAGATTGTCACTCACCCGGCTAACGTTATCCAACACCTCCAGCGTATGGTAAAAATTATCTTTGTGCGAACGTCCATTACGCGTCTCCACACCTTGCAAGGCAGCCAATTCCGGGAAAATAAGCTCAAGCAACCCCGAACGATCCAAATCTATAAACCCTCGCGAAGGTGTCGGTGAAAGAATTATCTTATTCAATTCATCAGCAATACGCTCACGCGACACGATGCTGATGCGTTCCCGATTGCGATGCAGAGCCTCAAAAGTATCATCATCAATATAAAACTTCAATTGAGAAGCAAAACGAACGCAGCGCATCATACGCAGAGGGTCATCGCTAAAAGTAATATCAGGATCGAGCGGCGTACGGATGGTACGTTCTTTCATATCATCCAAACCACCAAAAGGATCTACCAGCTCGCCATAACGCCCCTTATTGAGGCAAACAGCCAACGCATTGATGGTAAAGTCACGCCGGTTTTGGTCATCCTCCAGCGTGCCATCCTCTACAACAGGCTTGCGCGAGTCATGCGAGTAAGACTCTTTCCGAGCGCCGACAAACTCGACCTCCATATCATGAAACTTCACCTGCGCCGTACCGAAGTTGCGAAACACAGAAACATGTGCCCCACGCCCCAGACGCTTCCCCAAAGCCTCGGCCATACGAATGCCGCTCCCTACGACCACTACGTCAATGTCTTTAGACGGACGCTCTAAAAAAAGATCACGCACATAGCCTCCCACGACATAGCACTCTAACCCCTGTTCATCGGCCACCTCAGAAATCAGGCCAAATATTTTATCGCTGAATCGCTGTTTTAACTCTTCTGCTGTCAGTTCTATCATATCAGACTTTCTTTTAGCCGCCAAAAATACGACAAAAAAACGACAAACGCGGTCTGTTCGAAAGATTATTGCTATTTTTGCGGACAGTAACCCGAATTTAAAATTAAAAAAGATGATGAAAAAAGTAATGCCCCTGATATGCGCAAGCTGCCTGCTTGCTTCCTGTAACAATGTTGAAGAAAAAGCCTCCCTCAAATTGGACGAAGCGCGTGCCGCCTACGAAGCCGGGAATTATAGCGAAGCCAAAATGCAGATAGACAGCATCAAGATTCTCTACCCTAAAGCTTATGAAACGCGCCGGGCCGGCATCTACCTGATGCAGGACGTGGAGCTTGCTGAACAAGAAAAAACGGTAGCCTACTTGGACAGCGTGCTGAACAAGAAACAGAAAGAATTGGAAGATATAAAAAGCAAGTTTGTCCTAGAAAAAGATACAGCCTACCAGCGTATCGGACACTATCTGGCTCCTGCACAAGTCATCGAACGCAACCTGCACCGTTCCTACTTGCGCTTCCAGACTGACGAAACAGGCCTGATGAGTCTGACATCCATTTATTGCGGAAGCTATAACATACACCACACAAGCGTAAAGGTGACTGCGCCGGATGGTAATTTTGCCGAAACACCAACCTCGAAAGACTGCTACGAAAGCACCGACTTAGGTGAACGGATAGAAAAAGCCGATTATAAGCTGGGGGAAGACGGAGGCGTCATCGGCTTCATTGCCGCCAACAAGGATAAGAATCTGCGAGTGGAATACAAAGGCGACCGCACATACAACACCAACATGATGCCGGCCGACCGCAAAGCCGCTGCTGATGTCTATGCCTTGGCACGCCTTCTATCCTCTATCACCGAAGTGAAGAAAGACATAGAAGAAGCCCGATTGAAAATCCAATTCGTGCAAAAGAAAATAGCCGAGCGCAAACATGCCACGGATGAATAATCTGCGCAACAGCGTTTCAATGGCCACTGAAACAATGTCTCAGTAACCAATGAAACGAGTTCAAGCAACGTTGTGCCTTTTTTAACGATTGTACGCCGACTCACCATGCTCGTAGATGTCGAGTCCTTCTTCCTCTACCCGTTTGTCTACACGCAGACCGACCGTAGCATCCACAATCTTGAATAAGACATAGGTAACTATCGCACTGAAAACAATGGAGATAAGCGTTGTAAGGATTTGAACCCATAACTGATGCCAGTCGCCATAAAGCGCGCCTTGTACACCGCCTTCGCCCGTGATAAACCGTGTGGCAAACACACCGGTCAGTACCGAACCGATAATACCACCTACACCATGCACGCCAAAGGCATCCAGCGCGTCATCGTACTTAAAGTGAGGTTTCACGGCAGCTACCATAAAGAAGCAGACCACAGGCGTAATGATACCGATGCAGAATGCGCCCAACAAGTCTACCGTGCCGGCGGCAGGCGTAATAGCCACCAATCCTGCCACGGCACCCGTACAGGCACCAATAGTAGTAGGCTTTTTATTACATATCCAATCCATTACCATCCATGTGATAGCGGCCATGGCTGTAGCGATGTGCGTCACCAGAAAAGCGTTGGCGGCAAGCCCATCGGCGGCAAGTCCGCTACCGGCATTGAAACCGAACCATCCTAACCAAAGGAACGATGTACCCATAAAGACGTAGGTCACATTATGCGGCGTGATGGGATGTCCAATCCGGTAATCCATTCGCTTGCCCAGCATAACGGCCATTACCAAGGCCGAAATTCCGGCATTGATATGTACTACCGTACCTCCGGCAAAGTCGATGGCTCCCATCTGTTGCAAGAAACCTCCACCCCATACCCAATGCGCCATGGGGAAATAGGCCAATATCACCCATAGGGTAATAAACACGATGTAACCGGAAAACTTGATGCGCTCGGCAAAAGCACCTAATATTAATGCGGGAGTAATGATGGCAAACATACATTGAAACATCACAAAGACCAGCTCCGGTATGTCGCCCGTAGTCAACGTATGAATGTCGATGCCACGCAAAAACGCTTTGTCAAAACCGCCCATAAGGAACGCCAGCGGGTTGCCTTCCTCGGCAAAGCTCGTATCGAACGCCCAACTATAGCCGAACGCAATCCACAAGATGCTGACAATGCCCACAATAAACAATGTCTGCATGACGATGCTCAGTATATTCTTTCGGCGCACCAGTCCGCCATAAAAAAGAGCGATGCCCGGAATGCTCATCAGCAATACCAAGATGGTAGAAACCATTATCCAAGCGGTGTTCCCGCTGTTTAAAGTCTGTATATCCATAATAATCAAAGTTTAAGTCGGTTATTCATTACATTCATTTTTCTTGTTCTGCATTGTAGAGCGCAATGTCTCCCCGTTCACCGGTACGGATACGGATGGAGTCATCCACCGGGATGACAAAGATACGCCCGTCACCTATCGCACCTGTTTGCGCAGCATGCAGGATGGCTTGTACGGTCTTTTCCACATTCTTATCACGTACAACAATGGAGAGCATGATACGCTCAATAGAACTGGTGTCATACATGACTCCCCGGTAAATACGCCCTTCACGCGTCTTGCCCACACCACGCACATCGTAGTAAGAGAACCACTCGATGTCAGCGGCCAACAATGCTTCTTTTACATCCTCGAACTTCGTCCGGCGGATGATTGCTTCAATTTTCTTCATAAATTCACCATTTATTATTATATAAATATTGTACTCAATTTATTACTGATTATTACTGACATGTTACCCTGTACAACCCTCTTACCCACCCACGGATCCTCTTTTCCAGAAATAAACTCAATTTATATTCCGCTCATCTCAAAAACTCACTCCAAATACAAAATACGTCCCTTCCGTCGCGGGATTCCAAGTGGCCTTGGCGAATAAGGGTAGGGCATAATGGTCTGTTATCTTCACCTCTTTGGACGCCCCTATACTGATGTCGCACACCTCGAAACCTCCCGCACCATTATTATAAAAGGAAGTAGCCCATGGGGTGGCGCCCACATCTACCGACCAGTCTAAACCTGCCAAACGGAAAGGCACAGAAAGAGCGAGATAAGAAGAATAAGCACGATCACCGTCATCAGTCACTCCATCCGCCCCGGCAAAGTTCGTATACCAATTCAAAGCCAGGAAACCGAAGTCATACCCTACTTGCGCTTCGAACACATGTGCCGTATTGTGCGCTCCGTAATGAAAATATCCAGCACCATTTGAAAACCAATAATCCGTTATCGAAACACTAAAACCACCCGTTGCATAACCCAACGTTAGATCAAACTCTTTAGTTTGGTCCGTCTCAATACCTACCGACCCCCATGCTCCCAACGAGAAGCCCTTATAACTAACGGACAAAGCGGGCTGTATGCTGACACCTCCCAAATCTTGCCCTCGCCAGATATATCCACTTACCAAGTCAGCACCCACCTCGGCTTCTACCTTATCCTGCGCCTGAAGCGCACACGGCAACACTGCTAAGCTCGCCATTGCCATCCCGATTCTAAAAAACAATCTTTTCATCTTTTTACCTTACTTATTATATTTACACTTTCAATTAACACACCATGATACAACAATCGCGATTTCAATATCTTTATGTGTTCTTACGCTGCAAAATTATACCATAATGCAATATTAATAAACAAATTTAGAAACATTTGTATAGCAAAACAACAAATAAGTTATCAATTAGATAAGAAAACAAACATTTCAGTTACATATTTAAAGTTTAGCGGATTAGAATGCTATCATTTGTAACAGATGGCAAACTTCTGCTAACATCAATCTGACTTGTAAGCACATTTATGTAACAGTTCCTGGCATTTAATGCATTTATGATTCGTTTTTCTCTCTGAATTGCACATCACCCACTCTTCTGAGCATAGCTGAAGTCCGGACAAGAAAGACCAAAAGAAGCATCAAAATATATGCTCTACAGCATGTTTCAGCTGATTACTTCCACTTTAGCTTATCAAAAATGTCACAGAGATATCATAGAAAACAAAAAATACCCCCCTAAAAACAAATATTACACACCCGTCTTTTTACATTCGGATACATTTGCATTGGAGAATTAACAGTGTGTTCGGACACACGAGCAAAAAACCTACTAATTAATTATATGTATTACTTAATTTAATAACATGCAAAGAATGTCTAACAAGATGCAAACCATGCGCAGTATGCTACTATTCTTATTGGTAGCTGTGATATCGCTTGGCGTATCAGCGCAGAATGTAACCGTTAAGGGTACCGTGAAAGACAAGACGGGAGAAACCGTAATCGGCGCTTCCGTAGTACTGAAAGGAAATTCCAGCGTCGGTACAATCACCGACATTGATGGCAATTTCTCCCTCTCTGTTCCGGCAGGTTCTACCTTAGTCATCTCTTATGTAGGTATGAAGACTCAGGAAGTGAAGCTCGATGGAAGTTCAAGTTATGAAATCACATTGGACGATGACTCCCAGGCTTTGGAAGAAGTCGTAGTCATCGGTTACGGTTCGGTGAAGAAAAAAGACTTGACCGGTTCCGTAGCGACGGTAAACTCGGAAGTGTTAGCCGCAGTTCCGGTAGCTTCGGCAACTGAAGCTTTGACCGGTAAGATGGCCGGTGTGCAGATTACCACTACGGAAGGTTCACCAGACGCCGAAATGAAAATCCGTGTGCGTGGTGGCGGTTCTATTACAGGTGACAACACACCGTTGTTTATTGTGGATGGCTTCCCGGTAGAATCCATCTCTGACATTCCCGCTTCGGACATTGAAGATATGACCGTATTGAAAGATGCCTCATCAACCGCCATCTACGGTTCACGTGGTGCAAACGGCGTAATCTTAGTTACTACAAAATCCGGTAAAGAAGGTAAAGTAAACGTCAGCTACAATGCTTACTACAGCTGGAAGAAGATTGCCAAGACTTTGGATGTCCTTGATCCGTATGACTATGCCAAGTGGCAATACGAGTTGGCTATGCTCAAAGATAATGTAACTTCGTACGAACAGTTCTTCGGTAAATACGAGGATATGGACATGTATCAGAACATTCCGTACAATGACTGGCAGGATCTGACTTTCGGTCGTACGGGACATACGTTTAACCACAACTTGAGTGTCACAGGCGGTACGGACCGCATCCGCTATTCGTTCAGCTATGCACACATGAACGATAAGGCTATCATGGAAGGTTCTAACTACAAGCGTGACAACTTCAGCTTGAAACTGAACACGAAGCCGACAAAGAACACCACTCTTGACTTCTCCATCCGTTATTCGGAAACGGATATCCGTGGTGGTGGTGCCAATGAGACGAGCAGTACATTGGATTCGGACAAACGTTTGAAATATTCAGTGATTTATACCCCCATACCTTTGGCAAACTTGGATGAGTCTGCCGGTAGTTCGGACGATGATTTGGGTAACCTCTTTCATCCGGTAACAGCCATATATGACAATGATCGTCTGAAGGAGCGCAAGCAACTGAACATGAACGGTAGTTTTGGTTGGGAAATCTTCAAGAACTTCAAGGTGAAAACAGAATTCGGTTACGATGATTACCGCAACAACGACCAACGTTTTTGGGGTACTACTACTTATTATGTGAAAAATACGCCTACAGGAGCTAATGCAGGACATCCGGCTATTCGTTTAACAAATCAGTTCCGTCATCGTTTTCGCAATACCAATACCATTAATTATGACTTTGCCAAGTTATTCAACAACGAAGACCATAACATGAATTTGTTGGTAGGTCATGAATGGATTATTACAAAAGAAAACGAGTTGCAAAACGAAGTTCACGGATTCCCCGATTGGATTTCATCCACAGAGGCTTGGAGATTGACCAATTTGAGTGGTACTACTCCGTATAATATCCAGAATACATTGGATCCGGATGACAAACTGTTGTCTTTCTTTGGTCGTTTGAACTATGACTACAAGAGCAAATACTTGGTAAGTGCCACGTTCCGTGCCGACGCTTCTTCCAAATTCTCTGACGAAAATCGTTGGGGATACTTCCCCTCTGCCGCTGTGGCATGGCGTATTTCTTCTGAGTCTTTCATGGAAGGAGCCAAGAATTGGTTGGACGACTTGAAGCTGCGTTTCAGTTATGGTACTGCCGGTAACAACAATATTCCTTCGGGACAATTGGTGCAAGTGTACAACAGTAGCACAACTTCATGGATTAATGGCTTTAACAACTATTGGGCACCCAGTAAAACAATGGCGAATGCTGATTTAAAATGGGAAACGACGATTACCCGTAACCTTGGTTTGGACTTCACGATGTTCGGTGGTAAGTTGAACGGTACTATTGAGGCTTACTTGAATACAACCAAAGACCTGTTGATTGAGTTCCCGGTGAGCGGTACAGGATATGATACGCAATACCGCAACATGGGTGAAACACAAAACAAGGGTATTGAGGCTACTATCAACTGGACCATTGTCAACAAGAAGAATTGGGGCTTGAGTCTGAATGCCAATATCGGTTTCAACAAGAATGAAATCAAGGACTTGGGTATCATGCAGGACTTCGGACAGGACACTCAATGGGCTTCTACTGAAATTGGACAAGACTTTTGGATTGCTAAGGGAGGTTCAGTTGGTCAGATGAGAGGATACCGTTCAGATGGTCGGTATGAAGTAAGTGACTTCGTGGGCTATGATGCAGCTGCGGAAAGCTGGATTTTGAGAGATGACGTTACGGATTGTTCCGCTGTGGTTGGAACACTGCGCCCGGGTATGATGAAGCTGAAAGATTTAAATGGTGACGGAATAGTTGATGCAAGTTACGATGACCGTGAAATCATAGGTGATGCCAATCCGGTAGCTACAGGTGGTTTTGGCATCAACGCACGCGCCTATGGCTTTGATTTGAGTGCCAACTTTAACTTTAGCATCGGTAACGATATCTATAATGCCAATAAGATTGAGTACACCATGACCAGTAAGTATCAGTACCGTAACATGATTACAGAAATGGCGGATGGCAAGCGTTGGACTAACTTGAATCCGGACGGTACTATCTGTAACGACCCCGAACAGTTGGCTGCTATGAATGCCAATACAACTATGTGGTCGCCTATGACCCAACGCATGGTATTCAGTGATTGGGCGGTTGAAGACGGTTCGTTCCTGCGCTTGAACACCTTGACTTTGGGATATACTTTGCCGAAGTCGCTGACTACGAAGGCACACATTCAGAATTTACGTTTCTATGTAACGGCTTACAACGTATTTTGTATCACAGGTTACTCCGGTTTCGATCCCGAAGTTTCTACGGCTTTACAGACCAACTTGACTCCGGGTGTGGACTACTCCGCTTATCCGAAGAGCCGTCAGTTTGTAATCGGTGTCAATTTGAATTTCTAAACCAACTTAAAACAAGAAAGTATGAAAAAAATATTTTATATACCAATACTGGCATTGTCGCTAGCAGGCAGCATGACTTCCTGCGACATGGAAGCTCCTTCGCAATCTACCATGGACGCTTCACTCATCTATTCCCAGTATTCCATGGCTGAGACTGTTGTAATGGCTATTCATCAATCTTTTTGTGAAACCAACTCTTACCGCGGACGTTTTTTGCCTTACTACGGCATTAACACGGATGTAGAATGGATTAACGGCTTGGATGCCAATGGTGTCAGAGATGGAGACAAGATGGATTTGGCTACTTATAATGCTCAACCGTCCAATGGACAGATGAATACGGATAATAATGCGTACGCCAAATTCTACGAAGGCATTGAACGTGCCAATATGGCGATTGATGGTATTCGTACCTATGGTGATATTGAAAACAATCCGGATATGGCACAGTTGTTGGGTGAAGCTTTGACATTGCGAGCCGTTATTTACCTCGACTTAATTAAAGGATGGGGAGATGTCCCGGCGCGTTTTGAACCAATCACTTCCGAAACTATGTATTTACCTCGTACGGATCGTGATGAAATCTACAAGCAGTTGCTGGCTGATTTGGAAGAAGCCGAGGGTTATGTTTATTGGCCAAATGCTTCAACCATTACTCAAAGCGTGGAACGTGTCAGCAAAGCGTTCGTAAAAGGTCTTCGTGCCCGTATCGCTCTGTATGCCGGTGGCTATAGTCAGCGTGCCGATGGCATCCGTTTGAGTAACGACCCCGAGCTGGACCGTACAGCCATGTACACCATTGCCCGTGACGAATGTCTTGATGTCATCGCTCAGTATCCCAACCTGTCTACCATGGCTTTTAAGGATAATTTTATGAACTTGTGTAAAGACGTGGTAGCTGCAGGTAGCGAATCTATTTGGGAAATACCGTTCTCTGAAGGCCGTGGTCGTGTACTATACACATTAGGTGTGAGACACCAGGCTACTGATCAATACACCGGACAGGCACGTGGAGGCGTGAATGGTCCACTTCCTTCATTGTTCTATGACTATGATGTGGAAGATGTACGCCGTAATATTACTTGTGCGCCTTTTGACTGGTCAAAAACTTTGACTAATGGACGTAGTGCACAAGAAGTAGCAGACTCAAAGCGTTGGAATTTTGGAAAGCTTCGCTATGAATGGATGAACCGTATCGTGACATCTACGAACGATGACGGTGTAAACTGGCAATACATGCGCTTGGCTGACGTTTATTTGATGGCAGCCGAAGCCATCAATGAACTGGAAGGCCCTTCCGGTGCCGCCCAATACATGAAAGCGGTTTTGGATCGTGCGCTTCCTGCCAATAAAGTTTCCACTTACATGACTGCGGCAACTGCGAGCAAAGACGCATTCTTTGACGCTATTGTGGAACAACGAGCTTTGGAATTTGCGGGAGAGTCACTGAGAAAGGCTGACTTGATACGTTGGAATTTGTTGAAGGAAAAGCTGGATGAGGCCAAAGCAAAGATGAAACAATTGACACGTCGTGAAGGGAAGTACGCAGGTCTACCCGAAAAGGTATATTATTTCCAAACTTGTGTAAATGAAAATGAAGCAAGTGGTATTTTGTCTACAATGCCGGCAGGTGCCTACACATCTGTAGAGACTATCGATGGAATGACAGATATACTTATTGTTTACGGTTTAAATTATGGCGATACCGATGAGATAGGTGAAACCTTATTGGGCCAAGGGTATTCGAGCAAAACGTGGCTTAGCACAAGTAATTTGGAAGATTCTATGATTGATGTACTTTATGTAAACAATCCAAATGAAAACCAATTTTGGCCAATTTGGCAAATCTTCATTGATACTAGCAACGGAATGTTAACTAATGACTAAATAGCGACATTATGAAAAAATTGAAGAAATATACATACGTGTTAGGGCTTGCCATTGCGGCCCTAACCACTGTTGCTTGCGAGGACCAAAGCGAGGAAATCACAAGCATTGAATACAGCCGCTACTTTGCTCCTATTAATTTGGAAGCAAGAGTATTGAATCTTACTGATGTCCGCCTGACATGGACACCCAGCCAAGGCGCTACCAGTTATAATATAGAAGTTTTTGCCAATGATAGCCTTTCCTTCGAAGGTGAGCCTGTAGTCAGCTTAAGCGGTATTACTGCCGATCAGCTGCCTTACACTATTGAAGACTTGGAAGGTGATACGAAGACATCATTACGTGTACAAGCCGTGGGCGAAGACGCATCTAAGACATCCACTTGGAGCAGTGTATATGTCAAGACAGAACCTGAGCAATTGTTTGAGGAAGTGACTGATGATGATATTGAGTCTACAGAAGTTACCTTACGCTGGCCGGCCGGCATCAGTGTCACCCACATTACAATAACTCCCGCTATAGAAAGCGGAGATTATCAGTTGAACAACGAGGAAATGGCCAATGGTGTAGCAACAATTACAGGCTTGACTCCCGAAACCGACTATACATTCAGACTAAAGAATGGAGAAAAAACTTGTGGTACACAAAATGTAACCTCAGGATTAAATCTGGAAGGTAAGACAGTAGTAGAAGCAGGAGAGGATTTGACTTCTTTATTGGACAATTCTACGGAAGGCGAGATTTTCGTTTTGCCAGAAGACGAGTTTAACATCGGTGATTACAAACTGGATAACTCCGTCACGCTGATTTCCTATAAGCCAAGCCGCAAAGCAACAATTAACGGTCGAATCAAACTGGAAGAAGGCGTTAAAGATTTGACTATATCAAGGGTCATCATGGATGGCACTACGTCAGATGGAGGTCAGGCATTTGAGTTTTCCGATGCAGTTACGTATGGCACATTGACGATAGAAGACAGTGAGATAAGAAATTATACTAAAGGATTCTATTATGTGAGCAAGGCTTCTACGATTGAAGGCATCAACATAGATAATTGCTTGATTCATAATATTATATGTGACGGTGGTGATATGTTTGATTGTCGTGCCGGTTATATAAAGGCCATCACTTTAGCAAACAGTACGGTATGGAACAGTTGCGCAGGACGCGATTTTATACGTTACGATGACAAATCTGGCGACTTCCCCGGTGCTACGCCGACCATATTGGTTGACCATTGTACAATAGACGGTGTAAGTAATAACAGCAGCCGTCGCCTCTTCTACATCCGCTTTAAAGGAAACAAGGTAACGTTTACGAATAACATTGTTTCCAATACAGAACCTGGAAGAGGATTTACAGATAGCAGCAACACCGATCCTGAAACCGTATTTAGCAACAACAACTACTTCAACACTAAGAACTTAGTTTCAAATGACGGTTTAGCAGAAGGCAAAGATTTGTTATTTGACACCGAGGGTTATACCTACGATCCTGGCTATGCCAATGCTGCTGAAGGAGACTTTACGTTGAGCCACGAAGATTTGATTTACTATCAGGTCGGTGACCCGCGCTGGTATTGATCACTCTGTTCTTCATAATACTAATCGAGACGGGCTGCTTCGGAAACGGGGCAGCCCGTTTTGTTGGATATTGATTACTTGACAAAGAATTATTGGATACTTTGCCATTTATCCTTGGATATTTTGCCATTTATCCTTGATTACTTTTATAACCCATCTACTGGATGTCTATCAACTTATGTGTCTGCAAGCTAAGCCGCCAACGTGGATGGGCCAGCACACAAGCCACGGTTTCCGCCGTATTAAGACACGAACAGGGCTGTAGGAAAAAGTGAGTGGCCGGCAATTGTTCATAAGGAGTGAGGTCCTGTCCCCTATACACTACCTTGACTTCGTCCATACGAGTAAGCCTCACTCCCCCGCCCTCCTTGGGCGAGCAAGTTACCCAATCAATGCCTTGAGGCAAAGAACGGGTGCCATTCGTCTCAATGCATACGTACTTCCCAGCTCGATGAAGCGCATCCACCAGCACATCGTCTATCCACAACGAAGGCTCTCCACCGGTCAAGATAACCATACGGGCAGGATACTTCTCCACTTCTGCAAGAATTTCCTCATCGCTCATCTCCACTCCTTCCTCATGCAGGGTGTCACAAAAAGAACATTTCAAGTTGCAACCGGAGAAACGGAGAAAGACGGCAGGCGTGCCCGTATAATATCCCTCGCCTTGCAGGCTATAAAATATCTCGTTAATCTTTCTCATACACCGCAACATTGCTTTCCGACTCCTGCACTTCCACTTTGAAGCAAGTAGGAATTTGTTCGCACACCCAACGGGCGATATTCTCGGCCGTGGGATTAAAAGGAAGCACTTCGTTGAGATTTTTGTGGTCGAGTCCTCCTTTTACCACCTCTTTAATATGACTAAAATCTACGACCATGCCATCGGCATTCAGCTCGCACGAACGGCAATAGACGGTGATTATCCAGTTGTGACCATGCAGATTCTCACACTTGCTGGGATAAGAAAGGCGCAGGCTATGGGCGGCCGACACCTCCATGCGTTTAATAATTGTGTACATACCAATGAACTTATTCTAACTGTTTATGCACCTAATGTCACCTCGATGCGGCGCAAAATTACAAAAAAGGCCGTACCTCCGCAAAAGAAAAGCCATGTCTTTGCGAGAGAAAGGTCTTCCCTTCGCAAGAATTTGGCCTCATCTCAAAATAATTCGTATCTTTGCGCCCACAAAATACATAAAACAAATCATATGGAACCAAACAAGTACATTACCGTAGCTTACAAGCTATACACCATCGAAGACGGTGAGCGCGAATTGACAGAAGAAGCCACCGTAGCGCATCCTTTCCAATTCATTTCCGGCTTGGGACTGACACTCGAAGCCTTCGAGGAACAATTAAAAGACTTGAATCCGGGCGAGAAGTTCGACTTCACCATTGCCGCATCCGACGCATACGGCGAATATGATGAAGACCATGTCATCGACCTACCCAAAGATATCTTCCTGATAGATGGAAAGTTTGATAACGAACATATCGTGGAAGGTGCCGTTATTCCGTTAATGACCGCTGAAGGGCAACGCATTAACGGAAGCGTAGTGGAAGTGAAAGAGGATGTTGTGGTTATGGACATGAATCACCCCTTGGCTGGTTGCGACCTGAATTTTGTAGGCGAAATCGTGACAAACCGCCCTGCTACGAACGAAGAGTTGGCCGAAACAGCCCGCATAATGAGCGGTGGTTGCAGCGGATGCGGTGGCGGATGTTGTGGCGATGACGATTGTAGTGAAGAAGGCTGCGGCGGAGGATGCTGCCATTGATGTGCTTACGAATGTGCTATAAAGACACAGAGACACAGAGATTTTATTGATTTATCAATATATTTCTCTGTGCCTTTGTGTCTCTGCGTTCTAAGTCATTTCGGCACAGCCGCTTTTATTCCATTTCATAATGGAAATAATCCACATCTACATACCCTTTCTCCTCCTCGTTATTATAGCAATATATGCCTATTCGATCTCCCCGATAATTGCCCCACTTTAACTGATAAGGCTGACCATAGGGAATGAAATTGTCTCCATCCAGGCTATAATAATATTGGGAGAGTCCATCGTTTCCCCACGAAGAACGCAGCCAGATGAAAGTACCTGCAAATTCCGTTTTCAACGAAGTCTGGTCATTCTCAGTATACTCCAGGCGTTTTACTCCATCTTTCTGAGAAATTCCTAAAGACGAAGAGCTTTGTGAGAAGTGGCACAATCCGGCTTTCTGGCCATCGGCAAATCCGGATAAATCCAGTTTAATCGTCACTTCATTTCTGGTGGTTCGGAAACTTCTTTGAGTCAGTGTGTTTCCTGCAGCTAAAAGCGTGTCTTTTCTCAAGGGGGTAAAAGCCTTCAACCGAAGCCAACCGGGACGCTCATCCAAAGAGAACATCTCTTTCCGCGGCTGATAATTCCATTGCCATTGAGCGGGAAGGATGGAAGAATCAAAATCATCGCTCCGGGCAATATAGAAGGCCGGAGTAGAATTACCTTCCGGCATCTTTCCAGTCCACGCCATAGTGCCTATTCCTTCCGGAAGCACTTCCCCGATAATAGGCCATCCGTCTATCCAAGTAACTGGCAACAGGCTAACTTGTCTGCCGGCCCAATCGCCTGAGCCATGGTGGGTTAGAAAATACCAATTCCCGTCCGCATTATCTATCAGACCTCCTTGGTTAGGCTCCATCGCCTCAACCGATGGCAAGGCCAATTGCTTTTCTTCCTCATAAGGGCCGAAGAGATTTCTGGAGCGTTTAGCCAATACATAACGCCCTATCCCCGGCTTGTATTCACTGAACACCAGGTAATACCAGCCATTCACCTTTATCAGCTTGCTGGCTTCACGTCCGTTGCCTTCATTGACCAATTGTGCCGAAGACTTATCAATACTTTTGGCATCGGGCGACATCCGATAGATATAAGACTTATAATTGTCGGCAAAATGAGTCCCGATGAAACAAACATCTCCGTTATCATCGAATAAAACGGAACAATCATCCCATCCGGCTTCCCGCATAATAGGATGCAGAGGTTCCCAAGGCCCTTCGGGATTGGAAGCGGAAGTCATGAAGAAACCTTCGTCAGGAGTCCCGAAAAAGATATAAAACCGGCCTTGGTGATAGCGGATGGTTCCCGCCCAAATGCCACGGGCATACCGGTTCATGCGTTTCCAACTGAGTTCGGGACCTATTTGAGTCAAATCTGCCACCGCCTGACCGCAAATCCTCCAATTAACCAGATCCTTAGAATGCAAAATCGTCATACCGGGAGAGAATTGAAAAGTAGAACTAATGGCATAATAATCATCCCCCACCCGTATACAATCTATGTCGCTATAATCGGAGGGAATAATCGGATTCTGATAAAGAGAATCTTGAAACTCCCCCCACGTTGTCCAGTTTCCCCATTGGCGCGTAGTTTGTCCATAAATAAAGCTAAAGAACAAACTGAACAATAACATCAAACAAACTTTGTATTTCATGATAAAAACTAAATAAATAGGGTTAATATACTATTCTAAGACCAATTTCCACTCGAAGACCGTACCGTCTTTGCGTGCGGGAAGCGTGCCGGGCCAATCGGCCGAATATAATTCGCCTGTTTCAGGATGCAAGCCCACAAAACGATTAGTCCTCAAAGACAACAACATACAATCTCCTCTCAACATGTCTTGCCACATAAACAGGCTTCCTTCCGTCTCATGCTTGACAAGGCGGACATCAGCGGACAATCCGGCACCCACCACAGTAAGGAAACCCGTACCATTCATCGCCTCAAGTGCCACTCGTCCCTCTCCCCTATCGTGCACTTTGAAAACAAAACACGCATCGGTTTTGACCTCATGACTCCAAGACGAGCATAACACTCCGTGCGGATTGGCCCAAACCTGTTTCCGGTCGCCCTTATTTATCAAAATAACATTCTTTCCTAGCGGCAAATTTTTAGAGCGATCTGCCATAGGCTCATCCAGTCTGAAATTATCAAATGCAGCATATCCCCCTTCCTTACCTTTCTCATTATAAGCAAAAAGGGCGTAGCGGGTCCCTTGGAAAGTCTTCAATTGATAAGGCAAACGAATGGTGTCTCCAATGTGCTCAAAGATTTTTCCATCCCTACTATAGCTCAGCAAGGCCCAATCATTATCGAAATCTCCCCAAGCGCGCAAAGCGACTTTGGGTGAAGTAAGCTCACAGTCTATCGTCTTTTTCCGATACAAATCATAATATCTTAAGACCCAACTCTTTCCGTCCTTCACCAAACCTATCCAAGCGTACGGGATATTCAGCAGCCCCAAACCTGCCACATCGCCCGCTTTCAACTTCGAACCATCCAACTCTACCGTGGCATAAGAGACGGGGCCTATTCCTCGTTGAGTCAGCGTGTTTTTAGCCATCAGGAAACTCTCCGCAGGCATGGTATGTAACCTTAACTGGCCTTGGGACAATTTCCATTTCTTGTTGACGGGTTCGTGATTCCATTGCCAGGCATTGGACAATTCATCTTTGTCAAAATCATCATTCCGTTCGAAAGGAGCGTGAGGAATGGTTTCGGCCTCCACATGAGGCTTAAACCAAGTGCGTGGAGAGCGGCCTAAGTTATTCTTCAAACCGAAGTAAGGCCATCCGTCTACCCAAGTGACCGGAGAAAGGAATGTGGTACGTCCCACGGAACGGAAATCCATCATCGAAAATCCCCACCAGTCCCCGTTTGGCAAATCCACGATACCACCTTGATGCATTGGGACAGCTCCCATCACATTTTCCGGTTCTTTGGTCAGTATCAATGAATCACCCGGAAGAGGAAGAGGCGAGTGTTGTCCTATACCCTTTGTCCACCAGGCTCGCTGGGTTCCCATAGTCTCACGGGAGCTGACAACCACCGTTTCGTAAGGCCCTTCAATCTTTTTAGCTCTGGCACATTGCATTCGTCCGTTATCCGCATTGACAATATAGTACATTCCATTAATCTTATACAAATGATTTCCTTCGCCCATGGCATGTCCATCGGGGATGATAACCCGTTCTGTACCTGGCACTATTCCGCTCAAATCTGGTTTGAGTTCTACGAGTTTGATAGTCGTCTGCCCATAAACAACATAGATTTTCCCATCTTCGAACAACACGGACAAGTCATAAATATTCTCTCCAATGTTGTGACGTTTCCAAGGTCCACGCGGATCCTCGGATGTAAAGACTTGCAAGCCATGCCGGTTGATGTTAGAGAAAATATAGAAAGTTCCTTCATGATAACGGATACATGGCGCCCATATGCCTTGCCCGTATGCCTCCTTTCCGTTTTCAAGCTTAAATTCATCTCCCATATTAAATTCCGTCAAGGCATAACTCAGTAGTTCCCAGTTGACGAGGTCTTTCGAATGCAACACGGGCAGTCCCGGCACACTGTGCATAGTTGTGCTCGTCAGGTAAAAATCATCTCCCACACGTATGATGTCCGGATCCGAACATTCATCGTAAAAAAGCGGATTGGTGTACGTTCCGTTTCCATTGTCCGCACTCCACGATTGAGCGAGAACAAGTCCCCATCCTCCTATTACTCCCAAAATGAATAGCAAGTATCGTTTCATAATAAAGCAAGTGTGTTTTTTATTGACTTATACAAAAATAGTCCAAGTACACATAATGTCTATGCAGACTTGGACTACTTTTAGTATATATTAATTATCAATAGCCCGGGTTTTGGGTCAGTTGATCATTGTTTTGCATGTCGGTCAGAGGGATAGGCCAAAGCCAACCTTTGGCAGGGTCAAACTTTCGCGTAGCGACCGTCACCTTCTCGAATTGCCAAGTGGCCGGGCTGGAGGGATCGGAAAGTTTGGTCCGGTTGTATCCATATACGTCATGCACCAATGATTCGTCTTTCCATCTTAACATATCTATGTATCTTGTCCCTTCCAGGAAGAGCTCCACCCTGCGTTCATGTCTCAGTATTTGGCGCAATGCGTCCTGAGACAGATTGCTTCCTTCCACTTCCTGGATGGTAGGCATACCTACACGTTGGCGCACGGTATTAATCAGGGTGTAGACTTCATCGGTCAGATTATTAGACTCTATCAAAGCTTCGGCACGCATCAAGAGGATGTCCGCATAGCGTAATACAATCTGGTTGATGGCACAATTGTCTCTTTCCATATTTCCTATATCGGCATATTTACGCGGACGGGTGCCGCAGGGCACTTGGTCATTGGCCGGAATGAAGATGATGGAACCATATTGCGAGCCGGGAAGGACTACGGAAGCCGCCAGACGAGGGTCACGATTGACATAAGGATTTTGGTCATCATAACCGGAAGTCGGGTCGGTAATGGGCTTCCCGTTCGTCATGTAATAAGCCTCAATCAAATCTACCGAAATATTGGGTGTGGCCCATTCTGTGAAAGAAGTGGCCGTTGTCGGATAGGGCTGAGGCTGAAGATTCTTGATATACTGAATATCGAATATCACCTCAATGTTATTCTCATTCGCTTCCAAGAAAATACCTTCATAATCATCAAACAAGTCATAAACGCCTAAGTCCATCACTTCCTTGGCCGCTGCGGCTGCTTCTTCCCATCTTTCATTCCATAGCAAAGCACGGCATTTCAAGCCCAAGGCAGCTCCCCGCGTAGCTCTACCCACATCTGTACCCGAATAGGAAAGGGGCAATCCGGGAGCAGCTTCATTCAAATCGGTCAATATGGCTTCCAGCACTGTGCTCTTTGCCGTTCTTGCCACATAGGCGTTCTCCAATGTTTGGTCTTCGGGCACAATGGGCACATCCCCGAAGAAGGTTATCAAGTCCGCATATCCATACGCACGAAGGTATTTCGCTTCTGCCATCATCTGAGCCTTGACGCTTTCATCAACGGGAGCCGCTTCCAGATTACCCATAAACATATTGGCACGTACAATCAAGCGGTAGTCCATACGCCAGCGGTCATAAGCGGCCGTACTGGAAGAATTTTGTTGCCATCCTCCAAACTCCGTAGAACCTTGCCACGCATCCTGGCAATAAGCGTCATCTGACATGAAGTCCAACTGATACCAATAGGTAGACGTCGTAACAGGTTGCAAGGCCGAATAGACTCCCATCAATGCCATCTTGCACTGGCTTTCATCCTGATAGAATGTAGAAGGAGACAATGAGGATAAAGGAGTACGGTCCAGCAAATTGTCCACGCAACTGCTCAATCCGAATACTCCGAAAACGGATAACAAAATATATTTATATACTTTTTTCATGGTTGTTTTCAATTAAAAGTTAACATTCAAACCGATAGTATAAATACGAACCTGCGGATAAGCCTGGGCACGTGTCTCGCCCACTTCCATTTCCGGATCGAATCCCTTGTAGTTTGTAATAGTAAACGCGTTTTGGATATTGCCATACAAACGAACGGTACAATTCCGCATGAAGGGCAGGAGTTTCTTGTCAAAGGTATATCCCAACTCAATATTCTTCAGACGCAGGTATGAAGCGTTCTCCATATAGAATGTAGAATGGATATTGTTACGGGTACCATCCAGAGTCAAGCGCGGATATTTGGCATCCGGATTATCCGGTGTCCAACGGTCTAACCACCAACTACCCATGTTGGCAAAGCCACTGAACGGGCAAGCAATCTCAAAATAGGTATAACCGTTAATTCCTTGAACGCCTTGCCAGAACATACTGAAATCGAAGTTCTTCCATTCCAAATTCAACTGCCATGCATAGGTCAAGTCCGGGAATTGTTTTCCGATGATGGTCCGGTCATCTTCCATCGTGACTTTCCCGTCCCCATTCAAATCCCTATACTTAATGTCACCCGGTTGGGCCGTATAGTTGGCAACTGATACCACCCCGTCCTTTAACACATAGTCGCGTTCTTCATGCGGAATGTTCGGGTCGCTATTGTTCTGCCAAGTGAAGTCCGAAATTTGGTACAAACCATCCATCTCGTATCCGTAGAATGCATTGATGGCATATCCTTCCATTTGCGCTTTAGGTTCACTGATGATAGGACTGGCTCCGTTCAAGTCTGTTATCTTATTCACTATGTGAGAAAGATTCAAGCTCGTCCGAAGTTTCAAGCCGTTTTCAAAGTTCTTCCGATAACCAATCAAGGCTTCAATACCTTTATTGGACACTTTACCGGCATTCACATAAGGCGCACTCAGATTACCCATTGTAAGCGGAATAGGCGTCTGCATCAAAATGTCATTGGTCCGTTTATCAAAGTAATCGAAAGTAAGTGACAATCCGTTATTCAAAGCCAAATCGAAACCGATATCAAATTGAGAAGTCGTTTCCCAAGTGGTCTCTTTGTTAATCATACTATTGACAGCAACTCCCGGTTGTAGCGTTCCACCCAAAGAATAATTCTGTCCGCTGGAAAGAATTTCGCTTCCCACATAGTAGGAGTTGATGTTTTGGTTACCCAATTTACCCCAAGAGGCTCTCACTTTAAACATATCCAGCCAATCCAAATCTTTCATAAAGTCTTCCTCGGAAACAATCCAACCCACAGAGAAAGATGGGAAAGTACCCCATTGATTTCCTTCCGCAAAGCGGGAAGAAGCGTCCCTACGGATGTTTGCCTCGAACAAATAACGGTTATTGAAGCTATAATTGATACGGCCAAAGAAAGAACGCAGACCTAAGTCGTAAGCATCGGCATTGTTACTCATAGTAGAAGCATCGCCCAAATTCAATACACGCTGATCGTTGTTCACAAAACCTGAACGGAAACCACTATTCCATTTCCACTTGAAATACTCTTCCGAATAACCGGCCAATACAGAAATTTCATGTTTGCCAAAAGTTTTGTTGTATCTCAACAAACCAGTAAGAAGCGTTTGATAATTCAAGGTGTTCGTTGCATTCAAATCAGACACAAGCGTTTTGAGCGAACCATCCAAGCTGGCCAAGGTTACATTGGCATGGAAGGCATTCGTATTGGCGCTTTCCACATTGTAACCATAGGTTAATTGGGCGCTCAGGCCATCCCATATCTTCAATTCACCTTCCAACTGGCCATTGAATACATAACGTTCAGCCCGTGAAGTACTTCCCTCCATAATTTCACCATAATAGTTTCGCTCGCCATTTACACTGACCCAAACGCCGTCCGTATTCTTCAAAGGCCATACCGGTGAATTAGTAGCATACCATTTAGCATTCCAGATGTCAGTAGGTTCATTCTTGACACCGTAATTTCCAGACAAGCGGGTAGTTATACGCAGGCGTTTGTTCCATAAATAAGAATCAATATTGGAGCGGAAGTCTGTTTTCTGATAATCTGTACCTACGAGAATACCATCCTGATCCAGATAACCCAACATGATGGCATATTGGAAAGTTTCCGAACCACCACTTAAATTTACACGATGATTCTGCATGGTCGCCTTGTCATAGTACACATCAAAATAATCTATATTCGGATACATCGGGTCGGTTCCATCCTTATATTTCAAAATTTCCTCTGGCAAGTATTTTTCTTGTTGTCCTGAGTTTCTGCAAGCTTCATTATACATGGTTGTATATTCATAAGAATCCAATACGCCCGGAAGTGAAGTGGCTTCCTGCACACCGAAATATCCATTGTAAGAGAACTTGACTTTTCCCGTAGCACCTTTCTTTGTGGTGATAAGTACTACACCATTGGCAGCACGATTTCCGTAAATAGCAGCCGATGCCGCATCCTTCAATACGGAGATAGAACTGATGTCCGATGCATCCACGTCTGACATACTTCCGGGGAATCCGTCTATCAGCACCAAGGGGTCACTATTGTTCAGCGTACCGACACCACGGATATTGATAACGGAGCCATCGGAACCCGGCTGACCGGAACGTTGCAAAGCATATACACCGGACACGGTACCTTGTAAGGCATTACTTGCATTCGTAATGGGGCGGTTTCCCAAATCGTCCAACGATACATTTCCTACGGAACCGGTCAGGTTGACCTTCTTCTGCGTACCGTAACCTACGACAACAACTTCATCCAGTGTCTCGGTGTCTTCCACCAATGTAACAACGACTTCTTTTCTATTATCTATTTTTACGTCCTGCGCTACATATCCGATGTATGTAATCTGCAAAACCGCGTCTGACGGAGCATTCAATATAAAACGTCCGTCTATATCAGTGATTGTACCTATTGACTCTCCTTTAACCGTTACATTGGCACCAATGATAGGATCTCCATTCGCATCTTTTACGACACCCGTCACTTTGTTATCCTGTTGTTGGGCGTTTTTCTTCATCAGCATAATGTTTTTACCTTCCATGGCATAGTAGACGCCGGTTCCATCGAACACTTTGTCCAGAACTTCAGCCACGGGTTGGTTCTGGGCGTTGACGTTCACATTACGTTTCATATCCACCTCGTCCACGTCATACACGAAGAGATATTCAGTCTGTTTCTCAATTTCATTGATTACCTTACCCGTCCGCATGCCATTGCCTACAATGGTCACCCGCATGGTTTGGGAATAAGAGGGAGTAGCAAAAGTCATCCCCGCAAACAGGAATAGAACTAAGGCTGTGAGTTTCATGATACGGAATAAATGTTTAAATTCTACAATAGATTCCCGATATAAATTATTTTTCATACATTTGCAGTGTAATTTTAGGTATCATACTAAGATTAATTTCTCAAAAGACAAGCTCAATGTTGCAGCATTGACGCTCGCGGATGGGAGGGTGTTGCAGCACCGTCCCATTTTTCTTTTACAGGGTATCGGTTCATTGGTCTTGTTTCATAGGCATTCGTTTTTAAAAGTTAATTAATCGTGATTACATTCGTCTCCTCATCGATGGAATACGTAAAATAATTGTTCAGTTGCAACACACGCAGCACATGTTCCACACCGTCCTTCGTACGGAACTTGCCGGTATAGTGATTCTGAAGTATTCTTTTATTATTTACCAAGATGTCCACTCCGTAATACAACTTCAGTTTTTCTATCATGTCGCGCACAGAGATGTTGTGGAAGCACAACAAACCTTCACGCCACTGGAAATAATCGTGATGCTCAATGCGGGCTTTCACCAGTTTTCCGTCCGTCAAACAGATACGGGTGTCTGGCTCCAATTTTATATTGCCATACTTGGGCCTCACAATCTCCACCGAACCTTTCAACAATGCAACCTTCCAAATACTATCTTGTGCATAAGCTTTCACGTTGAACTCCGTACCAAGCACACGCACATCCCATTTGCTCGTCTTTACAATAAAAGGTTGCTCCGGATTGTGAGTCACTGCAAAATAGCCCTCGCCATCCAACGTCACATTGCGCATGTCCCCTCTGAATTCTCCGGGAAAAGTCAGCGTACTTCGCGAGTTGAGCCACACTTTCGTACCATCGGCCAGCATCAACTCGGCACGTTGACCGGCAGGAACATAAATAGACTGAAGAGGTTTATCACCCACGCTCTGTCTGTCCTCCCAATAGCGTACGCCCAAGAATACAAGGACAAACACAGCCGCTATCTTGGCAAACTCCCATACGATCCTGCGCCACGTAAGCCTCCGCCGGACGGACTGTCTGCCTTCCTCCGCACGCCACAAAGCAATGTCATGCAGCTTGCGCTGCGCCCTGTATTCACGCATGTTCTCGGGCGAGGTCTGCATCCATTCTACAACGCGGCGGGTTTCGTCTTCCGTAGCATGGCCGGCAATGTATTTCTGTAAGAGTTCACTGTTCATTCTTTCTTGCATTTGTATTAATAACGATTGAAACGGGCTTTACCCTAAAAGAAAAATGCAAAAATATCGTTTTTCCCCAAATAATCCATAAAGCAGCTCGGTTGATGCGAATGCATTCACAATAACAAAAATGCATGTAAGAATGAAACGGGCATGCGCCATGTTTGCCGAAGGTCGTATGACAGTGTCGGAAGTGGCCTATGCCGTAGGTTTTACCAATCCTAAATATTTCAGCAGATGTTTCAAGGACAAGTTTGGAGTTACTCCTACAGAGTATTGCGAACAATTAAATAAAGCCAATAAGGGAATGCTGGAAGAGTGTGACAACGATGGTGAACTGAAGTAAAAAACGGGAATTTATGTATTTTTTTGCCTCGCTGCAAAAAGAATGAGACCCAAAGAGAAATTGAAAGGGTGTGCCGAAACGAAAGCCTTTTTTCATTTCGGCACACCCTCCTTTTCGTTAGATTGGATAAAGTGTCTTATTTCCCGGTCCGACAATGGCGTGCATTGACAAGAGACCTCAGAGTTTCGTCACCTTCCCCATAAACAGAATGCTGCCCGTACTCTTTTCCGTCAGTAGGAAGAGGAACGGACGGTCTACATGGAATTCATAAACGCCATCAGGACGAGGAGCAGCTATATCAGTCATTTCAACTTCTGTCACTGCAGCCGCTTCCGTACCTTCTTCATCCAGTCTGAAGTAGATGGATTGGTCTACAGCACTGATGGCCATAGCACTTTCCATCATTTTGCTGAAGTCCGCTGCGTTCGAGAACGCTTCGTGCACGCCCATGGCTTCCAGCACATCCATCAGGCTGTTCCGGTAGTCTTCAATGGTAAACTTGGGAAGCTTTACATCCACCTCTTCCCATGTCATGCTTTCCTGCAAAGCTTTCCAGCCGGCGCCGTCCAAGGCTTCGATGCATTGGGCCAGTTCCACGCCTTCCTGCGGCAACACCACCTGCAAGGCAAACGCACCGTTGCCGTAAGGCAGACGAACCATCGCATACAGGTCGTTTTGAGCGAACCGGTAACTGTCTTCCCGGTTCATCATGTCCACCTCGCTGTGCGAACCGTCCTCGTTAGTGAACACTTCCGTCTGAGTGGCCTCTTCCCGGAACGGGGTGGCCCAGATACCTTTAAAGTAGAGGGCGTTCAGCAACATCACCTCCCCAGACGGTTCATCTTTCAGAAATTCGGGAATGCAACCGTTCGTCTTGTCCGCACACCAGGCATTGATGGCATCCTTGGCTTTGGTTCTTTCCTCTCTCCGCACTTCGGCGTCATAGTGCTGCGTCAAGGCTGCCCGATAGCTGTCCAATACCTGAAAGTCGTCCAGCATCCACAGGGAGTTAGCCGTGCTGAGAATGGTCGTGTTGTCCTGCTGTCCCAATTCTTTTACCAGCTTCTGGTTGTAGGCATTGATTTCATTCATCGTAAAGCCGGAAAAGCCTAAGGCGTCCGTCAGTTCCGTCAAAGTCGTTCCGACCGCACCGTTGGCGGCCATCGAGAGTGCATACGAGGCACTTAGCGGGGAAAGAATCAGTTTGTCCCGGTTCTGGGGCTCTTTGCCCAACACCTCGTTCGCCACCCGGAAGAATCTGAAAGCAAAGTCCGTACTTTCGGAAGCCATGCGGGTCTGGACTTCCGTCAATTCGATGGGTTGGTACTCCTTCGGCACCTTGTTGTTTATCCCATCGTCACTTTGGCAGGCCGCCAGCATTCCTAATGCAGCGGCACATACAAACATCAACTTTTTCATAATTCAATGGATTTATTAATACTCTATTTATTTACTGTCCAAGCTCTTTTTCATATTCCCAATGGTAATCATATTTTTCATCCTTAGCCACAATCTCTTCTGCCGTCATTCTCTCCAATCGGAGATAAAAATAGTTGTCCCTTTTGTCATAACCCGGAAGCAGCGTCTTGTTTCCCGGTCCGACAATGGCGTGCATTTCTGTTCCCTTTACCTCAATAATCAACATTTCATCACCTGTAGGCAGAGGGAAATAGTCTGTCGGGTCCTGAATCTCATACGGACAAAGGGCATATGCTAAAACCGGTTTCGCAGTGTATGGAAAATACTCTTTGATGTGAGTTTCTCCAAAATAATAGCTACTAGAACTTGCCCCTACGTATAAATCATAGAAATCTTCTTTGTCATATGTACCATCAGAATGAATCTTATGCGTAGCAACCGTTCTCCACCCATATCCTTGAACTTTTTCTTCAAACACATCTTGACTGATAGAAGTCATGCCAACTAAATAGCATTTGCCATCGGCGTCGAACGTGAACTGGTAAGTACCCAATGAATCTTCACACCCCATCGTACAGAGGCATACAATGAATAATAAATACATCCAACTAAACTTTTTCATAGCTTTGCTCCTTTCTATTAAATCAACTTGGCTTATATTGCCTGCAAGTTATAAAAAATATTTTATTTAGCCAAACTTAACAATAAAAATTTTCAATTATATCCGTAAGTATGAGCACAGAATTAATTTATACAATAATGGGAATTTCGTTTTAGGCACGGATTACACGGATTACATGGATTCTTTAAAGAGCGTCTCTTGTATCTGTAGTTACGCTCAAAACCGCCTTTGATTATTTTATTAAGGTATATCTGAGCAAAGCGAAGAATCTCCCGAACGCACTGAGAGATGCTTCACTTCGTTCCCTTAGACAAAAGAAATCCGTGACCAATCCGTGTAATCCGCGCCTAAAATCAACCCGATAAAATTAGTGCTTAACGGACAATTACAATCAGGTCGGCGAATAACAAATTGATTTGATTTTCCGCTTATTGCTATTAAGAAGTAGGCATTTCCCTATTTTTGCTGACCTCCTCCCTTTACAAAAGCGATGAAAAAGAAATGCATAAAAATACGGTGCTCTGAATTACCGCACTGTTTGCGCTCAAATAGTTAAGTGTTAGAGGGGGTAACACTTAACTAATCGGAAACAAAAACTTCGCCCGCTGAACGCAAACAGTTAAGTGTTTCAGCAGAAAGGCTTTCTTGGTTCGCTAAAAACTGTAAACATTAACTTAACAAACCTTCTTTGTTAGGAAATTTTCACTTCCAAAAATTGTAAATATTCAAGCAAGAATCTTCCTATATTACTGAATATAAGCAAGTAAGCACTTTTGAAATCCGTTCTTTTTGTTTATTCCTTATTTTGCCCGAAACAGACGATTCTCGGCGATTAGGAAAGACAAATTGTCACGGATAACAAAATGACACTAGTCGGTAAAAGCCAACTTGCGTACATCCTGTAATTCCTTCAATTCGTTTGTCCTATCGTAGAATTTCATATAAGTAGTCCGTTTTCTGATTTTAAATGAAACCATCGTAAAATTCACCGGGGTCTATTTTGTAAAGATAAGGATGTTTTAGGTAGAAAACGACCTCAGGAAGTGAAACATCGTGTGAAAAACATATTTTGTCCGCCGGATAAATCAAAATTCAATTTGGAAGCATTATCTTTGCGCCCGTTTTTCAAGATAACAAAATTAGAATAGAGATTATGATTCGTCAATGCGCCATCCTCTTTGGATGTCTGGCTTTGGGTGAGCTGATTGTGTGGCTGACGGGCATCAAGCTGCCATCGAGCATCATCGGTATGTTGCTACTCACCTTGTTTTTGAAATTGGGTTGGATTAAATTGCACTGGGTGCAGGGCATGTCCGACTTCCTGGTAGCCAACCTTGGCTTCTTCTTTGTGCCGCCCGGCGTGGCACTGATGCTTTATTTTGATGTCATAGCGGCTGAATTCTGGCCCATCGTCACCGCTTCGGTTGTCAGCACGCTGCTGGTCATTGTAGTCACCGGATGGGTTCACCAACTAACACGTAAACTCAAATGAATTTCCTAGAAAACGAATTTTTCCTGTTGGCCGTTACGTTCGGCCTTTTCTTCCTTGCCAAATGGTTGCAGAAGCGGACGGGCATCATGCTCCTGAATCCCATTTTGCTTACGATTGCCGTACTGATTATCTTCCTGAAGTTGACCGGAGTGAGCTACGAGACGTATAATGAAGGCGGGCATCTTATTGAATTCTGGTTGAAACCGGCTGTAGTGGCACTTGGTGTGCCACTCTACTTGCAATTGGAGACTATTAAGAAACAATTGCTTCCCATCCTGCTTTCCCAGTTGGCGGGTTGCGTAGTAGGCGTGGCTTCGGTAGTGCTGATAGCCAAATGGATGGGCGCTCCGAACGAAATCATTTACTCGCTGGCACCCAAGTCGGTCACTACGCCTATTGCCATGGAAGTGGCCAATTCCTTGGGAGGTATTCCTTCGCTTACGGCAGCTGTGGTAGTATGCGTGGGCTTGTTGGGCGGTATATTGGGATTCAAAGCCATGCACCTGACACATATCGGAAGCCCCATGGCGCAAGGCTTGTCTATGGGTACGGCCGCTCATGCCGTAGGGACTTCGGCAGCTATGGAGGTCAGCCGGAAGTATGGCGCTTTTGCCAGCCTGGGACTTACACTGAACGGCATCTTCACCGCTCTGCTCACGCCGACCATCTTAAGGCTATTGGGATTGCTTTAACGCCCTTTTTCATCCCTGCTCGGTGAGCAGACGCTCCAAGTCTTCGGCACTCAACCGCAGATGGAATTGGCCTTTGTAAGCTACGGAAATGGCACCCGTCTCTTCGGACACGATAACGGCTTGCGCGTCGGACACTTGCGAAATGCCCATTGCCGCCCGATGGCGCAAGCCCAACTCCTTGGGAATGTCCAGATTATGGGATACAGGCAAGATGCAGCCGGCCGCCTTGATGCGGTGTTTGCTGATGACCATCGCCCCATCATGCAAGGGACTGTTCTTGAAGAAGATATTCTCAATAAGCCGCTGGTTGATGTTGGCGTCTATCACATCGCCCGTACGCACAATGTCATCCAAGGGCATGTCGTGCTCTATCACGATAAGCGCGCCCACCTTCTGTTTGCCCATGCTCATGCAGGCCATGACGATGGGCATAATATCCTCGTGCTCCATGCTTTTCGGGCTTTTGTTGCCGGTGAAGAAGCGTACAATGGCTTGCGCGTTTTTGTGCGAGCCGAGGGTCACGAGGAAGCGGCGTATCTCCTCCTGAAACAAGATAATCAACGCCAGCACGCCCACGCTCACCAGCTTGTCCATAATGGAGCCAAGCAGCTTCATCTCCAGCACCTGCGACACGACCAGCCATATCAATATAAATACCAATATCCCCGTAAAGATGTTGATAGAGCCGGAAGCCTTCATCAGCTTGTACGTGTAGTAAAGCAAGAACGCCACCGACAAGATGTCCAGAAAATCCTTTATGCCAAATTCGAAAAACACGGTTATTCTAATTTATATATAGTGTAAAGTATAATCATAAAGTCACATTTTGCGCACGCTTCAAAGCCTCCACAATGCGCACGGCTTCCACCGCCTGACGCACATCGTGCACCCGCAGGATGTCCGCCCCCTTTTGCAAGGCTATCGTGTGAAGCACGGTGGTGCCGTTCAACGCCTCCTCGGGAGAAATGCCCAGCAACTTATAAATCATGGATTTGCGCGATATGCCGACAAGCAAGGGCAGTTCAAAAACGGAAAATTCCTCCAAGCGGGCCATCAGTTCGTAGTTATGCTCCAGCGTCTTTCCGAAACCAAAGCCGGGATCCAGCACCAAGTCATACGCACCCATGTCACGCAATTGCTGCACCTTGCGGGCAAAATACAGGAAAACTTCTCTCACCACATTGTCATAATGAGGAGCCTGCTGCATGTCCTGCGGACGCCCCAACATGTGCATCATGACGTATGGCACACGCAATTCAGCTACGGTGGCAAACATGTCCTTGTCCAGCTCGCCCGCCGATATGTCGTTCACGATAGCCACACCGTACTCTTCCACACACATGCGTGCCACGTCTGCCCTGAACGTATCTACCGACACAACAGCTTCGGGCACCTCACGGCGTATAATCTCCAAACCACGACGCAGGCGCGTCATTTCTTCCCCAGCCGAGACATCGGCCGCACCGGGGCGTGATGAGTAAGCGCCTACATCAACAATGGCCGCTCCCTCGTCCACAATCTGATGCGTGCGGGCAGCTATGGCCTCATCCGTCTCCATGCGGCTATGGACGTAAAAGGAATCGGGCGTCAGGTTGAGTATCCCCATCACACACGGTGTGGAGAGGTCGAGCAACCGGCCGTTGACGTTCAAATATTTGGCTATATTCATGCTTTCATTGTTATTAAGTCCCTGCAAAAGTAACCAATTCTTTGAACACCTTCAAGCATTGCAAGCCGTTTTTTATCAATGCATCGGACAATGTTTCGCAAAAGTCTAAGCAGTGTTTCGCAAAGACCGGGGCAATGCTTTGCCGAGATTGAAAGAAATTCCTGTTCGATGCGGGTAGAATCCGTTTTTATTGCTAACTTTGGCCGCATATTGGCGTTTGTAATGGACATGAAACCGAATATACATAAAGAGACAGTCATCGTATCCATGACCTCGTTTCCAGCGGCAATACCCTATGCCGTGCAAGCTGTCCGCTCCATCTTGGAAGGTTCCGTGCTGCCCGACAAGGTGGTGCTCTACCTGACCTTTGCCCAGTTTGGCAAAGACGGACTTCCGCAGGAGCTTTTGGCTTTGGCCGACAGCCATCCCATCTTCGAGATACGGGACTATGAGCGCGATATCCGTTCCTACCGGAAGCTGATTCCCGCCTTGCGGGATTTTCCGGATGCCGTCATTGTCACGGTGGACGATGATGTACACTATCACAAACACATGTTGCGTGACTTGCTGCGTCTGCACGAGCAGATGCCCAAAGCCGTATTGGCCCATCGCGCCAAGCTCATGAAGCCGGGCAAGCCTTACCGGAAGTGGCGTAAATATAGGTGGTATCATTTCTTGTGCAAGCGGATTCACGCAGGCTTTACGAATATACAGACCGGTGTGGGCGGCGTGCTGTATCCTCCCCATTCCTTGAAGCCGGAGATGCTGGATGCAGACTTGTTCACCCAAATAGCCCCTACCACAGACGACATCTGGTTTTGGGCAGCGGCGGTGGCGAACGGCACTCCCGTCGTACCCGTACCCTTCGGGCATAACAAGCCGAAAGGGGTAGGGAAGCCGCGGACATTGTCGCTGAAGACCACGAACTTCAAGTCGGGCACGGACAAGAATGCGGCTGCACTGGAGGCGATTGTGGAAAGGTTTCCGGAAGTGGGAGAAAAGATAGGCTATGAAGTTAATAAAGAATAAAAACTCGTGTAAGAGATGAGTAATCAACAGAAGATAATCGTTTCATTAACCTCATTCCCTGAGGCAATACCTTATGCGGTGCAGGCTATACGCTCGGTCCTGAAAGGTTCGTTTTTACCCGATAAAATTGTGCTCTACCTAGATACGCAGAAGTTTCCGGGCAAGATACTCCCTGCCGAGCTGGAAGCCCTTAAGGCTGAAAGTCCGATTTTTGAAGTAAGATTTGACCCTGCCGAGATACGTTCTTACAAAAAATTGCTTCCGGCTTTGAAGGATTTTCCCAATGATGTGATTGTGACCATTGATGATGACATTCTGTATCATCCGAACCTGTTGCGTGATTTGGTGAGCCTGCACAAACGGTTGCCCGATGCCATTATAGCGCATCGGGTGCGAAAGGTGCGGCTAAACGCTCCCTACCGCAAGTGGCGGAAATACAAATGGTATGACTTCATCTTCAAGAAATATCATTTCAGCCATTTGGCTATGCAAACGGGAGTAGGCGGAGTATTGTATCCCCCTCACTCATTGGACGAAAAGATGCTCGACCCTGCACTCTTTATGGCATTGGCACCCACGAACGATGACGTATGGTTTTGGGCGGCAGCTGTGTCAAGCGGCACCTACGTGGTTCCTCTTCCCAACGGACAACGTACGGCCAAAGGGATTGGGAAACCAATGGAACTTTCATTGATGTCTGTCAACTTAAATCCTAAAGGTGATAAAAACCGGGAAGCGTTTGACAAGATAATGGGAAAATTCCCTGCCATCAGACAGAAACTGATAGATTCAAAATAATAATACTTGTAAAAAATCCCATACAAACCTCATATTGAAATATGATTAATATCGCTCCTTCAATCTCCTTAATAATAACAACGTATAACAATCCTCCATTCTTAGAGCTTGTTTTAAAAAGTGTATTAAGGCAAAGTGTATATCCGAAAGAAGTCGTGATTGCCGATGACGGGTCGGGACCGGAAACAAAAAAACTCATAGAACGTTACCAGCGGATATTTCCGGTACCCTTGATTCATTCTTGGATTCCGGATCTTGGTTTCCGCGCATCAATGTCAAGAAACAATGCAATTGTAAAAGCTGGCGGGGACTATATCGTAATGGTTGACGGCGACATGGTCTTAACGCCTCATTTTATAAAAGACCATCAAAAGTTGATGCAGAAAGGATTTTTTGTCGTGGGTAGCAGGGCACCTCTTAGCGAAAAAGCAACCCGACACAGATTGCAGACACTTGACCCAGTGTTTTATTTTTGGTCGCCCGGATTAATGAAGCGCCAAGTTCTTATCCGCATTCCATTCCTTGCGACTTGGCTCAAAGGGAAAAGCGGCATATCACGGGCAAAAAGTTGTAATATTGCTTTCTGGAAAGAAGATTGTGTGAAGATTAACGGTTTTGATGAATCTTTTGAAGGTTGGGGATATGAAGATTCTGACTTCTTCCAACGCTTGCTGAACATCGGGATTAACCGGAAAAACGCCAAAGGAATGGCAGGTGCCGTACACCTTTATCATCCGGAGGAAGACAGAGTGAATGCAGGTAGAAACTGGCAGATGTTACAGGAAACCATTACCCTTAAACGGACACGCGCAAGGAAAGGAATAGATCAATACATCTAGATGATTCATGGGGCCATTAGGAGCAACAGAAACCTCTAAATCATTATATGTTCAAACGGAATTCCATGCACTTTGGCCGCATATACGGGAAACTCACTGGGATACATATACGAAGTTCCTATCCGATAAATCTTCTGCGCTTCGCTGAGCATATAAAAATCAACAAACGATTTCAGATAGATTTCATAAGAAGAGTTTTCCGGAGTATATTTCTTCTGCCCATCCATGTGAACTAAAGTTCCCGGAATGATATGCACGCCTTCTATTTGGGAGGCTCTTTTCAGGAATGTTACACTATCAGAGGTGACAAGCAACTGCTTGTTTTCATGTGTGCTTTTTAAATCCCGGATGGCGTTCAAGCATTTTTCAATGAGTTTTTCCGCTTCGTTTTCGTCATTTATAGATTTATAATGATATTCATGAAAATCTCCGAGCAGATTCTGAAAACGGAACACCGCTGCATAATAGTCATTGCCCAAATCATTCTTTATGGATTGAATCCGTTCGGCCAAAATCGGACCAGGCTTAAACAATTCACAAAACAATTCCCCCCAATTAAATTGACCCTTATAGGCCTTGTTGATAGGCTCCAGACAATCTCTGTTACTATAATAATGAATCTGCTTTTTTGATTTTAATTTCAAAAGCCTTGTAGCCAAATGTTCGCCCCGCATGTATAGAACCCGGCTATAAATAGGATTATCCGTATATTCATTTTCCTTAAGTATCCAATCGTAAGTGGCGGGAGAAAGATAATCTTCCAAATGGAATGGATACGTGTACCTTATTCTAAAAGGCAGTCTCTGATATTTGCAATAGGCATACAGAGAGATTATCCCTTTGAAACGATCGCACATGCCTCCATGAAAAGACTCACCATCAACCATGGCAACATAAATGGGCTTACTCGTTTTAGGTTTGCCAAGTTTTTCCGATTTCAACGCGATTCGGATGGCAAGGAAAAGTTCCTTAAACAAATGCCTTAGCTCCAATAGTTTGTATTTTCTTCCGTAATAGGTGGCCATTTCTTCTAATTATAAATAAGACTTACTCTTCAATGTCATTTAAATCATACTGGTCGAAATAGCTGAAGTCGCGCAATGTGTTAATGCGGGCACGACCACGGGCTCGTTTGCCAAGGAATTCTTCATAAGACTTTACCGCATAATGGTTGATGCGAATAACATCCTGTTGCGGTTTACGGTCACCGAAGCCTTTTCTTAAGGATGCGCCATGAGAATCGGCGGCATGTCCTGAGATGCGTGCCGCTTCATGGCACCCTATCATTGTGCACACACGCCGAGGGTCGGCAATGCTCTTCACATGAGTATTCAGACGGTGTTCGGGAAAGGAATGCTTACGAAATCTTTCCATAACCCCTCCCGGCTCACGTTTTCTGGCTCCTCCGCTTCCATACACCAGCCAATTGATTTCTACGACAGAAAAATTCTCCATGCGATGCAGAAATTCGGGAATTGTCTTATCCTGTATCGGCACAATAAATTCGTCCAAATCAATCACCGCCAGCCAACGCGTTTCTAAGCGATGACGTTCAAAACAATCGTCATAGGCAGCAAGCTGTCGCTTTCTCCCCGGCCAGTAGTTATACTCCACCAGCCCCGATTCGATATAAGGCGTCAACACCTCTTTGGTACAATCCGTGCTCTCATTGTCATAGATGTAGAACTTCTCTACCCCGTGCGCACGGTGCCACTCTATCCATTCCTTGAAATAAGGGCCTTCGTTTTTGGCGATGGCGCATACCGCCAGATAATATTGAGGAGGCGTATGGTCGCGCTTCATCCTAAGTTTCAACTTCAAAGCCTTGATAGGCCCATAGCGCAGGATACCACGCCATCGGTTGCGTGTCATTTTATGCGGAATGACGCCCGCTATGATTTCTGCAAGAACCTTATTCATGGTTAGTTGTTTTATAATTCAAAGCTCGACTTTTCCGGCAATATATACTCAAAAGCGTTCCTGATGTTCTCCATCACTTGGGCATAGTGGCGGATATGGACGTTGTCGTTCAGGCAAACCAAGGAATAGGCTTGCTCACGGATGGCACGGACAGCTTGTTTGGGACGAATCATGAGCGGGAACATCTTGGTGTCACAGTACGTGTTGTAAGGTTCGAAGTTTCCCCGGCAGATTTGCCACGTGCGGAAAAGCTCCGGCGTGTAGTCGGTCAAGGCACGGAAACGGTTGGCCGATGTCTCGGTCAGTTCTTTCTCTGCCACGGCCCATACTTCCTCAAACGTGGTTTTCAGGTAGGGCTGCGCGTTATGGGGAGTCCGCAAGGTGATAAACTTATCGTAATGCTTCAGCAGGTAGTTCCAACGGGCACGGGAGCCGTAGCTCGGGTGGAACCATTTGTCGTGGTCGCGTGCCATCACCTCTCTCTTGTCGAAATGGCGGTTGATGATTTTCAGGTTGTTCTTGATGCGCTTATACCATTGGGACCACGAAGGATTGTAGAGGAAAGTGGCGATGTCGCAAGGCAATCCGTTGCGGAAGAATCGCTCTTGTCCGATGGTGTTTATGATATAGAAATCATCATTGAAATAGACAAAATGCTCCGCCAAACCGGGAATTTTATGCAGGTAACGCTCTATCACCACCGAATTGTAGGTAGGCAGGAACCGGGACGGGATATAGTCTTTGTGATTTACCAGATGAATCTTCGGATGGTTCGTGTCCAGCCACTCCGGCTTTTGTCCGCTGGTCACGAAGTGTATCTTACGCACCCAAGGCGCAAACTTCTCCACCCCGCGAAACCAATACTTCAGAAAACCATAGTCACGAAAACGGGCTTCGGAAACCCCGTTCTTCGTATTGCCTTTGCGACCGGAATATTTCGCGAAGTCTTCCTGCCATTTCGGGTCGTTCATGTCCACCCACGTGATTACAAAATCTATATCCATCATCTTATTTTATTATATCTTCCTTTTCGGCATGTTTGAAGCGATTGTGCGTCCAAAGGTATAATTCCGGTTGGCGTAGAATCGCTTGCTCCAAATGCTTGAAATAGAGTGCCGTCAATTCAAAGTCGGGCAACGAACGGGGATTTTCGTGCAGCCGGACAAATTCGGCTTCGTAATATCCCCTGCGGATTCTCCTCACATCCAGGTAGAAAGCCTCAAATCCATAATGCTTCGTAATCTTTTCCGAACCGACCAGCACGGGCGTCTTATGATGCAGGAAAGACAAGAAATGACGCGACTCCCGGAATTTAGGCGACTGGTCGGCTATGAACCCGATGGCGCAAACCTGGTGATTGCCTGCCAGTTCGGTGATATAGCGTGCCGTCTTGTGCATGTCCACGCTGACGGCTCCCATGCGTCCCCGAAGGTGCAACATCAGCTTGTCCATGTGGTCATTACGCAATTTATGGTAGATTTGAGCGCCTATGGCATTCTTCTCCAACCACAAAGGCATGGAGGAAACCCATTCCCAGTTCCCGTAATGTCCCAAATAGATGGAAACGGATTTCCCCTCCTTCAACAAGGCGTTTACGGCTTCGACATTCCTGAACTGCATCCGGCGCTTCATTTCCTCCTGCGATAGGGAAGCCAACTTGCAACTTTCCAACATCATGTCCGCGAAGAAACGATAAAACTTATGCTCTATCCGTCTAATCTCCGCCGGGCTTTTCTCCGGGAAAGACTCGGTCAGATTCCGCCGTACTATCTTTCGCCGATAGCGGACAACATCATATAACAAGCAAGATATGCCGTCCGCCAGGAAGTATAACACTCCGAAGGGAATGTAGGACAATAGCTTTAGGAAAAGACGAAGCAGGTGATAAATCATATTGTCTTGATCGCTTTTTCTATCCGGGTCAACGTCTCCTCTTTGCCTATCAGTTCAGTGATGTCGAACATGTGCGGGCCTTTGCACTCGCCTACCACGGCCAGACGGAAAGCGTTCATCACGTTGCCCATGTGATACCCCTTCTCGGTTATCCAGCCGATGACAATCTCTTCACAATGTTTGGAGGAGAAGTCGTCAATGCTCTGCAAAAGCGTTGTCAATTCGCCCATAATCCGCGGGGTGTCTTCCGACCAGCGTTTCTTCACGTCTTTTTCGGCATACGTCTGCGGGGCCACGAAGAAGAAGCGTGCTTGGTCCCACAATTCCTTGACGAAGTTGACACGGCCTTTCACCAAACCTACGACACGGGTCAGATAGTCATCGCTATAAGCGGATACGTCGATGCCTTGGGCGGCCAATACGGGCTTGAACAACGTTGCCACTTCGGCATCCGGTTTCTTCAGGATATATTCGTGGTTGAACCAGATACCTTTCTTGTAGTCGAACTTGGCGCCTGCCTTGCTGCAATGGCTCAGGTTGAAGAGCTTTATCAGTTCATCCATCGACATCAGTTCCTGGTCGTTGCCCGGATTCCATCCCAACAGAGCCAGGAAGTTGATGACCGCTTCGGGCAGATAGCCGGCTTCGCGATAACCGGAAGACACTTCGCCCGTCTTGGGGTCGTGCCACTCCAAGGGGAATACGGGAAAGCCCAGACGGTCGCCATCACGCTTACTCAGTTTCCCGTTGCCTTCAGGCTTCAGCAAGAGGGGAAGGTGGGCAAATTCCGGCATGGTGTCTTCCCAGCCGAACGCCCGGTAGAGCAACACGTGCAAGGGGGCGGAGGGCAACCACTCTTCGCCACGGATGACGTGGGACACTTCCATCAGGTGGTCGTCCACGATGTTGGCCAAGTGATAGGTGGGCAATTCATCGGCCGACTTGTAAAGCACTTTGTCGTCAAGGATGGAGGAGTTGATAACCACCTCGCCCCGAATCAGGTCGTGTACATGCACGTCCTCGTTCGGCTCTATCTTGAAGCGCACAACGTATTGCTTGCCTTCGGCTATCAGCTTGTCCACTTCTTCCTTGGGCAGGGTCAGCGAATTGCGCATCTGCATACGGGTAGAGGCATCGTATTGGAAGTTGGCAATCTCCTTACGCTTGGCTTCCAACTCTTCGGGCGTGTCGAAAGCGATGTAAGCCTTGCCGCTATCGAGCAAAACCTTTACATATTTCTTATAGATATCCCGGCGTTCGGATTGGCGGTAAGGGCCGTGGTCTCCCCCAAAGCTGACTCCCTCGTCAAAGGGGATGCCCAACCACTTGAACGACTCCAGGATATATTCCTCGGCTCCCGGCACAAACCGGTTGCTGTCAGTATCTTCTATACGGAAAATCAAGTCACCGCCATGTTGGCGCGCAAAGAGGTAATTGTATAAAGCCGTGCGCACACCGCCGATGTGCAAAGCGCCCGTAGGACTGGGGGCAAAACGGACTCTGACTCTTCTTTCTGTCATATGCAAACTATTCTTTATAATATTTTAGGTGGCAAAATTAAGCGTTTTTTTCCATATCATTGTTTTTTTTCGTACTTTTCGCAAAAATTTCGACAGATATGAATAGTTTCAATACAAAAAGAACGGTGAATTATAGAGATTTGCTATATAAAGCGCTCATTTTCATCGGTACGGTGCTCGTCATTGTCTACTTTCTGCCCAGTGACGGAAAGTTCAACTATCAGTTTGATATCAACAAGCCCTGGAAGTACGGACAGCTGATGGCAACCTTCGATTTCCCCATCTACAAGACGGCCGAGGAGGTGAAGCATGAGCAGGACAGCATTTTGCGAAACTTTCAGCCTTACTATACGCTCAATAGCCAGGCGGCACAGTCGGCCATCAACAAACTGAGAGAAAGATACAACGCTACGACGCCGGGAAGCGCGACCGACCGGAAATACCTGCCTTACATCGAACGGATGCTGAACAAGGTCTATAAACAGGGTATCATGGACACCGATGCGCTGGCAAGCCTGCAAAAGGACAGCGCGCATGATGAAATACGCATCGTAGACCAAAAGATGGCGTATTCGCAGGAAGTCAGCAGCCTGTTGTCGGTTAAGCAGGCCTATCAGTTGCTTTTGGAGAACGACACGGTGCATTATCACCCCGGCATCCTACGCCATTACCAGCTGAATGAATATCTGGAGCCGAACCTGACGTACGACACCGAGCGTACGGAGAGCGCCAAGCAAGAGATGCTGGAAAATTACTCGTGGGCGAAAGGCATCGTCCTCACCGGGCAAAAAATTATCGACCGTGGGGAAATTGTAAACTCCGAGACTTACAATATTCTGGAAAGCCTGAAGAAGGAATCGGAGAAACGCAACCAAAGCGTGGGCCAAAAGCGTCTGATGTGGGTAGGGCAGCTGGTGTACGTCAGCATCTTCATGCTCTGCTTCATGCTCTACCTCGACCTCTTCCGCAAGGATTACTACAACCGCAAAGCGAGTCTTTCGCTGCTCTTCGCGCTCGTCATGATTTATTGTGTGGTAACGGCCTCGATGGTGGCTAATAACTTCCTGAACGTTTATGTGCTGCCTTACGCCATGCTGCCTATGGTTATCCGCGTGTTCCTCGACTCGCGCACGGCTTTCATTACGCACGTCATTACCATATTAATATGTTCCATCTGCCTGCGCTATCCGCATGAGTTCATCCTGTTGCAACTCACCGCCGGCCTGGCGGCTATATACAGCCTGAGGGAATTGTCGCAACGCTCGCAGTTGTTCAAGAGTGCCGTATTGGTCATCCTCACCTACGCCCTGCTCTACTTCGCGTTCGAGATGATAACCGAAAACGACCTCTCCAAGCTGAACGGGCGGATGTACATCTACTTTGTCATCAACGGCATCCTGCTGCTCTTCACTTATCCCTTATTGTTCCTGTTGGAAAAGACGTTTGGTTTCACCTCCAACGTCACGCTTGTGGAGTTGTCCAACATCAACACACCTTTGCTGCGCCGCATGTCCGAGACCGTGCCCGGCACCTTCCAGCACTCCATGCAGGTAGCCAATCTGGCCGCGGAAGCAGCCAATCGCATCGGCGCCAAAAGCCAGTTGGTGCGTACCGGTGCGTTATATCATGACATCGGCAAGATGGAAAATCCCGTATTCTTCACCGAAAACCAGCAGGGAGGCATCAATCCGCATAAAAACCTGAGCTACGAGCAAAGTGCCCAAGTGGTTATCAGCCACGTGACAGACGGCCTGAAGCTGGCTGAAAAGAACAACCTGCCCAAAGTGATTAAAGATTTCATCTCCACCCACCATGGCAAGGGAAAGACTAAATACTTCTACATTTCCTGGAAGAACGAACACCCCGGACAGGAGCCGGACGAAGCGAAGTTTACCTATCCCGGTCCTAATCCGTTCACCAAAGAGCAGGCCATCCTCATGATGGCCGATGCCGTGGAAGCCGCCTCGCGCAGTCTGCCCGAATACACCGAAGCCAGCATCGGCAACCTGGTGGACAAGATTATCGACTCGCAAGTGGACGAGGGTTACTTCAAAGAGTGTCCCATCACCTTCAAGGACATTGCCACCGTGAAAGAAGTCTTCAAGGAAAAGCTGAAGACTATCTACCATACGCGTATCAGCTATCCGGAATTAAAGAAAGAAGAACCTAAAAAAGAATAGTCATGAAAGCCACTGAGAAAGAAATCCGACGTGCCACAACGTATCTGCGGAAGCATCGCGTCGCTTTGGATGACATTCAGAGCTTCCGTTTCATGCAGCGTTATACGCCCGAACCTGATGTGCATAGCTCAGCCAATTTATATGGTCCGGGATTGCTGACCCTCCAGTTGAAGTCCGGTGGAGAAAAGGTGCTGACCGTCCATCTTCGCAATCATCCTACGGCTTTGATACATACGCTGTTGGCTCATAACATACCCTTTACGAACTACATTCCCGGGGTTAAGATGGAAGCTCCACAGCCCCCTGTCACTTACCGGCGACTGTCGCTCTATATGTTTTGGCATTTTATCATATTCGCCGTGTTTTTCTACCTGGGGTTGCGTTTCGTTACCACCGGCACGATAGCGGGATTTGTCTTGTCGTTCTTGTTTTTCGCGATGAGTCTCTATTCCATTTACTGGTTGCAAGCCCGTTTCTGTTACCTGAAGCTGGATGCGGACACATTGACCGTTGTGAGTGCCGGACGCGAAATCCGTTACCCTTACAAGGAACTGCGTAAAATAAACTTTGAATTCGCTCGTGAGTTGAATGCCACGCATGTTATGGAACTACTAGATAGCGATTATCGTTACCGTTTGTTTTATATTGGACGCGTGCCTCGGAAGAATCTAAACGACATAACCATTCGATTGCAGCAGGCAGGCATTGATGCTACTTGCAGTCTTAATACGGAAAAGCGTCATTATCATGACGTCTATCATGTGCAATAGCAATAAAAAAGCCGCCCCACATTCACATGCAAAGCGGCCGTAACCAATTAAAACCAAAGTACTTATGGGTACCTACTTACAATTGCAACGAGGTTTCAGTTGTTTGAAGAAGTCGTTGCCTTTATCGTCTACCAAAATGAAGGCGGGGAAGTCTACCACATTAATCTTCCAGATGGCTTCCATTCCCAACTCAGGATATTCCACGCACTCAATGCTCTTGATGCTGTTCATAGACAGTACGGCTGCCGGGCCTCCGATACTGCCTAAGTAGAAGCCGCCATGTTTCTGGCAAGCATCGGTCACCACTTGCGTACGGTTACCCTTGGCTATCATCACCATGGAACCGCCATGGTCTTGGAATTCATCCACATACGGGTCCATGCGGTTGGCCGTTGTCGGTCCCATCGAACCGCAAGGCATGCCTTTCGGAGTTTTGGCCGGACCGGCATAGAGCACAGGATGGTCTTTAAAATATTGAGGCAAGTCTTCACCGGCATCCAAGCGGGCTTTCAGTTTGGCATGAGCAATGTCACGGGCTACAATAATAGTACCGTTCAGACTCACACGGGTAGCCACGGGATACTGAGACAAAATCTTGCAAATCTCGCTCATCGGCTGGTTCAGGTCGATGCGAACGGCATTGCCCTCGCCTGCATTACGCAGTTCTTCCGGAATCAATTCACCGGGATTATCATCCAGTTTTTCTATCCAGATACCATCCTTGTTTATTTTCGCCTTGATATTGCGGTCGGCCGAACAGCTAACGCCCAATCCTATCGGGCAGGAAGCTCCGTGACGAGGCAGACGGATGACGCGGATGTCGTGAGCGAAATACTTTCCGCCGAACTGTGCGCCAAGGCCGATGTTGTGAGCTTCTTCCAGCAATTGCTTCTCCAATTCCACATCGCGGAAAGCACGTCCGGTTTCATCGCCCGTTGTAGGCAGGTTGTCGTAATAGTGAGTGGAAGCCAACTTCACGGTCAGCAGATTCTTCTCGGCCGACGTACCGCCAATCACGAAAGCGATGTGGTAAGGCGGACAAGCTGCCGTACCCAATGTCTTCATCTTCTCTACTAAGAAAGGAACCAGCGTACCCGGATTCTGAATGCGGGCCTTGGTTTCCTGATAGAAATAAGTCTTATTGGCTGAACCTCCTCCTTTTACCACACACAGGAACTTGTATTCATCACCTTCCGTAGCCTCAATGTCTATTTGGGCGGGCAGGTTGCAGCGGGTATTCACTTCCTCGTACATCGTGAGCGGCGCGTTTTGCGAATAGCGCAGGTTCTCTTCCGTGTAAGTCTTATAAACGCCCAATGACAAAGCCTCTTCATCGCAAAATCCGGTCCACACCTGCTGGCCTTTCTCTCCATGGATGATGGCCGTACCAGTGTCTTGGCAGAAAGGCAACTGACCTTTGCTGGCCACTTCGGCATTGCGCAGGAAAGTCAATGCTACATACTTGTCATTGTCACTTGCTTCGGGGTCGGACAGGATTTTTGCAACCTGCTCATTGTGCGAGCGACGCAATAGGAAGTTGACATCGCGGAAAGCCGCATTGGCCAGCATTGTCAAGGCCTCAGGGCTTACCTTCAGGATAGGTTTCCCTTCAAACTCGCTTACCGACACGCCGTCCTTGCTCAGGAGATAATACTCCGTGTCGTCCTTGCCCATCTGAAACATGGGCGCATACTTGAATTCGGGTGTTGCCATAATTACTTTATTTATGAAGTTCATTTTATCGTACTTGAGGGCAAAGATAAGAAGTATTATTGAAATATTTCCTTCATTGGCTGGCTTTTCTTTCAACAACATGTCTGTTTCTCAAAAATTATTTGTTACATTTGCACAGGAAAGGAGGTAAGCGTATGATATCAACGGAAGAAGTGGTTCAGAAACTGCGCGAATTCAAACAAGAACAGGGGAATAAATTTGGTATCGAAGAAATGAACTTATTCGGTTCCGTAGCCCGAGGAGAGCAGACGGAAAGTAGCGATATTGATGTATGTGTACGGTTAAAAAGGAAAACATTCCGTATTTATATGTCACTAAAGGAAGAGCTTGAAAAATTATTTAATACCAAAGTCGATTTATTAACCTTGCATGAGAACATGAGACAAATGTTCCGTCAAAACATTGAACAAGATGCAATCTACATATAATAAACAAGAAGTGACCGAACTGTTTCATTTTATTGAGAGGCAGATTGTTTTTACTATTGAAACGACCAAGAATATAAAAGAATATCATGATTTTCTGATTTCACAGAATGCAATGGTTCTTTTCAATTCGACATGTATGTGCATACAAACGATAGGGGAAACTGTACGGCAGATAGATGAACACACGAAAAAGCAATTGTTTTCTCTTTATCCCAACACTCCATGGAAACAAGTCATCGGGATGAGAAACATCATTTCTCATGAATATCTTTCTGTTGACCCAGAATTAGTATTTGATATTGTCAAATCCGAATTATACCCTCTTCTTACCGATGTCCGGCAAATCTTATCCGATATAGAGGCGGGGCTACGGGATGATGTTCTTCTTACTCCAACAAACGCCTGATTTTCTTCCTCAACCAATAGTTGAACACTCCCAACAAAGGCAGGCAAAGAATGGTAGGCAGGCAATAACCGCCTTCTGACAGAATGGTTAGAGTGGAATGGAAAGTTTTCGTAACATCATCCATACGTATTCCGTAGCCCCCTATCAGTATTCCCAAACAACTGCCTAACATGACAAACGCGCAGACTAGCATCCACACGAACGAACGTCTCTCACGGCGTGCTTCTTTGCGTGCCGTTTCCAGCCGTATGCGCTCCATCGCCCGATAGGTAAAATTACTGGCCAAGCGGGGTTTCGTCTGGCTTGTAAACGCTTTCTTAACACCTTTATCCATTTTGTCCTCCATTTCTCACTCCTCCTTTTGCATTAGTATATACAGTTTCTTTCGTACCCGGTGAAGTTTCACTTTCACGTTGCTTACCGACAGCCCCAACACTTCCGCCACTTCTTGCACCGGCCTTTCCTCTTCATAAAATAAAGTGACCAACGCACGTTCATCAGCCGACAGCTGTGTCAGTGCCTGTTGAAGCTGTTCCACCCGCTCTTCCGAATCATCGTCCAATGCTTCATCCACTTCCGTCTCCGACACCGTATTCCAAAACGCCTCGTCGATAACGGTTTCCACCGATTTTTTCTTACGCAGATACGATACAGCCGTATTATAGGCTATCCGGTAAACCCAAGTCGAGAAACTGCTTTCTCCATAGAACGAGTCCAAATGCTCGAACGCTTTCATAAAGACATCCTGCGTCAGCTCTTCCGCGTCTTCTTCTGAATACACCATGCGGACAATCAGGGTAAAGACAGCCTGCCCATAGGTGTCGAGAAAGTAGGAGAATTCCTCCGTCCGTCCCGCCAAGATGCGCGATATGATATGTGACTCATTCTGTTCCATTTGCTCTATTAGACGCACTTTTGTAGGAGAGGTTACACAAATATACAATTATTTTAGTTTAAGTAATTAATCATATAAATGGGGATTTAACGCGCGCAAGTGCGGTGTTTTCCTTCACAAGAAGCGGTGAAAGGACACGGAAGAAGCGGTGTTTTGTATCGGATAAGCCTATGTTCGATTTTACCATACTGCGTGAAACATGATTGAACGTGAATACTTGTATTTTTCTTATTGGAATCTGTAACCTTATCCAACATATTGCGTCTAAAGAAGCAAAGAAAACAAAAATCAATAACCTCTAAACTAAATAAAAGATATGTTGAACGAATTAATGGTTGTCGCAAACTTTGCGATTGTATTTGGAGTGATTTACAAATTGTTTGAACTCTTTGTATGCAAAAAGGAACGGATGATGCTGATAGAGAAATTGCCTTCGGAGGCGTTATCCAATGTCAAGATTAAGATTTTCAAATCATCTAACGGGTCTTATACGCCCCTGCGTGTGGGATGCCTGCTGATAGGATTAGGTATCGGTTTGTTTGTCGCCTACCTCATTGTGTACGGCACTTGGGTGGACAGTTACCAAAACGGCATGGCCAAGGAATGGATGTTCAGAGACTTATCCGGCGTTATCTTTGGAGCTTGCGTACTGATAGGAGGCGGTATGGGCCTGGTTTTATCTTATCTGATAGAAATCTGGCGAGAGAGACTCAACAAAGAATGAGTAAAATGCAAGCTACGAGCCAGTCCGCGCAAAGCACTCGTAGCTTGCTTTGTGTTTTACTACTGCACTTGCTTCATCCTTTCTATCAATTCATCTCCCAATGCACTCTTTACTTCAATGTGCTTCAGCACGGCCGTGACGAACGGATTACTTTCGAAGTCACCCCGTACCTGCTCGAAGTCCATCTCCTTCTCCAAGCGGGAGCCGTCAGCACCGAATCCGGTCATGGAAGCCATGGAGAATTCTTTTTTGGCGTCTTCATACACCAAACGATCCAAACCGATAACAGATTCTTTCCATTTTTCGACAATACGAATGATGTCTGCGGCGGTCATGTCTTCGGGCTTCACGCCATAAAAATCCTCTAATTTTTCGTATGCCCATGTCCATTCATAGGTATAGTAATTGCGGTGCATCCGCTCAAACTCGGCATTAATCTCTTTCAGCTTATTTATCTTTCCGGATTCGATGTCGGCAATCAGGGCGTCCACTTCGCTTTTGGGAGCGATGAAGCCAGATATATCTACCCACTCACCATGACCAATCGGCGTGTCCGGACGCAGGCGGGCACGAACATCCTCATCGCTGCGGAAGTTTGTTTCCTCCAAACGCTTGATTACAGAGTTGCCCAGGAACTTATGGATGGCTATTTCATAAAAACGGATGCCTTTCATCAGCGATGAGTTGCGTATCTTGGTGCTATGAAACGAATAAGTGTCCGACAATTCTCCGCTGACACTACGCAAGTTAAGCAAGATTTCACGTCCTTTGAACATTTTCTGTACGGTGTAAGGGCTGAGCAGGTTGTAATTGATGAAATCCAGTTTGTTGGGGTCTTTACGCCCGTCTCGTTTGGGCCACTTCTGCGCATCGCGGATAGTGCCCACACTTCGCAGGTTGACTCCGGGAACGAGATAAGTCGTATTATTCTGCTCTATCAGGTAAGAGAAAGGAAGGTTGGACGTATCGGAGTGTGTGACGTGACGCCCCATCACCAGAGAAAAAGCCCCTACCCGAGCCGGCCACAGCAGGTAAGAATCGGAAGTGGTCTTGGCGCCACGCTCCAACGTGCCCTGATGGATGGGGCCGAGTTTGTACATGTGGTTGCTCTGGTTAGAGCCTGAACCGGCGTTCATAAAAGAGAACATGCCGGCAATGAGCAACGTGGACTTATGATGCGTCACCGTAAACGGCCCGGCAAAGATGGCGCAAGCTTCCCCGTTCTCTCCTTGGCAATTACTGAAAAACAAGGAATCGGAAGCCGAATAATTATGTCCCAGCTTACATGCTTGTCCCACAAAGCAACGGCTCAGCATCGCTCCGTCATCCACATGCGAGCCACTGGAAATGATGAAGTCATCACAGATAACCCCGTCTCCGATATGCACCGGAGCCTCTTCGTTGCTATTGATACTACCATTGGACAAACGGCACGTACCGCTGATGTGGGCATAATCCCCGATGCGTACGTTCTTAATGGAGCCTGTATTGACGATAGTCACATGCGAACCGATGGTTCCCGTGTCCGAAGCGTGCTTGTTGGCGTAATAGTCCGTAATTTCCTTCAGGCGGGCAATCAAATCGGGCCGGTGGCGGTAAAGAGCCATGATATAAGCCAGATGAGCCGAAAGTTTGTCATTGATAAGCACTTCGCGCCCACCCGTTTCGTTCAGGACGGACACTTCCACACCATTTCCGAATCTTGATACCCCGTCCACCAACAACATGTCAACGTTCTCGATAAACGTGTCGTGCCCAATCTCATAATTGGCAATGTAGTTCTGGATATGCTCGATACAGCAATTATCGCCCACCGTGACATGGTGCAGCGTGACATGCCGCAGGCCGGAATGCTTGCGGATGCCTCCCGGAAGGATAAATTCCGATTGGAACACGCCCAGCTTCACTTCGCCCGAAAAGCGCACATGGTGTATATATTCCGTGCTAAACTCAGGCGTTACACTCACCAGCTCCCAGTTATCCGCCAGGCAAGACTGGCTTTTCAGCCGCAAGATTTCTTCCTCGGTCAGTTTTCTATACTTATTCATCGTAGGTAGAATATAGGAAATCGTTATAGGGATATTTCTGTACATGCAATTCGCGCACACGTTTGTAGACCAGCGCCTTCAGTTCCTCCAGATTGGTTTTCTCGCGGGCGGAGATAAAGATGCAACTATCCTCCATCTTAGCCATCCATGTCCGCATCAGGTCTTCCAATGTCAGGTTCTCTTTGGTGCGTGGCGTCAGGTCATCTTCGGCCTTTTGAACATACGTATAAGCGTCTATCTTGTTGAATACAAGAATCATGGGCTTTCCGGCCGCGCCAATGTCCGCCAATGTCTTGTTTACGACCTCAATTTGTTCTTCAAAATCGGGATGGGAGATGTCCACCACGTGAAGCAACAAGTCGGCCTCGCGCACTTCGTCTAACGTAGACTTAAAGGAATCCACCAAATCCGTAGGCAACTTGCGGATGAATCCTACCGTGTCCGACAAGAGGAAAGGCAGATTGTCGATAATCACCTTGCGCACCGTCGTGTCCAGCGTGGCGAAGAGTTTATTTTCGGCAAACACCTCGCTCTTGGCCAACAGGTTCATCAAGGTAGATTTACCTACGTTGGTATAACCTACCAGTGCCACCCGAATCAGCCTCCCGCGGTTCTTCCGTTGGGTAGCCTTCTGTTTGTCAATTTCCACCAAACGTTCCTTCAGCAGAGCCATACGGTTCAAGATGATACGGCGGTCCATCTCCAACTGCGTTTCACCCGGACCGCGAAGTCCTACGGAACCTTTTCCGCCTCCGGCGCCCGAGCCGCCTCCTTGACGCTCCAAGTGCGTCCACAAGCGTTGCAATCGGGGCAACATATATTTATATTGCGCCAGCTCCACCTGCGTCTTGGCATTGGCCGTTTGCGCCCGCATGGCGAAGATGTCAAGAATGAGCGACGTGCGGTCCAATATCTTCACCTTCAGTTCCGACTCGATGTTACGTATCTGCTTGGCGGACAGCTCGTCGTCGAAGATAACCATTCCGATTTCACGTTCCGCTTCTTCCTCGTCTTTAATATATTGCTTGATTTCGTCCAACTTCCCTTTGCCTACATAGGTCACCGAGTTAGCCTGGTCCAGTTTCTGCGTGAAGCGTTTCACCACTTCCGCCCCGGCCGTCTCGGCCAAGAAAGCCAGTTCGTCCAGATATTCATTCGTTTTACGCTCGTCCTGCGTTTTGGTGATGAGCCCCACCAATACGGCGGTCTCAACCTGCGCTTCCGAAATTACAAATTCCTTCATTGCCATTTTGCCTATGCCTATATTATATATGTATAAATCACGGTGGCAAATATAGGGATTTATCGGGAGAAATCATGCGCAATTCGAAGATTTCCCACCTTCCTTACCACAAAGCTTCACATCGACCGCCTCAAAATTTCGCATTAACTATGCCAAAGTTCCGCATTGCCTGCACATAGTTTTCCTAAAACCTTCTTCTTCTAAAAGAAAAGTCTTCGGATTTACCATTATTTTCAAATTATTCGCTATATTTGGACATTTTATGTAGAATCCTATAAGTTGTAAGTCGTATGAAGAAGTTTCTATTACTGGCGGCATCTGTCTGTATGATAACCGCCATGGGGCATGCACAAAATTTCCGGTTGCAGCCCACTCCGCAGGAATATGTGTTTCAAAAGGACTCGGCATCGCTCCCACAAACCTATCAATTACATGTGGGCGCTTCCGTTAAAAGCCAGCCAGCCTTGTCCGTGTTAAGCGAAATGTTGCCGGGAGAGACACCTCAGGCATCCTTTCAGGTGTATATAGGGACAAGGAAAGACAAGGAGGTAAAGAAATTCAAGAAGCAGATTCCGGAAAAAGCCGATGGCTATTTCCTAAAAATAGCGAAGGACCGCATCGTCATAGCCGGAGCGGATGAACGGGGCGTATATTATGGCGTGCAGACACTTGCCCAACTCCTGACGTTGGACAAACTTCCGCTTGTAGAAATTACAGACTATCCGGACGTGCCTTACCGGGGCGTTGTGGAAGGATTCTACGGCACTCCCTGGAGCCATGAAGCCCGTATGGACCAGCTCGACTTTTATGGAAAAAATAAGATGAACGTGTATATTTATGGTCCGAAGGATGACCCCTACCATCGTACGCCTCATTGGCGCAAACCCTATCCAACCCAAGAAGGTGAACGGATTAAACAATTAGTGAACAAGGCTAAGGAAAATGAAGTCATATTCTATTGGGCCATTCATCCGGGAGGAGATATCCGCTGGAATGAGGAAGACCGCTCCAACTTGTTGCGCAAGTTCGAGAGTATGTATCAGCTGGGCGTGCGCGGCTTTGCCGTATTCTTCGATGATATATCGGGCGATGGTGCTCAGGCAGAGAAACAGGTGGAGCTGCTGAACTATATTGACGAGCACTTCGTGAAGGCCAAACAGGACGTTGCGCCGCTGATTATGTGTCCCACGGTGTATTGCGGTGCTTGGGGACAAGGCACAGACTATCTTCCTACACTGGGCGAGAAGCTGAATAAGAACATCCGAGTGATGTGGACTGGTGATAAAGTATGTACAAATATCACTCAATCGACATTGGATTATGTCAATCCGTTGCTCAAACGCAAAGCTTTCATCTGGTGGAACTATCCTGTGTCCGATTATGTAACCGATCACCTGTTGTTAGGTCCGGTCTATGGCAATGACCAGCATATCAAGGATGATGTCTCGGCGTTTGTTTCCAATCCGATGGAATATGCCGAAGCCTCAAAAATCGCTCTATATGGCGTAGCCGATTATACATGGAATATGTCGGATTATGATAGCCAGTCCTCTTGGAAGTATGCCATTCGCCAATTGATGCCGCTTCATGCGGACTACTTGGAAACCTTTGCCGCTCATAATTCCGATCAGGGAGAATCGGGGCTGGAGTTTCGGCGTGAAGAGTCTGTCGCCCTTCAAGAGGCACTTGCCGGACTGTTGGAAAGCTATCGTGGGCTGAAAAAAGACAGTTCCGCTTATTGGGAAGTGGCCAAGGAATGCCGCAGGATTGTCGCTGCCGCCAATGTGTTGTTGGCTTCCGAAAAGGAGAATCCGGCTCTGTATAAGGAGATAAAGTCATGGTTGCTCCAGTTCAAGCTGGTGGGCGAATATGGAGGAGAAGTGCTTGACATGATGGGATCTGAACGGATGGAAAAGCTCTTCATGCGCAGCTACAAACAGGCGCGGGCTTTACAGACTTTGATGCGCGAAGTCAATGACACGTACAATCAGTCGGCTTCTCACCCCGGCATAAAGAGCGGGAGCAAACATCTGAGACCAACTTTCGATGCTTTGTTCGAGCTGGCTACAGTGCGATATAACGAGTTGCATGGCACGCATTTGGATGCCCAACCGCTTCCATGGGAAGAGACAAAGAAACAATAAAGTGTCATGGTCATAGAAATGAAGGAACAAGAATTTTCCATTCACATATTTTATATAAGTATTTTCGTAAAAAAACAGCTTTTGTAATGTTCATATTGCAAAATTGTGTACTTTTGCATCGTGACTCACGTTTGTTACCGATGTTTAATGCTACAACTTAAAATATTATGCAAAGACTTATTAATGAAATCGTAGAACGTGCGAAGGCCGACCGCCAACGCATCGTACTTCCCGAAGGTACTGAAGAGCGTACCTTGAAAGCTGCCAATCAAATTCTGACTGACGGAGTTGCTGACCTGATTATTCTGGGTAATCCGGATGAGATTAATGCCTGCGCCAAGGAATGGGGCTTGGGAAACATCTCAAAGGCAACCATTATCAATCCCGAAGACCATCCGAAGATGGAAGAGTATGCCCAACTGCTGTGCGAACTGCGCAAGAAGAAAGGCATGACCATCGAAGAGGCCCGCAAACTGGTGCTCGACCCGCTTTACTTGGGCTGCTTGATGATTAAGAATGGAGACGCTGACGGCCAACTCGCCGGTGCCCGCAATACCACAGGCAATGTGCTTCGTCCTGCACTGCAAATCATCAAGACCGCTCCGGGCATTACGTGCGTATCAGGCGCTATGCTGTTGCTGACCCACGCTCCCGAGTATGGAAAGAATGGTATTCTGGTGATGGGCGATGTAGCCGTTACACCGGTACCCGATGCTAACCAACTGGCTCAGATTGCCGTATGTACAGCCCGCACGGCACGTGCCGTAGCCGGTCTCGACCCGAAAGTTGCCATGCTGAGCTTCTCAACCAAAGGTTCCGCCAAACATGAAGTAGTAGACAAGGTGGTTGAAGCACTGAAGATAGCCAAGGAAATGGCTCCGGACATTGCCATTGATGGCGAATTGCAAGCCGATGCTGCTTTGGTGCCCGAAGTGGGTGCAAGCAAGGCTCCCGGTTCGTCTATCGCCGGTCACGCCAATGTATTGGTAGTGCCCAGCCTGGAGGTAGGCAACATCTCCTACAAGTTGGTTCAGCGTCTGGGGCATGCCGATGCCGTAGGTCCTATTCTGCAAGGTATCGCCCGCCCGGTGAACGACTTGTCTCGCGGATGCTCCATCGAGGATGTATACCGCATGATCGCCATCACCGCCAACCAAGCCATTGCGGCCAAAGCAGCCAAGTAATAACCTTTAAAATACGATTTTAATTATGAAGATACTAGTACTGAACTGCGGTAGCTCTTCCATCAAGTATAAATTGTTCGACATGGACCACAAAGCCGTTATCGCGCAAGGCGGCATCGAGAAAATCGGTTTACCCGGTTCATTCTTGAAATTGACTTTGCCCAACGGTGAGAAAAAAATTCTGGAGAAAGACATACCTGAACATACCGTAGGCGTGGAATTCATCCTCCATACGCTGGTTTCTCCGGAGTACGGAGCCATCAAATCAATGGACGAGATTGATGCTGTAGGCCATCGCATGGTGCATGGCGGCGAGAAGTTCAGCGAATCTGTTCGTCTGACTCCCGAAGTGCTCGAAGCGTTCACAGCTTGCAATGACTTGGCGCCGTTGCACAATCCCGCCAACTTGAAAGGTGTACATGCCATTGACGCTATCTTGCCTAATGTTCCACAGATTGGCGTATTCGATACGGCTTTCCATCAGACAATGCCCGACTATGCCTATATGTATGCCATTCCTTACGAACTCTATGAGAAATATGGTGTACGCCGTTATGGCTTCCACGGAACATCTCACCGCTATGTGTCAAAACGTGTATGCGAATTTTTGGGAATCCAGCCAGAAGGCACCAAGATTATTACCTGCCACATCGGTAACGGTGGCTCCATCTCAGCGATTAAAGACGGCAAGTGTGTGGACACCAGCATGGGCTTAACTCCGCTGGAAGGCTTGATGATGGGTACGCGCAGTGGCGATATCGATGCCGGTGCCGTAACATTCCTGATGGAAAAAGAAGGGTTGGACGCAACAGGAGTTTCCAATCTGCTGAACAAGAAGAGCGGTGTAATGGGTATATTTGGCAAGTCCAGCGATATGCGCGACTTGGAGAATGCCGTGAAAGAAGGAAATGACCCGAAAGCCATCTTAGCGGAAAACATGTATTTCTATCGCATCAAGAAGTACATTGGCGCCTATGCGGCTGCCTTGGGTGGTGTAGACATCATCGTCTTTACCGGCGGCGTAGGCGAGAATCAAGCCAGTGCCCGTTGGGGAGCCTGCTCCGGATTGGAGTTTATGGGTGTCAAACTGGATGCAGAGAAGAACAAAGTTCGTGGTGAAGAAGCCATTATCTCAACGGATGATTCGAAAGTGAAGGTGGTAGTCATTCCTACGGATGAGGAACTGATGATTGCATCCGATACAATGGCCATCTTGAGCAAGTAATATAATAAGGTATAGAACACAGATTGAAAGTTCCGCCAAGCATTGCTTGCAGCGGAACTTTCTTTTTTAACACATTCGTAACTTTGCAGAAGCATAATTTCGCTATCTTTGTTCGGTAAACGGGAATTTAGCGGGGCGGAGCCCCGCAATGTGCCAATATGCTAATATGCCAATGTGCTAATGCCCTGCGGCATGAGAACACGCCAGCGCAAACACAGCGCAGCCCAATTAGCACATTGGCACATTAGCATATTAGCACATTAAATTATCATTTATAAAATATATCTATTTATGAAACGTTTGACCTACTTATTCGTATTCATTTTGCTGACAGGCATGGCCTATGCCCAGAAAGCAAAATATGTGTTTTTCTTCATCGGTGACGGAATGGGCGTAAACCAAGTGAACGCCACCGAGATGTATCTGGCCGATAAGGAAGAAGGCCGGATTGGCACTCGTCAGCTATTGTTCGGCTCTTTCCCCGCAGCGGGCATTGCCACGTCTTTCTCCGCTTCCAACTCCATCACCGATTCTGCCGCCGGAGGTACGGCATTGGCAAATGGCTCCAAGACGTATAATGGTGCCATCGGGGTAGACACGGACAAGCAAGCACTACGGAGTGTGGCCTACCGGGCCCAGGCTAGCGGCAAGAAAGTGGGCATCGCCACAAGTGTAAGCGTGGACCACGCCACACCGGCTGCCTTCTATGCTCATCAGCCCAACCGAGGCAATTATTATGAGATAGCCTGCGAGTTACCGCAGAGCGGATTCGACTTCTTTGCCGGAGCCGGATTCTTGAAACCTTCCACCACAGCCGACAAGCAAGAGGCAACTCCCGTTTACGAGGTGATAGAGAAAGGCGGGTACGCCATCGCCCGAGGGTTGGATGAGTATGAGGAGAAGACGGAAGAGGCGGACAAGTTGGTGTTGATTCAGGAAGAAGGGCAAGCTTCCGACTGCCTGCCATATGCGCTCGACCGCGATGAGGACGACTTGACCTTGAAACAGATTACCGAAAGTGCCGTCGAATTCCTGATGAAAGACAACAAGAAGGGATTCTTCCTCATGGTGGAAGGGGGAAAGATTGACTGGGCTTGTCATAGCAACGACCCCGCAACGGCATTGGCCGAAGTGGTCGATTTGGATCAGGCCATCGGGATAGCCTACGAATTCTACAAGAAGCATCCGAAAGAAACGCTGATTGTCGTCTCCGCCGACCATGAGACGGGCGGTTTAGGATTGGGCACAGGCACTTACACCCTGAACCTGAAAGCCCTGGCCAACCAGCAACAGTCTCTGGATGCCTTGTCGCGCCTGATAACCGACTTACGCAGACAAGACACTTCCTGGGAACAAGTAAAAGCCTTGCTCTCAGACAGGATGGGCTTTTGGACGAAACTTCCCTTAACTTGGGAGCAGGAAAAGACGTTGCGTGACGCTTACGAGAGCTCTTTTGTAAAGCACAAAGTAGAGTTTAAGGAAACGCTTTACTCCAAGACGGAGCCTCTGGCAGTAGCAGCCAATGAAGTGATGAGCGAAATAGCCCACCTGGGATGGACCAGCGGCAGTCATACGGCTGAATATGTACCGGTATATGCCGTAGGAGCCGGATCGGAATTGTTCATGGGCAAGATGGACAATACGGATATTCCGAAGAGAATTGCGAAGGCAGGAGGATATAAATAACTGAAGCCATTGCACGATTGTACATCGTGCACATAAACGATTAGTAATCGTACAATCAAACGATGTATAATCGTACGAAACGAAAAGAAGCCCGCTCCGAAGAAAGAACCTCGAAGCGGGCTTGCTTTATAATTGCCTTATCAATCAGGGCAGCGTAATGACAATCGCGCCTTCTTCTGCCGTAGCATCAAAGCCACCGCCAAAATCAGGAATGTAATAATAAGGAGCGAGATAGAACGTTTTCTCATCAACCCGCTTGTTGTGAGCGTTAGTTGTACCTTGGAAGTTTGCCGGATGATAAGCATAAATATCGCCGTAGCCCGGATAATTCAGACCAATACCGAAAGAGTTGTAATAAACAACGCCATCTTGCAGCCAGAAATCCACATTCGCCGGCAGCAATGTCAAAGCGGCGTTAAATTGACCGGCAAGCCATTCAGGCAAACCGTTTGCAAAGTATGCGGTATAAGGAGTTTCTACACGCCAACGGTCAAACCCTTCAGCCTGATATACCTTTACTTCATTTACTTCGCCAAAGAAATAATTGTCGTTAAAGGTTCCTGTACCCAATTCTATCCAATTGTAGTCTTTGCTGGCCACCAATGATGCAGTGGGGAAATCAGATTTCGCAATATCCGTTTCAGGGACATCAAGCGTCAATGTAATATCCAATTCATCGCCTATCTCCAAAGGTGAGATGTCTACGGTTACTTTTGTCTGGCTCTCACCGGCGGCAAAAGAAAAACCCGAAACAGTGCAACCGCTCAATTCTTCATCACCAAGCATGGCTGTCAAAAGAACATTTCCGGAATATTCCGTAGAATTGTTGGCTCTAAATATATCCACCGTAAATGTAGGTTCATTAGGTGACACGACCACACTCGTCAGAGCGGAAGAGATGAATGTCACACCCTGGCCCTCCTCGCTATAGATAGGCCCCTCCTGATCAGTACTACAAGCACTGAACAATGCCACTGTCAGGAACGATACCAACAATGATATTTTATTCAAGTATTTCATATTGTATCTTCTCTATTAAAAATGAATAAATCTGTGTTCTTAGTTTGCATAGTCTCCTGTCGGGTTCTGATCGACAGACACATCCAGACTGGCATTGCCGTCAAATTCTGATTGCGGAATGGTCAATACCCACATGTAGCACTCCGGATCGTTAGTCGGACGGTTAGCCAACAAAGCGGCTTCGGGCCAGCCTTGAGCTGTTGTACGGCGGAAACCTTGATGCAGACGACGCAAGTCCCAAATACGTCCGTACTCACCCCATAACTCTATGCGGCGTTGGTCGATGATTTCCTCACGCAATGAACCGGTGCGGTCGCTGCTGGTAGTTCCCATAGCCGTACCCGTCTTAGTGGTAGTATAACCTTCAACTCGTTTGCTCATTACAGCGGCTAAATCTTCCTTGGCGGCAGCTTCTTCGCCCAACATACATTCCGCCTCAGCGGCTGTCAGATACATTTCTTCTATGCGCATCCATACATAGTCACCTGTCCAAGTAGCTACATCGGCAAACGAGAATTTTACTTGTTGATAACCGGCCTTTTCGCCTCGTTCACTGTTCTTATCTGTAGGGTCCCACCAAGCTTTACGAGCATCGGTCGGTTGCATAATGTTATCATACAAATCTTTGTTAATCTGCTTACGAGCTCCAGCCGCATAAGCTACGGCAGGATCCATGTGGGCAAAGAATGAAGCGTAATAACCTACTTGGTCGCTCTGAATGGCAGCTCCCCACATCACGTTATTGACTGCAACGTCATGCAAACCCATGAAGTCACCTACCTCGATCACAGTACATGAACTGGCATCAATCGCATTGTGAGCGGCAGTTTTAGCCAAGTTCCAGTCTTCCATCGTCAAAGCGATACGCGCCTGAATGCCGTAGGCGACACTCAAATCAATGTGAGTTTTCAAGCTGCTTGACCGGGCAGGAGCGTTGCTCAGCTTATCAATAGCGGTCTGCATGTCTGAAACAATCAGATTATATACATCCTGCACAGAAGAACGGGGATTGCCTTGCGTACCCGCTACCGTAGGTTCGGTGTAGATGGGACAGCAAGGATCGCTTTCATGTCCTTTGTAGGTACGGGCAAAGTTCTGCGCCAACATAAAATAAGAGTAAGCCCGGATGGCGTATGCCTGACCAATCACGTAGTTCACATCTTCCGTGTTGCCCTCCATTGTTTCCTCAGCAGCAATGATGTAATTGGCATTGGCAATCCATGTATAGAAGCAATTCCACATGTCATAAGAGCGGAATGCCGTACCCGTATATAGGCTCTTAACATTATAAAGGCAATCAAACCAGAACCAACCATTACCTTGCGCATCCATAATCATATCTTCACCCATCACATCAGCCGTAAGGACGTATGAATTGATACCAAAGCTCTGATCCTTGTTAGCCGCCGGAGACCAAGTAGCATACATGGAACGATAGAGGCCGTTCAAAGGAATCAAGGCGGAATTGGCATTGGCAAGCAATGTCGTACCAGACATGGAGTCCGTCGGCGCAGTCTCCAACGCATCGTCCAGACAAGAAGTCAGCACAGCGCATCCCATGAGGCCGGCAAAAGTATATTTCAATATATTCTTCATATCTATTGTTTTTAATGTTTATCAGTTAAGGAATTGATTAGAAATTAACTTCAAAGCCGAAAGACCAAGTCTTGTTCGGGCTGTAAGCATAGTCGGTAGAACCGCTGAAGTTGTACTGCGGATCCATACCTTTCAAATGGGTAAACAAAGCCAAGTTATCGACAGAAGCGAATACACGGACAGAACCCAAGTGCGCTTTCTGCATCCACGTTTTCGGCAGGGTGTAACCCAACGTAATGTTCTTAATGGCGAAATAAGAAGCGTTCACCAACCAACGGTCTGTGGCAATACCGGTATTTCCGACTTCAATGCGAGGCACATCGGTGATGTCGCCCGGCTTCTGCCAACGACGCAGCGCGTGCTCGTTCCAATTGCTGTTGTAGTATAAATTCTCCATACTACTACGATACAAGCTATCGTAAATCTTGCCACCAATAGAATAAGTGGTCAGGATTGACAGGTCGAGACCTTTCCAAGAAAGATCCGTACCGATGCTACCGTAAAGATCCGGAATACGGCTTCCTAAATAATATTTGCTCGCATTGGCCTTGTCGGAATCGCTGGTAATATACTCATTGATAATGTTGCCATTCTCATCTTTGTCATAGGCCCAATAAAGCTGTGCACCCGTAGCGGGATCCACACCGGCAGCCTTTGCCATGTAGAAGGTGTTGATAGGCATACCTTCTTTAATACTATAAATACCATTGATGATTTCAGGACTCTCATTGGTTAAATTCAGCACTTTGTTCTTCACGGTTGAACCCATCCAAGATACATTCCATGTGAAATCGTTCATACGGATTGGTGTAGCGCGCACTTCAAATTCAAAACCACTGTTGCGCATATCGCCTACGTTAGCATTGTAACCATTGAAGCCGGTAGATGTTGCCATCGGATATTCCAGCAACATGTCCGTGGTCTTCTTATTGTAATATTCGGCATTGATAGTCAAACGATTGTCAAATAAAGCCGCCTCAATACCCACATTGAAGTTACCACTCTTCTCCCAAGAAACCTCTTGGTTCTCCAAAGAGGTAACCATACCTCCAATTTCACCACCATTGGGCCATCCTAAATCATACAAACTTTGCCAAGCATAATATGTCAGCAAGTTATCGTTACCTTGTTGTCCGTAGCTGAGCTTGAACGAAAGGTTGTTTACCCAATCCACATCTTCCATGAACGCTTCTTTGGAGATACGCCAGTTACCACCCACTGACCAAAAAGTACCCCAACGATGATCTTTGTGGAAACGGGAAGAACCATCTGTACGAATAGACGCATCGAAGTAATATTTCTCATCGTAGTTGTAGTTGAAGCGACCCAGCCAAGATTCAATGCGGTATTTATCAGTATAAGAGTCGGCAGAAGTAATCGTTGTACCTGGACGAAGTTCCAAGATACCGTCTACCAGGTTTGACTTGGCCGCATTCAGGTACTCATACTGATAAGCATAAAATTCATGACCGGCCAATACATCGAAACTATGCAAACCAAAGGAACGGTTCCACGTCAGCAACTGGTTGAAGGTATAGCTCTGCATACGGGTATTATACTTGTAGATCAAACCACCGGCATTTGCCTGATTACCATGATACATATTCATGTAATTCATCTGGTTTGCAGTGCGATAGTCCATACCAAAGTTTACGGCCAACTTCAGACCTTTAAATATGCCAAACTTATCTTTATCTGAGCCCAATGTAAAACCGGTGCGCAGGCTGGCCACATCATTCTTCACATACGACTTATCATCTACCAAACCTCCCAGTGGATTATAGTCGCTGTAACTACCCGGACGTCCTTGTTCACCATAGTCCAATTGAGGATTTCCGTTCTCATCCAGCGCATTGACACCCGTGGCATCTTTTACATACATAGGGAACAACGGAGAAATAAACTGTGCAGAATACCATACGTTAGAAGTTGCCGATCCTTCATATTGACTATAGTTCATCAACGAATGAGTCAACGATACATTCATATTAGCTTTGAACCAATCAGTCACCTCCGAATTGATATTGGCACGGCCGCTGTAACGCTGGAAGTTCGTCCCCGTCAGGATACCGTCCTCATTCAGGTAAGCCAATGAGAACATGTACTTCGTTTTTTCCGTACCCCCATTCAGTTGCAACTGATGTTCATGACGGAACGCATTATTATGCAATATGGCATCCATCCAAGGCTCATTCCAAACCGCTTGGGCATCGGGACGTACTTGTCCGGTAGTGGGGTCAATTATCTGATCCCATGTATAATTCTTAAACGGATTGTAAAGCTCACCACCTAAGGTGCCACTCAATGAATTACGGGCGGCAGCTTCCGCATCGGTCCAGCTATAGCCATTGGTGAATGCATAGCTGTTACGCAAAGCTTCGTAAGTCAACTGGACGAATTCCTTTTGGTCCAACATATCATATTCAGGAACGGCACGTGATGACCATCCTACAGTAGAGCGCCAAGTCACGTTCGTCTTACCTTCCTTACCTTGCTTGGTAGTAATCATGATGACACCATTGGCACCACGGGCACCATACAACGCACCGGCAGACGCATCCTTCAAAATAGTCATGCTCTCAATGTCTGAAGGATTGATAGAAGAAAGCGTTCCATCGTATGGCACGCCGTCTACTACATACAAAGGATCTTGAGAGGCATTGATAGAACCATAACCACGGATAACGATGGAAGCAGACTCACCGGGCTGACCTGAACCGGAAGTAGTCAGCACACCGGTAGCTTGTCCTTCCAAACCTTTGGTTACGTTTGTGATAGGACGGGATTCCAGTTTCTCATTATTGATAGTAGATGCCGAACCCGTGAATGAAGACTTCTTAGCCGTACCATAAGCCACCACCATGACCTCATCCAGCATTTCAGTATCCGATTTCAGGTAAACTCGTACATTAGGCTTAATACCAACACGTTGTTCCTGCATACCTACATAGCTGATAATCAACGTATTCGCAGAACTTGGTATGTCGTTAACAGACTCATTGCCAACTACTTGAGAAAAGTCTGGAATTTGGTGCAAGAAATCAAAAATGCTTCTGCAAGCGTTCTGAGAAGGGGTGCCTCAATCGGTTTTCCGCTTATTTTCTACCCGTTTACGTATTTATCTTGCTATATTTCAATACCTTATAGATTTTCTGCCGAATGCGGTTTTCTACCCGTTTTCTACCCAAACATAAATAGAAAGCGGTTTCACAAAGCTGACGGTACAAAAGGAAGGCCTTGACTGCATAAGGAAAGACAAAGCAATCTGTTTGCTCTGCGTGAACGCCATGCTGTTTTATTTGTAAATGATGTTTCCCGAATTTTACTTCGGACTTACTCCAATGAGTATTGGCGTCATTTCCTTAAATCGTTTTTATGGTATTTTTACATCGGACAGATTTTTGCAGATTTTTTGTCCGAATTTTGGATTTATGGAAACATTATCCATTCAAAATAGTCAGTTTTTCCCCGATGATTTGTTTATATCGCATTACTTGGTCGGCAGGCAGAAAGGAGCTGTCAATGCACTCAAACCACTTATTTTGAATGCGCAAGAACTTGTTAAACATATTTTCTATGACTTTTCCGCTTAATCCGGAAGCCTGCATGGAAGTTACGAAATCTGTTTTCTTTAGTTTCCGTTTCTTCCCGTTCAATGTCAAAACCAACTCTTCCGTATCTTCCGGCATGGCCAAAGCAGTGGAAAGCAGATCGTATGCCGGAGTAAGAACATACACTCCGGGGTGTTGGCTATAGAGCGAAAAATTCTTCAAATGCATATCTGCATTGCCTGTTATCCAAGAAAAAATAACTTGTTCCCAATAATTAACCAAGTCAAGTTTAGGAACTGACGAATACTTCTGAATGACTTTGGCTATCTGTTCATAAGAACCCTTATATTTATATTCGGTCAGACGCTCCGTAAGTTGGCACATGTCTTCCATAGCCAACTTCTTGCCTTGGTCGGTACGGTCTATACGGCGTGTGATATAACAAATTTCTCCATCCGCAAAACGAATAAGGCTATGAGGAACCACTTTTATCTTGGCCAATTCAGCCATGTGCATCGTCAAGTCCTCATTTTCAGGTAGATTGGGAAAACGGTCGGTCTGCGGTTTCAATATATAACGTCCCCACAACCCGACGATGGTAAAACGTTCGGTACCATTTTGGTTTCTGTTTATATCCAATGACAACTTTGCCTGTACTCCGGTCAATGTAGTTTGGCTTCGTATTACTTGCTTGGCCAAATCCGTCAGATTCTCCCGCGTATAAGGCAATTCGGGCGCATAGGGTGTGCCGAATACCTTTTTAGCGCATTTTTTATGAAAATCGTCCTCACCTGCTGTCAGCTCCTTATAACAATACAAACATTTAGCCATACTGTTCCTCCTCTTTAATTATGGGTTTAACACCTACAGCGCCGATACAGTCCTTACAACAGGCCATGAGTAAAGACATACGGTCGCGTGCGTCAATCTTCCAGTTCTTTTCGGCAATGTCGAGCAGCCATCCTTCCGGAATCAAACCATCGAAAAAGGGGAAAAGCACTTTACTGTAATAAGGCTTCTCACTCAAAGGCATGGTCAGACTAATCGCTTCCGCATCTTCCGAATGCAGAAAGTCGGCATCATACAGGAAAGTATAGCCTTCCGCATCCTCCGTTAAGACACCTGCCTTGACGTTACGTAAGAAAACACCTGCCTGTTTCATTCTTCCTCCTTCGCAATAGATACAGCACCGACTTCTTTTCCGAACAGATTCAGTATCTGATTCACCTTGTCCACTCGTAGCGTTTGCTTGCCTTGCTCCAGTTCACGGACAAAGCGCAAACCTACACCCGATTTCTCGGACAATTCCACTTGCGTAAGGTTATATTGCTTACGCATAGCCTTTACAAACTTGGATAATGTTGTCTGCTCCATAAGTTATACCCTTTAGGGTACAAATATAATCATTTATTTCTATATTACACCCTCCTGGGTATAAAATATACAAGAAGCCTCTCTAATATACCTTATCAGGTATAACAAATCTATAATATCAAAGAAGGCGAATTTTATGTTCTCTTTCAGAGTTTTCCATAGGCATATGGATCTCTGTTTCACTATTACAAAGGCATAACTTCAAACCTCTGTTCCGATGTAAGAAGAGGGTATGTCATAACGTAAATGGCTTTCATCCTGTCATCCAAGGGAGTGGATCGCAGTGAAAAGAGTGAAAAAGAGGTACACATTTATCTAAGATTATTTTCTTTTTTGTTTGTTAATTAGCTAATAAAATGTATCTTTGTCTAAATAAATAGTGAAGAAATTATGAATCAAGACATTACATTAAATATTAATAGTCATGTGTTGGAACGTGCCGTCATATATGCCCGCATGAAAGGTACTGATCTTTCCGGTTTAGTAGAAAACTTACTAAAGAAAGCTACAAAAGAAAAGAAAATTGAGCGGATACATCCTATTGAAGAATTGGATCCGCGTATACAACAATTAGTGGGTGTTGTTCATTTTGATGATGAGGTAGGATTAAACGGTGAAATCAGTAAAGAAGAATATTTTAAACAAGGATGAAACCCAAAGTATTCTTGGACACCAATATTGTAATAGACATAATAGGTGCCAGACAACCTTATTGTATATCGGCCGCTAATCTTTTGGATTTAGCCTGCAAGAATAAAATTGAACTTTATGCCACGGCGTTGACCTTTGCTAATGCTTTATATGTGTTACGTAAAGATTTGGGAACTCAAGAAGCGACCCTTTATTTAAAACGATTATACGAATTTGTACATATTGCTCCTGCAACGCAAAGTGAAGTAGAGCAGGCATTTTCATCTAAAAATCCGGACTTTGAGGATGCTATTCAATACTATGCTGCCCAAGCGGTAAAAGCGGACGTAATAATTACTCGTGATAAAAAGCATTTTCAACTTTCTACAATTCCGGTAATGAATGCGGAGCAATATTTAAAGCAAAATTGATGCGACATCTCTGCTTTACTAATACGAAGATATAGCTTCAAAGCATTCTGCTTCGATATAAAAAGCCCAGGCATACGAATTATGTATTTCTTATGCCTGGGCTTTTTATAAAGGCAGACTATCCTTTAATTATACAGGAAGTCATATTAGTTCCAGTTCGGTTCTATATTCTCATTCGCGTTTTGATCGTTGGCAGGGATTTCCCATACGAAACGAATGTTGTCACCTGTAATGCTAAGGCTTTCCATACCAGTTCCGGTTGAAAGGATGCTTGTATCCTGCGGATCATGACGAGTAAAACCGTCACCCCAACGTTTCAGACCGTCCAAACGTTGGCCTTCTCCTATATATTCACGAATCCATTCTTCCTTGATGCTTTGGAACAGTTCTGTACCACTGACACTCAAAGCAGATGCGCCACGCTGCGTACGTAAGTCATTTAACATACTTAAAGCAGTGGCTTCGTCATTATTCTGATAAGAAGCCTCAGCACCTATCAGATAGAATTCTGCTGAACGGAAAGGTTTCCACATGTTGTAGTACAAATTGGCGCCAATAGTCTCGAAGCTCGGATTGCCGGGGAACTTGTTCAGCATGTAGATGTCATACGCTTTGATGTTATTCGTAACCAGGCTGTCCAGACGGAAATAGGCTTGCTTACGCATGTCGCTATCCTCATAAAGGTCTATTATCCATTGTGAAGGAACGAAATCCGGACTAAAAGCTTCATTCGAAGAATTCCAGTTTAAATAACCCGTATTCTCACAATTACTACTATAATCATCTGTCGAGATTTGTACCCGCATTAGCACTTCCGATCCCTCGTCATTCAAGAACATATTCTCCAGATCAGCTTCCGTAGCGGCCAAAGGGTACTTGTTGATGATGGATTGTGACAAAGTTACGGCCTCACTATAATTATGCATATACAAATCTACGCGGGCTTCCAAAGCGTCTATCACATCCGTAGTAAGATAGTATGAATTTGCTTCACCGGCCGCATTCATCAGTTGACGCGCTTGGACAATGTCATCCTTAATTAACTGATAAGTCTGTTCCAAGGTAGAACGGCTAGGTTTTTCGTTTACATCTCCTGTAGTTACCAGCGGCAATCCAAGATTGGAAGCGGCAGTGGAAGGATCGTAGTCTTTAGCAAAACGTACAGCCAGCGTATGATAGCAATAAGCGCGCAGCAAGTAAGCTTCGCCCTTGATGTTATTGGCTTCCGCCTGTTCGTCCGCACTTTCCACCGTGATGTTGTCAATATTATTAATAATGTTGTTGCAATTGTTGATGCACACGTAATTGTATTGCCAGATGTATTCGATGTCATACTGTGAGCTGGTGAAATCCCAACGGTGCATATCGCCGCCACGGTTTCCGAAGCCTGCCAAAGCGTTATACAAGTCTGACTGGAATTCCTGCGGATATACATTCCGTCCGCCACTGATGACTTGCAGGTACGAATAAATACCGATTCTAAAGTTCTGGGCATCTGTCAGACTCTGCCAAGCCTCACCTTGTGCAATACTGTCGGTGGGATACTTGTCCAAGTCGCAGGAAGAAAACAGAGCCAATGCCGAGCAAAGTGTTCCTATAAGTAATTTCTTCATATTCATATTATATTATATTTGGTTTAGAATGTAAGTTCTGCCCCGATGGTGAACTGGCGTGTGCTGGGGTAAGCACCATACGTCAAGTTGGTATCGATTTCCGGGTCAGCACCTTTGTATTTCGTTATGGTGAAAAGGTTGCGGGCAGCTGCCGCAAACTTGCAACTACGGATAAACTTCGTCTTTTGCATCCAGCTTTCCGGCAACTGATAGCTGACGGACAAGTTCTTCATACGCAAGAACGAAGCGTTCTCCAGCAAGTGGGTATCGAAGATCATCACTTCACCAAACTTAGGTATGTTAGTTACATCACCCGGTTCTTTCCATTCATTCAATACATCTACAGACTGGTTATAACCGGCAAAACCTGCGGGGTTTTCGCTGAAGTAACGGTCATTGTTCACCATGTGTTTGCCCAATACCCATGCGAAATCGGCACCGACAGAAAGCCCCTTCCAACTGAAGTTCAAGTTGAAACCTCCGTTGTGAGGAGCGTAAAGCGTTTTACCCGTAGCCTGACTCAGCGCACCGCTATCTGCCAAAGCTGCATCTTTCGTTGTCTCATTCGTACCGGGGATATACCACATCTGCATACCGTCGGCCGGATCGACACCGGCAAATACAGGCATGTAGAATTGTACCGGTTCGCCAACTTTGTAAGTCAAAGTATAGCTCGGCATGGGCCACTCGTCATAACCGTAGAACAGTTCCGTAATCTCGTTCTTGTTGTAAGCGTAGTTCACGTTGAACTGCAGCAACATGTCTCTCGTCTTGATGATGTCAAAACCCAAGTTCAACTCCCAACCGGTATTCTTCATAGAGCCGATGTTCTGCGTGATGGAAGAGAAACCGGAAGTGTAAGGCACGGGCACATCCATCAACATATTTTTTGTGGTGCGGTTATACCAAGTCACTTCGGCGCGGATGCGGTCGAAGAAAGTGGCCGATACACCGACATTGGTCAAGACCTGCGTTTCCCATCCCAGCTCCTCATTGCCCGGAGCGGAAATATACCAGCCGTTCAGCCCGGCGTAATTGTTGGTTCCCACCAATGCCAAGTGGTCATAGTTGCCGATTTCCGAGTTACCGGTAGAACCCACACTGGCTTTGAGTCGCAAGTCGGTCAGGAAATCCACATTTTCTAGGAAAGCCTCTTTCTTCATGTTCCACATCAAACCCCCGGAGAAAAACGTAGCGGAACGGTTGTCCTTACCGAAGCGGGAAGAAGCGTCGTTACGTACCGAGAAGTCGGCAAAATATTTTTCTTTCCAAGAATAGTCTATACGACCGAAGAATGACAGGTAAGCATACGAATAAGCCTGGTTATAATCAGCCGCGAGCAACTGAGCGTTGGTACCATGCTGAATCATTGTCAGGCGGTCATCGCTTTGTCCGTTGGTCTGCGAACCGAAGCTGCTGTAATCCGTCTTGATACCTTCCTGACCCAACAATACGGTAAAGTGGTTATCATCATTGATGTCGAACTTATACTCAGCCGTATTCGTAATGGTGAATTGGACGTTACGCGCAAAACGTTCACGCGTATAACCATTGCCTTCCTGACCGGGATAAGACGGCATACGCTTCCCGGTATTCCGCCAGTCATAAGCTTCCACACCCAATTGTGAGCGCAAGGTCAGTCCTTCCAACGGAGTCAGCTGGATGAAAGCGCTTCCGTTAAACTGGGCTTGATTACTCCTGTTGGGCATTTTGTCTGTCAGGTAGTTCGGGTCATAACTTCCCAAGTCTGTAATAGCTTCCAAGCGGTTGCCATCCTCGTCATACGGAGTGAAGTAAGGCTGGTTTAAGATAGTACCAAAGATACCGCCGGCCGTGTAGGATGAACCTTGATACGTGTAAAGCGAAGATTGGGATTCGTCATAAGCGCCGGCCAGATTAGCTCCGATACGCAGCCAGTCGTTCACTTGAGTTTCCACGTTGGCGCGAATGGTGTAGCGTTCGTAGTCAGAGCCATATACGATACCTTCTTGGTTATAATAAGAGGCCGACAAATAGTACATGCTCTTCTCACCACCGCCCTGGACGGAAATATTTCCCTGATAAGTCGGGACATTCTTTTGGAAGAAATAGTCCTGCCAATTCGTATCAACGCCTCTGGCTAAATAATAGTCATAGGTCTCCTGGTTAATAATGCCATGCCCCAACTGATAGTTCAGCAACTGGCCGGCATTCATAGGAGTAGCCACATCCCGTGCCAAGGAAGACCATCCATAGTGACCGGACACGGTAACAAGAGCTTTCTCACCGGCGCGTCCGCGTTTTGTCGTGATGTAAATAACACCGTTTGCCGCACGCGAACCGTAGATAGAAGTAGCCGAAGCATCCTTCAGCACAGTCACACTGGCAAAGTCATTCGGATTCATCATGTTCATAATCTCCGAACTTACCGGCGAACCGTCCAACACATACAACGGTTCATTTCCGGCGGTAAGCGAACCCACGCCACGCAAGTAAGAAGTGGGCATCATACTTTTGTCACCCGGGTCACCGGAGTTAGTGAACACCTGCAAACCGGCCACCTGTCCTTGCAGTGCATCCATCACATTAGAAACCGGACGTTCGGCTATTTTTTCAGAAGTAACCGTACTGATAGAACCAATCACAGTACCCACCTTTTTAGCACTACCATAACCTACTACCACAACCTCATCCAACAGTTCCGTATCCGGCTTTAGCGCAACACGTACATCCGGCCCAATCTCAACACGTTGCTCCTGCATACCTACATAGCTGATAATCAACGTTTCGCAGAACTTGGTATGTCGTTAACAGACTCATTGCCAACTACTTGGGAAAAGTCAGGAACTTGGTGCAAGAAATCAAAAATGCTTCTGCAAGTATTCTAAGAAGGGGTGCCTCAATCGGTTTTCCGCTTATTTTCTACCCGTTCTTGTACTTATCTTGCTATGTGCCAATGTATTAGTATCTTTCTTTCGAATGTGTTTGAGTACTCATTTGATACCTTGACATAAAAGACGCACTCTTTTAAAAAGTATTTAATGGAAAAGGAAAGCCCTGATTTCGGGGGAGAAACAAGACCTTCTGTTTGTTTTGCATGAATGATGTATTGCTTATTTGTAAACTATATTTTCTAATTTCCCCATGTAAGAACGGTCTTTATACTTTGCACGGGATAAAAATGGCTATACCATATTATATATAATAAGAATCTGTTCAAAAATAAATTTCCATCTATTCTAATAAACAGATTGTATACACGTGCTTAATACCGTACATTTTATTTTACACAACATTTTAACTACTGATAAGAATTGCACTCCTCGTCTGTTAACGAATGTATATAAATAGGTCCTCTACATACTTAATTTATGTAATAATTTGTGTATTGTACTGATTATCAATCAAATAAATACATCAGAAACACTGCGCTATTTCTGCCAAATCAGCGCAGTGTTTACCCCTAAAATACTTAACTAATTTGAAGGAAACAGCGCAGTGTCTGAGCGCAAATAGTGCGCTGATTGAGAGGCCCTTGTGCAGTGGTTTGTGGGAAATGGAAACGTTTTTACAAAACACCTCTTTGCTAATGCGCAAGTAAATGTGTTGTCTTTTAACTTTGGATACGGAACGATAACTTCTTCTAAAAAAGAAGATTATCTGCTTAAAACATTGGCTATAAATGAATATTTGCGTATATTTGTACTATGTCAAAATCAAAAAAAAGAATGATTATGAAGATTTTTAGAATTTGTATAGCCGTAGCTATGCTTCTCATGCCTTGGGAGCAAATGAATGCCTGCACTGGCATTACATTGACGGCTAAGGATAGTGCCCGCATTGTGGCTCGTACTATCGAATGGGGTGGAAGTGAACTGAATAGCCAGTATGTGATTGTTCCTCGTGGATATACGCAGCGTTCGTATGTGCCGGGATATACCTTGGATGGGATGAAACTGGTAGCGAAATATGGCTATGTCGGTCTGGCAGTAGAACAAAAAGAGTTTGTGGTGGAAGGACTGAACGAAGTCGGTTTGTCGGCCGGGCTGTTTTATTTTCCCGGCTATGGAAAATATGAGACGTACGATGAAAGCCGTAAACAGCAATGTGTGACAGATTTTCAACTCGTATCCTGGATATTGGGGACTTGTGCCACGGTGGATGAGGTTAAAAAAAACGTCCCTCAGGCACTTATTGTGGCCATAGACCCGCGCGCTTCTACCGTACATTGGCGTTTCGCCGATGCTTCGGGAAATCAGATTGTGCTCGAGATTGTGGACGGGAAGCCTTACTTCTATGAGAATAAGTTAGGCGTGCTGACCAATTCGCCCGGCTTTGAGTGGCAAATGACCAACTTGAACAATTATGTTAACTTACTTGCCGGTACGGCTCAGCCACGCCAATGGGGAGCAACGACATTGGCTTCTTTTGGGGCAGGAAGCGCCTTCTTGGGTTTGCCGGGAGATGTTACTCCACCTTCGCGTTTTGTTCGTGCAGCTTTCTACCAGACTACGGCTCCCCTTGCCGCCAAAGCTGAAGATGCAGTGCGCCAAGGCTTCCAGATATTGAACAATTTCGACATTCCCGTGGGTGTGGAGTTTGCCGACAAGAAAATACCGGCCGACATTCCCAGTGCCACCCAATGGACTACCGCCACGGACATGACGAACCGCATCATCTATTATCGTACAATGTATAACAGTGCCATCCGTTGCATTGATTTGTCTCAAATAGACTTCGCAAGTGTAAGCTATTTCGTTGCTCCGCTCGATAAGGTGAAAGCACAGCCGTTTGTGCCGGTTGAGATACCGAAGTAAAAAATGAAATCCGCTATTGAACAATGCGTTATCAATAGCGGATTTCAACCTCTCAAAATTGCCACTTTTTTTATTATGCGCTCCTTTTACGCAAGTCCCAATAGCTATAGAGGGCTACACAAATTGCCACAAAAGCGAGGACTGCAAAACAAAATACACCAGCGTTCATAAATTTTATTTTTTAGTTTTACTCTTCAATAAATTATTCCCTGCCAAAGAGAAAGCCAAGGCCATGCAAACTCCCGATATCAGCATGAACACGACCTGTAGAGAAACATTCATATCTTGAAAATAAACTAATAACTCCCTAATACAAGGGCTGTATAAGTAACTTGTGATAAAGCGAAACAATGTCCAGCCAGCTTCTCACGCCGTGTTTTCTCTATTTCATCAGTTGTTGTATTTGCTTTCACTGTGTAAAACCTTGGAATATTCAATTGCAAAGATAGTAATCTTTTAGATAGAATCTTTAGAAACTGCTTTGAATTTCTACAAAAAGTTTTTCTTGACTTGATATATTCGTTTTCGTGTGCTTTGGGTGATTTTTTTTGCTCATCCCAAATCATCGCACAATAAATTCAAAACAGTTTCTTATTTTGCATTTTCTTTTTATTTGCACATCGGCTTCATATTTTACGTAGTCCTTCCTTGGAGAAGCCCGCGACTCCTCCAAGGGAAAACGAACGCAAGGCAAAACTTCGAATGTGTCATCCTTAGCCCTTCATCCGATGCAGCTTCAGGTCGTTTACGATGGTGCGGTCCATGACGGGTAGGCTCGGCTGTCGGCGCCATGCCACCTTACGGTGGTAGGTTTCCGACAGCCTGCCTCCGAACCGTACGTACAC
>CALUOR010000016.1 GCA_944322285.1 uncultured Bacteroides sp.
GCCAAAGGTACGCATTTTATCGGATTATTTGGTATATGGAGTGCAAATTTTTTGAGTTCTTAATTTAATGTGCTAATATGTTAATGTGCCAATGTGCTAATGGGGCTGCGCTGTGTTTAATGGCACACAGATGACACTGATGAGACAGATTCACACATTTTTCTTTCGATGAATGCAATCTGTCATGTCGAGCTTGTCGAGACATCTCACGTAGCGCATGAGGAGGTCTTACATGAGACCCTTCGACTACGCTCAGGGTGACAAAATGATAGCAACCTTACATTACGACACACCCTCTTGATTACTCTAATTCTTCATTCTTAATTCATCATTCTTCATTTAATAGATAAATTATCATTTTATTTTACATAAAGATTTAACATCTAATAAACCTTCGATGCTTCAGTTGTTAACGAACGTATAAAATTGGAGCGTAAAATCCTTCAAATAATGTAATGATTTATATATCTCACTGATTATTAGCCGATTAGTTCCTTCAGAAACACTGCGCTAATTGCGTTCAATCAGCGCAGTGTTTATACCAAAACAGCGCAGTGTTTGGGGTACAAACACTTAAGTATTTGAGCGGAAATAGTGCGCTGATTTAGAGGCAAGAATGCGGCGACTTTGAAAACTGAGAAATGGCTTTACAAATATCAGTCTTCCTTCTTCGGTCTCAGGCTTTTTATCCGGAAGAGTTTCCAGCGTTTCCAAAACATCAGTTCACTCCACTTCTCGAAGTCTTTCTGGAAGATGATGCCGATGCCTTGCGTAGTGAGGTTGGTGCGGGTATAATAACGGTCGTTCGTCTCGTTGTAGGCCTTCAGGCGAATTTCGCCCGAGCGGGTCACGAGCCATTCGGCCTCAAAGTCGCCCACAAAGTTGGTATTGGCCAAAGGATTGTCCCGATAGCCAAAGTTTCCGTTGATGAGCAGGCGGTTATTCAGCAAGCGGCCGGAAAGCATACCTTCGAACTCCATGTCGGTCCAGCCGCGCTCGCCGGTGCTGAAGTTGGTGCCCACGTTCCAATTATTATTATCGATGATTTGCGACAAAGCATTATTCAGCTGGCCGGACAAGGTGGAGGAAAGCACGCTGGACATCATGTCTGAATTCTGCCCTGTGCCGAACGTCTCGGACGGATAGAATTTACCAATACCCAGCAAGTAAAGTATCTGCATGCTCATCTGTTCCTCGGTGGGAATATAGTTGCGCACCAGTGCTTCTATCTCATCCCGCTCGTTGGGCAATTCCAAATCGAGCTTGATGGCAGGAGCGGTTAATTGGCCCGTCAGGTTCATGACACAATTCACCTTGACGTTGTTTTGCAGTTCCGGATAGTTACTTACATCGGGGATAAGGTCGCTAAGCGAGGCTGAGTTGACCGTATAGGTGGCCGCAATGTCGAGCATAGCATCTACGGGTTCGCCATTGAAGGTGATGGTGCTTCCGTCCTGAATGAGGAAATCCTTGCGGATGACCTCCTGAAGGCTGAACTTATAGATGCCCTGATTGATACGGTAATTGCCGAAGAGACGTACATTGCCTTTGTTATAAAACTCCGTGCGCAGGCTTCCCGTACCGTTGGCACTGATATAGTCGCCTGCGGCTGGGTCCATAATGATGCGCATGGTAGCATCGGGCGTAGCTTCTACGATGAGATTCAGGCGGATATCCGTGTCACTCTCACGCTCCTCTTCGGCCTCCATGCGCCGGCGTACACGCTCGTAGGTGGAAAGCAGCACACTATCCTGCGTGACACGGCGCGGGGTTTTATCCACGAAACGGATAAACTGATTGCTGATGGCGGAAGTAACGTTATCCTTGATGTAGGTAAACGTAGTGCCCCGTCCTGTAGTCATGGCCACGTTGATATTAACCCCATCTACGGCATTTCCGGATATTCCGGCATTTCCCGTGGCGTAGACGGTGCCATAAAAAGGGAAATCGAGCGACTCGCGGGTATTCATCAGCAACATGTCGCGCACATCGAACCGGAAGTCATAAGACAGGTTCTTAAAATGCCGGTAACGCAGATACCCGTTCATCGTGCCTTGATGCCCCCGGGTATCGTAGATACGGTTATTGTGGAAGGTCAGTCCTTCGGGCACTATCGTGATACTGTCCCGGACGGAGAAGGTGGTACCCAGCACATCTACCTTCAGCGAGGCGTCTCCGTAGACTTTCCCCTCCATGGTGAGTGCCTTGAACTTACCATAGAAATGAACATTACCCCATGCCCTTCCGTGGAATTCGGGCGTGATGCTCTGCATATAATAATGTATAAACTCCAAATTGGTGCCTCCGGCCTCTATCTGAAGATCGAGGGAGCTGGTAGGCTTAATGGGATAGATAAAGCCGTGCACATGGGTGCGGGCCGAGTCTCCCTCGCGGATGCGTGCGTCGAGGTAGATACCCTTCACATCGTGATGCCATTCGCCACGAATGTCGGCATCGCCCAGCAAGCCGTTGTTGATGCCCAAATCATGGATAAAGAGGTCGGTGGTCATGACCGGCTTTTTCAGCACCCCGCTGGCGTAAAGCGGCCCTGTAGCGTCACCCCGGAAGTTGACACCCAAGTCGGCAATATCGAATATGTATCCGATGTTGATTTGTTGAAGGTCCAGGCGCACGGTATCCTGTGGCTGGTCGGACACAATGCCGTTGATACGCAGAAAACGCTTCTGATTAGTGAAGTGGAAGTCGTGCACATACACCTTGCCAGAGTCTATCACTACGCGAGCGGGATGGATGTTCCATAACGTGTCGCTGATAATGACATCGGTAGGTTTAATGTCGATAACGGCCGCGAGAGGCGATTTTTGCGCAAAACGTGCCGTAGTGGCCAATCGTCCGCTATAGGTCACGGTGCTGCTATTCCCCCAGTCGAGGGTGGTCTGCAGGCTGTCGTTGCGGGCTATGGCGTTCAGAGCAATATTGACGGAGCCTTCCTCTTTGCGGTTGGTCAGGCGAAGTTTTGCCTGAAAGCTGTCTTCCGTATTCTCGCACACAATCATACCTGACTCGATAAACTTATTCTTGTAGTGCAGGTGGGGGAAATAACCTTCCACACGAATGCGCTCCAGACGGTCATTGAAATATCCCTTGAACGTAGAATGAGTGTATACAGTCAGGGGTATCTGAAACATCGTGGAGAGAAGTTCGGTGTTGTAGATGTGCAGGTCGAAGGTGAAATTATTATCCGTCCTTTTCCCTTTCTCCTCTCCCACCGGCACCAGTGAAGGGATGTATTGGTGTAGAATACGGGTGACGCTGGCAGGCAACGTGCGATACGAATACTCGCCCACGATGCTTCCCTTCAGGAAAGCCGACTGTATGTCCAGTCGCTTGTGGCTTTCGTCCGGGCGGAGGGCCACCAGTTTAAAGTTGTCCATGAAATAATCCCTCCCGGGCGAGGTGAAGCGCAGACTGTCTATGTTGATTTCTCCGTCCATCTCGTCAATGGCACCTCCGGTGAAATCGGCCTTTACCCGGACAGAGATATTTGCATCTTCATACTTGGGAGTCAGATGAAGGGCATGGGGGTTGAGATGGTCGATACGGGTCAGCACATTGAACGTGGGTGTCTGCCCGGAGATATTAAAACTTCCATCCAACGCCAATGACGCATTGGGGTCATCCAAGGCAACCCTTCCGGTGAAACCTCCGTCCACATATTTTCCGTCCAAAGTGATTTGGCGGTATGTATAATCGCTATACGTCACGGACTCTATCATGCCCCGGGCAACGATGGTGGGGTATCGACCCGCATGATTCTGCCCGTCCACGCTTACGTTGAAGGTAATATCGCCCAACTTTTGGTCAGCCAAAAGAGTGCCCAGGTGGAAGTCCTGCGTCTTCAGGGAGCCGGAATAGGTCATGTTTCCCTGCTCTTTGTCCGAAGAAAATTTCAAGTCGGTGCGCAAAGTCCCCACATCAGTGCTCACTTGTCCGTACATCACCAGGTCCGTCAAAAATCCCGATACTTCGCCCGTAAAGCGTACATTGCCTATGCGCTCCAAGACGGGAGGAACGCCAGAGCCGCCCTTACTCAAGTTTTTATAGAAGAAGGACACGCCGTCTCGGTCGGCACGGAGGTTGGAAAGCTTGCCAAAGACATATGTATCCTCGGGGTGGGCCAAGTCCTGAAACAAAACATTGCCCAAGAGCGTGAAATGTTTTCCGGACGTAACGGAAAGGTAGGGACAATGCAGCTCGTTGAGCGTGCCTTCAGCACGCATTTCCACTTGCAAGGCATCGCGGAAAGAGGAGAAGGCCGGAACGAAGGCTTTCAGGTCGGCCAAAGTAACCTGCGAAGCGGGCATACGCGCCTCGAACCGGGCGTTGCGCGCAAAGTCTGAAACGGCTCCGCTCACGCTATCAAACTCCATTCGGATGGTGTCCATAGCCAATGTCGTGTGGGGAAGCTCGATGCCGAAGTTGGCTATCTGCAAGCCCCGGTTGTTTCCTATCAGCTTCAGGCTCAGGCGATCCAGCCGGAAACCAGAACATTCTTCGCGGAAACTCATGCGCTTGATGGAGGCGTTGATGGTATCGCCCGTAAGCGCTTTCAGGGAGATGCCGGCTATGATGTCGCGCACGTGTATGTGACTGGCGTTGAACTTGCCGGGCGTACGGGCCTCGGAAAGCACATGGTAGCTCAACTGGCCACGCCTTATCAAAAGCGCGTTGATGCGCAAATCCAGGCTGGGCGGCTCCTTGCGGAGCGTATCTTTGGAGGCGAAAGCGTCTATCACGAACTGGAAGTTGGGAGGCGAATCCGGAGTGGACTTCTCCAGCTGAATATCGAACCCGAAGAGCTGGATATTGCTGATGGATATCTTGCCCTTGAAGAGGGGCAGAATATCGAACTTGGCGGAGAGACGGGCTGCCTTCAGCATTTCCTTGCCCGAGCGGTCGTGCAGAAGCAAGTCGCTGATAATGACGCGGTTCAGCACGCCCATATCGACGCGCCCTATCCGTAATTCTGCGCCCAACACCTTGGACAGCTCGGCGGATACCCACACGGACATCCGTTGCTGTACAACGGACATGTTCAGCAAGACGGTCATGCCGATATACAGGCTTAGAGCGATACCGACAATCCAGCGCAGAGTTTGTTTGAGCTTCTTGATAAGGCGTTAATTTTTATATTTTGCGAACAAAAATACAGAATAATACTTTTCCATACTACTTTTATCACTACTTTTGCAGGGATTAAACGTAAAAAACACTATGAGTACAATAATATTAGGTATAGAAAGCTCTTGCGACGACACTTCGGCAGCCGTGATAAAGGACGGTTATCTGCTCTCCAACGTAGTGGCCAGCCAGGCTGTGCACGAAGCATACGGGGGCGTAGTGCCCGAACTTGCCTCACGCGCCCATCAGCAGAACATCGTGCCCGTGGTGCACGAAGCCTTGAAGCGGGCGGGAGTGACGAAAGAAGAATTGAGCGCCGTGGCTTTTACCCGAGGTCCCGGACTGATGGGCTCGTTGCTCGTAGGCGTGTCCTTTGCCAAAGGATTCGCACGTGCGTTGGGAATCCCCATGATAGACGTTAACCACCTGACGGGACACGTGTTAGCCCATTTCATTAAAGTGGAAGGCGAGGACAATGTGCAACCCCATTTTCCTTTCCTCTGCCTCTTGGTGTCCGGAGGAAACTCCCAAATCATCTTAGTGAAAGCCTACAACGACATGGAGATATTGGGACAAACCATAGACGATGCCGCGGGCGAGGCCATAGACAAATGCTCCAAAGTCATGGGACTGGGTTATCCGGGAGGCCCCATCATCGACAAACTGGCTCGCCAGGGAAATCCGAAAGCCTTTACTTTCAGCAAGCCCCACATACCCGGTCTGGATTACAGCTTTAGCGGGCTAAAGACCTCTTTCCTGTATTCCTTGCGTGAATGGGTGAAGGAAGAACCCGATTTCATCGAGCATCATAAGACGGACTTGGCCGCCTCACTTGAAGCCACCATCGTGGACATTCTGATGGACAAACTTCGCAAGGCCGCCAAGCAATATCAGATAAAAGAGATAGCCGTGGCGGGAGGTGTGTCGGCCAACAATGGCTTGCGCAACGCTTTCCGCGAACATGCCGCCAAATACGGGTGGGACATTTTCATACCGAAGTTCAGCTACACCACGGACAATGCCGCCATGATAGCCATCACGGGTTACTTCAAGTACCTGGACAAGGATTTTTGTCCGATGGATGCGCCGGCTTATTCGCGGGTGACGCTATAAGGATAAAACAACCCTTTCGTTCATAAATAACAAAGATAAAAATGAGAAAGATTTCTTGGAGAATAGTCCCTGCCATGTTCAGTGCGCTCCTCCTTTGGAGTTGTGACAATCCTAAGCAAGTAACTTATGAAGTTGACCCTAAGACAGGTGCATTGATGGAACTTTCCCTGCCGGGAGACACCGCCATGAACTGGATTATGCGTGCCGATGGCTCCCAATACGAGTGGGTCGACGCCCGCTATGGATGGGGGCTTGGACAATTCTTCGCAAAAGGGACGGAAAAGTTCTGGGAAATCCCCGTCAAAGTTTGGACAAGTGGTGAAGGAATGTCTGCCGTATACCAAGTAGACGGTATCGAGATAAACGTATCCCGCTCATGGGATAAGGAGGGAAATCTGAAAGAAACCTATCGCTTCACCAATACAAGCGATGAAAAGGCTGAATTGAGCGACATAGCCATCAATACGCCCTTCAACGACAACTATCCGGATGCACGCACTTGCTATGAAGCCCGTTGCAACGCCCACCTATGGGATGGAGAAGACGATGCGTACGTCTTCTGCACACGCATGAGCGGAGCGGAAGGCGGATTGGGGCTTGTCCTTCAGGAAGGGGCTATCGACGGATATGAGGTGCGGGAACGTTCCTCGCAAACCGGAAGCTCCAACTTTAGGGGCGTAATTCAGTTGAACCCACGCGACAAAGTTCTTAATCCGGGAGAAAGCTACACCGTCAGCTGGCTGATATTCCCCGCTTCCGATTGGAATGACTTTCAGACGAAAGCCATCGCGAACGGATTGGTTATGGCACAAGCCGATTCCTACGTGGCCGAGGTGGGAGATACGCTCAGCGTGTCTTTCCGAAGCAACCAGCCCACTTTGAAAGGGCGGCTTTTGCTCAACGGAAAAGAAGTGGCTATAGTGAGCGGGGCAGACATCCATTACACGACCACGGTGCAGGCTCCCGGCGAACAGGTGTTCACCTTATTATATAATGAAGATAAGAAACGTACGCGGGTAGAATGTCTCGGCATAAGCGATTATGACACGCTGGTGAACCGCCGGTGCCAATTCATAGCCCGCCACCAACAATTCAACAAGCCGGGCGACCCCAGGGACGGCGCATTTATCGTCTATGATAACGAAACGGAGTCTTTATACGTCAATGGAGAAACAGGCCGTGCGCGCTCCGATTGCGATGAAGCACGCGAAAGGGTATGTATGGGCATTCTTCTTGCCCGCCAGTACCAACGGACATCGGACCCGGAACTGATGCATGCCTTGGGGAAATATGTGAAATTTGTCCGTCGCATTCAGATGGCGGATTATAAGACTTTCTCTACTCCGGACTTCAAGAGCAAACACAGGGGTTACAATTATCCTTGGGTGGCCGATTTTTGGTTTACCATGTTTCAAGTGACAGGCGATAGGAAGTATCTGAAAGATGGCTATGGGACATTACGCGCCCTGGTCCGTCATTTCAAGCATGGTTTCTATTGCATCAATATTCCCACATACGGATATACCCTCTTGAAGGATAATGGCTTTACCGCAGAAGCAGACACCTTGCTTGCCGATTTTAAAGCTATGGCGGATACTTTCTACGAAAACGGGCCGTATTACCCCACCTCGGAAGTGAACTACGAGCAAAGCATTGTTGCTCCTTCCATCATTCATTTGCTGAATGTTTACTTATTGACCGGTGATAACAAATACTTGCAAGGCGCTGAAAGCCAGCTTCCTTTGCTTGAATCATTCGGTGGACGTCAGCCCAGTTATCATCTGAATGAAATAGCCATCCGCCATTGGGACGGCTACTGGTTCGGGAAAGACCAGGTATGGGGAGATACCTTTCCACACTATTGGAGCACATTGACCGGTGTAGCCTATCGCCTTTACGCTAAAGCTACCGGCAAGCAGGAATATGCCGAACGAGCTATGAATATCTTCCGGAATAACCTTTGCCTGTTTACTGAAGACGGCCGAGGAAGTTGTGCCTATGTCTATCCTCAGAAAGTAAACGGAAAGAAAGCGCATTTTTATGACCCGTTTGCCAATGACCAAGATTGGGCCATGGTATTCTGGCTGGAATATGGAGTCGCCAAACAATAACAAATATGAAAATGAAAATTGAAGAAGAATTAGGCTCGGCATTGCGGGCCCAGAAAATCACCCTTTCCACCGCAGAAAGTTGCACCGGAGGAAGCATTGCGGCACTCATTACCTCCGTGCCGGGAAGTTCGGCCTACTTTAAAGGAGGGATCGTGGCCTACTCCAACGAAGTGAAAGAAAACCTGCTGCACGTATCGCCGGAAACACTTGAAAAGTATGGTGCGGTGAGCCGCGAAACCGTCATGGAAATGGTGACGGGTGCGATGAAAACGCTGAAAACCGATTGTGCTGTGGCCACATCGGGTATTGCTGGTCCTGGGGGAGGCACATTGGAGAAACCGGTAGGCACCATTTGGATAGCCGTTGCCTATAAAGATGAAATTATAACCATGCAGCGAAGCGAAAACTACGGAAGAGAGTGCAATGTGCAGATTGCCGTCCAAAACGCCCTTGAATTGCTTCTATATTTGATTCAATAGCGAAAAAATGCTATACTACAGAGAATTATTTGCTGAAAAACTTGTTTCGTAACAATAAAAGTACTTACTTTGCGCTCTGTTTGAAATAAGCATAGATAAAAACTATAAAATAGAGATAGAAATGTCGAAGATTTGTCAAATTACCGGAAAGAAAGCCATGGTTGGCAACAATGTTTCACACTCAAAAAGAAGAACCAAAAGAACTTTTGACGTGAACTTGTTTACGAAAAAATTCTATTATGTAGAACAAGACTGCTGGATCAGCTTAAAGCTGAGTGCTGCCGGTCTGCGCGTTATCAACAAGAAAGGCCTGGACGCTGCCTTGAACGATGCTGTGGCTAAAGGGTATTGTGATTGGAAAACCATTAAAGTAATTGGTTAAAAAGTAGAGGAGATTTAGGAAGATGGCAAAGAAAGCTAAAGGTAACAGAGTACAGGTGATATTGGAATGTACGGAGCACAAAGATAGTGGCATGCCGGGCACTTCACGTTACATCACGACCAAAAACAGAAAGAATACAACTGAAAGATTGGAACTGAAGAAGTACAATCCCATTCTGAAGAGAGTAACCGTACACAGAGAAATTAAATAATTAAAGAGCGAATAACCTATGGCAAAGAAAACAGTAGCAAGTTTGCACGAAGGCTCTAAAGAAGGTCGTGCATATACAAAGGTTATCAAGATGGTAAAGTCACCGAAGACGGGTGCTTACGTTTTTGATGAACAAATGGTTCCGAACGAAAAAGTACAGGACTTTTTCAAGAAATAAAAAAGAACAATCAACCTTATATAGGTGTTGATGATAAAATCCTCTTGCCGGACTTTTCCCGCAAGAGGATTTTTTCGTTCTCCTCTATTTCTCCCTATGTTAGCCGAAAAAACACAGAGGAAACTATCCGTATAAACAAATTATTCCGTATTTTTGGCTTCTAAAAAATAATACGAATAATTACAAAGAAATTTTTTCAGAATTATGAAGCAGGAAGAAGAACCTATTACGGGTATACCGGAAAACGCGTTTCGTGAATTAAAACCAGGCGAAACATACAATCCGCTAATGAGTCCGGACCGGACCTACCCGGAAGTGAACTTATGGTCGGTGTCATGGGGAGTATGCATGGCCGTACTATTCTCGGCTGCAGCCGCTTACTTAGGACTGAAAGTAGGACAAGTGTTTGAAGCCGCTATCCCCATTGCCATCATTGCAGTGGGCGTGTCTACCGCCGCGCGGCGCAAACATGCCTTGGGCGAGAACGTTATTATCCAATCCATTGGAGCAAGCTCGGGTGTCATTGTAGCCGGTGCCATTTTTACTCTGCCTGCCCTGTATATCTTACAAGAAAGCTATCCGGAAGAGGTCACCGTGACATTTACGCAAGTGTTCATCAGTTCCTTACTGGGAGGCGTATTAGGCATTCTCTTCCTCATACCATTCCGAAAATATTTTGTAAGCGATATGCATGGCAAGTATCCTTTCCCCGAAGCTACGGCCACCACACAGGTGTTGGTATCGGGCGAGAAAGGGGGAAATCAGGCAAAACCTTTGCTGGCCGCAGGATTAATAGGCGGATTGTATGATTTCATCGTGGCCACGTTTGGATGGTGGAACGAGAATTTCACCACCCGCTTCTGTGCCTGGGGCGAAATGCTGGCGGAAAAAACGAAGTTGGTATTCAAAGTGAATACGGGAGCCGCAGTATTGGGCTTAGGCTACATTGTTGGCCTGAAATATGCGGCTATTATCTGTTTCGGGTCGCTGGCAGTGTGGTGGATTATCATTCCCGGCATGTCACTTATTTGTGGTGATGCAGTGCTAAACCAATGGAACCCTGAAATTACACAAACCGTGGGACAAATGTCGGCTGAAGACATCTTCGCCAACTATGCCAAAAGCATCGGCATCGGCGGCATCGCTATGGCGGGCATCATTGGCATCATCAAGTCATGGGGCATCATCAAAAGTGCCGTAGGACTGGCCACCAAGGAAATGGGCGGAAAACAAAAGGCGAATGCGAATGTGATCCGCACTCAGCGGGATCTCTCCATGAAAATCATTGCCATAGGTTCCATCGCAACGTTAGTGCTGGTATTCATATTCTTCTATTTTGATGTTATGCAAGGCAATTTGTTGCATACGGTGGTAGCCATACTCCTGGTGGCAGGCATTGCCTTCCTCTTTACCACTGTAGCAGCCAACGCCATTGCCATAGTGGGCACTAACCCTGTGTCGGGCATGACACTGATGACGCTGATTCTGGCCTCTGTAGTCATGGTGGCCGTAGGCTTGAAAGGTCCTGGCGGCATGGTGGCCGCATTGGTCATGGGCGGTGTAGTTTGTACGGCTTTGTCCATGGCCGGAGGCTTTATTACCGATTTGAAAATTGGTTATTGGCTAGGGACCACACCCGTGAAACAGGAAACATGGAAATTCTTAGGTACCATCGTATCAGCAGCTACCGTAGGTGGTGTCATGATTATCTTAAACAAGACTTACGGATTTACCAGCGGACAATTGGCAGCTCCTCAAGCCAATGCTATGGCAGCTGTAATAGAGCCGCTGATGAGCGGAGTATCTGCTCCTTGGCTACTCTATGGCATCGGTGCAATATTAGCCGTGGTGCTGACATGGCTTAAGGTTCCCGCTTTGGCCTTTGCATTGGGCATGTTCATTCCGCTGGAGCTGAATATTCCTCTTCTGGTGGGAGGTGCCATCAACTGGTATGTAACAAGCCGTAGCAAAGACGCTACTATCAATGCGGAACGAGGTGAGAAAGGCACTTTGCTGGCATCTGGCTTTATTGCCGGAGGTGCGTTGATGGGCGTAGTAAGCGCCGGCATGCGCTTTGGAGGCATTAATTTGGTTAACGATGCTTGGATAGCAAATCCTATGTCCCAAGTAGTGGCCTTGCTGGCTTATGCCATCCTGATATTCTATTTCATAAAGGCATCCATGAAGATTAAGTAAAACCAATCTAATTATATTGTGTCATGAAAACATTGTTTACAACTATCGTTTTGTTTTTATCAACTATGCTATACGCACAGAAAACCGTGGAACTTCCCCTTTGGCCGGAAGGAGCACCCAATACGAACGGCCTGACAGGAACAGAAGAAGACTTGGAAGGAGGCCGTGTGGCCAATGTGGTCAGTCCTTCCATCACAGTCTATCCGGTAAAGAATCCAAATGGAATGGCCATCATAGCCTGCCCAGGTGGAGGATACGCACGCTTGGCCATGAATCACGAAGGACATGATATGGCCGCATGGATGGGCACACAAGGCATCACGTACGTAGTATTGAAATACCGTATGCCGAACGGACATTACGAAGTCCCTCTGAGCGATGCGGAACAAGCTATCCGCTTAGTGCGCAAACATGCTTCAGAATGGGGTATCAATCCGGATCGCATAGGCATTATGGGGTCTTCGGCAGGGGGACATTTGGCCGCCTCCCTTGCTACCCTGTATAGCTCGGAAGAAACTCGCCCGGACTTTCAGATATTATTCTATCCGGTTATCTCCATGGATCCGAAAGTGACCCATGGAGGCTCGCGTGAAAACCTCATTGGCAAGAATCCGACACCGGATCTGGAAAGTAAATATACACTGGAGAAGCAAGTAAATGCCCGCACGCCTCAGGCCTTCATCATGCTATCGGCAGATGATGGAGCCGTACCGCCCGCTAATGGCATCCAGTATTTTGAAGCACTGCTCAAGAACGGCGTGCAGGGATGTTCTCTACACGTCTACCCCACCGGCGGACACGGCTGGGGTTTCCGCGACGGCTTCACCTACAAACGCCAATGGACTGGTGAACTGGAGAAATGGTTAAGAGAAGAAGTGAAATAAACTCCCCCATTTATGCGCATCACTTTCCTATCATATACTCTATTAATCGCCCTTGCCTCCTGTGCCCAAAGCACGGAAGGCAGGGCGATACTTCATTATGCCCTTACGTTTCTTGAAAGACCTTACGTAGCCCATACCTTAGAAGCAGGAAATGAAGAGCAATTGATTATGAATCTCAACGAGGTGGATTGTACCACTTATGTGGAATATGCGCTTGCCTTGACGCTGGCCAAAGGGGATACACTATGTGCACAAAACTACTTGAAACGTATACGTTATCGGGATGGAGTGATAGATGATTATGTATCGCGCCTGCATTACATCACCGAATGGATAGAGAACGGCGTACGTAATGGCTTCTTCGAAGACATTACGTCCCGACATGGCACAGACACACTTCAGGTAGAACTTTCCTTTATGTCCTCGCACCCCAATGCCTACCGCCACTTAAAGGACTCTCCTACCCGCGTAGCACAGATGGATAGTGTTGAACAAAAGCTATCCGGTCAAACCATCCACTATCTACCCAAAGAAAAGCTTCCCGCCGAAGGGCTTCCCTGGATAAAGGCCGGTGACATTCTGTGCATCACTACAAACATTCCGGGGCTGGATGTGGTACATTTGGGGTTCGCTTACTATAAGGATGGCAAGCTTCATCTGCTTCATGCCTCGTCCAGTCAAAAAAAAGTCCTCGTTTCCGAGGACTCCTTCACCGATATGTTTCCACGCAACAAGACGTGGACAGGGGTGCGGGTGTTGCGAATTAATTCTTCAAATAATAAGTAACGGTAGTCACTACACGCACACTTTTAATATAGGGTGTATTTCCGTCCCGATCGGAGATTGAGAATTGACCTTGCGAGGCGTTACGAATCTTTCCCAACTTGCTGTCTGAATCCTTGGCAAACTTCTCTCCGGCCGCACGCGCGTTTTTGGTAGCTTCCTCTATCATCTGAGGCTTTATATCGTTCAGACCCGTGAACTCATAAGAGACATTATAACGATAATCTCCCCCGGTAATAGCAATGCCTTGTTTCAAAAGTTCGGTCTGCTCAGACATAAGCTTACGTACTTTATCCACATTGCGCGAGGTTACGGTTATCACCGATGTGGCATTATACCGATAGGTGACATTTTCATTGGAATAACGTTCGGCTTTCATATCGATAATCTCGGACGGAGCCACGCTGATTTCCTCATCCGTAATGCCGTTGGACTTCAGAAAACTTACAATGGCCTGATTCTTCTTCTCCATATTCATATACAAGGCAGGCAAGTCGTTACCTATGTCTTTATACATCAGAGGCCACGTCACCTTGTCGGCCGGCACTTCCATTTCAGCCAGTCCCTTTACGGTGACAATGCGCTCCTTATCCTTCACATCGTTGATGCCTCCGCGAATCATTAACCCAAGCAGCACCATGCCTATAGCAAGAATAACCGCTTCCATTTTCCAATTCTTCATCGTTCAAATCCTCCTTTATAATTTAGATTAGATATGTAGAACAAAGAAAACGAATATGAATGGCATGTGCAAATAGTAAGCCCTAAAAATAATGAAAATGAAACAGGATATAGTACTGAGAATATAGCATGTACCCTAAAATCAGTTCACGGAGCAAAGAAATTCATTGGATGATAGAAAATTATCAAAAAAATCCCTACTTTTGTAATCGGATAGAGGCAATTCTTTCCATGACATATTGAAAATAAGAGGCGTTATGTCTTCTTCTTGTATGTACGAAGCCTGAGAACCTTCAAACAATGGAAACAAGAGATGATATAATGGTCTCCACGCATATGCGTGGGGCTGTTATTCCCACATCTGTTTCCAAAGGTTTTCTCAGGGCCTGTACATAAGAAGTGTGGCATACAGTTCCACGCTTCGTAGTTTAATTAATAGAAGCTACAAGGTACTGGGTAGCAGGAAGACGATAATATGAAATGCGTATTTATTACATTCTTTGCATTGCTTTCTGTTGTTTGTAATGCACAAACATTTATCTATCCCCAGAATGATTCCATTCTAACAGAATATAATGACGGGAAACTATGGGCATATCTAAATAAAAATAATTTAGTTGTAGGGCTAACATGTTTTAAGGCTAAAGATGATTATGGGAGATATTATCAATTAAATATTTTCATTAAAAATATAGGAGATTCTCCTGTTACATTCTATCCCGATAGTATATATTCAGATTTGCTTACAAAGAGAAATAACACATTACGACTTGAAGTGTATACAAATGAAGAATATCAAAAAAAGATAAAACGTTCACAAACGTGGGCTATGGTGTTATATGGCTTTTCAGCTGGGCTTAATGCAGGAACAGCAGGGTATTCCACATCCTATTCTACATCTTATTCTCCTAATGGTTATACTTATACAACAATAACTCAGCATTATGACGCTAATGCAGCATACCAAGCCAATATGTCATCAACAAATCAAATCTTTACATTAGGCCAAATGTTAGAAAATGACCGTTCTGTCCGTGAGCAAGGTTATCTAAAAACTACTACGATTCGCCCAAACGAGGCAATTATTGGTTATATGAATATTAAGAGGAAGAAAGGTAGAATTTTGACTATTAATATTCCTGTTAATGGTTGTATCTACACTTTTGATTGGAATGTAAACAAGAAAAAGTAAATATGAAAGCTATATATCTTTACATTTGAGATGGCAATCGTATTTCTATCTCACTCTTTGTTTTCTATGGAAGAAGGGAAAATGCATGCGAAGAAAGGACAGTACCATGTATAAATTTATAGCATTCTGATAGTTAATCACTTACAATGATAATAATAAAACTTTCATGAAGACCTAAATAGAATAATTAATCTAGAAAGGATAATTGAGCATTCGAAGTCTGTCATTTGTATTTTCCTTCATGCACAAACTTATTTTACATTTGGATTGCATATGAGATACTATTATACTTCGTGATATGAAAAAAGTTCGCTTATACTTCAAAAAAGTATTTGTGAGAAAGAAAATCCTAATAATTTACATCATTTGATAGGCTTATAGTCCGCCCAGTCCTTTAGTATCAGGACTGCAGTCCTCCTATGCTAGGACTCGAGTCCTTCCTAACTAGGACTGCAGTCCTACTTAAGCAGGACTGAGAAAGGATTTTGCTAAAGTCTGAATATCATTAAACATGGCATAAGAATTAGAACATATAATTCTCATTATCAGATTGTTATAAAATGCATCGGCACACAAAGATACTCGTTTTTTTCTTCTATACCAAAAAGAATTTTAAAATTAGAAAATGTCGGACAAAACAGGATCCCTGATGAGAATATTATCAGAATATAAAAGAAGAATTTAGTATGTAAAAGATGAGAATCAGTCGAATAACTCGAAGGTAAACTTGCATCCTATCTCCTGATACTTCCAGTTGGCGAAACTCACAAAAACGCCAAAGTCGAAAACATGCGTACCAATTCCATAACCCAGCTCGATGTAAGGCTCCAAGTGAGGCACCAACAAAGCATTGAAGTAGAGGCGTTCGTTGAGCACGTATTGAGTGTATTTGCTCAGATGACGCATCAGAAGGAAGGGGGCTTCGTAAGTAGCATGTGCCCGTAAATACTCGCGGGAGGAGTTGTACCAACGCCGGTCGAGCAATTGAAAGACGCCTCCTATTTCATCATTCCAGCCTACGGGCAGGTTAGAGCGGGTAAAGTTGGCAAAATCCACAAAGAAAAGCTCTTCCTGATTGGTGAACTTCCCCCACCCTACGCGGTAGTAAAAGTCACGCATCAGCCCCAACGGAATGTTGTGCTGATAATCCACCTCCACACGCTCGTATTTGCCCGAACCAGGCAATATGCCACTGATACCCCGCTCCCAATCCACCGAGAGCGTGGGATACTTAGAGTGAAGATTTATCTTTCTGTCCCCGTTCATGTAGTAATATTGTCCCGGAGTCCAACTAAGATTTACACGGGGCGCAAAGCTGCTATATGTATGCCGATACCGACTTAAGTCTATGTCAATGCCTCCGGGACGGACGGGTACGAAGTTGGAACGCTCCACCTCCGTACGCCGGTGTATGGAAAGACCGACATCCAAAGTCAGACCATTCGTTATCTCCCAGGTGTGGTGCAGCCGGAAATACAAATCCTTAAAATAATCCAGATGTATCTGGTCGAAATCGAAGATGCTATCGGGCATGGCCTTCAGCTCGTCCAGCATGTCACTACTATAAATCCGGTTTCCGTTGCCCACCTCCACATGAAAAGCCGCACGCTTGCGGGGCCAGTAATCGAAGTCGGCTTTCAGAGACCAATAGAACTCCTTGCGCGTAAAGTTATACCCGATACGTGGTGCAATATAAAGCAGACGGTCGCCCGGGAAAAGGCGATTATAGCGGAAATCCTGCCGGTAAGAGATGCCGTTGGAATGGCTATAACTCAACGCCATAGGATTGATGAGAGGAGAACATCGCACACTGCCCACCTTTGCCAAGTTTACCGTATAGCGGCTCACAAGCGCATCGCCTATGCCACCCCAAAACTCCAACCGTTTATTCTTGGGCTTACGGTGCCTTTTGACAGTATCATTCTGCAAAAAGTATTGCCAATAGAGCGAGTCCTCATGAGCGGTCAAGGGTAAAGGACGGAAGGTGTCAAAAAAGCCAATGTCACGCGTATAAGCATTGGTGTCACAACGCAGCGTGAAAGAATCGCTCAAGTCATACTTGCTTTTATCCGAAGGATGAACCCCATGCGAGGAAGTATGCTGCTTGATGTCCTTATATGTCAGCACAGCGGTATAAGTGCCATCTATAACATTGCCTGCCAACTTAAAACGCACGTCAAATTCAGAACGCAAAGGCAGAAACTCATCTGCGGATCCCACTTCGCCCATCTTTACCTGATTGCTGAAATGTATAATCTCCGAACGTCCAGAGAAACGAATCTCGCGGATGCTCCATACGTTATCGCTTACCACCATATATCCGCCTACCAGCTGGAAACTTTTGCTCCGTGGAAGAAAACGAATTTTATATTGCCGACTGTGTGAAGGCCCCCAAATGCTGTCTATCCGATAATCATAATACTTACGGGCATTAGCTGCCAAGGGTGATAAAAGCTTGTCATAAAGCAAGGTTGATGAATAGACATTAATATGAAAATATTCGGGAAGCTGACCGTCCAAGTCCCAAAACTCGTTAGCGGTTCCTGCGCTAGCAGTTACTTTCTGGTCGTAAATGTTTGGAGCAGTGAAACTCAATTCATTATGAGTCTCCATCATATACTCCTTCACCCCCTTGCGTATACGAAACATAGTGGGGATGAACTTCAACAATTTGTTCTGCTTACGTATGTTGATGCGCCCCTTAATGTAAAGTTCTGCTTTATATCCGTCCACAATGCTTTCGTAGAGCGGAGCAAAAAAGATAACTTTGTCCATGATGGAATCTGCCGAGAAATGCTGCCCCCGATATACGTATGGAGCATACTCGGCTCGTACCTGATGCGGCACCAGCCATAAGAAGCCAAACAGAAATCCTATCAATAACTTATATCTCACGTCACGTTTATTTCTCCATAATATTGCCGACAAATATACTTTTTTTCCCCGAAATCACCAACGTGCTCATCATTTCTATACATCTTATTTCCCTACTTCAATGAAAACACGTACTTTTGCAGGCGAATTCATATAGTAACTGATAACATAAACCGAAAATAGTATGTCAAAGATGCGTTTTTTTGCCTTGCAGGAACTTGCAGGCCGCAAACCTCTGGAAGTGATCCCACCCTCCAACAAGCTGTCCGACTATTACGGCAGCCATGTGTTCGACCGTAAAAAGATGCAAGAATACCTGCCCCGTGAAGCCTATCGGGCTGTAACGGACGCTATTGAAAAAGGCACCCCCATTAACCGCGAAATGGCCGACCTGATAGCCGCCGGTATGAAAAACTGGGCCAAGTCGTTGGGCGTCACCCACTATACGCACTGGTTTCAGCCCTTAACGGACGGCACGGCCGAGAAGCATGACGGATTCATTGAATTCGGTGAAGATGGAGGTGTCATTGAACGTTTCTCTGGAAAACTGCTCATTCAGCAAGAACCCGACGCATCCAGTTTCCCTAACGGAGGTATCCGCAATACGTTCGAAGCCCGCGGATATACGGCATGGGATGTCAGTTCACCGGCATTCGTTGTAGACACGACGCTTTGCATTCCTACCATATTTATAGCCTACACCGGCGAAGCACTGGACTACAAAACTCCGTTGCTTAAAGCCCTGAATGCCGTGGACAAAGCGGCTACGGAAGTCTGCCAATTGTTCGACAAGAACATCAAGCGCGTATTTGCCAACTTGGGCTGGGAGCAGGAATATTTCTTGGTAGACTTGGCTTTATATAACGCTCGTCCGGACCTTTGCCTGACCGGACGTACGTTGATGGGACATTCTTCCGCCAAAGACCAACAATTGGAAGACCATTATTTCGGCTCTATTCCCCCCCGCGTAACCGCTTTCATGAAAGAGCTAGAAATAGAATGCCACAAGCTGGGTATCCCCGTGAAGACCCGTCATAACGAAGTAGCACCCAATCAGTTTGAGCTGGCTCCCATCTTCGAAAATGTCAACTTGGCCAATGACCATAACCAGCTGGTGATGGACTTGATGAAACGCATCGCCCGAAAACATAACTTTGCCGTATTGCTCCACGAAAAGCCTTATAACGGAGTAAACGGAAGCGGCAAGCACAACAATTGGTCGCTTTGTACGGATACGGGCATCAACCTCTTTGGCCCAGGCAAAAATCCCAAAACGAACATGCTGTTCCTTACTTTTTTGGTAAACGTGCTGATGATGGTGTACAAGAATCAGGACCTATTACGTGCTTCTATCGCCAGTGCAGGAAACAGCTATCGCTTGGGAGCCAATGAAGCACCGCCGGCCATACTCTCCATTTTCCTAGGCAGGCAGCTCTCGGCTATCTTGGATGACATTGTGCAACAAGCCAACAGCACCCAACTGGACGAAAAAGAGAAAACAACACTGAAACTGGGCATCGGCCGTATCCCTGAAATCCTATTGGATACTACCGACCGCAACCGCACATCCCCCTTTGCCTTTACCGGCAATCGATTCGAGTTCCGCGCTGCCGGTTCATCAGCTAATTGCGCAGGTGCCATGATAGCCATCAACGCAGCCATGGCCAATCAACTGAATGAATTCAAGGCATCAGTAGATAAACTGATGGAAGATGGCACAGCTAAAGATGAAGCAATTTTCCGTATTTTAAAGGAGAGTATCATGACTTCCGCCCCTATCCGCTTTGAAGGCGATGGCTATTCAGAAGCTTGGAAACAAGAAGCCGCACGCCGCGGACTGACTAACATTTGTCACGTGCCCGAAGCTCTGATGCATTACGTGGACAACCAGTCGAAAGCCGTACTCATAGGTGAACACATCTTTAATGAAACCGAATTAAACAGCCGTCTCGAGGTAGAATTGGAGAAGTTTACCATGAAAGTACAGATTGAAAGCCGCGTATTGGGCGACTTGGCTATCAACCACATCGTCCCCACAGCTGTCAGTTATCAAAACCGTCTGTTAGAGAATTTACGAGGACTCAGAGAAACATTCTCATCGGAAGAATATGAAGAGCTAAGTGCCGACCGCAAAGAACTCATCCGCGAAATATCCCATCGGGTGACCTCCATCAAGATGCAGGTACGCCAGATGACCGAAGCCCGCAAAGTGGCCAACCACATGGACAATTATAAAGACCGTGCCTATGCCTATGAGGAAACCGTGCGTCCCTTCTTGGAAAGTATACGTGACCACATCGACCATTTAGAGATGGAAGTGGACGATGAGATATGGCCCTTGCCCAAGTATCGCGAGCTACTATTTACCAAATAAACAAAATTAGCGGCTGATAAGTAACGTAAAAGGCATTACTCCTCCCTCAATCGCTACTTATTGGCCGCTTAACACGAAAAATACTGCACATTTTTATCACAAATATGCAATATATTATTTTTTTTTGCTACTTTTGTGCTATATAACACAGTTTTGCAGCAGTTATGGTAAAAATAAACTTGTCTGAAATCAAAGTTCCGGAGTTGATAGCCGACATGTGGTCTCCACTGAATGATGAACAGCGTGAGTATCTTTCGCAACATTTCACTCTACAAAATTATAAGAAAAACGAGGTGATACATTGTGAAGGCGAAACCCCTACCCACTTGATGTGTCTGCTTTATGGAAAAGTAAAGATTTACAAAGACGGTGTAGGAGGACGAAGCCAGATCATCCGCATGATAAAGCCTGTTGAATATTTTGGTTACCGTGCTTACTTCTCTGGAGATGATTACATTACTGCTGCTGCTGCTTTTGAACCCTCCATTATTTGCCAGATTCCGTTGGAAGTCATTACCAATCTCATCTCACAAAATAACGGGCTAGCCATGTTCTTTATCCGACAATTATCCAAAGACCTTGGCGTAGCCGATGAGCGTACCGTCAATTTAACCCAGAAGCATATTCGTGGCCGCTTGGCAGAGTCCCTGTTATTCTTAAAAGAAAATTATGGCTTGGAAGAAGACGGCTCCACGCTTAGTATCTATTTATCCCGTGAGGACCTTGCAAACCTCTCCAATATGACCACATCCAATGCAATACGCACCCTATCACAATTCGCTGCTGAGAAGCTGATAGCCATTGACGGGCGTAAAATTAAACTAATAGATGAGGAGAAACTTAAGAAAATAAGCAAAATAGGGTGATTTAGAATAGCAAATACTGCTATATTTAAAGAGAGGGTGTGTCAATTGTATTGTATCTTGACACACCCTCTCTTTTATTATTCTACTCTTAAGTTCTTAATACGAACGGGCAAAAATTACACGACATGCAGAAGGCTTACCTGTCACCATACATTTTCCTGGCTCTTTATCTCCGGGCACAAAAGAATCAAACGGGATACAACGAATAGTCGCCTTGGTTTCTTCTTTAATCTTTTCTTCAGTTTCGGTTGTACCATCCCAATGAGCTAAGATAAATCCACCTTCTTCAATTTTCTCCTTAAACTCATCGTAAGTATCCACCGTTGTAATACGGCTATTGCGATAAGTCAAAGCTTTCTTGTAAATATTAGATTGAATGTCTTCGAGCAAATCTTTTACATATTCTTCGATGCCTTCACATGAACGGGTTTCCTTCTCTAGCGTGTCGCGGCGCATCACCTCTACCGTATTGTTTTCAAGGTCACGGCCTCCCATCACCAAACGTACAGGCACGCCCTTCACTTCATAATCAGCAAATTTAAAGCCTGGACGTTTGTTGTCTGCATTGTCATACTTCACAGAAATTCCCATTGCTTTCAAACGTGCAACAATACCCGTCACTTTTTCATCAATCTTGCTCAGCATTTCGGCATTTTTATAGATAGGCACGATAACTACCTGTATCGGAGCCAAATGTGGCGGGAGTACAAGACCATTATCGTCAGAGTGTGTCATAATCAAAGCACCCATCAAACGGGTAGATACCCCCCACGAGGTAGCCCAAACATACTCTAGCTTGTTTTCCTTGTTGACGAATTGCACATCAAACGCCTTGGCAAAATTTTGACCCAAGAAGTGCGAAGTTCCGCTCTGCAATGCTTTACCATCTTGCATCATTGCCTCAATGGTGTAGGTATTCAATGCTCCGGCAAAACGTTCGTTGGCTGATTTCACGCCTTTGATAACCGGAACAGCCATGTACTTCTCAGCGAAGTCCGCATATACATTCAGCATTTTCACGGCTTCAGCCTCTGCTTCTTCTTTTGTGGCGTGGGCAGTATGCCCTTCTTGCCACAAAAATTCAGCTGTACGAAGGAACAGACGTGTACGCATTTCCCAGCGGAAGACATTCGCCCACTGATTGCACAAAATAGGCAGATCGCGATAGGAATTAATCCAGTTTTTATATGTATTCCAGATAATAGTTTCAGAAGTAGGACGGATAATCAATTCTTCCTCCAACTTGGCCGCAGGATCTACTACCACTCCTCCACCATTCGGGTCATTTTTCAAACGATAGTGGGTAACTACAGCACATTCCTTGGCAAAGCCTTCTACGTGTTCGGCCTCACGGCTAAGGAATGACTTCGGAATGAGCAATGGGAAATAAGCATTCACGTGACCAGTCTCTTTAAACATCTCGTCCAGTTGACGTTGCATTTTCTCCCAAATGGCGTATCCGTAAGGTTTGATAACCATACATCCACGCACGGCCGACTGCTCAGCAAGGTCGGCCTTGACTACCAACTCGTTATACCACTGAGAATAATTCTCACTGCGTTTGGTAAGGTCTTTCAGTTCTACTGCCATTGTATTCTATGTTTTTTAAGTTTCTATATTCTTATATCAAAAAAAGCAGCCACATTCCCATGTAACTGCCTGATTATCAAATGAGCGGCAAGCGGGACTCGAACCCGTGACCCTCAGCTTGGGAAGCTGATGCTCTACCAACTGAGCTACTGCCGCCTGTCGAAGTTGTCTGACTATCCTCTCTTGTTTCTCTCGAAACCCGGATTCAACTTGTCGGGGTAGCGGGATTCGAACCCACGACCCCCTGCTCCCAAAGCAGGTGCGCTAACCGGACTGCGCTACACCCCGTTCCAATTCATTTAATTCATTGTACACCCTCAGGGATTCGAACCCTGGACCCACTGATTAAGAGTCAGTTGCTCTACCAACTGAGCTAAGAGTGCCTTTCATTTTTCCGTTTGCGGGTGCAAAGGTAGTTTTTTTATCCTAATCGGCAAACTTATTTCTCTTTTTTTTCGATGAAACCGTAGTATTTTTACTCAAACTCGTAAAGTTCGGAAGGTGTGGTGCGTTTTAAAGCACAGAGTTGTACGTCCCGCCCCACTTCAATGCCTTTCTCGCGAAGTTTCCATTCTACGGTTTTATAAGCCAACTCTGGGTGATTGTTCTCCCGGCTCAGATGGCACAACCAAATATAGCGTAGGCGATTCGTAAAATGTTCCGCCAGGAAAGTGGCCGTATCCGCATTGCTCATGTGGCCGGTGCGACTAGCAATCCGCTCTTTCAGATAAGCCGAATAAGGACCCATGCGCAACATTTCCTCATCATAATTCGCTTCCAATATCAAATAATTGGCTCTACATATATATTGAGCCGCTATTGGAGTTATCTCTCCCAAATCTGTAAGGAATGCAAAGCTCTTTCCGTCCACTTCGATAAAATAGCCCACATTGTCTATTCCGTCGTGGGGAACCTCGAAGGATTCAATGAGGAAGTCTTCCAACTGCATAGGTTGCTGTTTTTCCAAATAGCGTACTGATGTATGAAGCTTCTCGGTAACACAATAACTTTTGTTAATGCCTTTGTGGATAAGAGAGGTAGAGTAGATAGGTATGTTCAATTTTTCACCCAATCCACCTACAGCTTTGATGTGGTCGGCATGGTCGTGGGTGATAAACACCGCACGAATTGTTTCCATTGCGATATCATGTTCCTTTAATACCTTTCTGATAGTGCGCATCGCAATACCTGCATCTATCAATATTCCATATTTCTCTGTGCCCAAGTAATAGCAATTCCCGCTGCTTCCACTTGCCAGACTTATAAATCGTATTTTCATTGCAATTTGTTTCTAATAGCTCGTTTCAGTAGTTTGTTTCTGAAAAAGCGCACAAAGATAGCAAAAAAATACCAATAAACAAGATTTAGCCCTTTAGAGTTAATCCTGCCTCTTGGCGCTTCATTTCCCACAACACGCCCAGCGATAGTGGAATGGCCAACAGGAAGGTGAACAAGTCTGACACCGCCTGACACATCTCCACACCCTGTAACCCCCAAAAATGAGGCAATATAAAGATAAAAGGCACAAAGAATAATCCTTGCCGGGCGGAAGACAATATAGTGGCACGCACAGATTTACGGATAGTCTGCAACATCATGTTACTAATAATCGTGAATGCGCCCAACGGGTAGGCTATGAGCTGCCAACGAAGGGCATTCGCCCCCGTAGCTACCACATCGGGGTCTCCCTTGCGGAATAATTCTACAATCTCTTCGGCATAGCCATAACCCACCACAGCGCATACGACGAAGAATACTACCCCGATGCGCACACAAAACCAGAAGCCTTGGCGCACCCGGGCATAAAGCCCCGCCCCATAGCTGAAGCCGCACATGGGCTGAAAGCCTTGTCCGAAACCGATAAGAAAAGAATTGATAAACATGCCGATACGTGACACAATAGACATACCCGCAATGGCCGCATCGCCATATCCCCCGGCTGCAACATTAAGCAAGATAGTGCTGATGCTGGCCAATCCTTGTCGGGTGAGCGAAGGAGTGCCTCCGCCTATAATTTCTTTTATATACATCCATGTAGGAGTGAATTTCTTATAACGGATAGCTAAGTTTCCACCTCGATAGGTCATATAAAGTAATAGAGCAAAGCTACATATTTGGCTCAATACGGTAGCCAAGGCCGCACCCGCCACACCCATGTTGAATACAAAGATGAACAAGGGATCTAATGCCACATTAAGCACTGCCCCACTCACAATGCCCACCATGGCATAGGCCGCATTACCCTGAAAGCGCATCTGATTATTAAGCACCAGTGAAGAGGCCATAAAAGGCGTGCCTAGTAAGATGATGCCCAAGTATTGCTCCGTATAAGGCAAGATGGTCGGGGTAGAGCCTAACAGGATGGAGAGCGGTGTAAGAAACACAAGCCCCAGCACTGTTAAAATGCATCCTGTGAAGAAAGCCATGAAAAAGCCCGTAGCCGCCATTTTCTCCGCATTGGACACGTCTTTCGCACCCAAACGGCGCGAAATATAATTGCCCGACCCATGCCCAAAGAAAAATCCTACAGCCTGAATGATGGACATCAATGAGAATACGATGCCAACGGCCGCCGTACTTTGGGTGTCTATCTTTCCCACAAAGTAGGTGTCGGCCATGTTATAAAACGAAGTCACTAACATGCTGATGATAGTGGGCACGGCCAATCGCGTAATTAATCGCGGTATAGGAGCCGAAGTCAATTGCTCATAATTCTCTTTGGCTGTATGATGATGGAGATGCACTTTTCTATTAAATAATTATAGGTTATATTGTATTCTTCTTATCCATTCAATGATTTCACTGATGGTGAAGACTTCGTTCACATGTCCTCCTGGCGCATGCAGAAGAAAAGGGCCTTTGTTTTGTCCCACATCAATATAATAGTCAGACTCCACCTCTCTGCGAGCATCTACCCCATTACGAAGCAAAGCTTTGCGCACCATATTATAAATTCGTCCCTCACCGACTAATTTTATTTTCCCGGTGCAAGCGTACTCCACTCGAAAAAGCCCCGTATTCCTGTCGAAGATTACTCCCTCGCGTGTGAAGAAGTGCTCCAAGCTACTATCCAATGCCAAGTCTTCTGGCGTACCTACATTTATCCCCATGGCTTTGTCCATCAGCCAAAGTTTGTCCGCTATCTGCAAAGCCAGCTCCAAGTCATGTGTGGAGAGGTAGATGGTTTTCCCCGTAGCGCGGCTCAGGCGCTGAAGCAATTGCATCATTTCCACTTTGCTGGGAAAGTCGAGGAAAGCCGTAGGTTCGTCCAAAAGAATCACCGGAGTTTCCTGTGCCAAAGCCTTAGCTATCATTACTTTCTGGCGTTCGCCATCACTCAGGGTATCCGCCATGCGGTCTGCCAAATGGGTTATGCCTACCAAGTCCATAGCGCGACCTACCTTTTCATTATCCTCACCCGACAAAGTCCCCCAGAATCCTGTGTACGGACTACGTCCCAACCCTACGAGGTCGCGCACGGACAAGCCCCGCAAATCGCCTCTATCGGTAAGCACCACGCTCAACACCGTGGCCAACCGGCCGGACGTATATCCCGAAATTTCTTCTCCAGCTATGTAGATGTCCCCCTCCAGTTTGGGCTGAAAGCCTGAAAGCGTGCGCAACAAGGTGGACTTTCCCACTCCATTGGCACCCAGCAGGCAAGTGAGTTCGCCCCCGTAAATGTCGGCCGATATGCCGGAAGCCACACGCTTCACTCCGTGCCGGGACGCATACCCTATGGCAAGATTGGTTATATGTATAGTAGGTTGATTCACGATGCTGACAAATCTCCTTAAAAAATCCCTGCAAATTTAGTTGAAAGTGCGGAATATCCCAAAAATCAAGGTGTGAAAAACTTCTCCTGTCTCTCTTTCGCAAAGGCCGCGCCAATGTCCCGCAAAGGTTTAGACAAGGCCAAACAAAGGTTTTTCGAAGATTATAGTGTTCCATATACACCCATCAAAGTTCAAATTAGTATAATCATTGAAAAAAAACGTGTTAGAGGGGTTGCTGTATTACGAATTGTTTCTAAATTTGCAAGGCAAGTAAGAGAAAAACTTGCTCAAAAAGGCTTGAGTAAACAATTATAGTTTTAGATAAAAAGAAAAAAGCATGACACAAATTGTCGGACATATTTCTCAGGTCATCGGACCTGTGGTTGACGTGTACTTCGAGGGCGGGGAAAAGGCTGAGGCAGTTCTGCCGGCCATTCACGAAGCCTTGGAAATAAAGAGGCCCAACGGCAAGCGGCTCATCGTGGAGGTGCAGCAACACATCGGCGAAAACACCGTGCGTACCGTGGCCATGGACAGTACCGACGGTCTGCAACGAGGCATGAAAGCGCGTCCGTTGGGCGGGCCTATCACCATGCCCGTAGGCGACCAGATAAAGGGCAGACTGATGAATGTAACGGGTGACTCCATCGACGGTATGCGCGAATTGGACCGCACGGGTGCTTACCCCATCCATCGTGAGCCGCCCAAGTTTGAAGACCTGACCACCACGCAAGAGGTGCTCTACACGGGCATCAAGGTCATCGACCTGTTGGAACCTTACGCCAAAGGTGGTAAAATCGGTCTCTTTGGGGGTGCTGGCGTAGGCAAGACGGTACTTATCCAAGAGCTTATCAACAACATCGCCAAGAAGCAACATGGTTTCTCTGTGTTTGCGGGCGTAGGCGAACGTACGCGTGAAGGAAACGACCTTTTGCGCGAAATGATAGAGTCCGGCGTCATCCGCTATGGCGAGGAATTCAAGAAGAGCATGGAGGAAGGCAACTGGGACCTATCGAAAGTAGATTATGACGAGGTGGCCAAATCGCAGGTGTCTTTGGTATTCGGGCAGATGAACGAGCCGCCCGGAGCACGTCAGTCCGTGGCCCTGTCGGGACTGACCGTGGCCGAGTCTTTCCGTGACCAAGGTTCGGAGACGGACGGTCCGAGAGACATCCTGTTCTTCATCGACAACATCTTCCGCTTCACGCAGGCAGGCTCCGAGGTTTCGGCCTTGCTGGGACGTATGCCTTCCGCCGTGGGCTACCAGCCGACACTGGCAACGGAAATGGGTGCTATGCAGGAACGTATCACCTCTACGCGCAACGGCTCCATTACTTCTGTACAAGCTGTATATGTACCTGCCGACGACTTGACCGACCCCGCACCAGCCACGACCTTCACCCACTTGGATGCCACCACGGTGCTCGACCGTAAAATAGCCTCCATGGGTATCTATCCGGCTGTTGACCCGCTGGAGTCTACCTCACGCATCCTCGACCCGCACATTGTGGGCGAAGAGCACTATCAGACAGCTCAGCGCGTCAAACAGATATTGCAACGCAACAAGGAATTGCAGGACATTATCTCCATCTTGGGTATGGAGGAGCTTTCGGACGAAGACCGCACGCTGGTCAACCGCGCGCGCCGCGTGCAACGTTTCCTCTCGCAGCCTTTCGCCGTGGCCGAGCAATTCACGGGCGTGCCGGGCACGATGGTGAACATCGAGGACACCATCAAGGGCTTCCGCATGATTCTGGATGGAGAAGTGGACAACCTGCCCGAACAGGCTTTCCTGAACGTGGGCACCATCGAAGAGGCCATTGAGAAAGGAAAGAAGATTTTGGCACAGGCTAAAGGATAAAATAAATGATGAGTGAAAAATGAAGAATTAAGAATGAAGAAGCCTCAAGTGAACGATGAAAAATTCTTCATTTTGCGCAAAGCGCAATTCTTCATTCTTCATAAAAAATTGTAGACAATGAACGGATTGCAACTGACTATCATATCGCCTGAGAAAGAGCTCTTCCAAGGCGAAGTGCGACGGGTTACCCTGCCAGGTATTATGGGTTCATTTACCATCCTGCCCCATCATGCCCCGGTGGTGTCTTCGCTCAGTGCGGGAAAAGTGGCTTACGTGAAAACGAACGGCACGGAGGAAACCTTCGAGATACATGGAGGCTTCATCGAAATGAACAGCAACCAAGTGTCAGTCTGCATTGACTGATACCGATGGAAGCACTTTGAAAAACAAGAACCTTATTAACCGACATAGAGACATGAGCAAAACCAAGCGCAACTATTTGTGGCAGATGGCATTCCTGATGCTGGTGGGAGGAGGCATAGGGGGCTGGGGATATTTCAACCTGTGCCCACACCATTATTTCAACGGCTATCCATTAATTCCGGCTTACTTCTTCCTGCTGGGCGTATGCATGATTAACCTGGTAGAATGGGGACGTCGGACAATGCCAGACAAATTGTTGCAGATATACATGCTGGTGCGCACCATCCGCATGCTGGCTTCGTTCATTCTGATGTTGGTCTATTGCGTGGCGGTGCGTACAGAGGCAGTAGCATTTATGCTGACCTTCATTGCGTTCTACTTGATATATTTGACATATGACTCGTGGTTCTTCTGCATGTTTGAGGGGAACCAGAAAAAGAAAAAGGAGAAAAAGAAGCAACATGAAACGAATATATGACATAATGGCGGGGATATGCCTCGTGATAGGCATGCTGATGTGCCCCACAAACGCACAGGCACAAGAGACACTGGCTGAAAAGCCCGAAGCGAATCCTGTGGACGTGAAGGAGATTCTCTTCAGCCACGTGGGCGACACGTACGAGTGGCATATCGCTACATGGGGCGACCTTCATCTCACCATCCCCCTGCCCATCATCGTCTATAGCCAATCCACCGGATGGCACGCCTTCCTTTCCTCGCGTCTGGAAGAGAACAGAGGCACCTACGAAGGTTTCTCCATTGCCCCCGAAGGAAGCCCTTACGAGGGTAAAGTGGTGGAACATGACGGAGCGGGAAATGAAGTGCGGCCTTTCGACGTGTCCATTACCAAAATCACATTGGCGTTGTTCATCAACAGCTTCCTGCTGGTGTGCATTATCTTGGGTGTGGCACGCTGGTATAGGCGGCATCCGAAAAGCCCCGTGGCTCCCGGCGGGTTCGTAGGTTTCATGGAGATGTTCATCATGATGGTGAACGATGACATCATCAAGCCCAGCGTCGGACCAAACTACAAGAAGTTCGCCCCCTACCTGCTGACGGCATTCTTCTTCATCTTCGCGAACAATCTGATGGGGCTGATACCCATCTTTCCCGGTGGAGCGAGCGTTACAGGCAATATGGCCATAACCATGGTACTCGCCCTCTGCACGTTCGTGGCCGTAAACTTCTTCGGCACCAAGGCCTATTGGAAAGACATCTTTTGGCCTGATGTGCCCTTGTGGCTCAAAGTGCCTGTGCCCATCATGCCTTTCATCGAGTTTTTCGGCATCTTCACCAAACCGTTCGCCCTGATGATTCGTCTTTTCGCCAACATGTTGGCGGGACATATGGCTATGTTGGTGCTGACGTGCCTTATCTTTATCTCGGCCAGCATGGGGTCGCTCATGAACGGAGCACTTACGGTAGCCTCGGTGTTATTCAACATATTCATGAATGCGTTGGAGCTTTTGGTGGCTTTCATCCAAGCATACGTGTTCACCATGCTTTCCGCAGTGTTCATCGGCTTGGCGCAAGAGCGTCACGAACCTAAGGAAGCGGAAGTAAAGAAAGCCAACTAACTATAAGAGAAAAAAATAATTAATAAAAATAACCTATTAAAATTTAGAAGATTATGTTACTATCAACAGTATTATTGCAAGCTGCTGCGGCAGGTATGGGAGTTACGAAATTGGGTGCTGCGTTAGGCGCAGGCTTGGCCGTTATTGGTGCCGGTGTAGGTATTGGCAAAATTGGTAGTTCGGCTATGGAAGCTATTGCACGCCAGCCGGAAGCTACGGGCGACATCCGCTCGAACATGATTATCGCCGCCGCCTTGATTGAAGGTGTGGCCCTGCTGGCCGTTGTGGTCTGCTTGCTGGTATTCCTCATCTAAAGGAAAAATGAGAAAGCAAAAAGGAGTCACAGGTCTTTTTGCTAAATGGTAATTTGTAAATCGTAAATTGTAAATAAAGTTATGTCATTGTTATTACCCGAAAGTGGCTTGGTCATTTGGATGTTGCTGTCCTTCGGCATTGTATTTGTGGTGCTCGCCAAATACGGTTTCCCGGTCATCGTCAAGATGGTGGAAGAGCGTAAGGCGTACATCGACCAGTCGATGAAGGTGGCGCAGGAAGCCAACGAGCAACTGACCCACCTCAAAGACGAGAGCGCAAAGATTGTAGCGGAAGCCAACAAGGAGCAAGGCCGCATTATGAGGGAAGCGATGCAAGAACGTGAGAAGATAATCGCCGATGCCCGCAAGCAAGCGGAAATAGCGGCTCAAAAGGAACTGGAAGACGTGCGCAGGCAAATCCAACAGGAGAAAGAAGAGGCCATCCGCGCCATCCGGCGCCAAGTAGCCTCCCTCTCGGTGGACATCGCCGAAAAGGTGGTGCGTAAAAATCTGGATACCGACAAGGAGCAGATGGACATGATAGACCGCATGCTGGACGAAATGCTGACGGTTCCTAAGAACAACTAAAATAAAGGAAGCGATATGGATATAGGAATTGTTTCGATGAGATATGCCAAAGCCTTGCTGGGCTACGCACGAAGCACGGGCAAGGAGGATGTGGTGTACGAGGAATTCAAGAGCCTGATGCGAAGCCTGGAAAGCCACCCCGAGTTAAAGGTGGCGCTGCAGAATCCGGTCGTGTCCGACGAAGAGAAATTCTCGCTCATTTGCACCGCCTCCGTGGGCGAAACCACTCCCAGCGAGGAGTTCCGGCGTTTCATCGCGCTGGTGCAGAAGAACAAACGCGACGATTTGCTGCACTTCATCTGCCATTCGTTCCTGTCGCTCTATCGTAACAGCAAGCACATCGGCGTGGCCAAACTGACCACTGCCGTCCCCGTGAGTCAGGAAGTAGAGGAACGTATCCGAAAGAGCGCGTCTACCCTGCTCCATGCCCGCATGGAAGTGCTGACCGAAGTCAATCCCTCCATTGAAGGCGGATTTATCTTCGACATCAACGATTATCGGCTGGATGCCAGCGTCGCAACCCAAATGAAGAGAGTGAAACAACAATTCATCGACAAGAACCGACGCATCGTGTGAGGTTCCCCCGTCAGATGTTGCGCTCCCTAAAGTTTAAGAAATGAATGTAGTAAACGTGTAAATAGTAAATAAGAATCAATGTTGTCAGAAAATATAAAAGTAAGCGAAGTATCCGATGTCCTGCGCAAACAATTGGAGGGCATCGACACCCGCGTGCAACTGGACGAGATAGGCACCGTGCTTCAGGTGAGCGATGGCGTGGCACGTATCTACGGCTTGCGCAACGCAGAAGCCAACGAACTGCTGGAATTTGACAACGGTATCAAAGCCATTGTGATGAACCTTGAAGAGGACAACGTGGGCGCCGTGTTGCTGGGACCTACGGATAAAATCAAGGAGGGATTCACCGTGAGACGCACCAAGCGCATCGCCTCTATCATGGTAGGCGAAAGCATGTTGGGACGTGTCATCGACCCATTAGGCGAACCGCTCGATGGGAAAGGTCTGATAGGCGGCGAATTGTGCGAGATGCCGTTGGAACGCAAAGCGCCGGGCGTCATCTACCGCCAACCCGTGAACCAACCCCTGCAGACCGGCCTGAAAGCTGTAGACGCCATGATACCTATCGGACGGGGGCAGCGCGAGCTGATTATCGGCGACCGCCAAACGGGCAAGACGGCTATTGCCATCGATACCATCATCAATCAACGCTCCAACTACGAAGCGGGCGACCCCGTGTATTGTATCTACGTGGCCATTGGCCAAAAAGGTTCTACCGTTGCCTCTATCGTAAACACCCTGCGCAAGTATGGTGCGATGGACTATACCATCGTAGTGGCCGCCACGGCCAGTGAGCCGGCTGCCCTGCAATATTTTGCCGCGTTTGCTGGAGCCGCCATCGGCGAATACTTCCGCGACACCGGACGCAACGCCCTGGTGGTATATGACGACCTGTCGAAACAAGCCGTGGCCTATCGTGAAGTATCCCTGATTTTGCGCCGTCCTTCGGGTCGTGAAGCCTATCCGGGCGACATCTTCTATCTGCACTCCCGCCTGCTGGAGCGTGCCGCGCGCATCATCAACCAACAGGAGGTGGCCGCTCAGATGAACGACCTGCCAGACAGCCTGAAGGGTAAGGTAAAAGGAGGAGGTTCGCTCACGGCCTTGCCTATCATCGAGACGCAGGCAGGCGATGTGTCAGCCTACATCCCCACGAACGTGATTTCCATCACCGATGGTCAGATATTCCTCGACACCAACCTCTTCAACCAGGGCAACCGTCCGGCCATTGATGTAGGTATCTCCGTGAGCCGTGTGGGTGGTAACGCTCAAATCAAAGCCATGAAGAAGGTGGCTGGCACGCTGAAGATTGACCAAGCCCAGTACCGTGAACTGGAAGCATTCTCCAAGTTCAGCGGAGACATGGACCCCATCACGGCACTCACCATTGACAAGGGCCAAAAGAATACGCGCCTGCTTGTTCAGCCCCAATACAGCCCCATGCCCGTGGAGAAGCAAATCGCCATCCTCTATTGCGGCACGCACGGACTGCTGAAGAATGTACCATTGAACAAAGTCAGCGACTTTGAGCGTTCGTTCCTCGACACGTTGGAAATGAACCACTGCACGGACGTGCTCGATGTCCTGAAAACAGGCACCATCAACGACGATGTCAGCAAGATTATTGAAAGCACCGCGGAGATAGTGGCCAGACAATTCAGTTAAAAAAAAACGTAGATTACTATGGCTTCACTCAAAGAGGTTAAGAACAGAATCGGCTCCGTAAAGAGTACCCGTCAGATTACGTCGGCCATGAAGATGGTAGCGTCGGCCAAGCTCCACAAGGCGCAAGACCGTGTCCTCAGCATGTACCCCTACCAGCAGAAGTTGAACGAAATTCTGGTAAACTTCATGGGGAATGACCTTTCCGTCCAGTCACCCTACACTGAAGTGCGGCCGGTGACAAAAGTGGCCGTGTTGGTATTCTCGTCCAACAGCTCGTTGTGTGGTGCCTTCAACCTGAACGTGGTGAAGGCGCTGGAGCGGACTTTGGATGAATACCGGTCACTGAAGAAAGAAGATGTCCTGATTTATCCTGTGGGCAGAAAGATAGAAGAAACCGTCCGCAAGATGGGCTACACGCCCCAAGGAAGCTATCAGGCCATGGCTGACAAGCCCTCGTTTACGGAGGCCTACAAGCTGGCCGGACAACTGATGGACGAGTTTGCGGCGGGGCACGTGGATCGGGTAGAACTGATTTACCATCACTTCAAATCCATGGGTACACAAGTCCTGACCCGCGAGCCTTTCCTGCCCATCGACCTGAACAAAATAAGGCAAGAAGTGCAGAAGAACATCGCGGAGAATGTGAAGGACTTCCCCACTTACAATCAGGACTACATTGTAGAGCCTTCGGCCGAAGAACTGATTGTAGCCTTGCTACCCAAGGTGTTGTGCCAGAAGATATTCACCGTACTTCAGGACTCCAATGCCTCGGAGCACGCCGCCCGAACCATCGCCATGCAGACGGCTACGGACAACGCCAACGAACTGATTCAGGACCTGACTAAACAATACAACAAAGGCCGCCAGCAGGCCATCACCAATGAGTTGTTGGACATCATCGGAGGTAGCATGAAGTAAGTTTTAGCGCATACAGGCGCATTTTAATGAAGAATTAATAATGAGAAATTAATAATGATAAGAAAAGCATTCCTATTCTTGACGCTCATGATTATGAGCATCGGATACATGGCCGCACAAGCGCAAGCAGACATCAAGTTTGACAAAATGAGCCACGATTTCGGCACATTCTCTGAGAGCAGCCCTATCGTGAAGTGTACTTTCACTTTCACCAATGTAGGCGATGGTCCTCTAGTTATCCATCAGGTAGTAGCTTCGTGCGGATGCACCGTGCCCGAGTACACCCAAGAACCCGTCATGCCCGGCAAGACAGGCACCATAGAGGTGACCTACAACGGTACGGGACGCTACCCCGGCCACTTCAAAAAGACGGTAACTGTGCGAAGTAACGCCAAGTCATCCGAGCTGATTCGGCTCACGATTATGGGCGAAATGACGGAAGAACTGTAACTCTTGCTTATGTACAGGTGCCATCCCGTCATGACAAAGAGAGGATGTGTCAATGATGCATCCTCATTATAACAAAGCCTTGGCTTAGGAACGTCAAAGTTTTGTCATAATGAGGATGCATCATTATCATATGTATATACCTCACTTCCTCCGCCTACCCCGCTTCCACCACAGGTAATACCCCGTCAGCGGCAACGTGGCTCCCAACAGGGCCGCCAGGAACCAAAGCACCCGCGTAACCGTCCCGCCGAAGCTGCCCACGTGCACGCCATACACCCAGCCTTTGTTCACCCCGAAGAACTCGTAGAACCACTCGCGATACCAGCCGAAGGACCACGTCAGTCCCGTCAACGCCATCACCAGCAACAGGAGCAAGGCATACATGCCGCCCGCCACGTGCAGCCCGTAGCAGAAGCGTCGCCAGCCCTTGCGGACGGGGAGCTTCAGGCTGTTCACCAACGCCTTCCGGGTACGCGGCCACCAGATGACTACGCCCGTCACCAGCACCACCACAAACAGCAGCGTGCTGACACCCACCACCATCTTGCCCCAGTGTATGCCCCCGCCCGGTTGCGGACGGTTGCCCAGCAGCCAGCGGTGCAGGCGGAACATGGTGCGGAAGAAAGGCAGACGCTCGTCGCGGGGCACGACCTTACGGCGAGGCTTGCGGACTTCTTCGGAAGGCTTCGGCTCAGACACCTGCTCCGTCCGGAAGGCTTCGGGCTTCACGCACTTCGTCACTTCATACTCGAACACCAGCATGGCGCCGGAGAAGCATATCAGCGTGATGATGATGCCGAAGGGCAAGGACAGCCACAGGTGGAGTTTACGGAATATACGTTTCATAATCAATAGTTAAATGATAATTTAGCGGGCTGTTTTTAGGCACGGATTTCACGGATTAGACAGATTTCTTTAAACAAATGGTGTCTGTCATGTCGAGCTTGTCGAGACATCTCATGTTATACTGAGTATGTGCTACGTGAGACCCCTCGACTACGCTCGGGGTGACAGGGCAAGCCCTCTAAAGAATCCATGTAATCCGTGTAATCCGTGCCTAAAAATAAATTCCCATTTACTCCCCTGTCGCACTCAGTTTACCCAACGCCGTCACGCTGTTTGCCTCCACGGTGATGCCTCGTGTGGCCGTACATGCCTTGGGGTCAATCTTGTAGATGGCGGGCTGGGCGCCGTCGGTCGTCACCACGGGGATGTAGGCATAGCCGCCGTCGCTGTACGGAGTGCCGAAGCTGGAGATGACCGCCTTGTCGGGCAGGCCCTCGGTCAGCACCGTGAGCTTCTGCGTGCCGCCTTGGAAGATGGCCAGTTCGCTGCGGTCGGCCTTGGTGGAGTTTGCCACCATGTCTTCCACGCCCTTGCCGTACATCTGCAGCAGGAAGTAGTCCTCCGCAATGTGCCAGCAGCGGAACATGGGGTTGCCGTTGCCTTGCTCCTCCAGGTTGACGTAGTAGGCGTCGTCAAACTCCGTCGCGCCCGCCTTGATGCGCACCACGCCGGAGGGGAGCTTGCCTTCCACCTTATACAGGGTATGCACGCCGTCCTCGGCCTCCACGGTGGATTCCGCCTTGGCGGTGCGGCCAAAGCCGGGGGAGAAGACGTAGAGGTCGCCATTGTCCGCCGCCCAGATGGTCTGGTAATACTGCGAGCGCATGCGTCCGCTGGCGAAGCCTATCCGTCCCGTGCGGGCGATGACGGGCGTCTCGTCGAACGAGTCTCCGCTGTAGATGGCCACGTAGGCGCTGTCGGGATACTGCGTCGAGGGTATCTGCCCCGGCGTATAGCTGCCACTGCCGCTGCCGCCCGTGTGGTCGGTCACCAGGCGGGAGTCGCTCACCAGGTCAGGGTACTTCACCACGCCGTAGTGGCTCATGCCCATGGGCACGACGGAGGTGTAGAGCTTGCCGCCCGCCTCCACAAAGCCGGCGAAGGAGACGCTCTCACCGTTGCCCAGGAAGTTCTCCGCCAGGCGGCTGCCCGTGCGGGTGGTGGCGTCCACGGCGCTCAGGTAGTTGAACTGCAGATACTTGGCATAGAGCGTCTCGCCCGCCTCGTTGGTCACGCTCTCCTGCGTACCCACGTTGGTGGAGGCGGTGATGACGTTGTCGCCCCAAGTGCCGTAGGTGGTGGTGCGATTGAAGGTGTATCGGCGCGCCTCTTCCACCTTGCCCGTCTGCGCGTTGAGGGCGTAGGCGAAGACCGTTCCCTGTCCGCCGTCGTTGTACTGGAAGTTGAACAGGTAGGCATCCTTATAGAAGATGAGGTTCGAGCCGCTCTCCGTCTCCAGTCCGTTGCCCATGGTGGTGAGGGTGCCTTCGTCCAGCGTCTCGCTCGTGGCCAGGTACATGGCGGTGCTGCTGCTTCCGCCCGACTGTGCCGCCACGACGTAACGGCTGATGGTTTCGCCCGCCTGCGGTGTGTCCGGCGTGTCCGGCAGGAGGTCACTGCTCTCGTCGCACGAGGTAAGGAGGCCGGCCGTGGAAAGGGCGGCGACCCATGCGTAGATGTAAAGATTGTTCTTCATACGATTGTTTATTGAATTATTAGTAATTAATGTATTTATCGCTTCGCGAATGTCTGTCTCAAAGTCCGTACCCGCCTGCGTGGCATATACGTCCGCCGCTGTTCACGAGGTACGTATGTCGGTATCCATGAGATATGTATCTGTCTGATTTACAGATATGTATATCATCGGTTACAACGTACGTATATCGATGATGGCGATGTACGTATGTCGATGATGTCGATGTACGTATGTCGATGGTGTCGATGTACGTATGTCGTGAGTGGAGACATACGTATGTCTTGAGTCGACACATACGTATGTCTTAGGTCGACACATACGTATGTCTTGGGTCGACACATACGTATGTCCTGAGCGGACACATACGTATGTCTCTTCCGCCTATATAGTTTGTCTATATTTATAACCATATCTATCCTTGTTTCTTATCCGCCGAAGTAGACGCGCACTTTGCCGTAGAAGGCGCGTCCCGCCTTCTGCAGGCTGAAGTTGTCGTAGAGCTTGGCGTCGGTCAGGTTTCGGCACTCCAAGGAGAGGTTGTATCGCCCGTTCCGGATGGAGTAGCCCAACGTGAGGTTGTGCGACAGCTGGCTGGGGACGCGGCTCTTGGTAGACGAGTCGCCGAAGGCTTCCCAGTAGAGGGGGAAGTCGTGCTGGTAGAAGCCGTCGTAGGTCAGCGTGAGGACGTTGCCCTTGCCCCACAGGTCGTGCCGGGTGAGGGTGACGTCGAAGTTGGCGTACATGTACGGCTGGTTGGGCATGCGCTGTCCGTAGGTGAGGCTCTCCTGCTGCGTTCCGCCCGCCACGTAGCGTTCGGCGTCGCGTATGTTGGTGTTGTTGAAGGTGCCCCCGATGTTGAGCCATCGGCCGTAGCTGTAGCGTGCGGAGACGTTGAAGCCTTTGGTGCGGACGCGGCCGTGGTTCTCGTAGTAGCCGAAGCTCATGCCGCCCACTCGGTCCAGCCCTCGCTGTATGTAGTCGCGGGTGTCTCTATAGATGAAGCTGCCTTCGAGGTAGAGTCCGTGCTTGCCCATCTGGCGGTTGAAGCTGAGGTTGACGTTGAGGTTGTCGCTGCGCTCCGGCCGCAGGTCGGCGCGTCCGGCTTCGAGGTCTTCGTCGCCGAAAAGCTCGTCGGTGGTGGGCAGTCGGTAGGCCTTCTCGTAGGAGACTTTGGCTTGCAGGCCATCGAGGATGAAGTAGGTGCCTGCCGCCCCGTAGCCTATGGAGCTGACGCGCTGGGTCATGCTGATGTAGTCGCCTATGCCGTCCGAGCTTTGGGAGACGGGACCGCGGTTGTACTGGTTGTAGTATTTGCCGAAGGCGGAGAGGTTCCATCGCTCGGTGGGCATCAGGCGGTAGGACAGTCCGGTGATGTTCTTGCGCGTCACCTTGGGTATGCTGAAGTCCGACAGCTTGTTGCTGCCCTCCACGTAGCTTCGGCTGGTGCGCTTGAAGGTGCTCAGCACGTGGTTCAGCGTGAGGGTGTGCGCCCGGCTGATGCGGTAGTTGGCGGTGAAGGTGGCGTTCCAGTTGAGGTTCTTCGACTCGCTGTTCTGGTACGACTGCTCGCCGGGCGTGCCGGTGGGCTTGCGCTGTCCCAGCCAGTTGTACTTGTAGGTGGCAGTGTCGATGTTCTGCGTCAGGTTGTGGTTGTAGTTGGCCGTTGCCACTACGTCCAGCCCGCGGACAAAGAGGTTCCGCTTGGTGTATTCCAGGGAGGGCGTGAAGGAGTGTCCCTTGCGGTGCTTCTGCCCGAAGACGATGTACTGGTAGACGCCCGTCTGTATCTCCTTGTAGTAGTTGGAGTAGTTGAAGCCCAGCGTCAGGCGGTCTGCCCACGGCTTGTCCACCACGCCCACGCGGCCGATGACCGCCTCGTTGTGGAAGGTGTCGTTGAATCGCTTCACGCGGTATATCTTCTTGGTGTCGGTGCTTTCGCTGCCGTCCTCGCCGAACTCGGTGATGTAGTTGTCGATGTAATAGTCGTTGTCGGAGTAGTTCTGGAAGGCGTTCACCTCGTAGAGGAAGCCGTTCTTCAGCGTCTGCCCGAAGTTGACGTAGCTCTTGTGGGTGTTGAAGGAGCCGTAGCTGTAGGAGGCGTCCACGTGCCAGCGGCGGCGCTGCTTGTTGGTGACGATGTTGACTACGCCACCCAGCGCGTCCGTGCCGAAGCCCACGGGCACCACGCCCTTATACACCTCGATGCGCTCGGCGAAGTTGACGGGCAGGTTGTTCAGGTCGAGCGCCTTTCCCGCGCCTTCCTGCGGCACACCGTCGATGAATATCTTCACGTGCTTGCCGCTGAAGCCGTCCAGCATCAGCTGCATGTCCGAGCCTACTCCCCCACTCTCGCGGAGCTTCATGCCGGGTGCCTTGGCCAGCACGTCGCTCAGGTTCTTTGCGGTGTTCTGCATCTCGGTGGCATCCACCGCCACGGCGTTGAAGGCCGAACGCTTCACCCTTGTCACCCCGCTGGAGACGACCACGACTTCCTCCAGTTGCTGTACGTCGGGGCGGAGTGTCCAGTCCTTTGCGGAGCGTTCTCCTCTGCCAAGCGTCAGGGCCTGCTCCACAGTTTGATAGCCGATGGCAGACACCACCAAGGTGTATTCGCCCGCGGGAGCTTTCAGCGTATAGCGTCCCTCGGCATCGGTTGTGGCCCCATAAGAAGTGCCTTTAAGGTAGACCGTGGCGAAGTCTATCACTCCCCCTTCGGACGAGGCGACCTTCCCGGTAAGGACGGCGCGATGTCCGTCGCGATGGTGATGTCCGCCCCTGTGTCCCTGGGCATACAGGTTGCCGCTGCCCGCCACGAGCATCAGCCCTGCTACTACTAATATACATGCGATTGTCTTCATCATAATGCGTTGTTATTCCGCCGCAAAGGTCTGAATAATAACGTATTCCCGCAATCGCCTGTTTTGGGTATTTATGCAGGGGGCGGGCGGCCTCTCACGCGCTCTGCGATATGCGTCAATCGCTATATATAGGTATATAGGGATTCACTTATTTGTGAATTAGAGGAAGAATGCTTATATTTGCAGGCAAATAACACGAGACCCAATGATCGTAACATTCGAAGAAGCATATTTGCAAGACTTGTATGAGAAAGAAAAGACAAATGACAAAAAGCATCGGTATCAGCCGGACATCATAAGGAGATATAGACGTTGCATAGACTTAATGAGAGATACACCGGATATTCCTTCTTTGGCCAAATATAATTCACTGAACTATGAAGTATTAAAAGGAGATAAGAAAGGACTTTCCTCTATCCGGGTAAACGACAAATACCGAATAGAGTTCAGCGTTAAAATGTCTACGGAAGAACCTATTGTCACTATATGCAACATAACCGATTTGTCTAACCATTATAAATAAGAAAAGATATGATTACCCTTCCAGGAGTTGACCCCCAAATGATAGCGAACAACCTCACCCCGTCACACCCCACCCATCCCGGGGAAATTCTAAAAGACGAGATAGAATACCGGGGATTGTCGCAAAAGAAACTCGCCGAACAGATGGGCATGTCTCCCACTCTGCTCAACGAGATTCTGAATGCCAAAAGGACGCTTACCACTGAGTATGCCTTATTGTTCGAAGCCGCTCTCGGCATCGATGCAGAACCTTTATTAAAAATGCAAGCCCGCTATAATATGTTCAAGGCCAAGTCGAACAAGACGTTCCTTGAACGACTGGCCCGTGTGCGTGAGCTTGCCGCGGCTCTCTAAGGAAAAGGAAGTTCTCTTACTCCCTGCTCATCAGCCGCTGCTCCGCCATGCGCTCGTACTTCGTGCCGGGACGGCCGTAGTTGGCGTAAGGATAGATGGAGATGCCGCCACGCGGGGTGAACAGCCCTGTCACTTCAATGTATTTGGGGTCCATCAGCCGGATAAGGTCTTTCAGGATGATGTTGACGCAATCTTCGTGGAAGGCCCCGTGACTGCGGAAGCTGAACAGATAGAGTTTCAGACTCTTGCTCTCCACCATCTTCACGTCGGGAATGTAGCCGATGCGTATCTCCGCAAAGTCCGGCTGGCCCGTAATGGGGCACAGGCTAGTGAACTCCGGGCAGTTGAACCGTACCCAATAATCGTTCTCCGGATGCTTGTTTTCGAAGGCTTCCAACACTTCGGGGGCATAGTCTTGCTTGTACTCCGTCTTGTGTCCCAGCAAAGACAGATGTGCTCTTGGTTCTTCACTCATAATTCTTCATTTGTTGTTCTTCGTTGATAAGTATTTCTCCAACCCCTCGCGGCGCAGCTTGCAGGCGGGGCAATGCCCGCATCCGTCTCCGGGGATGCCGTTGTAGCAGGTCAGCGTCTCGTGGCGCACGAGGTCGAACACACCCAATTCATCCGCCAGTGCCCACGTCTCGGCCTTGTCCAGCCACATGAGAGGCGTATGAATCACGAACTGCTCGTCCATAGCGAGGTTCAGCGTCACGTTAAGCGATTTGATGAAGGAGTCGCGGCAATCGGGATAACCGCTGAAGTCTGTCTGCGACACGCCCGTCACCAGGTGGCTGATGCCTTTCTCCCGCGCATAAACGGCGGCTATGCTCAGGAAAAACAGGTTACGCCCCGGGACAAATGTATTGGGGCAGACGGCTCCGTCGGGTATCTGCTCGTCCATCGTCAGGGAGATATCGGTCAATGCGTTATGCCCCAGCCGGCCAATGAACGGCACGTCCATCACGCTGAAGTCCACACCGGCCTTCGAGGCAATAGCCCGCGCCAAATCGACCTCCTTCTCGTGTTTCTGCCCATAGCGGAAACTCAAAGCATACACTTGCTTAAATTCTCGTTTTGCCCAAAACAGGCAGGTGGTGGAGTCCTGTCCTCCGCTGAACACCACCAAAGCGTTGTCTTTATTCATAATCACATTAACAACTTACAATTTCGTTAGGTAAATGGGAATTTATATTTCTTTTATCTTCCAAAACTTATACGAAATGCCTTCATCGTACACGTCACTTCCGTCCACACGCTTCACGACACGCACCACTCGCATCGTCACGGGCAAGATAATAACCTCATAGAGCGATTTCAACACCACCTGAATGCCCATCATCACCAACAACTCCGGCCAAGCAATGACACCCCCGAAAGCGATGGGGAAAAAAATGAGTGAATCAGCCGTCTCGCCCACAAGGGTGGAAGCGATGGCCCGCCAGGCAAAACGCTTCCCCTGACTGGCTATCTTCATGCGGCTCATGACATAGGCATTCAGGAATGAACCCGCAAGGAACGCTAGGAGACTGGCCAACACAATACGCGGAGCCATGCCAAAGACGAAGTTAAAGTGCTCTTCCCCCTCCCAAAAGGGTGCAGCGGGCAGGGCTACGGCCACCAGGCCCAAGGCTACCACAAAGAAGTTCATGGCAAAGCCGCTCCAAATAACAAGCCTTGCCTTGCGGAAGCCCCACACTTCGGAGATGCAATCATTGAGGATGTAAGACACGGGAAAAACCAGCAACCCGGCGGTTACGGTCAAGCCACCCAGTTGAATAACTTTGGTTTCGAGAAGATTGGCTGCAATGAGGCATACATTGAACAAGATGCCCATCAGCATAAACGATACAGAGACGCTTTGCTTCATTATTTCCTGTTTTTTACGTGGTTAGTCCTGGAATACACGGCCGTCTTAAAAACGGCATTTCCATAAAATTCGGGTGCAAAGATACGACTTTCCTTTAAAATGCACAAACAAAAAACTCCGACTATCTATCACAGACTATCGGAGCCAATATTGAAAATACAACTATATGTTATTCTAATTTATGAATAACCAAACCTGAACGAAGTTTCGGCTCAAACCAAGTCGTTTTGGGCGGCATGATATTGCCCGTGTCCGCTATGTCCATCAGCTGCTTCATGCTGACAGGATAAAGCGCCAAGGCCACTTTCATCTCACCGCTGTCCACCCTGCGCTTCAACTCGCCCAAACCGCGGATGCCTCCTACGAAGTCAATGCGTTTGTCCGAACGGAGATCCTTAATGCCCAATATCTCATCCAAAATCAAGTTGGAAGAGATGGTCACGTCCAACACGCCGATGGGGTCGGCATCGTCATACGTCCCCGGCTTGGCCGTAAGGCTATACCAACGTCCGTCCAAGTAGAGGGAGAAGTTATGCAGGCAGGCGGGCTTGTATATCTCCGTGCCTTTGTCTTCCACATCGAAATGACGGCCTACGGCTTCGAGGAACTGGATGGGAGTCAACCCGTTGAGATCCTTCACCACGCGGTTATAATCAATGATGGTCAGCTGGTTGGCGGGGAAGCATACGGCCATGAAGTAATTATACTCCTCGTCTCCCCGATGATGGGGATTCTGCTTGGCCTTCTCGGCACCTACCAAAGCTGCCGCGGCACTCCGATGATGTCCATCGGCAATATAGAGAGCAGGCATCTTAGAAAATTCGCGGGTCACAAGGTCGATGTCTTCCGCCCGGTCGATAATCCAAAATGTATGTCCGAAGCCATCGCCCGACGCAACGAAATCATATACGGGCGTTTGAGCCGTATAGCGAGCTATCAAAGCGTCAAGCGTCTTGTTATCCGGATAGGCGAAAAACACCGGCTCGATGTTGGCGTTGCACACGCGCACATGCTTCATGCGGTCTTCCTCCTTGTCACGGCGGGTCAGTTCGTGCTTCTTGATGACTCCGTTCATATAGTCGGGCACATAGGCACCCACTACCAATCCGTATTGCGTCTTGCCGTTCATGGTCTGGGCATAGATGTAGTAGCACTCCTCCTTGTCCTGCACCAGCCAGCCTTTGTCCTGAAACTTTTGGAAGTTCTCGGCAGCTTTTTGATAGACGCGCGGGTCATGCTCATCAGTCCCCACGGAAAAGTCTATTTCCGGCTTGATGATGTGATAGAGAGACATCTCGTTACCCTCTGCCTCAGCGCGCGCCTCCTCGGAGTTCAACACGTCATACGGACGGGAAACGACTTTCTCCACCAAATCCTGTGGCGGACGTAAGCCTTTGAAAGGTTTAATTGTTGCCATTTTATAGATTATTTACTTATTCACACGGAATTTCTCGCAACCGTCTTTCAGGAAGCCGACAATCTGTTTGGCGGCAGCTATACCGGCATTGATGTTGGCTTCGGCGGTTTGTGCGCCCATCTTCTTCGGCGTGGAGAAATAACGGCCGGGGAAATTGGAGGCGAATGTCTCGTTGGCGGCAGGCATGATGTCTGTCATGTATTTTAAGTCCGTGCGCTCGTCCATCAGTTCGATAAGTTCCGTCTCGTTAATCACTTCCTTGCGGGCGGTATTTACCAACAAGCCCCCTTTCGGCATGCGGGAAACTAATGCACGGCCAATAGAGTTCTTCGTCTCAGCGGTAGCGGGAATATGGAGCGACACCACATCGCACGTAGCGTAAAGCTCTTCTGCGCTATCTACGGCTTTCACGCCTTCGGCTTCAATAACCTCTTTGGGGCAGAAGGCATCGTAGGCATAGATGTCCATACCAAAACCTTTGGCGATGCGAGCCACGTTGCGTCCCACGTTTCCATAGGCGTGAATACCCAGCTTCTTGCCTTTCAGTTCCGTACCCGAAGTGCCGTTGTACATGTTGCGCACGGCCATCACCATCAAGCCGAAAGCCAGTTCGGCCACGGCATTGGAATTTTGTCCGGGTGTATTCATCACGCATACACCGTGAGCCGTAGCGGCTTCCAGGTCTACGTTGTCATAACCGGCACCGGCACGTACCACAATCTTCAGTTGTTTGGCTGCATCCAGCACCTCGGCGTCTATCACATCGCTACGGATGATGATGGCGTTGGCATCGGCCACGGCTTCCAGCAATTTGGCTTTCTCGCCATATTTTTCCAGCAGGGCAAGTTCATACCCTGCCGCTTCTATTTCTTTACGAATGCCGTCCACGGCTACTTTGGCAAACGGCTTATCGGTTGCTACTAATATTTTCATGATATTCAATGCCTTAATGTAATTTCTCAAACTCCTGCATGCAATCTATCAACGCCTTCACACTCTCTACAGGCAGGGCATTGTAACACGATGCACGGAAGCCACCTACCGAGCGGTGACCCTTTATGCCTACCATGCCGCGTTCGGTAGCAAAGGCGAGGAAGTCAGCTTCCAGCTCTTTGTATTCGGGAGCCATGACGAAGCAGATGTTCATGCGCGAGCGGTCTTCCTTTTCCGTCACTGTGCCTACGAACAGTTTATTGCGGTCTATCTCTGAGTAAAGCATATCAGCACGCTCGACGGCACGGCGTTCCATCTCCTTCACACCGCCTTGCGCTTTAATCCAACGCAGGGTCTGTAGGGCGGCATAGATGGGCACTACGGGAGGCGTGTTGAACATCGAACCGCCATCAATGTGTGTCTGATAGTTCAGCATCGTCGGAATGTAACGTGAAACCTTGCCCACAGCATCATTTTTCACAATCACGAAAGTGACGCCGGCGGGAGCCAAGTTCTTCTGTGCACCGCCATAGATACATATATATTTAGACACATCTACCGGACGGGAGAAGATGTCGGATGACATGTCGGCCACCATCGGCACATTGACATCCAAATCGCCTTTCAACTCCGTACCAAAGATAGTGTTGTTGGTCGTAATGTGCAGATAGTCTACATCGGCAGGCACGGTAAAGTTCTTCGGAATGAACGAATAGTTGGCATCAGCCGAAGAAGCCACTTCTACCACCTCGCCAAAACCTTTGGCTTCCTTCATGGCTTTCTTGGCCCACGTACCGGTATTGAGGTAAGCAGCTTTCTTTTCGAGGAAGTTATAAGGCACCATACAGAACTCCAAGCTGGCGCCACCGCCTAAGAACAATACTGAATATCCGTCAGGAATATTAAGCAATTGTTTGAACAGAGCCACGGCTTCGTCCACTACGGGCTTAAAGTCCTTGGCACGATGGCTGATTTCCATTAAAGACAAGCCGGAACCATTGAAATCAAGAATGGCCTTCGCTGTATCTTCAATCACTTCGCGAGGAAGGATAGAAGGTCCTGCATTGAAATTGTGCTTTTTCATTTGTAAATATGTTTTTGTTAAACAATGAATTATTTTCGTCTTTAGACAAGGCGAAAATAATGATTTATTTCCATAAAACAAATCTTTTGCTACAAAATTTCCGTTTTTCGCTCCAAATGCTTACTATTTTTCGGATTTATGCAAGAAGAAAGCTCTTTTTTGTAATATAGACTTAGCAAACAAGCCAAGAAACGCTATCAAAAAGAAAGCATTTATGGATAAAACAACATGTATACAAGGCATATCACGAACACAATGCAAAACAAAACATCGCGCAACGCTCATTTAGCCTCTTCTATCAACGTCTTAAGCCCCTTAATCTTCTCTCCTTGCACCAACGACAAAAGTTGTCGAACTTTACTACGCTTCACCGCTACGAAAACGTTGTGTTCCTTTACGTCAATCCGGCCAATGTCCCCACCCGAAAGTCCCCCCTTCTTACATAAGAATCCTACAATGTCCACCTTGTTCAGTTTGTCTTTTTTGCCTTTACCTATATAAAGAGTCGCCCAGCGAGGTTTTATGGGCTTAGGTGTCAGCTCGGGCAAAAGAAACTCGGGCGTATCCGCCGACAAGTAAGAGGGAAGCTGTTCTTCGGGATGGAGAATCAAATAGGAAGCACCGGAAGCATTCCACCGGGCGGTTCGCCCGTTACGATGAATGAAGGCTTCTTCGTTCAAAGGCAAGTGATAATGCACCACGTGGTCAATGCCAGGTATATCCAGCCCACGCGAAGCCAGGTCGGTAGACACCATTACGGGGCAACTCCCGTTGCGAAACTTATACAAGGCACGTTCCCTGTCCTGCTGCTCCATGCCTCCATGGAAAGCTTCACACGGAAACTTACGCGACTTCAAGTAGGCGGCCACCCGCTCCACGCTCTCCCGATAGTTGACGAACACTAATGTGCTTCCCTCGCCCAACGTGCAAAGCAGACGATAGAGCGTATCAAGCTTATCCTTTTCCGGCGAGTGGACAATGCGCAAGTCCAGCCGCTCCGCCAAATTTCCCTCACCGAGGAAATCGAGTTTCACCATGCGGTCCATCCCGGTGAACAAAGGTATCTCCTCACAATCCGTGGCGGAGAGGAGCACTCGGCGAGACAAAGCAGGCAACTTCGCAAGGACTTGTGACATCTCTTCCTGGAAGCCGAACTCTAAGCATTTGTCGAACTCATCAATCACCAGCGTGCGCAGGGCTTCCACTTCTATATTTCCCTTTCCCAGATGATCGTTCATGCGGCCGGGAGTTCCGATGATGACCTGAGGTTTCAGACTCCGCATGGTGCGGTGTTCATCCATAGCCGGACGCCCTCCATAGCAGCTCATCACACGCAAGGAGGTGTTCATGGACTTGAACACGCCCTCAATCTGCAACGCCAGTTCGCGCGAAGGCACCAACACCACGGCTTGCGGCACATCCACATCCGGCGAAAGACTTTGCACTAAAGGCAGGAGGAAAGCCAATGTTTTCCCCGAACCGGTGGGCGAAAGCACCACCAAGCTCTTATTCTCGGCATACGCCTTCCCCACGGCCTCCTGCATAGGGTTGAGCCGCTCTATTTTCAGGTTTGCCAATATGTCGGTTGTATTCATCGTTTTACCAATCCTATCTTTGCATTGAGTTTGAAATACCACGTGCCGTTCTCGCGCTCCAGAAAGCCGTATTTGTCTTTCTCCAACGGGCCTTTCTCGAAGCGGGAGTTTTGATAAAGAAAGTCGGCAAACTCCCTCCGGCGGGATTGGTGATAGCAAAGCACTTCGCCCTGTCCGTCCACTAGCAACATGCCTTCCACGGCGGAGTCCGTCCCGTTGAATATCTTGGCGGGGCGCATGCCCAAGGCCAAGGCAAGGAGGAATTGCTTCATCTTGTATTCGTAAAAACGATGCTTCTGTATTAGCTCGTCTTTTATTTTCAGGGGATTGATTTCTTTGATACGTTCCGTCAACTCGGGCACGCGGGTGATTCCCTCCAAATGCATGAGACGCACCATCTCGGCCAACATGCGAGGAAAGTGCAGGTCTATCATCAGGAGGTTACAACGAAACACACGGTCAGCCACGTCGCTATACTTCAGCACGCCGCCCAACCGCTCTATCATCCGCATACGCTCGGCCACCTCGGTAGACGACTCGGGTAGAGCGTTGATTTTGTTCACCGTAGGAACGGCAAACTTCACGCCCGTCTGCTCCAACTTCAGGTTGGCAGCCCGTCCGCCATCCAGCAAGGGGTTCATCGGGCTGAGGCGACACCGCACATTGAAGCCCGCCAGCGGAGCATCTGCATGCCAAAAGGCTACTTTAAAATCTGTCCGATCATCAGTCTTTGCCTCCAGGTCATAGATGCGCACAGCGTCTAAAAATCCTTCCAACGCATCGGGAACTTCCACTTCTTCGCCTGACACGCTCCGAAGTAAATCCAACACCATATGGGCCGCCTCGCCAAAGTCAACACGGGGAAAGCGTTCTGGCTCACTTTCCGCCTTGGGAGTAAACACACCATTTCTATCGGTCTCGCCCGCCACCATGCAAACATGCTCCTCTTCTATATAATAGCGGCGGGTGCCGTCATGCTCCTCACGTTGTACAAGGGCTATCCGCCAACAGGCATTTTCATCTCTCAGGGCATCGGGTGTCCCCATGTACACACATCCATCTGCCAGTAGGCGAAAGAAAGCATACACTTCGCCCAATTCTCTTTTCGTAGCTGTAAACATATCTATGTTTCTATAAGTTTTCTTCTTCAAAGCGCAAGGTTTCCACTTTCTCCAACCGCGCGCGGAGTTTCGGCATCAGAGAAGAGCGGATGCGAAGCTTCATACTGCAATCCGTGTCATAGCCTTGCGCCACTATCTCCGGACCCTCTTCCTTGACGATACGCATCACATCGTTCATAAACGGATATTCAAACCAGAAGCTCACTTCGGCATCCACCGTACGCTCTTCCACGTGGGCGGAAGCAAGGGCTTCGGCCGCGGCGGTCTTATAAGCCACTATCAATCCGCTGGTGCCCAGCTTGATGCCACCAAAGTAACGTACCACAATAATCAGGATATCCGTCAGCTCGTGGGAGTTGATTTGACCCAGGATAGGACGTCCCGCCGTACCGGAAGGCTCTCCGTTGTCGTTCGCACGGAAGTCCTTGCGTTCAGGACCCAGCATATAGGCATAGCATACGTGGCGAGCATCGTAATACTTCTTCTGATAAGTCTCCAAGTGTGCTTTCACTTCGTCCACCGTCCGCACGGGCAAGGCGATGGCGATGAATTTACTTCGCTTCTCGGTGTAAATGCCCTCGGCGGGCGCAGTGATGGTTTTATAGGAATCTCCGTTCATGGGGGCAAAGATACGGAATTTTATATAACTTTGCAACCATGAAAAAGATTGTCCTTGCCATCGATTCCTTTAAGGGATGCCTCACTTCCAACAAAGCCGAAGCGGCCTGCGCGGAAGGCATTCGCAGTGTGTATCCGCATTGCTCCACCGTCAGCGTGCCGATAGCTGATGGGGGCGAGGGCATGCTGGACGCACTCCGAGGATTGGGTGGAGAAGAAATACAAGTACGTGTGCAAGGTCCGCTTGAGGAAGAGGTGGACGCACGTTACCGCCTCTCGCCCGATGAACGGACAGCGTACATCGAAATGGCTTCGGCCAGCGGACTGACGTTAGTGCCACCGGAGAAACAAAATCCGATGCTGACCTCGACCTACGGCACGGGGCAACTGATGCGCCACGCCATCGACTGCGGATGCCAGCGTCTGGTCATCGGGCTGGGCGGAAGCGCCACCAACGATGGGGGTATGGGGATGCTTCGGGCATTGGGCTATCGGTTTTTCGATTGCGAAGGCAAGGCGTTGGAAGGGCGAGGCAAAGACCTGAACAAAGTTTGGCGAATAGACGAATCGCTTGTGCCTCCCACATTAATAGACGTACAATGTACTGCCGCCTGTGATGTGCGCAATCCTTTTTATGGCCCGCAAGGAGCCGCCTATGTCTTTGCGCTGCAAAAAGGAGCTACCCCCTCGATGTTGGAAACTTTAGACAAAGGGCTGAAGCATTGGGCCGAACTGATGGCAAATACTACGGGATGCAATATCGCGTCCTTGCCCGGTGCAGGAGCGGCCGGCGGCTTGGGGGGCGCATTAGCCGCCTTCTTGAAAGCTGAACTCAGGCCGGGCATCGACTTGCTATTGGAAGCCAACCGCTTCACAGAGCTAATACAAGACGCTGATTGCATCATCACCGGCGAAGGAAAGGCCGACTGCCAAACGCTGATGGGCAAGGTGCCAGCCGGAGTGCTTCGGGCGGCACGACAGGTGGGAGACATCCCTACCCTGCTGATAGCCGGGCAGGTGGAAGACGAAGACGAACTACTCAACGCCGGGTTCCGATGCGTGCGCGCCGTTACCCCTGCGGACATGCCTTTGGCCCGCGCCCTGCAAAAAGAAACGGCTCAGGCCAACATTCGCCAACAAGTGGCAACTATCTTGAAAGAAATATTTTAGTGAAATATCCGATGCCGATGTACCTGCACATACTTCTTCGCTGTTGCTAACAGTGGACGGAAGGCCACTATCAAGGTGACAGCCACCAATATCAGGAACACGCCAAAAGCAATACGCGGAGTCAGCCGTTCGTCAAACACCAGCACGCCGATAAACAAAGCCGTGACAGGCTCCAGCGCCCCCAAGATGGCCGTAGGCGTAGAGCCGATGTAATGGATGGCCTGCGCCATAGTCACTAAAGACACGATGGTGGGAAATAAAGCCAACGACACGGCGTTGATGTAATATATAGGTTCGGGAATGGGCTGAAGCTCGGTGCAGAAGTCAAGCCGGACAACATAAATCAGGATGCCGAACAACAGGGCATAAAAAGTAAGTTTCACCGTAGAAAACTCTCGCAACGAGGAGCGGTTGCCCCCCACAATGTAGATAGCATAAGTCAGTGAAGAAAGAAACACGAACAACACGCCCGTCAAATTCAACGTGGTACCATCGCCTCCCTGATAGAGCATGGAGATGCCCCACAAAGCCAAACCGATAGACAAGCCCGTCACCACCGACACTTTTTCGTGAAAGAACACGGCCATGATGATGGCTACCAGCAATGGATAAATAAACAGCAGCGTTGAAGCGATGCCGGCATCCATGTAGTTATAACTCTCAAACAGGAAAAGCGAAGAGGAGGAGAAGAGCAATCCCATCACCGCCAAAGGCAAAATATCAGCTTTACGCAAAGCGAAAGACTCTCCTTTCAGCTTCATCAGGATGGCCATCATCACCAACGCGAAGAAATAACGGTAGAACAACACAGAATCCGTATTCATACCAACCGCATAAAGCGGCAGAGCGAACAAGGGATTCAAGCCATAACTTGCTGCGGCCGTAGCACCATAAGCAAACCCTTTTACACGAGCATTCATCTTCCTAACAAAAATAAACGTTTTCAAAAAACGGTGCAAAGGTACGAAAATGTATCTATTTATTGCTAACTTTATGGATCAAAATAAATGGGAAATTATCATTTACAATGAACAAACAAAAGATATCCTTAGTACTCTCCATGGGTGGCGCACGGGGCATCGCCCACATCGGAGTGATAGAAGAATTACTGAAACATGAGTTCGAAATAACGGCCATCACCGGAAGCTCCATGGGTGCCATGGTGGGCGCCATGTACGCCACAGGACGTTTGGAAGCATGCAAAGAGTGGCTGTGCGGCTGGGACAAGCGCAAGATGTTGCAACTGGCTGATGTATCTTTTAGCCGCGAGGGACTGGTAAAAGGCGACCGTTTTATCCGCGAACTAAGAAAGCTCCTGCCCGATGTGCTGATTGAGAATCTTCCCCTACCCTACGTAGCTATGGCAACGGACATCGCCCACGAGTGCGAAGTAAAATTTAGCAGTGGGAACCTGTTTCATGCCATCCGCGCCTCCATATCCATTCCCATGGTGTTCCGCCCCGTGCGCTCCGAAGGCCGTATCCTGGTGGACGGAGGCTTACTCAATCCGCTTCCCCTGCGCCACGCCATCCACACACCCGGCTCATTACTAGTGGCCGTGGACGTAAACTCGCCCAAGGAAAACGGGAAGCCTGTCCGTATGAACCCTTATAAGCTTTTATCCGAATCATCGCGCCTGATGATGCAGCAAATCACCCGCAACGACCTCCAACGCTGTCCGCCCGACCTGCTTATCGAGCTGTCCGCCCGCGACTATGACATGATGGAGTTTCATCATGCCCGCCGCATCATCCAAAGCGGTGCAGAGGCCGCACGCAGGACGTTGGAAAATTGGGGACATCAGTATCGCCAAGAAATATAAAAAGAGCGGCTTCCCTCTCTTCGAGGAACAGCCGCTCTTTATTATCAAAAGGCCTAAAATCAGATGAACCAACGTACGTAGCAGAAGTCCTGACGATGGGGCAGGTCGGGATTCTTGGGGAACATACGGTAGGACACGCGGAAGCTGCCGGAGTTCTCAATCTCGTGCTTGGCCTCGAAGGTGTAGAGGGTGCCCTCTTTCTTCACTACCTGGAACGGCTCAACGGAGTAGATGTGCTGCTTGCCGTCCTCGCTGTTGTAAGTAGTAACCAATTCGAGTCCGATGGCATCGTCCAAGCCTTTCTCGTCGATGACGAACTGTACGGTATATTCCTTTCCACTCTCGATGGAAGCGCGCTCCATGTCTTCGGGCTTCTTGCAGGACACCACTTCGATGCTGTCCCACTTGGCTGCCACTTCTTCCTTCCATGCGGCAATTTCCTTCGCCTTGGCATAGTTGTTGGCCTCCAGTTCGTGGAAACGCTTGGCCTCTTTGCAGTAGAACTTGCTGTAGTAATCGTCCAACTGGCGCTTCATCGTATAGTGCGGAGCAATCTGAGCGATGGAGTTCTTGATGGTACGCACCCAGCCTTCGGAGTAGCCCTTCTTGTTGCGTGCGTAGTACAGCGGCAGAATCTCCTGCTCCAGGATGCTGTAGATGGTAGCGGCGTCCAGTTGGTCTTGGTGGTCTTGGTTCTGGTACGTGCGCTTTTCGGTCAATGCCCAGCCGGCACCTTCGCGATAGCCTTCGAGCCACCAGCCGTCGAGCACGGAGAAGTTGACAACACCGTTCATCAGCGCCTTTTCGCCGGACGTACCGGATGCTTCGAGCGGACGGGTCGGCGTGTTCAGCCAGATGTCCACACCCGTCACGAGGCGGCGTGCCAGTTGCATGTCGTAGTTCTCCAGGAAGATAATCTTACCCAAGAACTCCGGACGGCGTGAGATTTCCACAATCTGCTTGATGAGTCCCTGGCCTGCGCCATCGTGCGGATGAGCCTTGCCGGCGAAGAGGAACTGTACAGGATAATCGGGGTTGTTCACAATCTTGGCCAGACGGTCGAGGTCGGTGAACAGCAGGTGGGCACGCTTGTAGGTGGCGAAGCGACGGGCAAAACCGATGGTCAGCGCGTTGGGGTTAATCTTGTCGAGCAAGGAAACGATGCGCGAGGGGTCACCCTGGTTCTTCAGCCAGCTTTCGCTGAACTGCTTGCGGATATAGTCTATCAGTTTGTTCTTCAATGCCTGACGGGTCTTCCAGATTTCCTCGTCGGGCACGTTGTAGATAGCTTCCCAAATCTTCTCGTTGGATTGGTCGTACCAGAAGTTCTCATCGAAGTACTTGGCGTAGAGTTGCTTCCACTCCGTAGCGCTCCAAGTGGGGAAGTGTACGCCGTTGGTGACGTAGCCCACGTGGTTCTCTTCGGGGAAGTAGCCTTTCCAGATGGGTGAGAACATTTCCTGCGAAACCTTGCCGTGCAACCAGCTTACGCCGTTCACTTCCTGTGAAGTGTTGCAAGCGAAGATAGACATGCAGAAGCGTTCGCCCTTGTCGCCCGGGTTGTTGCGGCCCAAGTCCATCAGGTCGTCCCAAGTGATGCCCATGCGTGAGGGATAGCCGCCCATATACTTGCCAAACAAGCCTTCGTCGAAGTAATCGTGGCCTGCGGGCACCGGTGTATGTACGGTGTAGAGTGAAGAGGCGCGCACCAGTTCGATAGCCTGGTCGTAAGTCAGACCTTCTTCCACATAGTCGCAGATACGCTGCACGTTAATCAACGCGGCATGACCTTCGTTGCAATGGTAGATGTCTTTCTTGATGCCCAGCTTCTTCAGCGTCAGGATACCGCCGATACCTAACAGGATTTCCTGCTTCAAGCGATTCTCCCAGTCGCCTCCGTAGAGTTGGTGCGTGATGGAGCGGTCGAACTCGCTGTTCATCTCGTTGTCCGTATCGAGCAGGTAGAGAGCCACACGACCCACGTTGACACGCCAAACGAACGTATGTACATAATAATTCAGGTAAGGCACGTCTACCACCATGTGGTTGCCCTGTTCATCCAACACAGGCTCGATGGGCAGCTGGCCGAAGTTCTGAGCCTCGTAGTTGGCAATCTGCTGTCCGTCCATTGACAAAGATTGCGTGAAGTATCCATAACGATACAAGAAACCTACGGCGCAGAGGTCCACATTGCTGTCCGAAGCCTCCTTCAGATAGTCACCGGCCAGGATGCCCAAGCCGCCCGAATATGTTTTAAGTACATGGTTCAAACCATACTCCATGCTGAAATAAGCCACAGAGGGACGGTTCTTGTCGGGTTCCACGTCCATGTAGGTGCGGAACTTGGAATATACATCCTCCATTCTCCGCAAGATTACCTTGTCGGTAGCCAATGCCTCGAGTTTTGCATAATTCATGCGCTCCAGGAGCAATACAGGGTTCTGCCCCACCTTCTTCCACAAAGCGGGGTCAAGGTCTCTGAACAACTCGGTGGCCTCATAGTTCCAAGCCCACCACATGTTGCGTGACAATTCCGCCAATTTTTCCAACTCTGCGGGGATGCGCGACCGTACGGTCACGTTCCTCCAGTTCGGAGTGTTTACATTACTAACTTTAATCTTCATTATTGTATAACTTTGACTGATTAATAATATCCTATATATATAATGTACACGTCAGCCCACCAGACGCTTCATGGCGTTGCGCAGGGCCACGTCGTAAGCCTCATAGTAATATTTGATGAAATGCTTCCACAACGCCTGCTCAGCCACAGCGGACGCCCGCTTGCGAATGGCTTTTACTTCGTTCGCCGTTTTCGAAGAGAGATAGGTCACGGTGTCCTTGATGCCATCGGCCACTTCAGAGTAATTATAGTCCGAACGGTGAATTACTTCCACCCCGTCGTCTATGCCGTGCTGGTTCTTCAGCCCGTTCACCCAACGTCCGAAGCCCGAAAGATCGGTCGTGATGGTAGGCACGCTAAAGGCCACGCTCTCCAACGGGGTGTAGCCCCACGGCTCGTAATAGGAGGCATAGACACCCAAGTCAAGACCAGGAACCAAATCATAATAAGCCTTGTTGACGATACCGTCCCTCCCGTTGAGGTAACAAGGCACAAAGACTACTTTCACTTTATCCTCGGGACGATTGCCCATGCCTAAGTATTTCAGCATGTCCAGCACCTGGTCGTGGGTCATGTTGTGCAGCCAGTGCGTGATGAAAGGACACTCCAACGGAGTGGTGAACTTCGTCTCACGGTCTTTAAGGCGTTGGAGCAAGTCTTCGCGGGCCTCTCCTACCCAACTGGGCACACTCACCACGGCCAATACGTTCTTCCGCAGATTCTTGTCGCGGTTTAAGCGATTCATTGCTTCCAGGAAGACATCGAGTCCTTTGTTACGGAATTCATAGCGCCCGCTGGTACCTATTATCATCGTGTTATCATCACTCATCTCCTGACCCAGCAATTTATTGGCCACGTTCAGCATGAGCGTGCGGGCACGCTTGCGTTTTCCCGCATAGGTTGAACCTTTCGGCACAAAGTCATCCTCGAAACCATTCAGCAAGATGACATCCGCCGACTTGTCCAGCAGTTCCTTACATTCATTATTGGTGATTTCGCTCACGGTGGTGAAGCAATCCACATAGTGTGCCGTTTGCTTCTCAATGGAGTGCTTGGACTGCATGTTCAGCTCTTCGGCCATTTGGTCACCATTGTAAGCGAAGAGATAATCGTAAAGGGGTTTGTTGTTGCCAGAGATGGAGCGTCCGATGGACGTGGCATGTGTGGTGAAGATAGTAGCGATTTCGGGTACATAGGCCTGCAGGTAGAGGGCGCCCATGCCCGTCATCCATTCGTGGGCCTGAAATACCACTTTGTCCTGCTCGCTCAGGTTGAAGCGATAGTAACTCTCGGTCACTTTACCGGCCGCGTATGCAAACATGGACGCCTCGTCATAGTCGCCGTAAGCGTGCAGGGAGTCCACTTGATAGCGGTTCCACATTTCAGTGTAAATCTCGTTTTTCTTGGCAAAGAAAGGCTGGAAATCCACCAGGATAACAATAGGCTCGCCCGGAATATTCCAGCGGCCTACACGCACCTTCAGCCCGTCCTTCTGCGTGGCATGTTGTCTCCATGCGGCGCACAGATTGTCAGATTTGGTGAACAACGGATTCTCTTTTCCTTTCCAGAAGTCCGGCCCTATGAACAGCACCCGGTCACGAAACTTTTCTTGCAATGTCTTGGCTCGTGTTGACAGTACTGTGTAGATGCCTCCTACTTTATTGCACACCTCCCAGCTTGCCTCAAAAATGTAGTCGGGAGTAAGTAGTTCATTAATCATACGTAACTTTGTCTTATTCTTTTCGGGGTGCAAAAATACACATTATTCTTTGAAAAATAGCCATTTAATCGGAAAAACTTGCATAAAAATATTTTTCCTGCCCTCAGAAAAGCATTTCGAGTCTCATGAAAATCAGCCTGCAAAGCCTCTGCTTATGCGAAACTTTGTCTTTGTCGAAGCGAAACAAAGACATGACCTCCGCCAAAGATTTGCCATATAACATTATTTAGCAATTCCGCCAACAGATTTTTACCGCTTACGCGCATTCTGAATTTTGCCATCCTTGGCAGAGTGCGTATCTTTGCAATAAAAATAGAAAATACAGACATGAACCAATTTGAGCTCACCTCCGACTATAAGCCCACGGGCGACCAGCCCGAAGCCATCCGCCAGCTGACCGAGGGCGTTCTGCAAGGCGTGCCCGCACAGACGCTGCTGGGCGTGACCGGCTCCGGCAAGACATTCACCATAGCCAATGTGGTGGCGGGCGTCAACAAGCCCACCCTCGTGCTAAGCCACAACAAGACATTGGCCGCCCAATTGTATAGCGAGTTCAAAAGCTTCTTTCCCCACAACGCCGTGGAGTATTATGTATCTTATTATGATTATTACCAGCCCGAAGCCTACCTGCCTTCTACGGACACTTATATAGAAAAGGACCTCGCCATTAATGAGGAAATAGACAAGCTGCGCTTAGCCGCCACATCGGCCCTGCTCAGCGGCAGGAAGGACGTCATTGTGGTCAGCTCCGTGTCGTGCATCTACGGCATGGGCAACCCGGCCGACTTCTACGAGAACGTCATCGACGTCATACGGGGCAAGGTGTTCAGCCGCAACGTCTTTCTGCGCCGCTTAGTGGACAGCCTTTACGTGCGCAACGACTTGGACTTGGCCCGGGGCAACTTCCGCGTAAAGGGCGACACGGTGGACATCTATCTGGCCTATAGCGACAATCTGCTAAGGGTTATTTTCTGGGGAGACGAAGTGGACAGCATCGAGGAGGTAGACCCCGTGAGCGGAGTCAGCCTCGGAAGTTTCGACACCTATAAGATATATCCCGCCAACCTCTTCATGACCACCAAGGAAGGCACCCAGCGCGCTATCCATCAGATAGAGGATGACTTGAACAAACAAGTGGAATATTTCAAGAAAGAAGGCAAGCCGCTGGAAGCCAAACGATTGTACGAACGTGTGACTTACGATGTGGAAATGTTGCGCGAATTGGGTCATTGCGCAGGCATCGAGAATTATTCGCGCTACTTTGACGGACGCGAGGCAGGCACCCGTCCCTACTGCCTGCTGGATTTCTTTCCCAAAGACTATCTGATGGTGATAGACGAGAGCCATGTCAGCGTCCCCCAGATACGCGCCATGTATGGAGGCGACCATGCCCGCAAAGTGAATCTCGTGGAGTATGGCTTCCGCCTGCCTGCCGCCATGGACAACCGCCCGCTGAAATTTGATGAGTTTGAAAGCATGGTCCATCAGGTAATCTACGTAAGCGCCACACCCGCCGAGTACGAACTGATAAAGAGCGAAGGCATCGTGGTGGAGCAAGTTATCCGCCCCACGGGCTTGTTGGATCCCCTCATTCAAGTGCGTCCCACACACAACCAAATAGACGACCTGATGGAAGAAATACAACTCCGCATTGAACAGGACGAACGTACGTTGATCACTACCCTTACCAAGCGCATGGCCGAGGAATTGACTGAATATTTATTGGATAATGGCATCCGGTGCAACTATATCCATAGCGATGTGGATACGCTGGAGCGTGTCAAAATCATGTCCGACTTACGCGATGGAGTGTACGATGTGCTCATCGGCGTCAACCTCCTGCGCGAAGGATTAGACTTGCCCGAAGTATCGTTAGTCGCCATCCTCGATGCCGACAAGGAAGGATTTCTGCGCTCTCATCGCTCTCTGACCCAAACCGCAGGGCGTGCCGCCCGAAACGTAAACGGGCTGGTCATCATGTACGCCGACCACATCACGGAAAGCATGCAGCTTACTATAGACGAGACCAACCGCCGGCGTGAAAAGCAGTTGCGCTATAACGAAGAGCATGGCATCACCCCCAAACAGATACGCAAAGCGCGCAACCTCAACGTGTTTGCAGGCACCGAAGCCTTTGCCACGAGTGCATCATCAGGCCCCAAACCTTACGTGGAGCTGGAAGACACGCCGGCACTTCATGCGGCCGACCCCGTGGTGCAATACATGTCGCCCGAGCAACTGCAAAAGAGCATAGACAACACCCGCAAGCTCATGCAGGAAGCCGCCAAGAAGCTGGACTTCCTGCAAGCCGCCCAATACCGGGACGAACTGCTGAAGATGGAAGATATTTTAAAAGAAAGGACATCCGCTACACATTAAAACACCCTATATTCAGCAGCTTCCACACGCTCATTCTCTATATCGTTAAGGAGATTTCTTATAAGTAGGTGTACAAAATAAATGATAATTTAGCGGGTTGTTTTTAGGCACGGATTACACGGATTGGTCACGGATTTTTTTTGTCATGCTGAACGTAGTGAAGCATCTCACAGTGCGTGCGGGAGATTCTTCGCTTCGCTCAGACTATACCTTAATACAATAATCAAAAGTGGTTTTGAGCGTAGCTAATGACAAATACAAAAGACTTTCTTAAAAAATCCATGTAATCCGTGCCTAAAAATAAATTCCCATTTATCGTATAAACTAAATATGATTAGTTACTTATCTGTTTTTGTCAACATAATAATATGCTATTTCGTGCAAATTTAGATAAAAAACCGCGGAATTTTACACCGATAGGATAAAGAAAACGTTTTTTATTTAGAGAAAAAGCATAGCAAAATTTCAAAAGCAATTGCGAAAAGAATTTTTCAACATCTGTTTTTCATCACAATACAGCATAGTCGCTAACCGTCTGTATCATTGCGATTTATCTGTTTTTCATGAATGTTCTTTTTATGTTCATTTACATTGCGCCCTTCAAAAGTGGGACAGTAAGGGACAGTAGGACAGTTATTTTCGGGCATATATCATTTTGAACCATTAAATAAGAGTATTATATATATAAATATATATATATATATTTATATATATAATAAAGCAAGTTTTACATTAAAACTAATTGGGCGCAAAATTAACTGTCCTACTGTCCCTTACTGTCCCAGCCCTACTAAAAACTCCCCCGTGAAGAAAAGTTTTCGGGCTCACGGGCCGGAAATCCGCCCTCCGGGAGGTAAAGCATTCATTTGTTGTCATATTTTGATATTTTCAAAAAAACGAATGAATTAAAGCGCTGATTTGTAGCAAATTAATTTGTTACCAAAAGTTAAATAGTGAAGAAAATTTGCTTTTGCCCGCCGTGCGGCAGTAACTTTGCCATCGCAACCCGAAAAGAGCATGAAACAAAGTTACAAACACAAACAAAAAAACGTCATGGAAACATTCCTCCAGATGGTCGCCAAAGACCTCTACCACAATATTGGAAACGACCTGAGCCGCACGGCCATTGTCTTTCCGAACAAACGGGCCTCCCTGTTCTTCAACGAACACTTGGCCGCACAGAGCGACCGTCCTTTGTGGTCGCCCGCATACGTCAGCATCAGCGACCTCTTCGAACGCATGTCTACGCTGAAGAACGGAGACCCTATTCGTCTGGTGTGCGAGCTCTACAAAGTGTTTCGTGAGGAGACCCAAAGCACGGAGACGCTGGACGACTTCTACTTTTGGGGTGAACTCTTGATAAGCGATTTCGATGATGTGGACAAGAATATGGTAAAGGCCGAAGATCTCTTCAGCAACCTGAAAGACCTGAAGGACATCATGGACACGCCCGACTATTTGGACAAAGAGCAGACGGAGGCCATACGCCAATTTTTCCACAACTTCTCCCCTGAGAAGCGCACTGAACTGAAAACCCGTTTCATCAACCTATGGGACAAGCTGGGCGATATTTACAGAAGTTACAAGCAACGCCTGGCCCATTTGGGCATCGCCTACGAAGGCATGCTCTACCGTCAGGTAATGGAAGAGCTGGATACGACCCGACTGGAGTACGAACGCTATGTATTCGTGGGCTTCAACGTGCTGAACGAAGTGGAGCGGCGCTTCTTCTTAGCCCTTCAAGAGGCGGATAAAGCTTGGTTCTATTGGGATTACGATGTTTTCTACACCCGGCTTCCGGAGGAAAGCGCCCCTCCTTTCCGGCACGAGGCGGGCGAGTTTATCCTGCGTAACCTGCGCCTCTTCCCCAACCGCCTTCCGGAAACATGCTTCAACGCGATGAGTCGCCCCAAGCACGTGCGTTACATCTCTGCCCCTACCGAGAACGCGCAAGCGCGATACCTCTCCGTCTTGCTGGCCGAGGACAACGTGAAGGAACATGACGAAAAAGAAAGCGCCGTAGTGCTGTGTAATGAATCTCTGCTCCTCCCCGTGCTTCACACGCTGCCCGCCAACATCAGGAATGTAAACATCACCATGGGATTCCCCTTGGCACAGACACCTATCTATAGTCTGATAAACGCCTTGCTGGAATTGCAAACCACAGGTTACCGGAACGACACGGGACGCTATGCGTTCGAGGCCGTATTATCCGTCCTGCGCCATCCCTACATCCGGAGCCTGACTCCACAGGCCGAAATGCTGGAGCATCGGCTGACTCACAATAACCGTTTTTACCCTCTGCCTTCCGAATTGAAGACGGACGAGCTTCTGGAAAAGATATTCACCCCGCAACAAGGCATCAAAGCCCTATGCGCCTATCTGACGGAACGCATCAAGGATGTGTCTACGCTCTATCGCACCTCTCCGGAGGAAGACGCCACGGACCTGTACGGCCAGCTCTACCGCGAATCGCTCTTCAAGAGCTATACTTTGATAAACCGCCTGCAAAGCCTCGCGGAGAGCGGAGACTTGCAGGACATACGCATAGACACGTTGAAACACCTCATAAACCGCCTGCTGACCTCCGCCAGCATCCCCTTCCACGGAGAGCCCGCCATAGGCCTGCAAGTAATGGGCGTGTTGGAGACGCGTAACTTGGACTTCCGCAACCTGGTGATGCTCTCGGTGAACGAAGGCCAGCTGCCTAAGGCGGGAGGAGAATCCTCGTTCATCCCCTACAACCTGCGCAAAGCTTTTGGCATGACCACCATCGAACACAAGAACGCCGTCTATGCCTACTACTTCTATCGCCTGATACAACGGGCAGAAAACATCACCCTGATGTATAACACCTCCTCGGAAGGGCTGAACAGGGGGGAAATGTCCCGCTTCATGCTGCAATACCTGGTAGAGTGGCCCGGAGAAATCACTTGCGAATATCTGGAGGCCGGTCAATCTCCGCAAACATCGCCCGAAATCCGCATAGAGAAAACATCCGGAATCATAAAGCGTTTGTGCGACACGTATGACACACGACTGCATCCCGAAGCCGTCCTCTCACCTTCGGCCCTGAACACTTATTTGGATTGCCCCTTGCGCTTCTACTATCGGTATGTAGCAGGACTTAAACAACCCGAAGAAGTATCGGCCGAAATAGACTCAGCCCTGTTCGGCACCATCTTCCACCGTTCGGCCGAACTGGCATACACCAACCTGACCCAACATGGCAAGTTGATACGCAAAGAAGACTTGGAGAAACTCCTGAAAGATGAAAACAAGCTCCAAAGCTATGTGGACCGCGCCTTCAAAGAAGACTTCTTCCACCTATCCGGCCAAGAGCGGCCTGAATACAATGGCACTCAGCTCATCCACGCCAGGGTCATAGCCTCCTACCTAAAACAGCTCCTGCGCAATGACCTGCAATATGCCCCCTTCAGCATGGAAGGCATGGAGCATAAAGTGAGAGAAAGCGTTGAAGTGGATACCCCCCAAGGAGCCTTGCCCATACAGATAGGAGGAACCATAGACCGCATGGACAGCAAGGGAGACACCTTGCGCATTGTAGATTACAAGACGGGAGGCATGCCCAAAACGCCGGAGAACATCAAGCAACTCTTCACACCGGCCGAAGGACGTCCCAACTACATATTTCAGACGTTCCTGTATGCCGCCATTCTTTGCCACAGGCAGGCAAAGAAGGTAGCCCCCGCCCTACTCTACATTCACCGGGCAGCCTCGGACACTTATTCTCCGGTCATAGAAATGGGAGCGCGACAGGCCAAAGCTCCGGTCTTGGACTTTAATCAAAAGGAAAACGAATTTTGGACGGAACTCCACGCATTGCTCCGCGAACTGTTCAACCCGCAGGTACCTTTCACCCAAACGGAACAAACCAAGCAATGCGAATATTGCGACTTCAAACGGCTGTGCAAACGGTAAAGCCCCCTCAACTCCCCCCGAGGGGGAGCTTATGATACTTCGTAGCAATCTTAGCCTCCCCTTAGGGGGGAGGGGGCTAAATTACGGATTTTCATACCCGAATTACATAATGGGCAAAGATTTCGGCAAGAAATATCCGTGAATATGATTTTTTTAAGCTACATTTGCACCGAAAGCAACTCTATATAGAATATATTAAGCATTATGGAAAAAGCAAAAGTTTATTTCACTGACCTGCGCACCTCGCCCACATCCAACCTATTGGACAAAATGGAGCGGCTGGTGAAGAAAGCAGGCATCGCCCGGCTTCCGTTAAAGGATAGTTTTGTAGCCATTAAGATACACTTCGGCGAACCGGGAAACTTAGCCTATATCCGCCCCAATTATGCCGCACGCATGGCACAAGTACTACGTAGCTATGGTGCCAAACCTTTCCTTACAGACTGCAACACGCTCTACTCCGGGCGTCGTGCCAATGCGGTAGACCACTTGGAGAGTGCCATGGAGAATGGCTTCAACCCCATCTCGGCCCAATGCCAAGTCATCATAGCCGATGGGTTGAAAGGGACCGACTATCGCGAAATTCCCATCAACGGGAAGTATTGCAAAGCACCCAAGATAGGGACTGCACTGGCCGATGCGGACATCATTATCAGCATGACTCACTTTAAAGGGCACGAACAGGCTGGCTTTGGAGGCGCGTTGAAGAACTTAGGCATGGGCGGAGCTGCCGTGCCCGGAAAGCTGGAACTACATGCCTCGGCACAACCTAAGATTGACACCGAACATTGCATCGGATGCAATATTTGCGTGAAGCATTGCGCCCACGATGCCGTCCATTTGAATGCCGACCGTAAAGCCGAAATAGATTATGCCAAGTGTGTAGGATGCGGACAATGTGTAGCCCTATGCCAGCACGATGCCGCCATTGTAGGAAGTTGGGATACCTCGGAAAACATGAATTACAAGATAGCCGAATATACCCAAGCCATCCTGAAAGACAAACCTCACTTCCACGTAAGCTTTGTGATGAACGTATCGCCCGAGTGTGATTGCTGGAATCATAATGACGCCGCCATCATCCCCGACCTTGGCATCTTGGCCTCCACCGATCCTGTGGCTTTGGACCAAGCTTGCGCTGATTTGGTAAACCAGACACCCGTATTGCATAGCAACAACGTGTTGGGCAACAAACACGAACACGAAGACCTCTGCGGATGCGACAAATTCCACTTGATTCATCCCAACACCAACTGGCAAGCCGGCCTGCAACATGCCGAAGAAATTGGCATCGGCACACGTAATTATGAACTGATTGTATAATCCTTATAAAAACAAAACGAGTATGAATACATCTGCTAAACTTTATTCCTTATCATTTGGGAATGCCAAGACATATCTGTTTGCATTCTTATTTGTGGCCGGGAACATCATCCTTCCCCAACTTTGCCATCTGATTCCCATGGGAGGTCCTACGTTGCTCCCCATCTATTTTTTCACCTTGGTGGCAGCCTATAAGTTCGGCCTGCGGGTAGGGCTGCTAACAGCCTTGCTCTCTCCGCTGCTCAACCATTTATTATTCGCCATGCCTGCCGCGGCCGTATTGCCCGCCATCCTGGTCAAGTCTGGAGTGCTGGCCATAGCCGCCTCACTTGCTGCCCGCTACACGCATCGCGTCAGCCTTCTCTCTTTATTAGGGGTCGTATTGGCTTACCAACTGATAGGCACCGCTTTTGAGTGGGCATTTACCGGAAGTTTCTATATAGCTGTTCAGGATTTCCGCATCGGTCTCCCGGGCATGTTATTGCAATGGATAGGTGGATATGCCTTGCTAAAAGCCATCGCAAGAAGATAAAAACGGCTTCTTAAAACAGTTTTTCTTGCAATTCCTTAAAAAAAATACGGGAAACGCTTGCCATTTACAAAAAAGTGCGTATCTTTGCACCCGTAAAACAAAAAGGAAGGCTCCTTAGCTCAACTGAATAGAGCATCTGACTACGGATCAGAAGGTTACAGGTTTGAATCCTGTAGGAGTCACAAAGTTTTCATAAGTACTGATTTTTAAATTGGTCGCGTAGCTCAACTGAATAGAGTAGCTGACTACGGATCAGCCGGTTACAGGTTTGAATCCTGTCGCGATCACAAAAAGCCTTTTCGACGAGACGTCGCGAAGGCTTTTTTGTTTCTGTTCGGTTGTGTCGCCGGGCCAGACGCTGACCCCAAATAAGTATCCTTGCTTACTTGCCCAAGTATCCTTGGATATGCTGTCAGTTATCCAATAATAAATGAACAAGTAAGCAAGGATACTTGGGGAAGTAAGCAATTGCGTTGTGATAGATTGTTATTGTTCTATGCGCAGTGATTGCGTCTTCAGCGCATAGGTCACGGTATAGATAGTGCCGGAGACTATTTCTTCATCATAAGAACCTTCAGCCGTTTGTTCTTCACCATCCACGTTCGTTGCTTCCAACACATAACTAAAAACGGTCGTATTATCACTAGGGAAATAAGCCGTTTCGCTATTCTTCAGGGTTACCTCACGTTCATCAGCCTTTACCGTAAACGTATAAGTGGGAAATAACTTTTCAAAACCTCCGGGCAACACCAGCTTCACACCAAAGTTTATCATTGGCACTTCCGCATCTACCATTGTAGTTTTACCGGCTTCTACCACAAAGGGGTATTCTCCGTGATAAACGGCCTCACCCTTATCCGCATCCGTCCAACTATCGGAAGCCTTGTAGGAAGCGGTGTATGCCACAATCTTATAATCATCCCCCTCTTCCAATGCGATTTTTCCTTGCATATCCGCATCGGTCAATTCCTTTTGTTTCGTATCGCCTTTCCAAAGCTCTATGGTCAAGGGGGCGTCTTCTTCCTCCGCACGTGTCATCACTACATTGATTTCATCCGTCTGCACGGACAAGGCGAGATAGCCACAACCGGACATTGCCGCAGGCTCTTCCTGCTGGCAGCTGGCCAACAAGAAAAGAGCTATAAATAAGTTGAGTATGTTGTGTTTCATAATTATTTTTATTTGTCGTAAACTAAGGAGATGTCGTCCACTTTTAATATACTTCCCATATGTACTGTCCAATTTCCTATAACAGGATAAGTAATAGTTGTTCCCCATGCAAAATCTTTTTCTGAAAGCGATGTCTTATTGGAAGCCAAGAATTGCACACATATAGTTGTAGCTTTTGCTTTATCATCTACGTAGTTAAAATTAACCGTTGCTTGTTGGTACACATTATCTTCTGCTGAATAGCCCATCGGTTCGTATGTTCCTGTCGCTATATCTTTATCACCATTCTTTAAAGACACAACAACTTTAAAAGCATCCGTATTATAGGGTTTATACTTATACCAAAAGGACATTGAAGTAGGGCGAGACTCGAAATTATGTCCTTGGACAATACCTGAATTATATGAGCCTATAAACAGACTACCAACCATAGCTCCACCTACATAGCTTCCTGAAGTATTAGCATACCCATCACCACATCCTGAAACATATATAAGTGCCGCTTTATAGCCTTCACTGGCATCTTCCGTATAACTGACACAAGAAGCAAAACAGCCCTCATACCAAATTCCTAAGGCATAAGTACCTCCTTGGGCTTTATCATTGTTGGTATCCCACCAAGATGTATTTACAGCACCTTCTGTGTAAGGATGAAAAGTATAATAAGTTTTAGGAGTGAGCCAACCAGTAACGGACTCTTTCTTTTTCGTTTCTATCCACCATTCCTCCATATCCGAATTAGGAATCTGTGTCGTGGTCTCTAATGTCACATCTACTACATTGGAAATAATCCCTTCTCGATAAAATGCGCGTACTTGATATTCTTTCTTATCCGGATGATCGGAAAAGACTTGTTCCAATCCATTGCTACAAGTCTGCCAACTACTATCATCAGCCCCCTTCTCTTTGTATTGATAAACCAACTTAGATTTTAAAATATCTGCATTTCCGCTACTAATTGTAGGCTCATCTATAACGAACGTTTTCGACCAGCAATTTCCCTCCTGTACCGCTATCGAAAACTCCGGTTTATTACAATTCAACGTATAAGTCAGCTTCTTCTCCGTATCCTCACTGCTCCACCGATTATTAGCCTGCACATCTATCGTAAGGGCGTTCGTAGTGGGTGTGCCGGCATTGGTTTGAAGCTTGTCAACCAAAGCCGACAAGTCGATGCTTGCCTCCTTATCATCAATGTTTGGCAAAGTGATGCCCAAAGTGCTTTCAAGCGTAGCTTTATCTTTGGACAAAAGATATTCTTGCCCGTTCAAGGTAGCGAATTGCGGGTCCTCAAAATTGAACTTCAACTTCATTTCCTGCAAAGCGGACGCTAAATTCAGATTCAGCTTCGCATTTTTTGTTTCTGTCTCTACAAAGGTCAATGTATTGTTCACATCAAACCCTTCCGCTTCCACCTTCGGCTTCGGCAGCCACTCCATCGGAATGGTCTCGTTTATCGTCACGTTTTTCACTTCTACCTTGCTGACCTCTACCCGTACACCCGGAGTGGATGCACCCAGCTTCAAGGTGATAACGCAATGCGCACCGGCAGCAAAGGTGGCTGCTTGGGAGAATTTATCATCTTCCAAAGGCACTTCTACCTCCTCTCCCCCATCCTTCAATGTGCCTACAAAGGTAAAAGTCGGTCGGGAACCGGCACGATAATAAGCGCTCTCTCCATCTCCTTTCAACTCTGTAGATAAGTTGCCCATCTCTACTTTCACGCCATAAGATGAGAATTGGTCTTCAAACGTATACGCGCCTGTATTATCGAACCCCACCGACGCCAACGCATTGGCCACCTTACAATATATTGTTTCCTTTGCGGTTTTTCCATCGGCCACTTCTACCTCCGCTTCTCCTTTATAATAGGGAGCATCTACAGCCAGCTCGGAATTGTCGCCATACGTAGCCTCTACCGTATAAGTGCCCGCCGAAGCCGGTATCAGCTCGGACGTATATCCGGCATCGTAAACAGATTTCCCTGCGGCGTTTGTTATCTTCAAATGAAACTCTTTGGCCAACGGTTTTGTCAACTCTTCCGGTGTCTTACGTGTTTCCACACTTGCCTTCTCCGTCAACGCCACTTGAATGCCTGTCCGGCCTGCCGGCATCAGATTCTCTTCTTCGCTGCATGCCGCAAGGAACATGCTGCACACAAGCGCATATAAAAACTTCACTTTATTCATATATTAACTCCATTTCGTCCAACCACATTTCACTTGCATCGCCTCCCGTGAAAAAGTCGCCATACTTGCTCGAACTGCATACGATAATCAGATAATTGGGCGTTTTCTTCAGGTCGTAATATTCCAACTCTATTTCCACTTGTTTATAGGTAGACTGGTTCTGATTGGAAGCGAACTCTCCATAGGCTATCACCGAAGGGTCTTTGCGATTGAAAGATTCCTCCTTGGCCGTACGAACCACATACTTATCCGTAGTCAGCGCTACATACACATGGCACGAGTCATTCTGATTACGCATGTATTCGAAGCGGTCTACCTTGACACGATTCACTTTCGAGGTTTTGTATTTGTAATAAAAGCGCAATCCTGTGGGAAAAGTCGTGAACGGGCGTCCCATGGTAATGATGCCGTTGGTGCCGTCCAAAGCAAAATCGCCCGTAAAGATATTGCCGGCTGCCAGCTTGATAGCCGCCCAACGCGATTGCAGGTGAGCCGCCTTGCCGGACACGCTGTCATCGGTTGGCGTCGTAATGCTGCCTATAAAGGGAGCCGACCCTCCGTTGCCGGTGCTCCAGAAAGAGGTTGCGCCCGATGCCCACGGATTGTACAAAGTCTGTGTGCCTGCCGCCTCTTCCGACCATTGCTCAAAGCCTCCGTTCTCCAGCGGAGTGGCGGGAGCCGTAGTAAATGACTGTTCCTCGCCGGGCATTCCGTCTATGCTGACCCGATACTGATAGGTCGTGCCTGCCTGCAAGCCCGTAAAGTCCGCTGTATAGTTCGTACCATTGACCGATACGGCCGAAGCGGCTAATGTTGTCCACGAGCTTTCACTCTCCGTCTTATACTCTACGACCGGAGTCTTGCCGTTCTGTATGCTTCCGCTCAACGAAGCGGTAGTCACCCGCGCCATCACATCGCCCGTAGCGCCGGAACTTTCCTGCTGATAGACATATACTTTCCACTCGTACGATACTTCTTCCCAACTATAACGCACATAAAAAGTACAGGGTTGAGAGAAATCGTAGGTAGAAGCTTCGGTAGGATCGGGATAAACTTCGCCATGCGTTCCTCCCAAATCGAAAGTTGTAACCTTGATCGCATCCAAGGGTTGGTCGGGAGCCACATACACAATGGCCCTCCGATGCTCTACGTCTATTACCGGACTTCCTATCTGATTCTCCATCACAATCTCCCGGTCAATAAGCTGCTCCACCGTCACCGTCCACTCGTAATCCTGATACGTACGCAACGTGAAGCGCACAGGATGCGTAAAGTCCATCCGCGTATCCATAGAGCGGGGCAAGTCCTCTAATGACTCAAAGCCTTCACGAGGGAAATGCCCGTAATCCTTGCAGGACGCGGAGTCAGGCAGAAGTTCCGCCTCTTCGGAGATAGTCAGACGGGTAATTCTCAACTCACTCAGATTGACCGAATCGTCCACATAAAGCGTGACGGTACGGTTCTGCTGGTTAATGGTGGCCTGCACATTGCCGCCGGCCTCCTGTGCTCGCTGTCCTTCCACCTCAAAGCCTGTAATGGTTGCCTCCACAATGGGGTAAGGAATGTCATTCACTATCTCGCAAGACTGGACAGTCAGCAAGCATATTGCCATATATACTATTTTCTTTATCATCTTTTTTATGTTAAATGATAATTTGGCGCGCGCAAGCGCGCTTATTAGGAGTTAAGGAGTTAAAGGAGTTATCACTCCGCTTCGCTCCGTTAGGAGTTAAGCCAATACCTCTTAGCGTACATGATAAGCCAACTATCGGCTTAACTCCTTAACTTCTTAACTCCTTAACTCCTCAAAGATAAATATTCCCATTTATTCCCCTATCACAAATAAAACGTCATGCCGATATTGATGGAAAACAAATCTATCTTGAAGTTTCCCGAACTGGTACGGCGTTTGCCCGTTTCTACCTGATTCGTCTTTTGGTTCTGCCACTTGAAGTCAAAACCCATAATATCCATCGAAACCTCCACGGCGGCAAAGTTGGTGACAAAGGCTGTAAGACCCGGCGCGATACCCACCTGCAAGTGATGTGCCTCCTCATACGTCCCGTCATACTCCGTACCCGAACCTGTAGAATTCTTTCCCGTACTGTGTCCGTACGTCAGGCGCAACTCGTTGAACAAACCGAATATCTTGCTGTTGCCTATCGGCATGTACGAACGGAAGAAGCCCGAAGCCTCATACTTGTGTTGCAGATAGTACAAGTCTTCCAAACTGATGTTGAGGTCATCCCCCAAATTCAGTTCAAAGTTGGGCATATCCAAATAGGTACGGTTATAAGCGAAACGGAAACCTGCCGCCAGATTGTCGGCAAAGAAATAGCCAAAGTAAGGACTGACCTTAAAGTTATATCCTTTGCCTTCTACATTCTTCAGCACCAGGAAATTGAGATTATCTTCCTCGTGCTCGGAGTAGGAAACGCTACCTCCCGCCATCCATTGTCCTTTAGGGATAAACACCTTTTCCTGCACGCCACGGTCGATGCGTTTCAACTTCCGTTCCCGTTTCTGTGCTTCGGCACTGACGGTTACCGCCACGATGCATACGATTGCTAACAGTAATCTTTTTGTCATGTCAACGTTCTCTTATTTATTTTTCCAGATAGTCGGCGTACCTTCGTAAACAAGGCTGAAATCGTCCACGTAGAGGGTGCTGCCTACGCCTCCGGTCATGTAATCGCCATATTTACTTGCCGAGCAAACTACAATAATATACTTAGGAGTTTCTCCAAACTGGCTTTCCTTGTATTGTAAAGGAATGGTAAATTCTTTATAGCCGTTTTTAGCGTTCTTTTCCGTTACGTAATCCCCCTCAATGGTGCCGTAAGCAATGATGTTGTCATCACCTTCAATATTCTTCAGATTTAAAAAAGTACTCGTATTTGTATTATCCACCCGATGTATTTCTTTCGCCAAAGCTATATAAATGGCACATTGGTCATCACCTCCTGCTGAAACTGTAGCATCTTCAGGAAGAGAACCTACCGTTACCTTAGCAGGAGTGTACTGATAATAACCCTTTAATGCTATCGGATGAGAAGTAAACGATCTACCAAAGTCTATTAAAGCCGTAGCCGAAAAAGAAAAAATATCCAAAGTCGCACTTACAAATTGACCTGTATATAGACTTGCCGCAGCAAACTGACCAGCCACACTGATAGAATTAAGTTTAGCCGCATATTTCCCTGAAACAATTGGATCTTCTGTTGAATTCGTAGGATTCTTTGAACCAGTGGAATTGGCACCTCTATTACTGGTATCCCAAAACATGTTTCCATTATAATCTGCATCCGAACACGGGAATACTGTACTTTGAGGATTCAATGCTGTTTCCGCCGAATGTGTTGACCAATCCTCAAAACCACCATTTGTCAAAGGTGTTTGCGCATCTTTCGCTCCCGTCTCAAACGTCTTCACATCACCAATGGCAGCATCCTCCTTATTCACCAACTGATACTGATATTCCGTTGAAGCCGTCAATCCGGTTGCTAAAGCCGTATAAACACCCTCCGCTTCTTTTGTTGCATCCACCTTTGTCCAAGCACCTTCTGCACCCGAAGCAACCGTACGATATTGGAATTGCAAACCCTCTTCCAAGCTGACACCGGAGCCTGCCACCACATCGGTTGCTTTCAAGTAAGCCAAACGATCCCATGCCTTTACGGTCAACGTAGCGTTTTCGCTGGGCACAGTCGACACATTGAACGTGTAAGAATACTCATGCGTCTCCGGATTTACACTTACATTTATATTGCTGCTTCCGGACGATTGCAATCGGAGATTCAAAATATAATGGTCACGCGCCTGAACGGTACCCGCCGTGTTGCACAACTTCTGCGCTTTCAGGCTATGGGATGTACCTTCCTTATTCACAATGGTGATGTCCGCATACAGCGCGTCTACCACCGGAAAATAAGCCGCCTTCTTATCCGTTTGCGAAAAGTTCAAACTATATGCCTTATCCTCGTCATATACTTGCAAAGCGATGCTTTGTACTTTGTCCACCAAATCTTGCGCATAGATGGCGGAGACTTTCACATTCGCCAAGGTACACGTCACCGTCTCTTTCAATTCGGCTCCCTTGGTTATCTTGATTTCTTTGTTTCCCGTATAATAAGGGATCTCAAACCCGGCATCTTTCCCGTCAAAGCCATTGGAACAAGCCTTGATAGTATAGGTTCCTACCGGAAGTTCTATAGCTTTCCCTTTCCAAAGCTCCGCGTCTTCGGTTTCCTCTATTACTTTATTCTCTGCATCCACTATCTGCACGGCTATTTGCTCCGGCTCATAGTTATCAGGAACCTTCCGTGTATTCGTGCCCTTATCTTCGTTTACACTCAAACGTAAGTAACCCGTTTCTTCTCCCACCAGATTTTCATCGGCTTGGCAGGCACAGAATAAAATAGATGTTACAACTAATATAATATGGTATATTCGTTTCATTAGTTTACATTTTTATTCAACAGATGAATTTGTTATAGAAACTCGCAAAGTTCCAGATGCCTCATTTCCACTTAAATCTATAACTTTTACTATAAATGAATGCTCCCCTACAAAAGTTGCCAGCATACTTGCCAATCGGTCTCCTAAAGAAAAGACATATGAAGTCTTCTCCTTTTCGGGTAAAGGAAACATTCCACCCAACTTTAGATTACCTACAAGATCTGCACCGTCAGGTTCAGCCCTTAAACCAAAAAAATCGGTTGCTGTTTTAAAGTCATCATTATTAGAATCAACTTTAACCCAAATACTTTTTATGCCATTCGGTACATCCATCCTTATCTCAACAGACGGGAATGGAGTTGCACTAGACATATCATAAGAAAGAACTTTCGTTAAATACTCTCCTGACAAAGTTGGAGATTCTCCTGAACCACTGTTATCTTCCTCATCATCTCCTGTCCCCGGCTCTTCCGTTTCCGTATTATCATCCTCCTCGCCTTCCGGAGTTACCGGCACTTCTATCTTATCTTCCGACTCCTCAAACTCTACATCGGCATTAATCGTAATACCGCTGCCAACGATGCCAGTTTCTGCATCCGGTTCGGGATCATATCCGCTCATTTCAATGGTCAACGCGTCACCACCCGTCCAGTTAGATGAATCGCCTCCGGCAGGTTTAGTCAGCGTACGCGATTCAGAAACTTGTTCACCAGCTTTATTGACTGCCGACACACGGACCGTCAGTTCGGACACGCCTTCCTGCACCAACATATAGAGAGGAGCCGGATTCAACTCTTCCGTTGTTTTCTTCTCACATATAAATTCGAGAATGGTTTTTCCGTCCGTCACGGTAATCGTCCAACTATCAAAGTTAGAAGTAAACTCGCCGGTATAGGACATTGCTATCTTCGTATTCTTCATCTTACATACAACGTCAGCTTTCGAAGTAACCCCTTTCGTGATGTCTATCTCCTCCGTCCCGTCATAGTAAGGCTCCGTCATTTCATCTTTCAAATCCAGATTAGAGTGCGCTGCAATGCTGTACTTACCTACCGGAAGCTCTATTTCGCCTTCTGCTTTCAGCTCCGCATAGCTGGCAAATTCTTTTATAAAAGAAGCGTCCGTCACACCCGTTATCACTACAGGGAAATCTTCGGCACTAACCGTAGCACCCACTTCTATATCCCCATCTTCCACCTCAGCCTTGGTTACATTGTTTTGCGAACCATTAACCGCTACGCCCAAGTCCAAGTAACCCATATCGGCATTGGTTCCGTTACCGGTTCCTTTCAATTCGTCTTTCATTTCGCACGAAGCGAGAGCGGCACAAAGCACGATGCCTGCCGCTAAGATATGAAATGCTTTCATATAGTTATTTCTTATTAAGTTCGTTGATTTATTAAAGCCAATCGGAGGGAATTTCGATGTCAATGGGATAATCATTCGTTTCTCCGTTAATGTCGATGGTAATGCCTATGCTTCCACCGGTTACTTCCTCTACCTTTGGAGTGATGCTCAGTTTCCAAGCCTTGCCGGCAACAACCTCCTTTGTTGCCTCCAAGCTATCGGCAACCTTGCCTTCCTTATCTACCAAATGGATGGTGGCTGTCAGTTTTTCCGTGCCGTTCACCGCCATGTACACAGGGGCATTGTTTCCCTTCGCCCATGTATAATTGCCGGAAGCCAAAGCTTTGGTGCCGGTAAATACCACATAATAATCATTGAAATAGTCCTTCATCTTCTCATCGAAGTTCACCGTAACCCGCGCGCATTGCGGGGTGCAATTCACTTCCACCGTTTTGACTTCTTGGATGGTCCCGTCTACGTCTACCGACTTTTTACCTTCCACATACATACCTTCCGTGGTAGCGCCTACTCCTTTGTAGTCTTCACCCGTAAAGGCAAGCACGGTATATGTGCCGTTACTCAGTTCTATCAAGTCTTGGGGAATTTCATCTCCGGCCCATTCGCAACCGTCCACTACACGGCCTTCCTTCAGAATCTGCACCGTATAGTTGGCCAAATCCGTATAATCACTTTCGGTAATTGCTCGCGTTTGGAAATCCGTGCCTACGTTCAACGCCAGCCTTACCAAGCCTTTGCCTTGCGTTGCACTTTGATTCATCTCTTCCTCTGAAGAGCAGGCTGCGACCAATGCTCCTATCGACAACATGGCGCATAGTAGTTTTACATGCTTTCTCACTTTTATCTTCGTTATTAGGTTTCTTTTTTAAAGTTCGTTTTTTGCGGCTGCAAAATAACCTTCTTTGCAAAAAACTCACAATATCCATTTTTCCTAATCTTGGTCTGTTTTTAAGTTTTCAGCGTACTAAAAGCCTCCAAAGGCCCATTTTTATGCACTTTTTTCACAATCCTCTTATTCTTCCCACAAAAGAAACAACCACACCACAACTATATATTATAATGAATAACTGTATTAGATATGAAGTTAAATGATAATTTATCTGTCTCAGGGAACGCAGACGACGCAGAATACACAGATGAACGCAGACTTATATTTTTTCAGTGCAGATAGGCGAAGCCCTTTATTTTCCGCGAGCCTCTGCGCCCGTCTGCGTAGTCTGCGTTCTCCTAATCAGCCCGCTAAATTCCCATTTATCTCAGTTCTCTCACTGAATAAAGAAAATGCCAAATCCCGGCTTTTACACCCCACTTGTGGGGTACGATTCCTTATGCTCATGACTGGCGGATGACATATCCGCCGGGACGGGTTCTTTGACATCTTGGGACATGACGGGAAACAAACTTGACGGCAAATTGTGCCTCTCAAGAAAAAAATCGTATCTTTGTGCAGTTGCATTAAAAAAGTACTTTTATGAGAAATAATGAACTCAACGACAGATATGTCAATCCCTATACCGACTTCGGTTTCAAGAAACTGTTCGGTACGGAGATGAACAAGGATTTGCTGATTAGCTTTATCAACAGCCTGCTTAGCGGTGAAGAGGTCATTACCGATTTGACCTACCTCAACACCGAGCATTTGGGGACAAGCGAAGCCGACCGCAAGGCCGTGTTCGACGTGTATTGCGAGAACAACCGGGGCGAGAAAATCCTTGTGGAGATGCAGCGCGGCGAGCAGCGTTACTTCAAAGACCGCAGCATCTATTACGCATCGTTCCCCATCCGCGAACAAGGCAAGAAAGGCGAATGGAATTACGAACTGAAAGCGGTATATATTATCGGTATCTTGAACTTCGTGTTCGATGATGAAAACAACGACTATTACCACCACGAAGTGCAGCTGATAGATAAGCGCACCCAGAAAGTGTTCTACGACAAGCTGACGTTCATTTATCTGGAAATGCCGAAATTCAACAAGGCGGAAGAGGAACTGGACGATATGTTCGAAAAGTGGCTCTTTGTCCTTCGCAACCTTTCGCGCCTGATGGACCGTCCGAAAGCCTTGCAGGAGCGCGTTTTCAAAAAGCTCTTCGAGGCAGCGGAAATCGCCAAGTTCTCCAAACAAGAATACGATGCCTACGAAGACAGTTTGAAAGTCTATCGCGACTGGAAAAGCACCGTGGAAACCGCTGAATTCAAAGGACACGAAAGAGGACTGGAAGAAGGACTTGCCAAAGGTGAAGAAATAGGACTTGCCAAAGGCCGCAAAGAGCAAGCAATAGAATTTGCCCGGCTGATGAAAGCATCCAACGAGCCGCTTGAGAAGATTATTCAATATACGCATCTGACAGAGGAAGAAATCAGTAAGCTGTAAACAAGATGGAACAGGATGAATGCTGTTTGAAATGTGTTATAATGTAAAGCAACTATCATTAGCTTCGCTCAAAACCACTTTTGATTATTGTATTAAGGTATAGTCTGTCACCCTGAGCGCAGTCGAAGGGTCTCATGTAGTGCTATGTGAGATGTTTCGACTACGCTGCGCTCCGCTCAATATAACAAAATGATAGTTGCTTTACATTTCGATACACCCTCCCGTTGTGAGTATTAATGCGGATATTTTCAGATGCAGTTTCTTGTTCTCCAATACGCTTCGTTCTTGTGCATTAGGGCAAGCGGAATAATGGAAAGCCATCACTTGCTATTTGAATTGCTCTTTCGCCATTCGTATGGATTTGATAAGCTGGGCTTCCAACACCTTCTTTTCCGGGAGCTCTGTGAGGTATTGCGCCACATGGATGCCGGATTTGCCGAGTTCCAACAGTTCAACCAGGCTGTCGCTCTTTTCCGCGCAAAGCAGGATGCCAATCGGCGGGTTCTCATCCGCACCTTTTTCGTATTTGTCCAGCCAGCGCAGGTACAGTTCGATTTGGCTTTTGTGTTCCACTTTCAGCTTGCTCAGTTTCAACTCGATTACGATTAGCCGCTTTAACTTTCTGTGGAAGAACAGCAGATCCATGTAATAGTCCACATTGTCTATCGTTATCCGCTTCTGTCGTGCAAGAAAAGCGAAATCGCTCCCAAGTTCCATGATGAAGGATTGGAGGTTGGCAAGTATTGCTGATTCGAGGTCTTTCTCCGAATAAGTGTCTTTTAGTCCGAGGAAGCCGAGGATAAGCGGGTCACGCAGTGCCATGTCCATGGTCAGTTGCTTTTCCGATCGCAAAAGTTCGATGTCGTGCGCGATGGTCTCATCCGGCTTCTTGCTGATGGCAGTCCGTTCATAAAGCATGGAGTCTATGCGGTCTCCAAGTTAGCGCACGCTCCAGTGTTCCATGCGGCACATTTCTATATAGAAGTCACGTTTCAGTTTGTCGTCAATGAACATCAATTGCCGGATGTGCGACCAGCTCAATTCTGTACACAGTGTGTATAAAATCCGTTCATCGGAGAATACTTCCGCACAACGGACGCAATGGCGGAGTTGCTGTTCTCCCCAGCCACGTCCGAATGTTGCGGTCAGTTCCTTGCCCAACTCCGACAGAACACGCTTACCGTATTCGGCACGCTGCCCTTTCAACACTTCCTCGCGGATGCGCTTGCCTATATTCCAATAAAGAATGGTGGCTGCGCTGTTCACTTGCACGGCAACACGATTGCGGCTTTGTTCTATCAGATGTTTCATATCCGATGCGAGAACATTCAAATAGCCTTTTGTTATATCAAACCCGTTGGCGGAATTAATTTGGTTTGAGAATTATGTTTAAAAAGTTGCGCATATCTCTGATTTTTATTAACTTAG
>CALUOR010000017.1 GCA_944322285.1 uncultured Bacteroides sp.
ATATAATGAGATAATTAACTGAATTACAAACTTTTAAAACACGAATCAGAAGCAATTTTCAACTCCTGATTCGCATACTTTATACACGGGAATGTAGTGCTTTGATAGGGGGTATTGCGTTCCCGTATATTAAAAGTATTACACTTCCGCTAATAGATAAACTTTGATAATAACACTGCGGAAAATATTGTTTATCAACAGATTTATTGCTATCTTTGTGCTATACATATAAAAAAATAGCTATGACTACTGCGGAACTTACAGCGGAACATATTTTCCGCACCGAACTTTTTCATTTGGGCAATGAGACCAAGCGGCGTCTGATAGAATTATTAGCTTCTTCGCTTACTTTTCCCAAAAAGCGAGAAGAAATGGCTAAGAATGCTTTACTGGAGCGAATTTGCGGAGCATGGGATGATGATGGGGTGACGGCTGAGGAAGAAATTGCATCTTTGCGTAAGGCACGTGTACAAGGTGTAACTCGTAAAATAGTTGACTTATGACACGTTATTTACTGGATACAAATATCTGCATATATTTGTTGAAGAACCGTTATGGAGTTGCGAAGCAGATTAAGCGAGTAGGTTACGATAACTGTCTTATTTCGGACATCACACTGGCAGAATTATATTATGGGGCTGCTAAGAGTGGGCAAAAGGAAAAGAGAGTACAAGATGTATACCTTATTGAAGACTTGTTTGAGATCGTGCCCATTCATGATACGTTGGAGACATTTGCCGACATAAAAGCTGAATTGAATAGCAAGGGCCTATTGATAGATGATTTTGATTTGCTGATAGGCGCGGCTGCTGTTTCCAATGATTTGGTATTGGTGACAGAGAATGTGAAACATCTTTCCCGCATACCTGGTATACGGATAGAGAACTGGATAGTGCGTTGAGATCTGGACTCTGTAATAAACCCTGCTTCTGTCCTTGTCGTGTGACAGAAGCAGGGTTTCGTTGTATAAGGGGAAAGGGGTTATTTCAACTTATACACTTCGCTTCCGGCCAGCAGGAAGCAGCCTACGCCGAAGTCCTCAAAGTCGGGCACTTTGTCGTAAGTGACGGGCTGGCTGTCTTTCGGCTCTTTGCCGGTGCCTTGCACGTAGCCTAAGAAGCCGTTGGGGTGTACACACTCTTTCACCATGGCGTTCCATGCCTTCAGCAATACGGGCAGATATTCATTTCTATCTAACAAGCCTTTGCGCACGCCCCATGCCATGCCGTAGACAAAGAGGGCGGTTCCTGTGGCTTCTTTGCCACCGAAGTTGGACTCGTCGTGCATGCTGACATTCCAGTAACCGTCCGTGCGTTGGCAGGCCTTGATGGCTTTGCTCATGGCGAGGAAGTCGTTCACGTAGTCGGCATGGTGCTTTTCGTCAGCGGGGATTTCATCCAATACCCTTACGAGAGCGGCATAGACCCATCCGTTGCCACGGCTCCAATAGCAGTTCTTTCCGTTCGGTTCCTTGTAGGGAGGGTCGAAGTCGTGGTCTCTCCACCACAAGCCTTCCTTGGCGTTGTACATACCGTTCTCGCCGTGTGTGTTGCGGGTGTAGGCGTACATGTCCCACATTTTGTCGAAGTATTTCTGTTCGCCGGTCAGTTTGCCTAATTTAGCGAATACGGGCATCCCCATCTGAATGGCGTCTATCCACCACCAGTCGTTTACTTGCGGTGTATTGACCAGCATGTCGATGTTGGCTTTGGCCTTGCGTATCTTTTCCGGGTCGGGGCAGATGTTATACAGATCGATGTACGTCTGGCTGGCGCAATAGTCATCCGCATTGCGGGTGGTGGTGCCGTTGCGGAAGCCCCATTCGTGGTACTCCGCCCAGTCTGTGGCATATTTGTAGTAGTCGTCACGCGGATAGATGGAGTAGAGTGCCATCAGTCCTTCGTAGTACACGCCGCGTGTCCAGATGTTGCTGGGGCGTACCACGTTCTTAACGTACGAAGGGGTGCGGTAGTCCTTGTACTTCTTCATGAAGTAGTCGTTGACCTTCACAATGGTTTTCAAGGTTTCTTTCTGGTCGGGCAGGTTTTGCGCCTGTGCAAATCCGAAGCAGAAACACGCAATGAGGAGCGATACGATTGTTTTCTTTCTCATGTTAAAAGATTTTTTGTTAATAAATATGTGGCAAAGATAGGGGGTTGCACGTTATTAAACAATGGAATATTGTACATTTAGCAGGTCTTAATGTGCGGAAGCTTTTCTTATGCGCAAACATGCGCCTCCTCCCGGCGCCAGTTTTACTGATAATGTGTCACCAGATTTCACCTCGCGTGTTTCAACCTGATAAGACTCCCGATTTGTCAGATAGTGGGCATTATCCCCGTCCAACATCAATTGCACCGTATAAATACCCTCAGGCAGAAAAGACAGAGGGATGGACAATGTCCGCGATTCTTCATTGGTGGCGGCAGCTATCAGATAATCCTTATCCGTCTCGCGCATCATGACAATGTGAGCTCCTATCTCGCCCATCAGTGTCCGGCTTTTTTTCCAAGGCATTTGTTGAGCGGACAGGAAAGATAATAGCTCAGGATATTTGTGATACATCTCGGGAATATCCGGCAGGATAGTGACGCCGGAGAAGGTAATCAGCGTGCGGGCAGCTTCTGATACGACCGTAGAAGGAACCGGCTTATTTTCATCTACCCGAGTCGTAGGTCCTTGGCGCAAATCAAACATGCCGTTGTTCATATCCAGCGGACCGGCCAACATATTTACAAAGACTGAAGTGACAAAAGTCTTTGGTTCAAACACGCGATGTGCGTCTAATTGAGCCTGACAATATTCACGGGTCACAGCATTGGGCCAAGTACGCATTTGTCCATAAGGATGTACAGGGCCATCGTGGAAGTCAATCAAAAGCTTGTTTTCAGCGCAAAGACGGGTGATTAATTGTGTCCTTGCGTTTTTTTCCTCAGGCGTTCCGTTCATGAAACCATACTTTACACCGGCCGCACCCCACTCGCCATATTGTTTCAAAGTTTCTTCTATCGGGAATTGTCTGCCTCCAACATCGTTCAGATACAGCCAGATGCCGATGCCTTTTTCCTTTCCATAGGCCAAAATGCGCTTCACGTCATTCACTTTTCCACCTGACAGAGGGTCTGACTTGCTGTCAAATTCTGGTCCATACCAATTGGCGTCCAACACCAAATACTTAAATCCCTGCTCAGCGGCAAAGTCCACCATACGCACCCACGAAGGATAGGTCATGGTGTAGGTAAAACCATCGTTTGTAATAGCACCATTAATGCGCCAATCCCATACGGCTATCCCCGGCTTTACCCAGGAAAAATCGCCCGCAGGCTCCGGATTCAATAATTCTATCAAATGAGAATCTACCATCTCGCCAGGTGTATGCCCATGCAAAATGACACGCCAGGCCGACAGATAACCGGGTTCTAACCGGGCGGGCTTGGAAGCTACTTTAAAAGAGGTCTCTCCCTTTAAAGATGATAATACCAAAGGCTCACCGGTACGCAAGTCTGCCTCATGAAGTGCCATAAACTGATGCTCATTGACTTGAATGGTCATGACCGGCTGACGCTCACCTTCCACTTCGCTCAATCGGTCCGGTCCCAAATTGTGCAACTCTCCATTGTAAAACCAGGCCGTATAATCACCTGCAAAATTATATTGTGTATATTCCTCGCACAGGTCTTCTCTTTGTTTGGCCGACTCCGGGACAATGTACCGCAAAGCGACTCCATCCTCATACGCACGGAATACGACTTGTATTTGGTCTACACCCACTTTTCCTTTAGGAGCCTGAAAAGATAGAATCAGTTCATTATATCGGTCTTTCACCTCCGCTCGCTTTCCCCAAAGTGGTTTCCATACTCCATTATGGCTGGAAGCGGAAGCTGTTACTTGCCAATCGGCACCGGGAATGGCATCTTGCAACATTCCCCCAAAGCCTATCCTGGAAGCGGAAATCAATTCTTCGTCTTTATCGGTCAATGAATACACATACAATCCGACAGAATCCTTCTCCACCGACAAGGCCAATTCTCCATCTGGAGAAAATAGTTGGAATTTGGTTGTTGACGAATTGCACGAACAAAATACGATGGCCAGGCAGGCCATAAGTGAGAAATAGAAACTCTGTTTTTTCATGGTGATCATTTTGCTTATTTATAATAATGTATATTTCCCTTTTCGAGACAAAGATAGACAATCTATAATATAATTACAATACTGGTGGATAAAAATCAGGGGAGGCAGTTTCCCGCTTCCCCTTTGTTTTGTACGGCATGAATTAGCCCGGGACACGCCTCTTTATTCGTCCTCTCCCAGCGAGTCGGTGTATTCCATCTCGCCTTGAACGACAAACAAAAGGTCTTCGGGGTCGTAATCGCCGACCTCGTCTTTGTGAGCTTCTTTGCGAATATAGTCCACTATCTTCTCTAAGTCAATGTCAATATAACCTTCATCGTCCGGCTGCGCATCAAGAATGCCGCTTTCCGTATAATACTCATCTATTAAGTCAAGAAAGTAATAAAGTTCATCGTCCGAGAATTTTTCCTTTACTTCTTGTGGTAGATAATTCTTGATGAACGCGATTGTCTTCTCGTCATCAAGGTCTTCCTTTAAGAAATCGTCTTCCAGTCCCATAAGCATAGTTTTTTGAGGTTACAGCAAGGCTTCAATCTTTTGCACATACGTAGGCTTGGGTACTGCGCCAACCTGCTTGTCCACCTGTCTGCCATCTTTAAAAAACAACACGGTAGGGATATTACGAATGCCGTATTCTGTGGCTACGTCCGGATTTTCGTCCACATCACATTTCCCTATCGTGACTTTACCTTCATACTCAGCCGCCAACTCATCGATAATGGGACTTACCATTTTGCAAGGTCCGCACCATGGTGCCCAAAAATCAATCACTACAGGCTTTCCGCTTTTCACTAATTCCTGATAATTGCTTTCCGTAATTTGTAATGCCATCTTTTCTATATGTTTTAAGTTATTGGATAATACGTCTTTTCTAAGGTTGAGCCATGTTTCACGGTTTCGCGGTTACAAAGATAATCAATTTATTCGGAAATCAAGTTCCGGCCGGTCTTTTATGTACGAAATCAATTCACGTCTTACTGAGAGCTTGACGGGGCGTGATACCAAGTCGAGCGATTGTTTACTTTCAGGATCGGTTACCTTAAAATACAATTCTGTATTCCCGGGTGAATCTTTTGTCAGCTGGGCCAATTCTGTTATCAGCGTTGAGTTAAGGAACGTCAAAGGTATTAAAATCGTAATCTTTTTAATTAACTCCTCTTTCACATCGGGCAACAATTGTATGGAGGTGATTTTCAGCTCCAATTCATCTTGTTTCCATTGCTTAGGTTGGCAGCGCGCGGTGAGGTAGAGGAAAGTGCGTTCATTCAAGAAACTTTGGTAAGTGGTCCAGTCCTTGCCGAAGAAGGGAAATTCGTATGCACCGCTATAATCTTCTATTTTGGCTATGCCATAGGGATTTCCGTTCTTGCTAATGCCACGGCGCACGGTGGTTACAATACCTCCCATAGTGATTTCGCGTCCCACCAAGGCTTCCTTGTTTTCCAGCTCAGTCATGCGTGTATTGCATACATGCTCCAACACCACGGCATACTCGTCCAGCGGATGTGCGGATAAGTAGATGCCTACCAACTCACGCTCTTGATTCAGCCGCTCCAAGTCGCTCCAGCGTTCGGCATTCGGAATTTCGGGCGTAGCTACTTCTACCATATTTTCCCCACCGAACAAGGAGTTGGCCGCCAAAGCTTTATCTGCCTGATAACGGCTTCCGTAGCGTACGAGCGAATCTAAGAATTGCTCGCCTTTTGAATTCTCGGCAAAATATTGCTCACGGGTAAGCTCGGTAAAGTTATCGAATCCGCCGGCCAAAGCCAAACATTCGATATTCTTCTTGTTGCAAGCGTTCAAATTGACACGCTGTACAAAATCGAAAATGTTTTTGTAGGGACCGTTCTTCTCACGTTCGCTCATAATGCTTTGCACGGCACTATCGCCTACACCTTTTATGGCCGCCAATCCGAAGCGGATGTTTCCTTTGGCATTGACGGTGAACTTCCGGTTACTTTCGTTCACATCCGGTCCCAACACTTTAATACCCATTGATTTGCATTCGTCCATTAACTTGGTGATGGAAGTAATATCTGACAAACTTCGACTCATGACTGCGGCCATGTATTCTGCCGGATAGTTCGCCTTCAGATAAGCAGTTTGGTAGGCCACCCACGAATAGCACGTGGCATGTGACTTATTGAACGCATAGGAAGCAAACTTTTCCCAGTCTGCCCAAATCTTTTCCAACACTTTCGGATCGTGCCCGTTCTTTTGTCCACCGGCAATGAACTTAGGCTTCATGTGATCCAGCTTATCACGCAGTTTTTTACCCATTGCCTTACGCAAAGCATCGGATTCGCCACGCGTAAAGTTAGCCAGCAAGCGGGACAGAAGCATCACTTGCTCTTGATAAACTGTAATGCCATATGTGTCTTTCAGGTATTTCTCCATGATGGGGATGTCGTATTCAATAGGTTTGCGCCCCCATTTACGGTCAATGAAGTCTGGTATATAATCCATGGGCCCCGGTCGATACAAGGCGTTCATGGCTATCAAATCCTCGAATGTGCTAGGTTGCAATTCACGCAAATATTTCTGCATGCCGGCCGATTCAAACTGGAACGTACCGATGGTGCGGCCTTCACAATAGAGTTTGTAAGTGGCAGGGTCATTAATAGAGATTTTGTCTATATCCATCCGAATGCCTCGGTGCAAGCGCACATTTTCTACCGCTTCTTTAATGATGGACAACGTTTTCAAACCCAAAAAGTCCATCTTTATCAATCCGGTGTCTTCGATGACCGAACCTTCATACTGAGTTACAAGCAGTTTCTCGCCTGTATCCTTGTCATCCGCCGTACTTACCGGCACCCAGTCGGTAATGTCGTCTCGGCAAATAATTGTGCCACAAGCATGTACGCCCGTACCTCGGACATTGCCTTCCAGCATCTTGGCATACTTTATGGTTTCCCTTATCAAAGGATCGGGCGAAGCCTCGGCGGCTTGCAACTCGGGCACGTAGGCAATGGCATTAGGCAGATTCAACTTTTTGTCGGGTATCTTGTCCGGCACCAGCTTACATAGACGGTCGGATTCGGACAGGGGAAGCTTCTCCACACGTGCCACATCCTTGATAGCCATTTTTGTGGCCATCGTGCCATATGTAATGATGTGCGCCACTTTTTCCTGCCCGTATTTTTCTGTTACCCAACGAAGTACTTCGCCTCGGCCATCATCGTCAAAGTCTACATCAATATCAGGCAAAGAGATACGGTCAGGATTTAGGAAGCGTTCGAACAGCAGGTCGTACTGAATAGGATCTATTTTTGTAATGCCTAAGCAATAGGCTACCGCCGAACCGGCCGCCGAGCCACGTCCGGGTCCCACGGATACGCCTAGTTTTGTGCGGGCCGCATTGATAAAATCCTGCACGATGAGAAAATATCCCGGGAAACCCATGGTCTTCATGATGTATAGCTCGAACGTCAGGCGTTCTTTCACCTCCTCGCTCAACGGGTCGCCGTATAGACGTTTGGCACCATCAAAAGCCAGTTTGGCCAGATAATCGGCCTCCAATTTGATACGATACAGTTTTTCGTATCCCCCTAGACGTTTGATTTTGGCCTTGGCGGCTTCTTCGTCCAACACCACTTCTCCATTTTCATTACGGGTAAACTCGTTGAAAAGATCTTCCTCGGTATATTTCCGGCGATATTCTTCCTCCGTACCAAAATCTTCCGGGATAGCAAAAGTGGGCATGATGGGAGCGTGGTCAATGGAATAATACTCTACTTTGTCGAGAATCTCCAGTGTATTAGACAAGGCTTCTGGCACATCGGCAAACAATTCGTTCATTTCAGCCTTAGTCTTCATCCACTCCTGCTTGGTGTAAAGCATACGGGTGGGGTCGTCCAAGTCTTTCCCTGTGCTCAGGCAGATGAGGCGGTCGTGGGCTTCGGCATTGTCTTCGTCCACAAAATGTACATCGTTGGTGCAAATGACCTTAATGTTATACTTTTGGGCATACTCCAGCAATTTGGCGTTCACTTTCTGTTGCAAAGGGTAAGCCTCGTGGTTTGCACGCGGAACGGTCGCTTTATGGCGTTGCAACTCTAAGTAATAATCCTCACCAAACATTTCCTTATACCAGCGGATGGCTTCTTCGGCTTCCTCGTATTGGTCGGCCACGATTTTCTTTGGGACTTCTCCGCCGAGACACGCCGAGCAAATGATGAGGCCTTCGCGATACTTTTCCAATTCATTGCGATCTGTACGTGGGCGCATATAGTAACCCTTGGTCCATGCGCGCGAAACCAGCTTAATTAAATTATGATAGCCTTTCTCATTTTTGGCCAATACGATGAGGTGCCATCCGCCTTGGTCCGGCTTGCCTTCGCGCTTATCCATGGTTCGGTGGGCCACGTACATTTCGCAGCCTATAATGGGTTTGAATAGCTTGTTCTTGGCTTCTTCCATCTTCATCCGACAGGCTTCAAGCTCCACCTCTTTGTCCTCACAAGCTATTTCGCCGCTCTCAATGCCGGCCATGCGTTTCTTCAGGTCTTTCATCTCGCCCTGAGGGCCGCTATTCTTCTTGTTGACATAGTTGGTGAATTCCTTGATGCCGAACATGTTTCCATGGTCGGTCACTGCAATGCCTTTCATACCGTCCTTCATGGCTTTATCCACCAGCCGGCTGATGCTGGCCTGCCCGTCGAGCAAAGAATATTGGGTATGTACGTGCAAATGAATAAAATCCTGCATATGCTGTATTTCTTCTTTTTATTTTTGGTGCATAAAGGTACAATCTCTCGAGATTATGGCAAAGATATTCTCTAAAAAATTATCAGAAAGCGTAATTCTTGGAGAAATCTTTGTTATATTTTTAAAATAACTCTATTTTTGCAGATGGTTTCAATACTATATAGAAGCAAACGACTACAGATGGCCCGACTGAAAAGACTAAAAAAGATACATTTGCACCGCGAAGGCACCCACACGTTGGTGGGCGGCTTGTTTATTCTGCTTGCCCTTAATGCGCTGGTGTATTTCGGCTTCGAATGCAAGTTACCGTTCTATATTCTGGCGGTTGTCAGCTTGGTGGTGTACGGCATCATGGTCAACTTCTTCCGCTGCCCTATCCGATTGTTTGGACAAAACACCGAAAAGGTGGTAGTAGCCCCGGCCGATGGTAAGGTGGTCGTAGTGGAGGAGGTGGACGAGAATGATTATTTCCACGACCGGCGTATCATGGTATCTATCTTCATGAGTTTGGTCAATGTGCATGCCAATTGGTATCCCGTGGACGGCATTGTGAAGCAAGTGTCCCATCAGAACGGTAAGTTCATGAAGGCATGGCTTCCCAAGGCTAGTAGCGATAACGAACGCTCCACCATCATCATAGAGACACCGGAAGGAGTGGAGATTATGACGCGTCAGATAGCCGGTGCCATGGCACGGCGCATCGTTACGTATGCTTCTCCGGGTGAAGATTGTTATATTGACGAACATTTGGGTTTTATCAAGTTCGGTTCACGCGTGGATGTCTATCTGCCTCTTGGCACTGAAATTTTAGTCAAGCTGGGACAAACGACTACGGGCAACCAAACGATAATAGCCAAACTTAAATAAACTTTTATGGCAAACTGCATTATCCGCCATATTCCTAACGCTCTCACCTGTCTGAACTTGTTTTCGGGGTGTGTGGCAAGTGTCATGGCTTTCGAGGCCCGTTATGAGATGGCATTGCTTTTTATCGTAGTCAGTGCTTTGTTCGACTTCCTCGATGGGTTGGCCGCTCGTGTGCTGCACGCTTATTCTGACATAGGCAAGGATTTGGATTCATTGTCCGATGATGTAAGTTTCGGTGTGGCTCCCTCACTGGTGGTTTTTTCCTTGTTCAAGGAGATGTATTATCCCGTTTATCTGGAGATGGCTGCGGCCTGGTTGCCTTATCTGGCATTCCTCATAGCGGTTTTCTCGGCACTTCGTTTGGCCAAGTTTAATAACGATACGCGCCAAACCACTTCGTTCATCGGACTGCCTGTGCCGGCCAACGCTTTATTTTGGGCTTCGCTGGTGGCTGGTTTTCATTCGTTCTTGGTCAGCGCCGCTTTTCATCCTTTCTATTTATTGCTATTGGTAGGCTTGTTCTCGTGGCTCTTGGTATCGGAGATTCCCATGTTTTCGCTCAAGTTCAAGAATTTGTCGTGGAGAGACAACAAAGTCAGCTTCAGCTTCTTGTTGCTAAGTGCCGGTCTTTTGATTATATTACAAATCAAAGGGTTTGCCGCCGCCATTCTGTGCTACATTCTTGTTTCTTTGGCAACGTGTCGTAAAAAGTAACTCCGTTTTTTGGCACGATTATTGTACGCTCTTATTCAGTAATCACTTAATTCTTTTGACGCATGTTACATTTTTTAGGAATTCTGTTCATCATCATTATAGCTGTCCTGCTCATTGGCCTCAGTATCATAGGTAGCATTTTGCGAGGTCTGTTCAGTATAGGACGCCGTAAACCGTCTTCGGGCTGGACGTATTCATCCGAAGAAAACCGCCAACATCGCACTTCAGACTCCAATAATGATATTCAGATTGAAGAAGGTGAGCTTCCCATCAATCGCAAAAAGATATTCACGAAAGACGATGGGGAATATGTCGATTTTGAGGAAGTGAAAGAATAAGCGGAGAGATATAAGTGAATTCCCCTTCTTAAAGAAACTTTTCCCACACATAGCGCAGCGGGCTCAACGGTTGTGCGGCAAGGTTCCGTCCATTCGTTAGAATCTGAGTAGGACCGAGCAATACTTCATTGAAGTGCAAGAACTTGCCGTGAGGATACCAATCTACGAATATCTCCTTTGTTTTTATAAAAATGTTCATGTTGCCAGCAGATGATTTTGCCATCCTTCAACAAGATTGTTTTGTAAGGTTTTCTTTCTGTTGAAAAAATCACTGAACTATAGCCTCTCAATCAGCGCAGTATTTGCTCTCAATCAGCGCACTGTTTATACTCCAACAGCGCAGTGTTTTAGGGGTAAACACTGCGCTGATTTAACACAAATAGCGCAGTGTTCTTTTGAAATATAAATTATTGAATATCAATGAGATATATCATTGTTTACATCAAAAGCAGAGCAAAGAAGAGTGATTTTATACGTCTGTTAACAATTTGCGAGGCAGAATCAAAATGGATGTTAATGTCAATTGTAACATAATATTATCGAAAAGTCCTGTGCTTGCAAACTGTATTTATCAACCATTCTGCATGTCGTTCAGCCGTTTGTAATAGCCGCCCAAGGCGAGCAGTTCCTCGTGGCGTCCGCGCTCTACGATTTCCCCTTCGTGCAAAACGCAGATTTCGTCCGCACCACGGATGGTAGACAGGCGGTGGGCAATGGCGATGGTGGTGCGTGTCTTCATCAGCCGCTCCAAGGCCTCCTGCACCAGCCGTTCACTCTCCGTGTCAAGTGCCGAGGTGGCTTCGTCCAAGATGAGGATGGGCGGATTCTTCAGGATGGCACGGGCGATACTGATGCGTTGGCGTTGGCCTCCGGAAAGTTTTCCACCTCGGTCGCCTATGTTGGTATTGTAACCGTCGGGCGTCTCCATAATGAAGTCGTGGGCGTTGGCTATCTTAGCGGCGGCAATCACTTGCTCCATTGTGGCATTCTCCACCCCGAAGGCGATGTTGTTGAAGAACGTGTCGTTGAAGAGGATGGCCTCTTGGTTGACATTGCCTATCAAAGAACGCAGGTCGTGTATGCGCACGTCCTTGATGTTGACTCCATCTACGAGGATTTCACCTTGCTGCACATCGTGATAACGGGGCAGGAGGTCCACCAAGGTGGATTTGCCCGAGCCGCTTTGCCCCACGAGGGCGATCGTTTTTCCCCGTGGGATCGTAAGATTGACATGCTTCAGCACTTGGCGGCCTCCGTTGTAGCTGAAAGTGATGTCGCGGAACTCTATCTGATGCTCTAACCCGTGAAGCGGCTGTGGATGAGTTGGCTCCTTGATAGGATTCTCGGCCAGCAGTATCTTGTCGATGCGTTCCATGGAGGCAAGCCCCTTGGGGATGTTATAGCCCGCCTTGGAGAATTCCTTCAGAGGATTGATGACGCTATAAAGGATGACGAGATAGAAGATAAACGAAGGGGCGTCAATGGTAGAGACATTGTTCAATATCAATGTACCTCCAAACCAAAGGACAATAACAATGAGGCACGTACCGAGAAATTCGCTCATGGGGTGCGCCAAAGCCTGACGGGTGGCCACACGGTTAATGGCGTCACGGTACTCATTGCTGCAACGGTCGAAGCGGGCAGCCATCTTGCCTTCGGCCAGGAAAGCCTTGATGATGCGCAGCCCGCCAAGGGTCTCTTCCAACTGCGACATCGTGTCGCTCCATTTGTCTTGCGCTTCCAATGATTTACGCTTGAGTTTCTTGCCTACGGTGCCCATCACCCATCCCATGGCAGGCACCACGAGCAGGGTGAATAATGTCAATTGCCAACTGACAGCTATCAGCGTGCCGAAATAGACAATGATGAGGATGGGATTCTTGATGAGCATATCCAGCGAACTGGTGACCGATGTCTCCACTTCAGTGACGTCACCGCTCATGCGGGCGATGATGTCCCCTTTGCGTTCCTCGGAAAAGAAAGCGAGCGGCAAGCGCAATACCTTATTATATACTTGCATGCGGATGTCACGCACGATACCTGTGCGCAAGGGTATCATCACGGCTGATGAAGCAAAGTAGGCCAACGTCTTCAGCAACGTCATCACGGCTAAGAACACTCCCAAAATAAGCAACGTGAGCGAAGGACCTTGCTCGGCTATTAACTCGGACACACTATAGTAGAAATTATTCACCACAATGTCTTTCATGCCCATACCTGCCGTGTCCCAAGGGATAAACTCATAGACTTTAGTGTCCATCTCGAACAGTATCTGCAAAATGGGTATGATGAGTGTGAAGGAGAATATATTCAGGAAAGCTGAGAGCAAGTTGAGGAACAAGGCCCAACCTAAATATTTCTTATAGGGCGGCACAAAGCGGCGCAGGAGTCGGAGAAATTCTTTCATTGTTATAGCATATAATATATATGTATTGAGGGGACAAAAGTAAAGAATATATTTAAATGTAGCAACCGTTCAGCGGGAAAAGCCTTATCTTTGCGCACGTTAAGAGAAAGGACAGCACAATGAAAGTAGTCGTAGACGATAAAATACCTTATATAAGAGAAGCATTGACCAATATTGCCGATGAAGTGATTTACGCGCCCGGCAAGGACTTTACCCCCCAGTTGGTGAAAGATGCCGACGCGCTCATTATCCGCACCCGCACCCGGTGTAACCGCGAGCTGCTGGAAGGAAGCCGCGTGCGTTTCATAGCTACGGCCACCATCGGTTTCGACCACATCGACATCGAATATTGCCGCCAAGCGGGCATCACGTGGCAAAACGCGCCGGGATGCAACTCCGCCTCGGTGGCACAATACCTGCAATCCTCCCTCCTCCTGCTTCAGCAAGAAAAAAACTTCCGGCTGGCAGGCAAGACGTTGGGAGTTATCGGCGTAGGCAATGTGGGAAGCAAGGTGGCACAGGTAGGCCGCGAGCTGGGCATGAAAGTTTTGCAGAACGACCCTCCGCGCGAAGAGCGGGAAGGAAGCCAGGATTTCTACCCTTTGGAGCAACTCATAGAGGAGTGCGACATGCTAACCTTCCACGTGCCGCTTGTCCGTGAAGGGAAATATCCTACGTACCACTTAGTGAACCGCGAAGTTTTGGCCCGCTTAAAGCCTCGCGTAGTCCTCGTCAATACTTCGCGGGGCGAAATCATTGAGACACAAGCCCTGCTCGATGCCCTGAGCGAAGACCGCATAGCCGATGCCATCATCGACGTGTGGGAAAACGAACCGGACATCAACCTCGAACTTCTGAACAAGGTCTTCATCGGCACTCCGCACATAGCCGGCTATTCGGCGGACGGGAAAGCGAACGCTACCCGCATGGCCCTCGATGCTCTTTGCCGCTTCTTCCATATCAACGCGCGCTACACGATTGAGCCTCCCCGTCCTGCCCAGCCCTTGATTAAGGCGTGCAACGAGACGGAAGCCTGCCTGCAGATGTACGACCCCCGCCGGGATTGCCTAGCCTTACGTACCCATCCCGAACAATTCGAGAAATTGCGGGGAGACTATCCGCTGCGCAGAGAGAAGGGAGCCTATCAGGTTGAAATCAAATCTTGATCTCTGCTACCAGTCTCTCCACCACCTGCGGATAATACTCATACTCCAACGCATGCACTCGTTGGGCCAGTTCATCCGGCGTATCTCCCGGAAGGACCGGGCAACGGTATTGGGCGATGATGTCACCCTCATCGTAATGTTCATTAATATATTGTATGGTGATACCGCTCTCTTGCTCGCCGGCTTCCAACACGGCTTGGTGCACCCGGTCACCGTACATGCCCTTACCTCCGAACTTAGGCAAGAGCGAGGGATGAATGTTCACTATCCGCTGGGGATAGGCCTGCAAAATGACATCGGGCACACGGGCTAAAAAACCGGCCAGCACGATGAAGTCTATCTCCCGCTCACGCAACAAACGCATGACTTCTCCCCCGGTGGCCCATGCATCTTTATTCATATATATACAAGACACGCCCAACTGTTCGGCCCTGTCGAACACTTTAGCCCGCCAGCGGTTGCATACCACCAGCACAACTTGTGTTTCCCCCTGTTTCGCTTGAAAATAGCGAATAATGTTTTCGGCATTCGTGCCGTTTCCCGAAGCGAAAATCGCGATCTTTTTCTCCATAAAACCTCCTTTATTGGCTCATTTTTTGCACAAAAGCATATTTTTTGTGCAAAAAATAGCATTTAATTCCTCAAATATTTGCGCAGGTAGATAAATATTTATTCCTTTGCAACGCAAAAATAAAGAAATAAACTCAATTTATTAATTAAAATCTTAAAGTTATGTCTGAAATTGCATCAAAAGTGAAAGCTATCATCGTCGATAAATTAGGCGTAGAAGAATCTGAAGTTACTAACGAAGCCAGCTTCACTAATGATCTGGGCGCAGATTCTCTTGACACAGTTGAACTGATTATGGAATTCGAAAAAGAATTCGGTATTTCTATTCCTGATGATCAAGCAGAGAAGATTGCCACTGTAGGTGATGCCATCTCTTACATCGAGGAACATTCGAAGTAATTTTATCCATCCGTTTTTTCTGAACATGGAATTAAAAAGAGTTGTAGTAACAGGTCTCGGCGCCATTACTCCTATTGGCAACAGCGTTTCCGAATTTTGGGAAAACCTTGTGAATGGGGTTAGTGGGGCGGGACCCATTACTCATTTCGATGCATCTTTATTCAAGACCCAGTTTGCATGCGAAGTGAAAAACTTCGATGCTACCAAATATATCGACCGCAAGGAAGCCCGCAAGATGGATTTGTACACACAGTATGCCATCGCTGTGGCCAAGGAAGCGGTAGGAGATTCGGGCCTTGATGTCGAAAATGAGGATTTAAACAGAATCGGAGTTATCTTCGGCGCAGGTATCGGTGGTATACGCACGTTCGAGGAAGAAGCCGGCAATTATGCGTTGCACGGCAAGGAAGTAGGTCCTAAATTCAATCCGTTCTTCATCCCTAAGATGATTTCGGACATCGCCGCCGGACAGATTTCTATCCTGTACGGCTTCCATGGTCCCAACTATGCTACTTGCTCGGCTTGTGCCACTTCGACTAACGCCATTGCCGATGCGTTCAACCTTATCCGTTTGGGCAAGGCCAACGCTATCGTAACCGGTGGCTCAGAGGCTGCCATTGCCGCTTGCGGTGTGGGTGGTTTCAACGCCATGCATGCGCTTTCTACCCGTAACGACTCCCCGGAGACGGCTTCACGCCCGTTCAGTGCCAGCCGCGATGGTTTTGTCATGGGCGAAGGTGGCGGTTGCTTGGTATTGGAAGAACTGGAACACGCCAAGGCACGCGGTGCGAAGATCTATGCTGAATTAGCCGGCGTAGGCATGTCGGCCGACGCTTATCACCTGACAGCCTCACATCCCGAAGGCTTGGGTGCCAAGCTCGTGATGATGAACGCATTGGAGGATGCAGAAATGCAGCCCGAAGATGTGGATTACATCAATGTACATGGCACTTCGACTCCCGTAGGCGATATTTCAGAGGTAAAAGCCATTCAGGAAGTGTTTGGCAAACATGCTTATGAGTTGAATATCAGCTCTACGAAGTCTATGACCGGCCACTTGCTGGGAGCAGCAGGTGCCGTAGAGGCTATCGCAAGCATCCTTGCCATCAAAAACGGCATTGTACCTCCTACCATCAACCACGAGGAAGGTGATAACGATGAAAACATCGATTACGCCATGAACTTTACGTTCAACAAGGCTCAGAAACGCGAAGTGAATGTCGCTTTATCCAATACATTTGGATTCGGTGGCCACAACGCATGTGTAATCTTCAAGAAATACGCTGAATAAAGTCGTGTTGCGTAACCAAATAGACAAAATAAGATTCTTGTTCCACAAAGAACGGGAGTCTTATTTTTGTTTTTATCGTATCTTGGGTTTCTTTCCGCATAACATCAAAGTCTATCAACAAGCTTTAGTGCATAAGTCTACTTCGCTCCGTTCAATAGAAGGAAAACCTTTGAACAACGAGCGGCTTGAGTTTTTGGGTGATGCAATCTTGGACGCGGTCGTAGGTGACATTGTATTTCGCCACTTTGCCGGAAAACGGGAAGGTTTCCTTACCAACACGCGCGCCAAGATTGTACAACGAGAAACACTGAACAAGTTGGCTGTAGAAATCGGGTTGGACAAGCTGGTAAAATACTCCATGCGTTCGTCTTCACACAACAACTATATGTATGGCAATGCTTTTGAAGCCTTTATTGGCGCCATTTATTTGGACCAGGGATATGAACGTTGCAAAACTTTCATCGAAAAGAAAATCTTCAAGCATTACATTGATCTGGACAAAATGTCACGCAAGGAAGTCAATTTCAAGTCTCGCCTGATAGAATGGAGTCAAAAAAGCAAAATAGAAGTATCCTTTGAACTCATTGAGCAATTTATCGACCACGAAAACAATCCCGTTTTCCAAACCGAAGTGCGCATTGAAGGCATGCCGGCCGGCTCAGGGAAAGGCTACTCTAAAAAAGAATCCCAACAGCTAGCCTCCCAAATGGCTCTCAAGAAGCTAAAAACCGATAATGTCTTCAAGGAACTGATAGAACAACGTAAGACGGAAAGCGATTATCCGAAACAGACGCCCATCTGACGGCCCTGCACCACCAAATCGTTATTTTCAGTAACCACTTTCAGTTTACCAGCCACTTCCGCCAAAGGAATGGAACTGATTTCACTCCCTAGCAAGGTCACCATACGTCCAAATTGCCCGGAAGCTATTAAATCAGCTGCATGACCACCCATGCGTGTAGCTAAGTTTCTGTCAAAAGGCGTAGGCGAACCTCCCCGCTGAATATAGCCAAGCACCGTTTCACGTGTTTCGATGCCTGTCTCGTATTCTATTTCCTGAGCAATGTATTCACCTGCCCGTTTTCGTCCGTCCGTTGGAATACCCTCAGCGACAACTACAATAGAATAAGGCTTTCCTTGCTTCAGGCGATTTAATATCAATTCGCCTACGTTGTGTATATTATATGGTATCTCTGGTATCAGAATCACATCGCCTCCGCCAGCCATACCCGCATAAAGTGCTATCCAGCCGGCTTTGTGCCCCATTACTTCAATGACCATGACACGCTTGTGAGAGCTGGCCGTGGAATGCAGACGGTCGATGGCATCGGTGGCAATACTTACGGCAGTGTCGAAACCAAAGGAAAAATCCGTTCCCCAAATATCGTTGTCAATAGTTTTGGGAATAGCCACAATGTTCACACCCATCTCTGCAAACCGGGCTGTTGTCTTCTGCGTGCCGTTTCCGCCTATACATACCAAACAATCTAGTCCCAGTTCCTTAATGTTCTCCATAATAAGTGCCGGCTTGTCCACTCCATCCATCAGGCCTCCTCGTTTGAAGGGCTTTTCACGCGAAGTGCCCAATATTGTGCCTCCCTGAGTCAACAAGCCAGACAAGGAAGCAACAGTAAATGGCTCCGTCTCCTTGGTCATCAGCCCTTGAAAACCACTATGAATGCCCACGACCTCCATTCCATAATGCAAAATGGCTTTCTTACATACGCCCCGGATCGTTGCATTAATACCTGGGCAATCGCCTCCTGAAGTCAAAATACCTATTTTCATATGACTAATATTCAATGATGATAATACGTCCATGTGACAATATGGCCACAAATATAGGCGTAAAGATAGAAAAAAATCAGGAAAAAAAGAGAAGGAAACAAGAAATAAGCGTACTTTTGCGCATGAAATCAAATCTATCATAGAAAAAAGATGAATATAACAAGATTCCTCCATAAGATTTATTTCAATTCCCGCCTAAAGGACATAGAACAATATGCGGGACATGCCGGTGACCTACAGCAACGTGTTCTGACCCGGTTGCTCAGGATGGCAGTCTCCACCGAATGGGGCAAGAAATACGACTACGCTTCCATCCGTACGTACGAAGACTTCAAGAACCGCCTGCCTATACAGACTTACGAAGAGATAAAACCTTACGTGACGCGTCTTCGTGCCGGTGAACAAGGCTTATTATGGCCATCGGAGATACGCTGGTTTGCCAAATCATCGGGCACTACGAACGATAAGAGCAAATTCTTGCCTGTGAGCAAAGAGTCTTTGCATGACACCCATTACCGTGGCGGACAAGATGCTGTAGCCATCTACTTAGGACAGAATCCCGAAAGCCGTTTCTTCTCTGGCAAAGGACTGATACTGGGCGGAAGCCATGCGCCTAACCTCAATAAGAACCATAGCTTAGTGGGTGACTTATCGGCCATCCTGATGGAAAATCTTAATCCGTTGGTAAACTATATCCGTGTGCCCAGCAAAGCTACGGCTTTAATGGAGCATTTCGAACCAAAGATGGAGGCAATTGCTCGCGAAACCATTCACGCCAATGTCACCAACCTTTCGGGCGTGCCTTCATGGATGCTGGTGCTCATCAAACACATTTTGGAGAAGACCGGCAAGCAGACGCTGGAAGAGGTGTGGCCCAACCTTGAAGTATTCTTCCACGGAGGAGTGGCTTTCACGCCCTATCGTGAACAATATAAAGAGATTATCCGCTCACCCAAGATGCACTATGTGGAGACTTATAATGCCTCGGAAGGCTACTTCGGCACGCAAAGCGACCCAAACGATCCTTCTTTGCTCTTAATGATAGACTATGGCGTATTCTACGAGTTCATTCCGTTGGAAGACGTGGGAAAGGACAATCCGCGCGTGTACCCGCTGGAGGAAGTGGAATTGGGCAAGAATTATGCCTTAGTCATCTCTACCTCAGCGGGGCTTTGGCGATATATGATAGGTGACACGGTGAAATTCACCAACAAGCGACCTTACAAATTTATCATCACCGGCCGCACGAAACATTTCATCAACGCTTTTGGCGAGGAATTGATAGTGGACAATGCCGAGAAAGGACTGGCCAAAGCTTGTGCCGCCACAGGAGCACAGATAACGGACTATTCCGCCGCGCCCGTCTTCATGGACGAACATGCCAAATGTCGCCATCAATGGTTGATAGAGTTTGCGCAGATGCCGGATGATGTAGAGAAATTCGCCCATATTCTGGATGATACTTTGAAAGAGGTTAATTCCGATTACGAAGCCAAACGCCAAAACGACTTAGCTCTTCAGCCATTGGAAATCATCGTGGCGCGCAAAGGTCTTTTTCATGACTGGCTGGACCAAAAAGGAAAGTTAGGCGGGCAGCATAAAATTCCCCGGCTGAGCAATACGCGTGAGTATATAGAAGAGATGTTGGAGCTGAATCGATGAAAGTGAATATTTCTCATTAAAAATCGGTATCTTTGTCCCAAATATAATGAATTTTAGCTTATGAGAAAATTAGTCGTCAGCGGGTTATTGGCTTCCAGCACCTTTTTATCGGCACAGGAAAAGCCTAATATCATCGTCTTTCTTGTAGATGATATGGGCGTGATGGATACGTCTTGCCCCTTCCTGACAGATATGGAGGGAAAACCTCAGACGCATCCGTTAAATGAATGGTATCATACTCCTAATATGGAGCGGCTGGCCAGCCAAGGGATTCGCTTTTCTACGTTCTATGCCAACAGTGTAAGTTCGCCTTCGCGCGCTTCACTTATGACAGGTCAAAGCTCGGCACGCCACCACACGACTAATTGGATTAACTCAGAAAGCAACAATCGGGACAATTACGGACCTTACGATTGGAATTGGGAAGGGCTGAAGAGAGAAGACATGACCCTGCCCCGACTACTCGCCTCGCAAGGCTATAAGACCATCCATGTAGGGAAAGCACACTTCGGATGCCAAGGAAGCGAAGGAGAGTTTCCACAAAACATCGGCTTCGAGGTTAACATTGCAGGCTCTTCCATTGGCCAGCCGGGAAGTTATTATGGCGAAAACGGCTATGGATGGATTAAAGGATATAAACCGCGTGCGGTGCCTGGGTTGGAAAAATATCATGGCACGCATACTTTCCTGACGGAAGCCTTGACCATGGAAGCCAATGCGCAGATAGACACGGCGGTAGCTCAGAAACGCCCTTTCTTCCTGTATATGGCCCACTATGCCGTGCATCATCCTTTTGAAAAGGACGACCGTTTTTGGGAACACTATCGCAACTCCGTCAAGTCGGACGATGCCAAGGCTTTCGCCACATTGATAGAAGGTATGGACAAGTCACTGGGTGACATCATGGACCACTTGCAGGAGTTGGGCATCGCGGAGAATACGTTGATCTTCTTCTTGGGCGACAATGGTTCGGACGCTCCCTTGGGTCCTGCGCGAAGTTATAGTTCTTCCGCTCCTTTGCGGGGAAAGAAGGGGTCGGAGTTTGAAGGCGGAATGCGCGTACCGTTCATAGCGGCATGGGCCAAACCTAATGCGGGAAATAAGTTTCAGAAGAGTTTCCCGATAGCCGAGAATGCCGTCCAGACGCAGTTCGGCACGATCATGGACATTTATCCCACCCTGGCCAAGTTGGCCGGAGCAAGAATCCCGGTCACTTATTCGTTGGATGGACAGGATTTGAGCACATTGCTTTCGGGAAAAGAAGATTGGTTCCACACCAGTACGTTCCTGATGCATTTCCCCCACACACACCGGGGCAGTTATTTTACGGTGTACCGCAAAGGGGATTGGAAACTTATCTATTATTATAATCCCGAACACCCCGAACGTCCGGATTGCATTCTGTATAATTTGAAAGAAGACCCGGAAGAACGACACGAAGTATCGGAAGAATATCCTCAAAAGACATTGGAGCTGTTGGACGAAATGATTCTTGCCCTTAAAGCGCAAGGTGCACAATATCCGGTTGATTTTGAGGGGAATCCAGTGTTGCCCGACAACCGGCGTTGGAAAGTGAAACAATAAATAAATATCTGTGTGCTATAAAAACTGTATAAATATTATGACCGTCATTTATCCTTCGCCCATTTTCGGCCCCGTACACTCCCGCCGGTTGGGTGTGTCGCTGGGTATCAACTTGATGCCTGCTGATGGCAAGCTCTGCTCCTTTAATTGCATCTATTGCGAATGCGGCTTTAACGAAGATTTCCGTCCTAAGTTGCCTCGTCCCACGAGGGAGGAAGTTTACAATGCACTGAAAGCTCGCTTGCAGGACATGCAAGCCAACGGTCCTGCCCCTGATGTGCTGACCTTTGCGGGTAATGGCGAGCCTACAGCGCATCCGCATTTTCCAGAAATCATTGCGGATACATTGTCTTTGCGAGACAAATACTTCCCCAATGCGAAAGTCAGTGTGCTGAGCAACTCTACTTTCATCCATAAGCCTGCGGTGTTTGAGGCTTTGAAGCGGGTGGATAACAACATCTTGAAGTTGGACACCGTGGATGAGGCTTATATCCATGCTTTGGACCGCCCCACGGGCAAATATTCGGTAGAGGACATCATTGCAGGCATGAAAGCGTTTGAAGGCAAGTGTATCATCCAGACCATGTTCCTCAAAGGCGGCTATAAGGGGCAGGACATGGACAACACTTCGGATAAGTACGTCTTACCTTGGTTAGAGCGGGTGAAAGAGATTGCCCCGCAAAAGGTGATGATTTACACCATCGACCGCGAGACGCCCGATCACGACCTGCGCAAAGCCACGCATGAAGAGTTGGACCGCATCGGGGCGTTGGTGAAAGAAGCAGGATTGGAAGTAAGCGTGTCCTACTAATGGCCTGTTATTGGCCATTAGTAGTCAGGAAGTCATCCCTCCAGGGACTGAAACAATCGATGAGCAGACCGGCCTCAAGACATACACATCCGTGCTCCACATTCGGCTCCATATAAAGCGTGTCGCCGGCCTTTACTATTTTCTTTTCATTGCCGATGGTAAATTCAAACGTGCCGCTGGCCACATAGGTCACCTGCGTGTGCTTATGTTTGTGGGGAGTGCCTACACCTCCTTTTTCAAACTTTACTTTTACCATCATGATTTGTTCGTTGTAACCGGCTATCTGCCGTACGGCTCCTTGTCCGGCGGGTTCCCAGGGCAGGTCTTTCTCGTACATGAAAGTTTCGCTATGCTTTTTCATATTCTTGGTGTTTTGTTGTTGGGCAAAACTGTTGTTTGTTGCCAGCATTGCCACTAAGGCAAATGCTGTTGCAAATGTGTTGACTGTTCTCATATTTATTTTCATTCTGATAATACAAAAAAGTGAGATACTCCGTGTTCTTCCCGATCCAAAGCAGGCGTGTGGGAAAAAAGATTATTCTTTCCATTTTTCTGGGATTGTATATTTTTTCTCGCCTGTACTTACTGTATCCGGCATTAAGGCATCAAAGAATCTTCTCTTGTTCCTTAACAGCAAAACAGGCTTGCTTCTGTGATGGAGAAGATTGTCTTTCAAGTCATTACTATAGTTGGATGGCGGGAAATAAACTTTGATATGTTTCTCCGGATAATAAGTCTGGATAAATTCAAGCGGAGGAACCAAATCGCTGTCTGCGCTGACTAACGAAACAGTATCAGTTTTATCAAGCACGCAGTCGGCTATCATACGGATAGATATATTGACATCTGTCTTCTTTTCTTCCGGACGTAGGATGTCTCCTTTACAATAGGGACAAGTAATGTGCTTTTCCATGTATTTTCCCCTGACGACTTCAAACTTATCACCGTTCAACAGTTTGTTTGCATTGAGAAACGCACTTTGCCGGCTGTTCTTTTGCGGACTCAGCGGAGACGCAGTAAAGTAAATCACCTTCTCCAACTCTTGCCCTTCGCCAAGAAAACTGCGACACAGCTTTACCATGTCGGTCCAATAGAACCGATGCCACTCCTTGTCCGTTTTCCTTGTCCGTTTCAATCCGAAATAGAAATTGAAACCGTCAATATAAAATGTGACCCTTTTTGCCATAATATACAAAGAAATGAAAAAGCCGCTCGTAAGCGGCTCTATACCCTACAAGAAAGTAGGGCGTTGCTTTTAATCTCAATGCAAAGATACGGCATTTAAATTTTTCCGGCAATAGTCACAAAATACGGAATGCTTAAAAAACGTTATTTCATCGTGTCGATTCCCTTTCTACAACTTGAAAAAGCAAATTCTCAAAACAAACGAATATAACAACTTTAGCTACCCTTTCAAAAAAACATTCAGATATGAACTTTCAATTATCTTGATATATATAAAAGAACATTTTATTTCCATAGCTTCAAGTTATAACCTGACTCCACTTTTCGTTCTATCTCGTCAGGCAGGGCCGGAAAGAAGTCGATGCCCGTGATGCGCTCTACCTGATCTACCGAGTTGACGTAATGGTCCAACGGATGGTTGCCCGAAGCATTCTTATAGATAAAGCCGATGGCACGGGGCGGACGGCTGTCGGCACAAAGTATTACCTTGAAGAAAGCGTCCGGCACCGCTACTTTATGTTCGCGTCCGATGGTACGTGGCTTCCCTTTATAGAAGATGGGGCCGCAGGCGATGTAGATACGTCCCTCTTTTTCGGCCCACTCCCGGCAATCGTCCTCCAGTTCCTTCCAATCGCCCCGGTTTAAGTTATGATGTTGCGGACAGATATTGGTCATGTAGAAACTTTCCTGCATGGCACGCCAATGCCAACGGTTATCCGCAGCCGGGCACATGTGTCCCCTATCCCATCCCGAACGCTTATAGTCATCGGTCGTAACGGCCTCACTCTCAGGCAGGTCCGGGTCGGGCAAAAACTTGTCCGTACGGCTTTCCCGTTCCACCAGCCTTTCGCGATTCAATTCCCATGCCACCCAGTTAGGCACCTTTAACTCCCGATTATAGGAAACGGTATAAGTGCGGCGTTTCAATAGCTTCTCCGGACGGTCTTTTAAAGGGGCAGGAAGCTCAAGGCCACTTGTCGCCTCAACGGTGGACGCTTGTAGCTTTTCCGTGACGGGCAAAGAAAGGTGAATGCCTTTTGATTTCAAGGCGTTGCTTACCGGTTCATAACCTAAACAAACGGCAATGATTATCAGAAAAAGCCCCAACCATCCGTTGGTGGTGCTTTGTCGTTTCTTATTTCTTCGGGCAGATGTCCTTCTTTTCCGGGTCATGGTTTTCTATCGTTGATTTGCTCCCCAAAGGTAAGAAAAATTCGGCTTAGTTCATCGCCTCTACGGTATATCCTTGTTTTTCCAGCAACTTCAATACGCCGTGCTCACCGGGCAGATGGCCTGCACCCACCACAAAAAGCGTAGACGCTTGCTTCATGATGTCGGGCATTTGTTTCGCCCAGTTGGCGTTGCGGCCATAGATTAACGCCTCTTCCTCTTCGGGAGTGCTGTCACAAGCGTTGCCCATCTTCTCTTCCGTGATTTCGAGGAGCTTGTCAAGGTCTTGGTTGAGATAGGCCTCCGCTAATCGGCGTGTCATGTCTATGCCATAATCAATGTGTGTGGCCGAGCAGTAGAGCTGTTGTGCCTGGCGTTTCAAGCTTTGCGAGTTATAGAGTATATTGATTTGCGACTCCATGGTTTCCAGTCCTCCCACCTTCTTACCGGCTTGCTTGGCTTGCGTCTGGAACCAAGTGTCAAGCTGCTCTTGCGGGTTATATCCTTTCAGGGCTTTCACGGAGAGTACTACGGCCAGTTGGGCATTGAGGGCGGCGGGCTTCAACTTGTCGAACATCGCAAGCTCCATGCCGATGTTTTCTTTAACCACCGAAGCAATGCTGTCATACTGGGCTTGGGTGAAGAGGCTTTTCAATGTGGTGTCGGTGGGTAACATCATGGCCTGTTGCATCTTCATCAGCATTTCGGGCTTCATCATGTCCTCCATCACAAGTTCGCCATATACTTGTGAAGTCCCGTTCATGGCTTCCGTCATCCCGGCTATACTGTCCTTCATGCTGAGCGGAGCCACGTGATGCGTGCCGAAAATGTACGAAGGCTTGTCCAGTCCGTTGCCCGATACTTTCCATAACAATTGCGCGTTGACGCCCAAGGTGATGCAGAAGAACATCAATAATGCAAAAATCTTTTTCATTGCGGTAAGAGAGTTTTTAGTCATACATTCGTTTATTGTTTTCTGATGCCGCAAAGATAGGGCACAAAAACGGATAGTTAGGTTATCGGTACGTTAACAGTAGGTTAAGAAAAGGAATTATATAAAACCTTGACGAATATCCGAACCTAACAGATTTCCGTTATTTGATGTCTCCGTAATAGAAATCCGCATTCTTGGCATATTCCTGCGGGGCGGGATAAACAACGTCCTTTGTCCTGTCCGTAACCTGCACCACGTCTCCCGCTTGCATGTTAATTTCTATCACGCCGTTGTCTCCGGTTACTTGTGTAAACGGTATCTGCTTTCCTTGGACATTGCGTACCTGTATGTCCCCGGGCGACATGCCGGTTTGCAGACGGCACAATCCCCCCTTTTCGCTTTCCACCTGTATGAACACGTTCTGTCCGTCCCTCCTGGAAGCGCTCACGAGGAAAGCCCCTTTGGCGCGCAGGTTGATAAACGATGCGTTCCGCCAGGCCGACGGCGTGCCATAAAATACCCTGATTTTGTCTCCCCAGTCCTGCATGTAGAGTTCGTGCAGGGTAGAGACTGCCGCCATCGGAGTCTCGATAACCGGCCCCGATTCCGCATAGAGCGTATTGGGCTTGACAAACCGTTGCAGGAATATTTCCATTTGTTCCAAAGCACCGTCTCCATCCCCTTTGCTGGCCAGCATGGCGGCTTTTCCGGTCCGCGAATAGCCTTGGTTTCCCTTCCAATGGTTTACGCTCAGTTCCATTTTCAGACGGTCTTCCGTGTTTTCCCAATCCAGCATGTGATACGGATAAATCATGAACAGGTGGGAGTAATGGCGGTGTGAGGTGTCGGTGAATTCATACTTGTCGCTGACTTTAAATCCCGTCTCCTCGCTGTAGGGAAAATCCGCCAGGTTGTCCAGAAAGTCTTTCCATTGGGGCAACATGGGGTCGTTCAGGCGATAGGCCGTGTCAATGTCTATCAGCGTCTGCAATCCCCAGCGCAGGTTGGCCAGGTCATAGGTAGCGTTGGGACCGATGTTGGCGTTCGTGTACTCCGGCGAAGCTGTCGGCGGAAGCCCGTATTTCCCATTGTGCTCCGTGCGGATGTGGAAGAACAGGTTGACCGCCGACTTCAGCAGCGGGAACAACCTTTCCGTCAGCTGGCGCGTGTCCCCGTACGCCAGGCAATGTTGCCAATAGTAGAACAACGTCCAAGTCAAGTTTCCCGCTTCATATTGGTTTCTGTCCACGGTTGTGGCGGGGTCAAGAGGCGCGTGGAAATCGTAGGTCGCCGAACGGGGCAGGCAGGCCGCGTCCGTCCAGGTCTCTTGTCCGGCGATGTCGGTCACGTTGCGGCGCAAGTTGTCGCGGTTGTTCCACAATGCGTCCCACAAAGGCTGCGCCAGTTCGCCCAAGTTGGCTTTCACCTGCCAGGAATAAGTCAACTGGATGTTCAGGTTCATCCAGATGGCCGTCCAGGGCGTGTCCCATGTCGGCCATACGCCTTGCAGGTCAACCACGGGTTTACCAGGGCGTGCGGTGGAAGCGAATTTATAGTACTGCGCCCAATAGAAACTTTCAAACTTCTTGTCGGGGAAGGTGACGAAAGCCGCTTTCCGATAGAAATCGTGCCACCAGGCCCTATGCCCCTCCTCCAGCTCCTCGGAAGATCGTTTGAGTCCCTCTTGCACAATGCGTATGGCAGAAGCCACGGCATCCTGTTCATGGTTTTCTTGCGACACCGTAGCCACTATGCGCCGTTTGTTTCCTTCCCGTACTTCTTTCCATCCCACGACGTACACCCTTGCCACGGTCCGGAATGTCGTGTCGGTCACCAATTCCTGTACAGACAGGCTGACCCCGTCTCGGGTGTACCTTTTCGGGGCCGGGTTCGCCTTTCCGTTCCGGTTCAAGTAACCTTCGAGAGCCGTTCCGTTAAAACAATAGCGGGGGCTTATGGCTTCTTGGGGAACAAAGTCCCACACATAATCCGCCTCTCCGCCATCCGTTTCCGATTCAAACACGATGTAATCCTCATTAGCATGTACATACGTTTTAAAATCTATCTGTCCCTTCTCCGTTTGAAACGTTCCCCGCGTGATGGCGTCATAAAGGGAAAGCGTCATGCTTTCCGCCGCCACTTCACCTTTCGGTTGCAAGGTGAAATACCCGATGGGCAGACGTGCCGAGTTGAAGAGATCGTAAGGAGACCGGGCTTCGGTCACGTCACTCCGACCCACGTTCAGACGGTAAACGTTGTCCTTCAGTTTATAGAAATTGGTACCCAGCAGACCGTTACCCATAATGGCGCCGGCATAATAGCCCGTACGCAATTGCCCGTCTGCCGAACGTCCCGCCGGATCTTCCGTCAGCCTGTTCCAATGCATGTCATGCCGGCTTAGGAAGGCCGCCCAATCCATCTGTTCCGTTGTTACTTTGCCGGGAATATTCCCACGCACTTCAGCCGGTCCTCCACAAGCCGCAGCCATCATCAGCAGACCGTACACTATGTTCTTGACATTTAAAAGTTTCATTGGCTATTGAGTGTGATAAAACGATTCATTTCATACCTGTCTATGCACAATTTGGATGCAATATTCGCAAAACTTTCCGACATCTACAAACAAATGACAAGGAAACATCGCTCTAAATAGAACTTACAATGGATAAAATATACTATATTTGCCACGCAAATAACAATCTATACAACTATGGACATCAAACTTTTGTTGGTGGAAGACGACCCCAACTTAGCATATATTATTCGTTCGGGCTTGGAAGACATGGTGGGAGGTTACGAGGTGACAACCGCCTCCAACGGCGCCGAAGGCCTGAAGGCTTGGGAAGCGAACAAGCCGGACATCATCGTAAGCGACATCGACATGCCCGTTATGGACGGTTTTGAGATGGTACGGCACATCCGCGAGACAGACGGTTTCACGCCTATCCTCTTTACCTCTGCCTTGACTTCGCCCAAGGACGTGAAGCGGGGGTATGAATTGGGGATAAACAACTATATAAAGAAGCCTTTCGCACCTGACGAACTGGACGCGCACATCCACGCCATTATGAAAATGAATACGGGAGGCAGGCTTCGTTCAGAGACATTACACAAGTTAGGTTGCTATACGTTCGATGCAGCCCGCGCCACCTTGCGTGATGACCGTACGGAAAAAGAACGTCCGCTTACCGTACGCGAGAACCAGTTGCTGGAGCTATTGGTGAAAAACAAGAATGAAGTGGTGCGCCGCGAGGCCATCCTCAGCCGCTTTTGGAATACGGAGGATGATTATTTTGCCTCGCGCAGCCTGGACGTGTTCATTTCCAAGCTGCGCAAGATGTTGGAGGACGACCCTACCATCTCATTGAAAACCATACGGGGCGTAGGGGTTATGCTGGAAGTGAAGTAATCAAATCAACTGCTTCGCCCGCTCCAACGCGACATTGATGTTGGGACAAATGTTTTCCTCGCCCAAAAGTTCGTAAAAGCCCGACCTTTCCAGTACTTTGTGAACTTTCTCGTTGACACCGGAGAGCACAATGGTTATCTTCTCCTTTTGCGACATGCGGCAGAGGTTTTCCAGATTGTGTATGCCCGTAGAGTCAATGAACGGCACACGGCGCATACGGACGATACGCACCTTGGGACGGTCGCCCAACATAGCCATCACGTCTTCAAACTTAGTGGCGATACCGAAGAAGTAGGGACCGTTGATTTCATAGACTTCTACGCCCTTAGGAATAACCAGATGTTCTTCGTGCGAGTCGAAATCCGACTCTTTGCTGGGATCTATCTCGTTCTTGATGACTGAAATCTCGGTGGTCTCCATCACGCGGCGCATGAAGAGCACGCAGGCAATGACCAGTCCCCATTCAATGGCTACGGTCAGGTCGAAAATCACCGTCAGGAAGAACGTAATGAGCAACACAGTCACGTCCGACTTGGGATTCTTCATCAACGCCTTGAACGTGCGCCAACCGCTCATGTTGTAAGATACAATCACTAACACACCTGCCAGGCAAGCCATCGGGATGTATTGCGCCAAAGGCATGAGAAAAAGCAGGATAAGGAGCAGCACGCCCGCATGGACGATGCCCGCTACAGGTGATTTGCCACCATTATTAATATTAGTCATGGTGCGGGCTATGGCTCCCGTGGCGGGAATGCCGCCAAAGAGCGGGGTGATGATATTGGCCGCGCCCTGGGCTATCAGTTCCGTATTGGAATCATGCTTGTCGCCTATCACGCCATCGGCTACCGTGGCCGAAAGCAATGATTCGATAGCGCCCAACACTGCAATGGTAATAGCTACGGGAAAGAGGTTTTTCACGGCTTCCCAATCGAGGGCGGGAATGGCCGCGTCGGGCAATTCGGCACGGATGCTGAAGCGGTCGCCAATGGTGTCGATGCACGTGACGCTTCCATAAGTCTCCATCAAATAGACAGCTACGGTCACCAATACGATGGCTACTAACGAGCCGGGAATCTTTTTGGAGAAACGGGGCGTCAAAGCTATAATGGCAATGCTGACCAAAGCCGTGGCGGTATTCCACCAGTTTACGGTGTCGAAATGCCGGAAGTAAAGCATCCATTTGCCTACAAAGTCGCCCGGCACTTTCTCTCCTCCGAATTGCAGGCCGAACACATCGGCTATCTGGGTCGTGAAGATAGTGACCGCGATGCCACTTGTAAAACCTACAATAATAGGATAAGGGATAAACTTAATGACCGCCCCTAACTTGAATACGCCTAATAAAACCAAAATGACGCCCGCCAACAGCGTGGCCACAATCAGTCCCGCTTCCCCGTACTGCTGGATAATGCCGTAAATGATGACGATGAATGCTCCCGTAGGTCCGCCTATCTGCACCTTGCTTCCCCCCAGCAGAGAGATTAAGAAACCGGCGATAATAGCGGTAATGATGCCTTTCTCAGGCGATACGCCCGAAGCAATGCCAAAGGCGATGGCTAAGGGAAGAGCAACGATGCCTACGATGATGCCGGCCATAAGGTCGGCCGTAAACATTTCTTTCGAATAGTTTTTTAAGCTCGAATACAACTTCGGCCTGAATTCAAACGCTTTCATTTTCTGTTAGTTACCTATTGATGTTTGTTATCCTATAAAAAAAGAAAGCGCAAAAGTACGTAAAATAAAGCAAACAGATGCTATCTTTCAGTGTTTTTAATGAAAGTACTGTCCATTCTTTGTCTATAGGTAATGGTTTGTTGGCGCGTAGAGTCATTAGGGATGCTTGTCACGTCTCCTTGTGTTGTAAAATAGACATAATTATGCGACCAGGCGTCATAGAAACGGTACACCCGGCAACCGTCATGCTCAAAAAGATAACTGACTGTATAGTCCGCATTGTTTTGCGCATTACTCACCGATATTGCACTTGGACCGAAACATGCGGAAAGAAGCGGCACGAATAAAATAGCCGGAAGGGAACGGAATATCTTTTTCATAATTATTTTGGTTTTTATAATCCAAATATAAGCTTTTTCTTTTCTTTATGAAAGTTATTTCATTATCTTTGTAGAATTAAAAAATCCGGTTACAGATTATTAACTCTAAAAAGCAATTGATTATGGCTAAGAGCATTAAAGGAACTCAGACTGAGAAGAATTTGCTGACCTCGTTTGCAGGCGAGTCACAAGCACGTATGCGCTACACTTACTTTGCCAGCGCAGCCAAGAAGGAAGGTTACGAACAGATTGCCGCCATCTTCACCGAGACGGCCGACCAGGAGAAGGAACACGCCAAGCGCATGTTCAAATGGCTAGAAGGCGGCATGGTAGAGATTACCGCCAGCTATCCCGCAGGAGTCATCGGTACTACGCTGGAGAACCTGCAAGCCGCAGCCGCCGGTGAAAACGAAGAATGGACCAAGGACTATCCCCACTTTGCCGACGTGGCCGATGAAGAAGGTTTCCCCGAAATCGCCCTCATGTACCGCAACATCGCCGTGGCCGAGAAAGGGCATGAAGAGCGTTATCGCGCTTTCATCAGCAACATCGAGAACGCCAAGGTATTCGCCAAGGACGGTGAAGTAGTATGGCAATGCCGCAATTGCGGTTTCATCTATGTAGGCAAGGAAGCACCGGAGACTTGCCCCGCTTGCCTCCATCCGCAGGCTTACTTCGAAGTGAAGAAGGAGAACTGGTAAACACGGTTCGTGCCGATATCTGTTAAAGAGAGTGCCAAGAGACTTGCAATAAAGTCCTTGGCACTTTTTAGTTGAAGGCAAAATCCACCACAGAATTGCGAAATCCGCTGCCCCCATTTTCATGGGTCAGTCTGAATATCCGGCATCGGTATGTTTTATCATCGGGGAAACCATATAGCTTGGTGGGTTGTATGATTAGTAATCGTTACATCACACGATTAGTAATCGTACAAAGAAGTCAGTTATATGTATCAGGCCATAAAGGTTCGTGCATCGTTTCCCACAACTGGGTTTTCGGACTGACTTATCACAACGAATGTAGGTTTTACGCTTTCCATTCCGTCGTTGTTTTCAATGGTTCAAAGATAGCGATTTGAAAGTAAATCACAGCATGTGAGAAGGTGGCTGACGTTGTACGTGCATGTCTTATTGTCTGTATTTTGTTTATATGGCTATCAAAAAGGCTGTGTTTCTGTAATTTTTATGACACTCGATTTTTAAAAATTAGTGAAAAAGAAATGCATAAAAATGCAGTCTCAAGAAATACTTAACTGTTTCCTCCAAGGCGGTTAAGTGTTTTAGGTGCTAACACTTAACTATTCCGATGTCAACACTTCGCTGATTGAGCGCAAAAAGTTAACTTTTTCAGAGGAAGTTGTTGCTCTGTCTGCTAATAATTGTGAAGTAGACCTTAATAAATCTTTCGATTTTGGAAGAATACGTTTCCAGAATTTGTAAATATTCATGTGAAAAACATTCTATTTGCCTGAATATAAATGGATAAGCGATTTCGAAATCTCTTCTTTTCGTTCAATCTCTATCTCGCTTCGAAAGAAGCGATTCTCAGCGATTAGGAAATACAAAGTGTCAAAAGTGACAAAATGAAAGTTGAGAAAACAAATAGATCGAATGAAATCAAACAATATGATGAGAATGGAGAAGAAATGAAGTATGAGCGCGAAAAATAATTGTGCATTTATATCAGATAAAGCATAAAACGCTTTAATATACAATATGATACGTATAGCGATATGGTTAAAATAGTTTAAAATCTCATATATGTAAGGTTACATTCTATCCATATTTTTTCTAATTTCGCACACTCAAATAGGAATGATAGAAAGCACAAAATGGGAATTTATATCGTCTGTTACAAGAATAAAATTCACGATTTCCACGCATGGGGTGCAGCGGCTTTGATTTAGCCGTTGGCTTCTTTCCTGTTACTATATTCATTCGACAACTATAAAATAATCAGTTAAATTATGAGCAAAAAGAAAAGGCTCATAGGACTGTTGTGTATCACAGTTCTATGCAGCCAGGGTTTGTGTGCCCAAACTCGACAAATGGGCATAGAGGAACTGTTCCGTCTTGCCGACGAGCAGAGTAGAAGTATTCAAACGTACCGAACGGGAAAGGAAGCCGCCGAGGAAGCCCTTAAAGCGGCCAAGGCGCAACGGCTGCCGGATGTGAACGTGTCTCTTTCTGCCAGCTATTGGGGCAACGGCAAGCTATGGGACAGGGACTTTGGCAACGCCATGACGGTAGACATGCCGCATTTCGGCAACAACTTCGCATGGGAGGCGCAGCAGGTCGTCTATGCAGGCGGAGCCATCAGCAGTGGCATCAGGCAAGCGGAACTTGGCAAGCTGTTGGCGGAACTTGACTTGCAAAAGAATGTGCAGGAGATACGTTTCCTGTTGGTGGGACATTACCTGAACCTCTACAAACTGGACAATCAAATCCGGGTGTTGCAGAAGAACATGGAACTAACCGATGAAGTCATTGCCAACATGAAAGCCCGTAGGGAACAAGGCACAGTCCTGAAGAACGACATTACACGTTATGAGCTGCAAAAGGAGCAGCTGAATCTGCAATTGACAAGGGTGCAGGATGCACGGAGAATAGCTAACCATCAGTTGGTGACCACCTTGCATCTACCGGAAAGCACGGAGATATATCCGGACACCTTATTATTAAGGGAACGAATCCAAACATTGACGGAAGATGAATGGCTGGATATGGCGGAAGCCAACCATATTATCTTGAAACAAACGCAAACCGCCATCCAAATGAATGAGCAGAAAGTAAAACAGGAACGTTCGGAACGCCTGCCGCACATTTCTATTGTGGCGGCAGAACATTTGGATGGGCCTATCACCATTGAAGTGCCTGTGCTGGACAACAATTTCAATTATTGGTATATAGGGATAGGCGTGAAATACAATCTCTCTTCCTTATTCAAGAACAACAGGAAACTGAAACAGGCTCGCCTGAATGTCCGTCAGGCACAGGAACAACGCCAGTTGGCACAGGAGCAAGTGGAAAATGCCGTGCAGGAAGGATATGTGAACTTCCTGACAGCTTTTACCGACTTGCGGACACAGGAGAACAGCGTAAAGCTGGCTGACGAGAACTACAGCGTGACCGACAACCGCTATAAGAACGAGATGGCGTTGCTGACTGACATGCTGGATGCCAGCAACATGAAACTCACCGCCGACTTGGGGTTGGTGGATGCCCGCATCAACATCCTGTACAATTATTATAAGATGAAATACATCACACATACGCTCTGAGCACCCGGCTATAAGGGTATCAGATACTGTTGACAAAGGGTCACTGTGACTGACAGCAAAGGGTCACTGTGACTGACAGCAAAGAGTCACTGTGACTGTTAGCAAAGGGTCACTGTGACCTTTAAAAAGCCCCACGCAAGGGGTATATCCAATTGGAATAATAAACGAAAAACAAATATCATTATGGTTACAAGAAAAACAAAGAAACTGGTTTACAATACGATTGTCATTGCACTGCTGGTAATCGGCATAGGGTACGTCTGCTCACGTTTTCTCCATCTGGGCAGCGTGGAATATACAGACAATGCGCAGGTGAAACAACATATCACTCCCGTCAATACACGAGTGCAGGGCTTCATCAAGAAGATTTATTTCGAGGAATACAAGCCTATACACAAGGGCGACACGTTGCTCGTGATTGAAGATGCGGAGTTCAGATTGCGTTTGGCACAAGCCGAAGCGGACTTGGCGAACGCGCTGGCAGGACAGCAGGTCACCCATGCAGGGATAGCCACTACACAAAACAATTTAAGTGTCAATGACGCTACTATCGAGGAAGTCCGTGTGCAACGGGCCAATGCGGAACGCGAGTTGCAACGATACCAGAAACTCTTGGAGGAAGATGCCGTCACCCGACAGCAATATGACAACATCAAGACGGCATACGATGCCATCAACGCACAGTATGAGCGGGCACTTCGCATGAAACATTCCACATCCTTGACCAAAGAAGAGCAGACGCATCGCCTGGGACAAAACGAGGCTGCCATCCGTTTGGCGCAAGCTGCCGTGGATTTGGCTCGTCTGAACCTGTCCTATACGGTCATAGTCGCTACCTGCGATGGCGTGACGGGGCGCAAGGATATACACGAAGGGCAGTTGGTGCAGCCCGGCCAGACGATGGTGGACATTGTGGACAATGGCGACTTGTGGGTCGTCGCCAACTACCGGGAAACCCAGCTTCCGAATATCAAGGAAGGGGCCGAGGTCATCTTTACGGCCGATGCCGTTCCGGGCATAACCTATAAAGGTGTAGTGGAATCCATCTCCGATGCCACGGGAGCAGCGTTCTCTTTGATACCGCAAGACAATGCCACCGGAAACTTTGTCAAAGTGGAGCAGAGAGTCCCCGTCCGCATCCGCCTGCAAGGCAATGACGCGGAGAAGGTGAGCCGTTTACGGGCAGGTTTCAATGTGGAATGCAAAGTGAAATACTGACATGAGCGGAACTGCACAACCCATGCCTTTCTCCATGCCGATGTTCAGGAGCTTTGTTCCTGAACGGATACGGCCTTGGATGTATGTATTCATCGCTGTTACCTTCCAGTTTTCCGGCGGACTTTATTTGGGTACGCTGAACCAGATGATGGGTGAGACGACCCTGATGCGTGAGGACTTGCTGATGTGCCTTTATGCAAACTTGGCAGGAATGGCCATCTATTTTCCTCTATTGTTCCGCATGAAATTCCGCTTCACCAACAAAACGCTGCTTTGCGGGGCGGCTACCGGGGTATTGCTCTGTAACTTGGTTGCGCCGCATATCACTTTTCTTCCGTTGCTTTGGCTGATATGCTTCATCGAAGGCATGTGCAAGATACAAGGCACATTCGAGTGCATGTCGAACATCCAGCTTTGGATGAGTCCGACACGCGACTTTACCGTGTTCTTCCCCGTGCTGCATATCATCATCTTAGGGAGTATGCAGTTGTCCGATTTGCTGGCCACTTATTTGATGTATTACTATCATTGGGACTATATGCAACTGTTCATCTGCGGCATCATGATGATAGATTTGTTGGTATTGACCGTCTGCACTCGGCATTTCCGCATGTTCAAGAAGTTCCCTTTGTTAGGCATAGATTGGCTGGGGGCGATACTTTGGGCGGCACTTGCCTTGGAAATCACCTTCGTTTTCAACTATGGTGATTATTACGATTGGTGGAACAGTCCCGTAATTCGCAGGGTCAGCCTTTCCGCTGCCGTTACGCTTGTGTTCTGTCTGGGGCGTATGTTCTCCATCCGACATCCTTACCTTGAACCCAAGATGTGGACGTACCGTTATCTGGCTCCAATTCTTGTGCTGGTCGCCTTGGTGGAAATGTTGCTTGCCACCGAGCATGTGTTGGAAGAGACGTTCCTTGAAGGCGTAATGCACTACGGCACGATGACAGGCGTGCAGTTGGATTGGCCTGTGCTTGCCGGATGCCTGACGGGATGCTTGTTTTCCTATTGGTGGATGCACGTCAAGCATTTCAACTACCTGAGGCTGATTATCATCGGGTTGGCAGGAGTGATATGTTATCTGCTCGTATTCTATTTCACGGTTTCAAGCGACATACATATCTCCCAGTTGTATCTGCCGATGGCCTGCCGTGGGTTCGGGTATGCCGTGTTGAGCGTGACTTTCTTGACCTGTGCGGAAGAAATCATGAGCTTCCAGCATTTCTTCCAGTCTCTTGCCGTGTTCCAGATGCTCCACATGGTCATGGGCGGTGTGATTGGTGCAGCCATTTACACCCGTGGCTTGAAATATTATATTCCCGACAACATGGCACGGTATGGGGCGGCGATAGATAATGTGACTGCCAATGGATTGCCGGTGAATATCCCACATTTCATGGAAACATTCATGTCGCAGATGACTGAAATCAGCGTCAAGCAAATCTACGGATGGGCTGCTTACGCCTGTATTTTCCTCTTCTTGCTGTTCCTGCTGTATGACGCACCGATACGGCGAGAACTGAAACAGATACCGAGTTGGCAGAAAATACGAGAACAAATAGTAAAATCTTTGGCAATAAAAAAGTGATAAGTTTTTGTAACAGTCGTCAGTAATCAATTCATCACATAATATAAAGGTACGAAATATAGTACCATTTAGTACCAATATTTTCTAAAATCGTGAAAATTCGTGAGTATTCCAATCAAGTGAAAACATCTGCAAATAACTGATATATAGGAATAATCAACAAAACAAGATTGCACTAAACATAAATAGTGGATAGTGGGTAAGAATACGTAGGTAGGGGATGAGGCTGCCCGGTGGTGTGTTTTGAAAGTATCGGAACGTTTCAATTTGAAATGATAGAAGCGTAAGAAGCGCAGAGCTTATCCCAATGGTTCTCTGCGCTTCTTTGTATTTAATTCTTATGGGAATCGAATGATACGGTCTTTTTCTCTCCGTTACGCAGGCGGATGGTGACTTCCCGGTTGTCCGAAGAGATCTTCACAGACTTGACAGGATTCAGTTCCTCTTTTGTAAAAGAGCCTTTTTCACCGCTCTTTTTCCATAACTGCAAGGTGACGAAGATTCGGCTGTCCGCAATGCGGTCGCGCAGGATAGGCAACAGGCAGCGGCGGCTGACGGGGTGCAGTCCTTCGGGATATATCGTCTGAGTCTCTGTTGTCCATCCGGCTAAAGGGATTTGTGCCAATTCATAGCAGCCATTCCCTTGGTAGCTGATTTCCGGCTTGCTTCCTTTAACTCTGCAAACGGCTTCTTTCTCGTAGAAAACGGTATCGGTCTCCGGCAGCGTATAATGTCCTAAGCTGATGTCAGTGGGAGTGCCTACGCTCACCTTGTCCACGCGTAGAATGCCGTCGGGCAACAGGATGTCCGCCAGTTGGAACCGGACGGTTGTATCGGTCTCAAGCACAGCGTCCCGTCGGTACACACCTTCGTCGAAACTCTTGAAGTCATACAAGCGCAATACTTCCCATTCGTTCTTCTTGTTCTTGACGCCATAGTTCATGGAGATTTCTCCGTCTTTCCCATCGGCCATCCAAGGGAAGTCTGTATTATAGGCCAGCTTGTTGTAGTTCTCGGACGAACGGAACAGTTGCCAGTCATTGGCTACCCGCTCATGACACCATGAACGCATCTCGGAAGCGCCGCTGTTGGGGTAGTTGGCGATGAGCAGTCCGGTGGCAGGCTGCAATTTGGCGTTTACCGTTCCTTGCTTCATGCCGCTCCACGGTCCTTCATTCTCCACGGCCGTCCAATAGGCGGAATTTTCCGGAAGCAACAGGCCTAAGAAGGCTTTGCTTGCCCAATACACGCTTCCGCGGCAACTATAAATCTGCACGGCAGGGGCAAAAGGACCATAAAAGCCCATGGTGGGCACACCGTTCTCCAAGAACTCCGGATGTTCTAAGAATTGCAACAACGAGGCGGAAGCGATGCGGCGCAACCATCCATAATTGATGCCTTCGAATCCGCCGTATTCCAATAATGGGAAAGGAGTGACGGCTGCAAACCGATAACAGACGCTTCGTCCCCACATGTTCATCCGCCCGTCACGGGCAAACATATACGGATAGTTGTCCGCTAACTCGCGTTCATTTTTCAGAATACGTGCCGCCAGGTTCTGATAGATGTTTGCGTCCAGTCCGGAAGCGGCATCAGGCTTGAATGTCTTGCCAAACCATTCCGCCCACAGAGGTCCGTAGCTTTGGTAAGCCCACATGCTGTAGTAATCATAGGCGGGGGCATCGTTGTACCATCCTTCCCCCCGATAGCGGTCGAGCAGCTTCTCCAGCCAGTCCACCAGTTTCTTTTCATCAACCTTGTAGCCTTGGTCCTTGAGGAAACTCAGGATGTAGACGTTGAAGAACATCCAGTTGGAGCCGATGGTAGGCCCGTCCCCATAGCTGAGCATCGTGGCGGCCAGTTTGTCTTTTTCCGCCTGCGGAAGCGGTTCCCACAAGATGTCCGGAGCCGCCTTCATGGAGATAGCCAATGAGCCCAATTCAAGTAAAGTCTGGCTTGGGCCTCCGGTGCGGTGGGCGATGTAGTGTTTGCTCTGCGGATTGGAGATGCTCATTAACTGATGGCGGTAGTAGTCTGCCACCTTGATACCGTGCAGCTCCAGTTCCGGATTCTCTTTCAGCAGCGGGGCGGCGAGGAAGAGCGTGCGTGCCAGGCCTTCCAGTTTGGCCGTTTTGGCTGCTTTCTCATCCCGTGGATAGGTTTTGTCCAATTGTTTGGGGAAATACATTGGGTCATCCAAGCAATGGATGTAGCTGAACGCCCCTTCCAATAAGTATTCCCCCGCCTGAATCCAATGGCGGCGGGTCATGCCCGTATAGGGACTCAGGGTATAATCGGGCGACTCCACACGGAAAATGTTATCTGTTTCGCAGACAGGTGCGTCTGGTCGTAAGCCCCGTGCCTGTGCGGCTGACGAGAGGCTCACTGATAAGCATAGCAGACATAGGATTGTCCACATTCGGTTGGATGTTTGAATCTTTTTCATGGTAGAATTATTTTAATCATTAAAATCATTTCTCATTTCCTCCCCAGTGCGTTGCCAGTCGGTCAGCTTCCCGCCCATGTCCTTTTCCTGCGGCACGGTGTTGGCGTAACGGAAGCGGCGGAACACGGTGCTCCCTTTTTTCAGGGATACCAAGGCCGGACGCAAGGCGTAGAAGCCACCGTATGTATTGTGGTGCATTGTGGAGACGTCCACATTCTTCGCCAGCGTCTGCCATTGTTCGCCGTCCTTGCTCACTTGCATCGTTACCCGGTTACCCCGATTGTGAAGGCGGATGTGGAAGGTCCGTCCGATGCTGTTGGGCAGGGTTTGCTTGCATTCCGCATTTTGGTAGACGGTGAATGTCTTTCCGTCGGACACGATGCCTGCATATGCCTTCTCGTTATAATAAAGGAGTAAGCCCGCGGCGTTGTTCCGGCCAATGTTCACTTCCGTTTCCACCCGGTAGTTCTTGTCCGTTGGCGTCACCAGCAGCAGACGTCCGTCAGCGGGCGTGCCTCCTTTCCCCTTCACGGATAGCGAGCCGTCCTTCAGCTTCAAGGCTTCGGGGGCGTATTCCTTCCAATATGTCCATTGCAGCCCCAGTTCCTTCCCATTGAAATCATCACTGAGGGAAAGGCTGTTGCTCGGCTGGGCCTTTTCCCCGTCCGGCGCATCCGCTTTCGCGCGGAACCATCCGTCCGGTGTCCATTCGACAGGCTCTATCAGCGTGGAACGTCCCAACGTATGATATCCATTGGCGTAAGCGTGGTAGACAATCCACCAGTTTCCCTGCATGTCGTCCACCAGCGTGCCGTGTCCCTTCGACCACCAGTTGTCGTCTGCGCTGTACGTGTGTACAATAGGGTTGTAGGGCGAGTTCTCCCACGGGCCCAACGGACTTTTGGCGCGCGCCGATGCCACCATGTGGCTCGTAGCCGGTCCGGCGGTTCCTCCTTGGGCCGAAGTCAGGTAATAGTACCCGTCCTTGTACGTCAGTTTGGGCGATTCCAGGTACATTCCCTCCGTTTCCCACTGTTTGGGGTACACCCATCCGTCATACACCTTCTTGCTTTCCCCCGCCCGTGCCAGTCCGTCGTCCGTCAGGGGCGTTATCCACCCGTCGTTGGTGTACAACCAGCGTCGGCCTTCCGCGTCCTTCAGGTGTCCCGGGTCAATACCTCCTATCTTCAGGTCTATGGGTTGGCTCCACGGACCGCGTATGTCATCCGCCCATGCTACCCAGTTGGTGCCGTCGGCCGGGTAATACAAGTAGAAACGTCCGTCCACCTTCACCAGGTCGGGTGCCATGGCCGAGCCGCTGTATTCCGGCAGGGCGCGGCACAACGGTTCCCAATTCATGAGGTCGCGCGAGTGCCAGATGAGGAATCCCGGCATGTAGTAAAAGGGCGAGTGCGTCATGTAGTAGTCCTCCCCGTCGCGCAGGATGGTGGGGTCCGGATAGTCACCCTTCAGGATGGCTTTGGGCCAGGTCTGCGCCTGTAGTCCCATAATGGTGCATAGCGTGAATAAACATTGTAAAATTAGTCTTTTCATGGTTCTATGTGATTTTATGATTTAGCGATTTACAAAGTACGAATAGTAAATTGTAAATAGCTAAATCGTAAATGAAGCACGTTTATTTCTTTTTCTTCTTCGACCGTTTTGCCCAGCCCTCCTCGCTGAAATCCGGTTCGGGATCGCGGAAGTCATCGTTATTGTGTTGGAAGAATTGTTTCCAGTCGTCCTTCTTGCCGCGGGGTTTGGTGTAGCCCCGTTCTTCGCGGCTGGGCTTGTTTTTCTTCGTGGCTTTCGGAGCTTCCGCCGCTTTTCCGGCGTTCTTCTTGCCTTTGGACGCGTTGTCTTTACGCTTCCGCTCTTGAGGCCGGTCATCGCTTTCCGTGCCAGCTACTTCTACGGTGACCTTGCGTCCGTTCCATTTGCTTTGGTTCATGGCTTTCACTACCCGGTCGGCTTCCGTTTCGTCCACTTCGAAGAAGGAGAAGTTGCGCATCAGGTCAATGCGTCCTACGTCCACCCGTCCGCGCACGTGGTCGTTCATCAGGCCGATGAGGTCCGCCGGGCGGAAACCGTCCGTCTTTCCCAAGCTGATAAACAACCGGGTGAAACCTGCCTCGGCCGTCCGGTCTCCTTTTTTCTTCTTGCCTTCTTTCCGGCCTTTCTTTTCAGACTTGCCTCCTTCTCCGGTGCTGACGGTTTCTATCTCTTCACGATTGCGATAATATTCTACAAAACGGTTGAACTCATGCGACACCATGCGCTTGATGAGATCCTCCTTCGAGAGCCAGTCCAACTTGCGGTACACGTCGGGCATGAAGTCGGCTATTTCCTCTTCGTTCACCTTAACTTTCTCTAAATCGTCAATCACTTTCAGGAGCTGTTTTTCGCAGATTTGCTTGGCTGTGGGCATGGTTCCCATTTCGAATGTCTTGCCGATGGTGCGTTCTATCTGGCGCAGCTTGCCCTTCTCGCGCAGGTTGATGATGGCGATGGAGGTACCTGTCTTTCCGGCACGTCCTGTACGTCCGCTGCGGTGAGTATAGCTCTCAATGTCATCGGGCAGGCCGTAGTTGATGACGTGCGTCAGGTCGTCCACGTCCAATCCGCGGGCTGCCACGTCCGTTGCCACAAGCAGTTGCAGGTTGCGGATGCGGAATTTCTGCATCACCTGGTCGCGTGCCGCTTGCGTCAGTTCTCCGTGCAGGGAGTCGGCGTTGTAGCCTTCCTGCATCAGCTTCTCGGCAATCTCTTGCGTTTCTTTGCGGGTACGGCAGAAGATGATGGCGTATATCTGGGGGTAGAAGTCCACGATGCGTTTCAGCGTCTCATATTTGTCCTTGGCATGCACGATGTAGGCCACATGCTTCACATTCGCGGTGCCTTCGTTTTTGCGCCCTATAGTGATTTCCTTTGCTTCGCGGAGGTAATTCTTCGCGATGCGGGAGATTTCGGGACTCATGGTGGCGGAGAAGAGCAGCGTGTTACGTTCCTCGGGCACTTGTGCCAGGATGGCGTTGATGCTGTCCGTGAAGCCCATGTCCAGCATTTCGTCCGCTTCGTCCATCACTACATTTTGTATGGTGCCCAGCGACACTTTTCCCCGCTCCATCAGGTCGATGAGACGTCCCGGCGTGGCTACGATGATGTGTACGCCCCGTTTCAGCGCCCGTATCTGGCTTTCGATGGACGAGCCTCCGTAGACGGGCAATACGCGCATGCCTTCAATGTATTTGGCATAGTCGTTCAGGTCGCCCGCTATTTGCAGGCACAGCTCACGGGTAGGACAGAGGATAAGGGATTGCGGATAGTGCTTGCTGACTTCGGTCTTCTGCAATAACGGCAGGCCGAATGCGGCCGTTTTTCCCGTCCCTGTTTGTGCCAAGGCCACGACATCATTATTTTCTCCCAACAGGTAGGGAATCACTTCTTCTTGCACCGGCATGGGATAGGCATATCCCATTTCTTCAATGGCGCGGCGTATCTCCGGCGACACACCGAGCTCTTCAAATGTTTTCATTCAGCTATTGTATCTCTATTAAGTTTGCGGGTGCAAAGATACGAAAAATTTTTTATTCTTCCTTGGTTAACAGGATATTCCGAAGCTGTTTCAGTTCCTGTCGGCTCAGGCCGATGCCTTTGCGCAGATAGGTGTCTATGTCTCCATACAAGTGTTCGGCTTCATCTTTGGCCGCATTCAGGAAATCTTCACGGGCGGAGTATAGGGTCGTGATGGTTTCTTGTGAGCGAACGGGCAGGCGGTAGGCATACCGTGTGGCGCGCGGAATGTTGAAATATTCGTTGCTGAGGCAATAGTCTTCCATGATGTCGTCTTCGTTTACGTTAAGCGCGGCTAATATCAAGGCCGATAAAATGCCTGTGCGTCCTTTCCCCGATGAGCAATGGATGACAATGGGATAATTGTCCGCTTCGAGTAGAAGGTCGAACACTTGCCGGTATTGGGGCGTATATTTGTTCACCAGCTCCCGGTTCATTCGCTCTACGATGCGGTTTACCGTATCGCTCTGTATACTATGATTTTGCACGCCGTCCAACACTTTCTTCATGTTGCCCGTGGGGATGGGGATAGAGCATATTCGGAAGTCCTTTTGCAAATCTGCGTTGTCGGTCGTTCTCTCTTCGGGCGAACGCAGGTCGATGATGGTTCGGATGCCTAGATTTTTCAGTTCTTTGAGCGAACCTTTCCTTAGATTTTCTATTTCGCCCGACCGATAGAGCATTCCCCAGCGTATGCTTTTTCGCCCGGGGTAGGAGGGATAGCCGCCTAAGTCGCGGAAGTTTTGTATGCCGGGTATGATGACATTGCGTGTGGCCACCTTTACCCGGTATTTGTCACCGAATACCAATTTGTAATAGTAGCGGTGGGTGGGGTCGTTAGTGACAATGGTCATATGTTGATCCGTGGTGGGGGCGGATGCTATGACCCGTTCTTCGGAAATATGGTCGGGATTCGTTGAGGCATATACTTTTACGTAGCCGGGTATGTCGGGGGTCATTTCCCATTTGACAATGCTGTTCCCAACTTTGTTTTCTTCACATATCACCGAAATGCGGGGCGTGGTATTGCTGCATGAAGGAAGCAAACAAGCCAACGCGAACAAACCGAATAGATTTTTGTACATAGTTGCAAGTGACTAATGGGTCTTCGCAAATATAGATACTTTCGGGTAGAGGAGCAATCGCGGGCATTGTGTTTTTAGACTTCTTTTTCTAACTTTAGTTTTTGTGCAAACTCTGCCGGAATGTTGTTGTTCATGCTTTTACACGACTCGGCGGCAAATGCCATGCCGCAGGCTATGACCTTGTCCCAGCAAGCCTCCGGGGTATCGTTCAGGTCGGCATAGCGGACGTCGTATTTCAGAAGTCCGTAGATGATACCCGCGTTGAAATTGTCTCCCGAACCTACAGTGCTGACGGCTTCCACTGGCTCTATGGGATAGTCCTTGGCGATGGTGCGGGTACGTAGGGCTACGTCTTTCTTTCCGTCCGTGCAGATGAAGTTGGGACAATAAAATTTGATTTTGTCCTTGTATATTTTCTCAATATCTTCCAAGTTGTACATGTAGAGAAAGTCTTTCAGTGAGCCTCGCACAATGCTGGCATATTCCAAATTCTCAATGATGGTGGGAGCCAGCTTGATAGCTTCTTCTTTATGGGCGGAGCGGAAGTTGGGGTCGTAATACACGATGGCGTTCTTGTCACGCGCCTGCTCCAGTAGTTCCAATATCTTGTCACGCAGTTCGGGATTCAAGGCATAGTACGAGCCGAGAATCACGATGTCGTCTTCGTTCAGCTCTGGAAGGCTTACGTCCAAGCGCTGGCGTGGATATTTTTTGTAGAACAAATAATGCGCGTCGTTCTGTTCGTTGAGGAAAGCCAGTGAGATGGGTGATTTTCCCCCGTTGAAGCGATAAATATGGTCCGTGGGGACGTTATTCTCTTTCATGAAAGAGAGAACAATCTTCCCCACTTCGTCCTCTCCGGTTTCGCTGATAAAATTGATGGGCACACCTGCACGGCTTAGCGACACAATGCAGTTGAACACCGATCCGCCCGGTACAGCCGCCGTGGGCTGGCCATCGCGGAAAAGAATGTCGAGGATGGTTTCCCCGATGCCTACTACTTTTCGCATATGGAAATCTTATTTTTTACAGGATGCAAATATCTGCAAATTTCCATAAATGACAATAGGTTTTATTGTATTTTTGCAGCAATTTTGAGTGAATATAGTCATGGAGAATGCAAAAAAGATGGATGGAGAATGTAATATGTGGATGATGCCCAATGGATTGCGCATCATTCACGAACCGTTGCGCTCGCGTGTGGCTTATTGCGGATTTGCCATCGATGCTGGCACGCGTGACGAACGTGAGGAAGAGCAGGGCATGGCGCATTTCGTGGAGCATCTGATATTCAAGGGTACCCGCAAGCGAAAGGCATGGCATATCTTGAACCGCATGGAGAACGTGGGCGGCGATCTGAACGCTTACACCAATAAAGAAGAGACAGTTATCTATTCTGCTTTTCTGGTAGAACATTTCAGTCGGGCTTTCGAACTGTTGGCCGATATCGTGTTTCATTCCACTTTTCCGCAGCACGAGATAGAAAAAGAGACAGAGGTCATCATCGATGAAATACAGTCTTACGAGGACAATCCGGCGGAACTGATATTCGATGATTTCGAGGACTTGATATTCCGCGGTCATCCGTTGGGGCGCAATATCTTAGGTCGCCCCAATCTTTTGCGAAGTTTTCGCTCTTGTGATGCACTGGCTTTCACTCAGCGGTATTATCGCCCGGAGAATGCCGTATTTTTCGTTTTGGGAAACATTGACTTCAAACGGGTCATTCGTTTGGCCGAAAAGTTTACGGGTAACCTCGATGTCCTTGCTCTTGTCGGAGAAAGAAACCGGAAAGCTCCTTTGCCCTATATTCCCGATAGTTTGACATTGGACAAGGGAACCAATCAGGCCCACGTGATGATAGGTGGACGAGGATACGATGCTTACGATTCCCGTCGCACAGCCCTTTATCTGCTCAATAATCTGCTGGGAGGACCGGGGATGAACAGCCGTCTGAATCTATCTCTGCGCGAACGCCGAGGCTTGGTGTATAATGTAGAGTCCAACCTGACGGCCTATACCGATACGGGCACTTTCTGCATCTATTTTGGTTGCGATCCGGGCGACGTGAACCTTTGCATCCGCTTGGTGTATAAAGAGCTGAAGCGCTTGCGTGAAAATAGGCTGAGCCCTTCCCAGTTGGCAGCCGCCAAAAAACAATTGATAGGGCAGATAGGTGTGGCGTCGGACAACAATGAGAATAATGCCCTCGGCATGGCCAAAACCTTCTTGCACTACAATCGTTACGAATCGCAGGAAGCCGTTTGCCGTCGTATTGAATCCCTTACTTCCGACCAACTTTTGGAAGTGGCCAACGAAATGTTTGCCGAGGAACATTTATCCCGACTGGTTTATAAATGAGTGGTTATGTTCAAGTGTCGGATGTGAGCTTGCGTTTTTAGGCTTAATCTTTTCGATGCAAGATAAATGGATTCGATGGATTTTTTGCTTACCTTTGTGCTGTGAATAAGGAGAATGCAGGCTGAGACATGATTGGAGAAAGATTTTTTACGAAACAAATATATAAAGACTAATGAAACGTATGATTTGGGCACTCTTGTTGCTGCTTTTCACTATGGCAGGCAAGGCGCAAGAGAAGGAATTTACCGTGTTACAATGGAACATTTGGCAGGAAGGCACCAAGGTGCCCGGCGGATATGACGCCATTGTGAAGGAAATTGTGAGGCTGAAGCCGGATTTTGTGACTTTCAGTGAGGTGCGAAATTATCATAATACCCGTTTTTGCGATCGCATTGTGCAGTCGCTGAAGGACGCGGGCGAGACATATTATTCATTCTATAGCTATGACTCGGGCTTGTTGAGCCGGCATCCCATCACCGATTCGCTGACTGTATTTCCCGAAAAGAACGATCACGGCAGCATCTATAAAATGGTGAGCAGCATCCACGGGCACAAGGTGGCCGTTTATACCGCCCACTTGGATTATCTGAACGATGCTTACTACAACGTGCGCGGTTATGACGGCTCTACGTGGGAAGAAATTCCCATCCCGCAAACAGTGTTGGAGGTGCTGAAGGTGAACGATGCCTCCTTACGCGATGATGCCATCCGGGCATTTATTGCCGAAGCTAAAAAGGATATTGCCGAAGGGACGATGGTAATCCTTGGCGGAGACTTCAACGAACCTTCGCATTTAGACTGGATTCGCGAAACAAAGGATTTGTATGACCATAATGGGCTGATAATCCCTTGGACGGTCCCCCTGATGCTGGACAATGCCGGCTTCATCGACACCTACCGCACGCTCTATCCCGATGTCCTCAGCCATCCCGGTTTCACTTTCCCGGCCGACAATCCGCTTATCCCGGTGGAAAAACTGACATGGACGCCCAAGTCGGACGAACGCGACCGCATCGATTATGTGTTCTATTATCCTTATCCGGGCCTTACGCTGAAGGATGCAGTCATATTCGGCCCCAAAGGAAGCATTGTTCGTAGCCAACGCGTAGCAGAGGAAACGAAGGACTCCTTCCTGTTGCCGCTGGACGTATGGCCTACGGACCATAAAGGAGTGTTGGTGACGTTCGGGATAGAGTGATGACGAGAAATGTTTTCTTATTATTTGTGGACACCTCTTTCGCTTTACATTCTTTTGCATTATATTTGCATCCTATATTGCATTAGAAGTTTTTTATGTGAAACGTGATTGTATAGAGAAACAAATAATAGAGAGGCTGAAGCGCGGAGATGAGAGAGCTTTCAGATACATCTATGACCGCCATTATGTTTTGTTATGCCGTTTTGCGGAACAATTGTTGAACGATCTTCCGCTGGCGGAAGAAGTGGTGGATGATGTTATCTTTTATTTATGGGAGCACCGTACGGAAGTAGAAATCACCTATTCATTGCGCGCTTATCTGATAAGAGCGGTTCGTAACCGTTGCCTGAACGAATTGAATTCGTTGGGCAATCGGATAGAGAGCCGTGTCTCGTCACTATCGGTTGCGGAGAATCTGGAATTTCTCGATGCAATATTTGTAGAGGAGCGCACGCCATTGGGACATCTGCTGGAGCAGGAATTAGAAGACGAACTTTTGCGCCGCATTGACGAACTCCCCTCTGAATGTAAAGCGGTGTTCAAGAAAAGCCGTTTTGAAGGGAAAAAGTACGAAGAAATAGCCGAAGAATTACATATCTCGGTCAATACGGTTAAGTATCACATAAAGAATGCTTTAGCCTACTTGCAAGAGAAAATGGGCACTTATCTGAAGCTGCTTATCATTTATATTTTTATCGGGAATTGAAAAAAATGGCATTTTTGACTACCCATAACTTTTTCATTTTTGTCTTATTAATAAACGCGCTGATATGTTGAAAGAAGTACAACAACGGATTGACGAACTGATTTCTCTTTATGTTTCCGGCAAAGCGAATCGGGAAACACTGGCTGAGCTGAGGCGCATGGCGGGAGAATCGGACGAAATTCGCAATTATATACGCGAGCGTTTGGAAGTATGCTTTTCCGCAAGCGTGGCTGGCAATGGAGCGAGTGTGGACAAGGAAGCGGCTTATGAGCGTTTCAGTCACCGGATAGAGAAAAACTCTCTGAAACGGCATGGAGTTGTATGGAGGTGGATGGCTCGTGCGGCGGCTGTGGTTTTGATTTTGGTTCTACCGGTCGCAGCTTATTTTGAAGGTGAAAAAACGGTGAAGAATACATTTGCCGATATTGTGGTGGAAGCACCGAACGGTTCACGGGCTAAGATGTATTTGCCGGACGGGACGTTGGTGTGGTTGAATGTAGGTTCGCGTATGGTTTATTCGCAGGGATTCGGGGTGAGCGATCGTCGGTTGAAGCTAGAAGGAGAAGGATATTTTGAAGTGAGTCACAACGAGGAACTTCCGTTTGAGATAAGTACGCGTGAAGTAAGCTTGCGGGTGGTGGGGACAAAATTCAATTTCAAGAATTATCCGGACGATGCGGAAGTGATAGTCAATCTGTTGGAAGGAGAAGTGGCTTTGCATAATGAAATCCGGATAATGCCAGAGCTTTATATGCAACCGAACGAACGGATGACATTGGACAAACGGACGGGAGAGATGCGGAAGACACATGCCAACGCGACACACGCCAACGTGTGGACAAAAGATGAGCTTTTCTTCGATGAAGAATTGCTGGAAGATATAGCCAAGAAACTGATGCGCAATTATGATGTGAAGATAGAAATTGCTGATAGCCTGCGCCATCGCCGTTTTTATGGTTATTTCAAGGTGACGGGAAACACCATTGACGAGGTATTGGAGACAATAGCCTCCACCAAACGCATGAAGTATCGATACGAGAATGAAAAATACATTATTTATTAATTAACAATTTGTCTAACTATTAAAAATTAAGTCTTTTATCATGAGAACTTTAAGGAAGGCTATGCTCATAGCCCTGGCCGTGCTTTGCCTTGACTCTCCGGCATTTGCACAAGCTATCTCGCTGAAAATGAGCAACACAACCGTGAAGGAGGCCATGGATGAATTGAAAAAAACATCGGGCTATGTCTTTGTTTTCTCATCTGTTGACGTGGATACGGGGAAACGTATCTCTGTCAATGCGGAAAACGCAGACATCAGGGATGTAGTGAGTCAAATCTTGCAGGGGCAGGATGGCTTGACGTATGTGATAGACAATAAAACCATCGTGGTCAAACAGAATTCGGTATCGTCTACCCAGCAGGAACGTACTACGGTAAAGGGAAAGATTCTTGATTCTACCGGAACCCCTGTTATCGGAGCTGCCATTAAGGAAGTAGGAACTACCAACGGAACCATCACTGACTTAGACGGAAACTTTACGCTGAATGTAAATACATCTGACGCCATGCTGGAAATATCTTATGTAGGTTTTCAGACTCAGACACTTAAAGCGCAAGGGAACAAAGTGCTTGCTATTACCTTACAGGAAGACACGCAGGCATTAGACGAAGTTGTTGTTGTGGGTTATGGTACGCAGAAGAAGGTAAACCTGACGGGTGCCGTTACCAGTGTAAAATCTGACTTGCTGGAAAACCGTACGACTTCGAGTGCTGTAAACATCATTACTGGTCAAATGCCGGGTGTTACTATCATTCAAAGTAATGGTCAGCCGGGCTTCGATACGGGCTCACTGCGTGTACGTGGTGTGGGTACGATGGGTAATGCTGATGCCATGGTTGTAGTGGATGGTGTTGAGTCTTCTTTAGATGTGGTAGACCCCAATGATATAGAGACTATTACTGTGCTGAAAGATGCTGCAGCTAGTGCTATCTATGGTGTGCGTGCTGCCAATGGAGTAATCTTGGTAACAACAAAGAAAGGTCAGGTTGGAAAACCGGTTATAACGTATAATGCGTATGTAGGTTGGCAATCTATTACACGTCATCCGGAATACTTGGGTTCAGCCGATTATGCCATGCTTTTGAATGAAGCTTATCGGAATGACGGTTTGCCCGAACCTTACACGGCAGCAGAAATCGAACTGTTCCGTAATGGGACAGACCCGGACCATTATCCCAATACAGATTGGTTCAATGCTTTGTTCAATCGTTCCGGTGTATTTCACAACCATCATATTAGTATGAGCGGAGGTACGGAACGCACGAAATACTCCGTTTCCATGGGATATCACAACAAGGAAGGTCTGATGGCAAACACCGGTTTCCGTCGCTTTAATATGCGTTTCAATATTGACACCGAAATTAATGACCGTTTGTCCTTCAACCTTAATGCGGCTGTTTCCAGAGACCGTACCTTGCAACCTACAACCAATGTGGGGACATTGATGTACTGGAACTTGCGTGAAACGCCGGTTACACCGATACAATTCAAAGACGGACGTTATGCGCTCTTCCAAAACGAACACAATTCAGTGGCTTTTGCCAAGAATGGCGGCCAGTACAAGTCATACGACAGCAATTTCTTAGGAAGTGCCTCATTGACCTATAAGATTATGGACGGATTGACTCTGAAAGGTATTGCTTCCGCTACATACGATATGGTGGAGGCTTATAATGACACGAAGAGCATGGATTTTTATTCGGCTGATTCCACGGATCCTATCAAGACTACTCGTAGTTATGTGGAGAATATAGACCAAAAAAGTTTTGAGATCAATTTGCAGGCTTATTTGGAATATGCCAAGACTTTTGGCAAACATGACATCAAGGCGATGGTGGGATACTCGCAGATACAGAATGAATACAAATACTTGTTCGCAAGCCGTTATGATTTGCCTGCAAACAATAGTCTGAATCAAATCAATGCGGGTGACATTACTACGCAAGAGACTGAAGGCTATCGCACTGATTATGCACTGCGTTCGGGTTTCGGACGTGTGAATTATGCTTATGACGGACGTTATTTGTTCGAAGCAAACCTTCGTTATGATGGTACGTCACGCTTCCCGAAGAATAATCGTTTCGGTCTTTTCCCGTCTTTCTCTTTGGGATGGAGAATTTCCGAAGAGGCTTTCTTTAATGCTGAGAACATTGATAACTTGAAGTTACGTGCTTCATGGGGACAGTTGGGTAATCAGGAAATAGGTGACTATGCTTTCTACAACACTTATGTATTCGGTATGGACTATGCTTTCAATAACCAATTGTCGCCGGGTGTATCTATTAATGAGACTATGGGTAACAGTAATATTACGTGGGAAAAAACTTCCCAATTGGATTTAGGTATCGATATTGATGCTTGGAATGGAAAACTGAGTGCTACATTTGATTATTTTGATAAGAAAACGAATGATATTTTGCTGGCATTGCCGACACCGGATATCTTAGGCGTTTCTTCACCTATGCAGAATGCAGGTTCTGTACTCAATCGCGGTTTTGAGTTTTCAATAACCCATCGTAACCGCATCAATGATTTTAGTTATGGTGTAAACTTTAACTTTAGTTACGTGCATAATGAAATCACCGATTTGAAAGGTGCTGATCAACCGGGTATCTCCGTTGGCGATCCTGTGCAGAATGTTTTCGGTTACATTTGTGACGGTATCTTCCGTTCTCAGGAAGAAATAGATAATTCTCCACAACAGATTTGGGGAGCTGTTCCCGGTGACTTAAAGTACCGTGATGTCAATGGTGACAATGTTGTAGACGATGATGACCGTGTGTCCATCGGTAGTGATTTCCCTTCTATTAACTATGGTTTCCGTTTGGAGATGGGTTATAAGAACTTCGATTTCTCCACGTTGTTGCAGGGAGCCGGTGACGTACATGCTCTTGTTCGTGATGAAATAGCCAAACCGTTCCACAACGGAGGCAAAGTGACTAGTAAGTTCTTGGATAGCTGGACGCCTGAAAATCCGGATGCTTCGTGTCCGCGTTTGAGTATTCAAAATGCAACCAAGAACAAGTATGTTTCAACTTACTGGGTGCAGAATGCCTCTTATCTGAAGATGAGGAACATTCAGTTAGGTTATACTTTTGCTCCGAATATAACCAAACGACTGGGGTTGTCACGGTTGAGAATGTATTTTAGTGCCGACAACGTCTTTACGATAACTTCTTTTGAAGGCGTTGACCCCGAATCGACCGGAAACAATTATCCTTTAACGAGATCTTATTCATTTGGTGTAAACGTATCATTCTAAAATTCTGATTACATGAAAACAACAAAATATGTAGCCATATTGGTCTGTATGCTCGGACTGACCAATTGCAATGATGGTTTCCTTGACAAAATTCCCATGGACGAGATGACCGATGCCTCTTTTTGGGCCAATGAATCCGATGCAGTGCAATATACTACCGGTCTTTATCACTACTTGATGCCGCCTGTGGATGATGTAGTGCTGACTGATAGCTACACGGATAATGCTGTACCCGTACATTTGCATGATCCGCAAGGCGATATTTCAGGAGGAACGCTGACTTCTACCAATGGTTTCGTGGCTAATGCTTGGTGGTATTGTTATGAAAGTATCCGCCGCTGCAATATTTTCTTTCAAAATATAGAGAATTGCCCGATGGATGCGGAGCTGAAGGAACGCCTTATCGGTGAAACTCAATTCCTGAGAGCCTATGCTTATGCAGACTTGGTACGTCGTTGGGGTGGTGTGCCTCTTCTGACTACGCCATTGGAACTCAATGAGCCGATTCCTGCCCGTTCTTCGGCTGAAGAGATTTATGATTTTATTATTGATGAATTAGAACAAGCCAAAGACAAACTTCCGTTGGGTTATGACGAAGCGAATATTGGCCGGGCTACACGTGGTGCTGCCCTGTCTTTGGAGGCCATTATTCATTTGTTCTTCGGAAACTATGCAGAAGCGGAGAAAGCTGCTAAGGCTGTTATGGATTTGGGCGTCTATAGTCTCTATCAAGGTGGATACCGTCAATTGTTCTTGCCCGAGAACAAGAATAATAAAGAGGTTATTTTCGATCATCAATACATGCGTGAATTATATACTTATACCATTGACCAGGCTTACTTGCCTGCCATGTGTGGAGGATGGACAGTTATGTCACCCACGCAGGATTTGGTTGACGCTTATGAATGCACGGATGGTTTGACTATTGAGGAATCTCCTTTATTCGACCCGATGAATGAGTTCGAAAATCGCGATCCACGTTTGGAACAAAGCATTCTGTGGAATGGACGAGAGTTTGCCGGAAAAATCTATAATACTTTTTCTGGTGTCGATAAACTGGGTGCTTCCAACGCAACTCGTACTGGCTATTGCTTGCACAAATGGATTGACCCGAATAATGACGGTGTGACGGAGGGTAGTTGGGGTAATTTCATTTACATTCGTTATGCCGAGATCTTATTGACTTACGCAGAAGCTCATACACGGGCCAGCGGGGTAGACCAATCCGTTTACGATGCCATTAATGCCATTCGTGCCCGTGAAACGGTGAACATGCCTCCGTTGCCTGCTGGCTTGTCTCAAGAAGAGATGCTTGAGGCAATTCTGAGAGAGCGTCGTGTGGAACTGACTTTCGAGGGTAAACGTCTGTTTGATATTCGTCGTCTACGTATTGCGGAAGAAGCACTTACTAAGCCTGTGTACGGACAGATGGAAAATGGTGCACACATCTATATTGAGACAAGAAAGTTTGACCCGAATATCCATTATTTGTGGCCTATCCCTCAAACGGAAATAGACTTGTCTCATGGGACTATTGAGCAAAACCCGGGATATTGATAAAATATCAAGCTTGGTGATAGTGCTTTTATAGGAATAAATGTTCGCACTCGGTCCGGTTAAGAGCCGAATCGTTTGCGAACATTTTTTGTAAATTCTTCCTTTAACTAATCTAAATATCCGAGAGCGTAAGGCTGCTGAATGCTGATTTCTTAGAAAATATCCGTAAGTTTGTAGCCTGATTTAAATAAGAAAAGAAATGAAGTACGATATTCCAACTTTAACTTCAGAGGCTGTCGGATTACTGAAGTCATTGATAAGCATTCCTTCCGTGAGCAGGGATGAGGAGCGGGCTGCGGATTGCTTGCAACAATACATTGAATTGCAAGGCATGGAAGCGGGGCGTTTGGGTAATAATGTGTGGTGCTTTAGTCCGGGATTTGACTTGGGAAGGCCTACTTTGTTATTGAATTCTCACATCGATACGGTAAAGCCGGTACAGGGTTGGCGACACGATCCGTTCAAACCAGTGTTGGAGGCAAATGGTAAACTCTATGGCTTGGGAAGCAATGACGCGGGTGCCAGTGTGGTGAGCTTGTTGCAGGTATTTCTCACCTTGTGTCGTACGGTTCAACAATATAATCTCATCTTCTTGGCATCGTGTGAAGAAGAAGTGAGTGGCGCGGGTGGCATCGAAAGTGTGTTAGGACAGTTGCCTCCAATCTGTTTCGCCATTGTGGGCGAACCTACAGAAATGCAGCCGGCCATTGCGGAGAAGGGATTGATGGTGTTGGATGTCACGGCTACGGGACGTTCGGGACATGCGGCGCGCAACGAAGGTGATAATGCCATTTATAAGGTATTGGATGACATCGCCTGGTTTCGTGATTATCAGTTTGAGCGAGTGTCTCCTTTATTGGGGCCGGTGAAGATGAGTGTGACCATGATAAACGCGGGGACACAGCATAATGTTATTCCCGACCGCTGTACGTTCGTGGTAGATGTCCGTAGCAATGAATGCTATACGAATAAGGAAATTTACGATGAAATTGTGCGAAACATTCAATGTGAAGCCAAGGCACGTTCTTTCCGTTTGAGTTCTTCGCATGCTCCGGCCAATCATCCGTTGGTGCAACGTGCTGTGGCATTAGGGCGTGTGCCTTTTGGTTCGCCTACATTATCCGACCAAGCATTGATGTCATTTCCTTCGTTGAAGATGGGGCCGGGGAAAAGTGCTCGATCGCATACAGCGGATGAATTCATCTTCGTACGTGAGATAGAGGAAGCCATCGGCTTGTATTTAGCGTTATTGGATGGAACGGAAATACAATAGCGTTTTTAGTCCGTTAAGAAGACGGACTAAAAACGCTATTGTATGATTTGTATGATTTTTACTTTGTACTCTTCTTCGGATAGTCTATCGTATAATGCAGCCCCCGGCTCTCTTTCCGCTCCATGGCCTGCTTCGTGATGAGATAGCCCACGTTAATCATGTTGCGGAGTTCGCACAGTTCGCGGGTGGCCTTGCAACGCTTGAAGAGGCGTTCGGTCTCTTCGTAAAGGATGTCCAGACGGTTCCAGGCGCGGGTCAGGCGGACGTTACTACGCACGATGCCTACGTAGGCTTCCATAATCTGGTTGACTTCTTTCATGCTTTGGGTGATAAGCACGCGTTCTTCGTTGCTGATGGTGCCTTCGTCATTCCATTCGGGGATGTCTTCGTTGAAGTCGTAACGCTCCAGTACGCTCAAGGCATGTTTGGCGGCGGCATCGGCATATACCACGGCTTCGATGAGCGAGTTGGACGCTAAGCGGTTGCCTCCGTGCAGGCCGGTGCAGGAGCATTCGCCGATGGCATACAGACGACGGATGCTGCTCTGCCCGTCCAAATCCACCTTGATGCCTCCGCACAGATAGTGGGCGGCAGGTGCTACGGGGATGTATTCCTTCGTGATGTCAATACCGATGGAAAGACACTTCTGATAGATGTTGGGGAAGTGGCGTTTGGTCTCCTCCGGGTCTTTGTGCGTCACGTCCAAATAAACATGGTCCTCACCACGGAGTTTCATCTCGTTGTCGATGGCGCGTGCCACAATGTCACGCGGAGCAAGAGAGAGGCGCGGATCGTACTTCTGCATAAATTCCTTGCCGTCCAAGGTGCGAAGCACACCACCATACCCTCGCATGGCCTCCGTAATGAGGAACGAAGGACGGTCGCCCGGGTGATAAAGGGCCGTGGGGTGGAACTGGATGAACTCCATGTCTTTCACCACGCCCTTGGCACGATACACCATGGCAATGCCATCGCCCGTGGCCACCAGCGGATTGGTGGTATGGCGATACACGGCCTCGCAACCTCCTGTCGCCATGACCGTTACTTTGCTGAGGAAGGTGTCTACCTCGCCCGTAGCTTCGTTCAGCACGTAGGCACCGTAGCACTTGATGCCCGGCGTGTAACGAGTCACGATAATGCCTAAGTGGTGTTGAGTGATGATTTCCACCGCATAGAAGTTGGTGAATATGGTGATGTTGGGATGTTGCTTCACGGCTTCGATGAGGCTGGTCTGTATCTCGGCTCCCGTATTGTCCTTGTGGTGCAGGATGCGGAACTCCGAGTGTCCGCCTTCGCGATGCAGGTCGAATTCTCCGTTTTCTTTCTTGTCGAAGTTTACGCCCCATTTGATGAGTTCCTGAATCTGGGCGGGAGCGTTGCGCACCACTTTTTCCACCGCCGCACGGTCGCTTATCCAGTCGCCCGCTATCATGGTGTCTTCAATGTGTTTCTCGAAGTTGTCCACGGCCAGATTGGTCACCGAAGCGATGCCTCCTTGCGCGAAATACGTGTTGGCCTCTTCCATGCCGGCCTTACAAATGAGGGCTACCGTACCCTTTTCCGCCACCTTTAGGGCGAAGCTCATACCGGCTATACCTGAGCCGATGACGAGGAAATCGAACTTTCTTACCATAATAAGTATATTAGCTGAATGCAAAACTACAAAATAACTTCATAGCTTGTGCGCCTTCCCACTAAAAATCCATATCTTTACGCCAAAAAAGGAGCGTTATGGACAGAACTTTTCAGGCCCGCGTCACCGTAGGGCAATATTTCGCCTTGTTATTATGTACTTTCATGGCAGGTTATGGCTTATGGAATAAGGAGTGGCCCATTGCCTTGGTGTTTATGCTTTTGTTAGTGTTCATCATCGAGCAACTTATTCATTCGGCTTATACCGTTCGTGCCGAGGGCGAGTTGGTAATCCGGCGCGGACGTTTCCGCAAGGTCGTACACATAGCCTTACAGGACATTTCTTTGGCGGAGCGCGTGAAAGCGCCCCTCTTTGGTGCTCTCTTTGTTTCGCACTACGTGTTGGTGCATTACACGGGAGGAAAAACGCTTGCGTTGCTTCCCGTTAATGAAGAGGAGTTTCTAAAGACGTTGGCGAAACGGGGGTGCAAGGTGAAGAATTAAGTTCCTACTGTATTCGTATATTTCTAATAAATCACTACTTTTGCGCAGCGAGCCTTGGCGTTAGCCAATGGGAATGACGGAACTATGAAAACAGAAATTGATACAGAACCAAAAGACGAACCAACCTTGTGGGTGCTTATGACTAAGGGCGACCCTCAAGCTATGGAGGTAATTTACCAAAGGTATTACCCCCTGTTGTTGGATTACGGCTTAAAATGTACTGCCGACAGAGAGTTGGTAAAGGACTGCATTCACGATCTGTTTGTTAATCTGTATCGCAACCGTCATATAGGCATGGAGGGCATTACGGTGCGTGCCTATCTGTTGAAAGCACTGAGACACAATATTATTCACAAACTTACAGAAGTAGAGAAAGGGCATTCTTCATTGGATGAATATACTTTTGAAATCCCCGCTGATGAAAACCTGTTTGAACAAATGTTTCCTAAAAACGACCATGATCTAGTGTTGGCACGCTCCCTCCTAAAAGCCATTGCCCAGCTTCCTCCCCAACAACAAACTGCCTTATATCTCCGATATGTCAAAAACCTGTCGCACAAGGAAGTGGCACATGTTATGAACATCAAAGTGCAATCTTCCATGAATCTGCTGAACCGATCTTTGCAGAAACTGCGTTCCTTGTTAGAGCAAACTTACGTTATGTATCTGATTCTTATATTAGGAATAAGATACTAAGAAACTGTTTTGAATTTCTACAAAAAGTTTTTCTTGGCTTAATATATTCGTTTTCGTGTGTGCTTTGGGTGATTTTTTGGTCATTTTTGCTTCTATTCTTCGTCAGATAGCCCGCTATCTTCCTCATCACAGAAGCAAAAATGTCTCAAAAACTCATCCCAAATCATCGCACGATAAATTCAAAACAGTTTCTAGGGAACTGGTTTGAGACAGTTTTATTCGTGGTACGGATTTGTCACTTAATCATGCGTATTACTTAGTCTGTAAGACTTCCTCTTAATTAGGATTTTAGCTTCATATGAACTTCTTCTTTCCTAACTAAATTTTATAACCGAAGTCTTCGGTTGTAAAACCGAAAGCTTCGGTTGTACAACTGAAAGCTTCGGTTATACAACCGTAAGTTTGAACACAACTTTTTACTGAACTCCATCTGATTTTTCAGTGAGGATTCTTTTCTTTTATGGACAAGTGACCGGAAATAGTCAGTTATACACCAAATTCAGTTAGCATGCTATTCACTTACTTACTATAATGCTTAGAAAAACGGGTTGCAGGCGTTCTTCTCAGAATTAGTTTAAAACATTGTAGAAAAAACTCCAAAAAGGTGAGTAGATTTCTCCCAGATTCTCCTTATGTACATAAAAGCCATAGATTATGAACAATAAAAACGATAGCATGCGGGTTGTCCGCCGAGTCATTTCTTATTTCCGAGCCTTGGAAGAGAAATCCGATCCAAAGGAGCAAGAAGAGTTGTGGACTCGTATTCGAACAGACATCGGAGCCCGTGACAGGCGCAGACGTAGATTGAGACTGTGGAGCACCGTTGCGGCGGCTTCATTGGTCGGTTGCATGTGGTTGGGCTATGGGCTTCTCTCGACTGGCACTTCGGACTTGTCTCAAATAGCGGCGTCAATGGTGGGAAGCATTTCTGCGGAAATTGACGAGATTCAGTTAATAACGGAGCAGGGGGAGGCAATCAAGATAAACGATGGAAGCACGGTGACGTATACACCTGATGGAAAAATCGATCTTGGTGATAAGCAAATGAGGGCTACTCCTGTCACCCAAGAACAATATGACCGGATAGTCGTGCCTAAAGGGCGATTCAGCCGACTTGTATTAGCAGATGGTTCGTCACTTTATATTAATTCAAATACTCAGGTCGTTTATCCTAAGCAATTTGAAAAGGATAAACGTGAGATATTTGTGGACGGTGAGATTTATATAGATGTACATCCTGATCCTGCGGTCCCGTTTATTGTCAGAACAGCTGATTTTGATGTGGAAGTGTTAGGTACGGCATTTGATGTCAAAGCCTACGGTGGAAAAGGAAACGGTGGAGAAGTTGTTTTAGTCCGTGGAGTAGTAAATGTCAAAGATGCTAACGGACGTGAGGCCCGTCTTAAACCGGACAATAAAGCCGTAATCAACTTGAAGACTCCTATACAGACTGTTGCAGTCGATGCAAAGGAATACATTCTTTGGACTCAGGGAATTTTGCCGTTAAGAAATGGTACGTTGGGTGATATCTTGGAAGACTTAAGCCGTTATTACGATGTGCGAATAAATTGTAACAAAAATGTCAAGGATATAAAAATAACCGGTAAGATAGATTTAACACAAGGTGTGGACAAAGCTTTGTATTATTTGTCTCGCACGGGAGAATTTTCTTACTATAAGCAGCAGGATACTTATTTCTTTGGAGATGCAATCCATACGAGTGAATAAATTATGTAGAACTTTAAAAAACAATGCCTATGTCACCATGAGAAACAATAAAATCTGATAGTCATAAAAATGTCCGGACAATACCGCGAATATTGTCCGGACCAAGTGAAAAACATCCAAATGAATTGATATTAATCAACTATACAAAATTATGGAAAAAAAGAAGAAAGCCATAATCGTAACGTCTCAGTTAACAAAGATTATGCTTATAACGGGGTTGTTGCTATATCACTTGCAGGGTTATTCTTCAAACCTTGCTTATGCCCAAGAACAGTCGTTTACATTCCATTTGCAGAATGTAACCATTGCCAAAGTCCTTCAGACCATTGAGGAACAAAGTGAATTTATCTTTATGTACCGTGCCGACTTATTTGATGTCTCCAAGAAAGTGTCGGTAAAAGCGGATAAAATGGAGGTTGCGCAAATTCTGGACCAAATATTAGCAGGGACAGGTGTGACGTATGAAATTAACGATCGACAGATATTATTGAAAAAAGATGCAACTCAAAACGTCCCGCAACAAAGTGGCAAGAAGAAAACTATACGAGGTATAGTTACTGATGATGCCACACAGGAACCGATTATAGGTGCTACCATTATGATAAAAGGAAGTAATACGGGAGTGACTTCCAACTTAGATGGGGATTTTAGTATTGAGTGTTCGGAAGGAGATACTCTGAACGTTTCCTTTATTGGTTATCAAGACAAAAAAGTCATTATACATAGTGGGAATATATATGCTATCTCGCTGAAAGAATCGACCGAATTATTGGATGAAGTAGTAGTGACGGCATTTGGTGTAGGGCAGAAAAAAGAATCCTTGGTAGGTGCTGTGCAGCAAGTCAAGCCGCAGGAACTTAAGGTCCCTTCATCAAGTCTGAGCACAGCATTTGCCGGACGTATGGCTGGAGTCATAGCTGTGCAACGTAGTGGTGAGCCCGGGGCTGACGGCGCTAATTTCTGGATTCGGGGAAAATCAACTTTCAGTGGGGCGACCGATGCTTTGATAATTATGGATGGCGTAGAAATCAGTGCAACAGAACTGAACGCCTTGGATCCAGAAGTTATTGAAAGTTTTTCAATTTTGAAAGATGCGACGGCTACTGCTTTGTATGGTACTCGTGGGGCTAACGGTGTAATGATTGTTACAACAAAGACTGGAAAAAATTTGGATAAGCCGATAATTAATTTCCGTATTGAAGGTTCTATTTCCTCCATGACGCGCGTGCCGGAAATGGTAGATGGTGTAACTTACATGGAAATGTTCAACGAGGCTGTTTCGCGTCCGGGATGCGATGTAAGTCCTTATTCACAAGATAAAATTGATGGTACAAGGGCAGGGCTCAACCCTTATGTGTACCCCAATGTAGACTGGTACGATGAGATGTTCAACAACAACGCCTTTTCGGAACGTGTCAATTTCAACATACGTGGCGGTAGTTCCCGCATGGATTATTTCATGAGCGCCAGTTTCAAACATTACGGCGGACATCTGAAGTCATTGAGCAAAGATTATTTCTCATACAATAACAATGTACGCAATTTCAATTACGATTTTATCAATAACTTAAACATCAATGCTACGTCTACAACTAAAATCTCATTGGGATTGAACCTCTCTGTGTCTGATAAAAAGTCACCGGAAGATAGTATGAATGACATTTTCCAATCAGCGATGATGGCTAACCCTGTGGATTTTCCTATTTATTTCCCTTCTGATGATTCGGATAAAAATGCAGTGCGTTGGGGAGATAAACAAGGAGGAACATTGGGACAAGGATGGTATGGAAATCCTATTGCAGATTATGTTACGGGCTATAAGAGCAACCGCAAAACTACAATAACAGCAAACTTTAAGTTGACTCAAGACCTCGATATGATAACTGAAGGACTTCGGTTTACAGGTCTGTTCTCTCTGAAGAACTACAGCAGTTCTACTGTAACTCGTAGTGCGAGTTATAACCATTATTACATGTCTTCATACGACCCAAAGACATTGGAATACGAGATTACCCGCATTGGGGATGAACAGAGCACCGCGTTGAGTAATAGTGGAAGTCAAAGTGGCGATCGTAAGATGTACTTCCAAGCGATATTGGACTATAACCGCACGTTTGATGACGCTCATGATGTAAACGTAATGTTCCTTTACAATCAGGAACAATACGAAGTCAATGGTCCCGGTGACTTGTTTTCTTCCTTGCCTCAGCGTAAGCAAGGTATAGCGGGACGTTTATCCTATGCATACGATGGCCGCTATTTTGTGGAAGCCAATTTCGGTTATAACGGTTCGGAAAACTTTGCCAAAGGGCATCGCTTCGGTTTCTTTCCTTCCATTGCATTGGGTTATAACATCTCCAACGAAAAGTTTTGGGAGCCTATCCGCCCTGTCATTTCCAACCTGAAGATACGCGGCTCATGGGGATTGGTCGGCAATGACGCTACGGGTGCCGGACGTTTCGCTTATATGGAAGATTTGGAACTGGGTGGAACAGATTCCTATACAACAGGTATTCGCCAAGACACCTCTTATGATGGACCGATTTGGAACCGATATTTTAATCCGGATTTAACGTGGGAAGTCGGTGAAAAGATAAACTTAGGTGTTGATTTGCAATTGTTTAATGATCTGAATATAACATTTGACATTTTTAAAGAAAAACGCCGAGACATCTTCATGACGCGCGAAAATTCTATACCGCAGATAGTAGGCACAGGAGACACGGACATTACGTCTAATAATGGCGAGATGGAAAACAAAGGTATAGACTTTGCAGTGGATTACAACAAACAGATTACAAAGGACTTCTTCTTGTCGTTTAAGGGGACTTTTACCTTTGCGCGCAATAAAGTCCTGAAGATGGACGAACCGCCTTATCTCGAATATCCGGGCCTTTCGGACGTGGGACACCCATTAGGAACTTATTGGGGCTATGTAGCTGATGGACTTTTCAAAGATCAGAATGAAATTGACAATTCTCCACGACAAGACTTGGGCTACACTCCTCTTCCGGGTGATATCAAGTATGTAGACCAACCTAACGCCCAAGGCGTATGTGACGGTGTCATTAATTCTAATGATCGGGTGGCTATCGGTCATCCGTACGATCCAGAGATTGTTTACGGGTTCGGTCCTTCCATGAAGTGGAAAAACTGGGATTTTTCATTCTTTTTTCAAGGAACAGCACGTACCTCCTTCATGATGTATGATATACATCCTTTTGGCACAACGAGCATTAAAAATATGTTCCAGTTTATAGCCGATGACCATTGGAGCGTGGACAATCCCAATCCTAATGCCGCCTATCCACGGTTGACTAAAGATGACAATGACAACAACGACCAATATTCCACCTATTGGCTAAGGAACGCTGCGTTCTTGAAACTGAAAAATGCGGAAATAGGATATACATATAAAGGTATGCGTTTTTACATCAGCGGGACCAACTTGTTGACTTTCTCGCCGTTCAAACTTTGGGATCCGGAAATGGGAGGAGGAAATGGCCTTTATTATCCTACACAACGAGTTTTCAACATAGGTTTCCAGATGACTATTCAATAATAACATAACAAAAGACGATTATGAAACTGAAATACTTATTTTATAGCCTATTTGCCGCTATGCTTTCTTCTTGTAACTATTTGGATATTGTTCCCGATGAAGTTGTGAAAGAAGAGGATACGTATGAAACACCGGACTTGGTACGTGACTATCTTTACTCTTGCTATTCGTTCCTACCTACCAATAGGGAAATTAGCAATAATGCCTATTGGATGATGTGTGGGGCGGAAACTTCTTTTTATCGCAAAGAGATGTTTTCTACTTTTAACGAAGGAACTTACAGCCCTTCCAGCCTTCATATGACAAGTGATACTTGGTCACCCATTTGGGAGGGCATCCGCCAATGCTATATGTTTTTGGACATACTGGATAAAGCCAAAGGGTTGGTTCCCACAGACAAACAACATTATCGGGGCGAAGCGAACTTTTTAATCGCCTATTATCATTTTTTGTCATTGCGTTCGTATGGACCCACTTTGATAATTGACAAATTGTACGATCCCAAATTGGAGGTTGAAGCGTTTCCTGAACGTAGCAGTTATGATGAAGTCGTGGATTTTATTAATAAAAAACTGGATGAAGCGTTCCCTGATTTACCTTCAACATTCTCAGGGAAAGATTTCGGACGGGCGACCCAGGCTGCTATTTATGCACTTAAATCCCGGTTGTATTTGTATGCTGCTTCACCCTTATTCAATGGGAATAGTGAGATGTATGCGGATTTTAAAAGCAAAATTGATGGAAGGGATCTGATATCGCAAGAATATTCAGAGGAGAAATGGCAGAAAAGTGCTGAGGTTTCACTAAATGCCATTTCAGAATTGGAAAAACTGAATTTCAGACTTTATGATGATCAAGATGCCGGTCTGCCGGATGATAACCGGCCATCAATTTCGAATCCCGCACAGCGGAGAATACGTTATTCCGTAATTGATTTCTCAAATCCTAATCCGGAAGTGATATGGGCGGATACTCGTGAAGAAGGGTATTATGACATTCAAAATAGATCCATCCCAAGACAATATGTTGATATTGTATATGATGGCTCAGGAGGCATTGCTCCTACATTGCAAATGGTAGAATATTTCTATACGAAAAACGGGTTGCCTATAGATAAAGACAAAACGTTTGATTACGAGGGGCGTTTCGATATTGTGGAGCTTCCGGTTAACTACGACGGAAATAATTACTCGGATGTCAGCAACGGCACTTCCATTAAATTGCATCTTGACAGGGAGCCGCGTTTTTATGCCAACATCGGATTTCATCATGGATTCTTTGAGATTACTCAATACGATGGAGAGTTGACGAATGATGATCCTGCTAAGCGTGTCATTATAGAGGAACTACGTAACAGCGACAAGCATGGCAAACGTGGTCAAGATCTCTATTATTCCGTTACCGGTTATCACAATAAGAAGTTTGTTCATCCAGCATACGAGGACGGGCCGGTTGCCTATCCGCTTTCGCTATTCCGTATGGCGGAAATGTATTTGAATTATGCGGAAGCCCTTGTAGAACTGAATGAGCTGGAGTTAGCTAAAGAATACATTGACAAAGTTCGTACACGTGCCGGCATTCCCGGGGTGGATGAAGCATGGAACAATTACTCTACACAGCCTGGCTATCAAAATACGCAAGAAGGGCTACGTGAAATTGTCCGGCAAGAACGTCTGCTCGAATTTTATCTTGAAGGCTTGAAGTTTTTTGATATACGCCGATGGAAGATTGCCGAGAAATGGTTGGGCGTGCCGGACTTAGGACTAAACGTGGCGGCGGATGATGATGAAGGCTTCTTCCAGGTCAGAGAAGTGCCTTTGACCCGCAGTTTTCACAAAGGCCAATACCTGATGCCCATTCCGATGGACGAAACCAATAAAATGCCACAATTAGTGCAAAACCCATATTATAATTAATGTGATGAAGAAGTTTTTGATTTATATGCTGTTGTGCGCCTGCATCATGCAGGCGTATGCGCAGCAGAATTTTGCTGTGCAATTGGATGGAAAAGACAATAATCTGCGTATCGGAATGGATTCCATTTGTAGGCAATGGACGTTAGAAGCTTGGGTAAAGCCTGATACAGACAAATGGAAACAGAGAGAAGTCATTATTGGAGGTGGAGAGTATAGTGAATTTAACTCATTGGACTACTTGCCATTGGTGATAGAAAACGGTAGATTGTGTAATAAGGGATCCAATCTTATGGGGAGCGAAGTACCTCAAGGGAGATGGAGCCATGTGGCGGCAGTATGTGACGGGCAACGGATTTCCTTGTATTTGAATGGTGAGGAAGTGGCTCATGCCGATACGGCAACGGTAATATTACCTGGAGCCATCGGCATTCACGAGTCGGCCGAAAGTGTTTTTGGCGGATGTATAGATGAAGTGAGGATCTGGGAAACCGGACTAACGCAAAAAGAATTGGAGGAATGGATGTACCGCCCTTTGACTGCACGGCATAAGGAGTTTAAGTATCTGAAAGGGTATTATGACTTTGATGACTTCTCGGATGATGTGTCCATTAATCGGGCGGCAAAAGGTCGTATGTCTTTCCATCTGCGCAACGGGCGCAAAGAACAATATGAAACGGCCCCTTTGGCACATAGAGTGGTGAATGACAATCCCTTATTCCAGACAGATTATGGCAAACAAAAATTGTTTCAAATAACTGCATTGCCTACCGAATGGGACGCTGACAAAGGAACACGCGATTTTCAATTGCTGAAGCTCCGCATAGAGGCACAAGGCGAACATTCCCCCTTGGCGGTAAAAGAAATTATGCTGAATTTTGAAGCATGTACCTCGTGGCGGGATATAGAGCGAATACATGTTTACTATACAGGTTCCAAACCCCGATCAGGAGTGTGTCATGAATTGGTTAAGGGTGGTTTGCCGCTCAGTTCAGCCACGTTATGTGTCCGGCTTCCCCAAAACGAATATACCTGCTTGAAGCATGGTACAAATTATCTGTTGGTGACAGCCGATATTAAGCCGGAGGCTATAGCTGGGAATTTTTTAAACGTGGAAGTTCCAAAAGTAAAAATAGGAAATAGAAAAATTGTCCCTCTCCGTTCAGACGACTGCCTTCCTGTTCAGATTACGGAAAGTAGTCTACAGAATAAGAAAATCCTTAAAGTGCTGCAATGGAACATTTGGCATGGAGGAAATCATTTAGGTAAAGATGGGCGCGCGCGCATTATCGATTTGATAAAAGCCTCGAACGCAGATATAGTGACCATGCAAGAAGGGTACGGGTCGCAGGAAATGATAGCCAAAGGTATTGGTTTTCATCTACAGACACCTTCGGCGAAGAGTAATCTATGCCTTTACAGCCGTTTCCCAATTCGGAAAATCAATACGAAAAGGGATTTCTTTTCCAATCCGGTTATAGCGATATTACCAGGGGGTAAAGAAATATATGTAAATGGTTGTTGGTTACGGTATGCTTATAGGCCTGAATACAGTTGCTCGTATGCGGATTATGGCATGAACACCCGCCAATGGGCAGCAGAAGACAGTATTTTGGGCTTAGTGGATATCAGACGATTGTTGGAAAATGATTTGTATCCTTACGTAACTCCTTCAATGCCTGCTATTATTGGAGGCGACTTTAATTCCGGAAGCCATTTGGATTGGACAAAGAAAGCCGCTTCTCTCCATTTTGGGTATGTGGCGGAAGATTTGCCCATATCAAAATATATGTATGAGAATGGGTTTAAAGATTCGTTCAGAGAGATGCATTCCGATGAATTGGAAAGAGGCGAAGGTTCCGTTGCTGTTATCTATGGGCAGGCTCAAACTTCTCGTATAGACTTTATTTATTACAAGGGTAAAGGTATCAAAGCGGTTTTTTCCAAGATTATTCGTACGATGCCTGAAATAGATGATGTCTGGCCCGGTGATCATGCGGCGGTATTAACTGTATTTGAAATTGAGTGAAAATTGCGTATGTTTTATCTATGAATGATTAACTTTGCACAACATGAAAATAGAAAGTGCTATGAACAAATTGAAAACATTGCTGTTGGGGATATGTTCCCTTGCGTGTCTGTCCTTTTTCTCGTGTACACAGCAAGCACAAACAGAGAAGAAAGGACCTGTTGCAAAACATGTCGTATTGATAGGTTTGGACGGATGGGGCGCTTATAGTGTTCCGAAAGCTGAGATGCCTGCGGTAAAGCGATTGATGGCTGAAGGGGCTTATACTCTGGAGAAACGCTCAGTTTTGCCCTCGTCAAGTGCCGTGAATTGGGCAAGTATGTTCATGGGAGCAGGGCCTGAATTGCACGGCTATACGGAATGGGGCTCTAAAACGCCTGAACTTCCCTCGCGCGTACTGAACGAGCATGGTATTTTCCCTACGGTTTTCCAGCTTTTGCGCGATGCCTGTCCCCAAGCAGAAATAGGGTGCTTGCATCAATGGGGTGGTATTAAATATCTGGTGGATACGCTTGCGTTGAGTTATCGGGAACAATTGCAGCCTGAAGAATTGTGCAGTGCCGCGGAGAGATACATTAAGGAAAAGCAGCCTGCTTTATTGACCGTTTGTTTTGACGAGCCGGATCATGTAGGGCATGCCATCGGCCATGACACGCCGGAGTATTATGCTAAGCTGACAGAGCAGGATGCATACATTGATCGCATTGTTCGAGCTGTGGATGAGGCTGGCATCGCGGATGAAACCATTTTTATATTGACCGCAGATCATGGAGGAATTAATAAGGGACATGGCGGAAAAACAATGCAGGAAATGCAGACGCCTTTCATTATTTGTGGAAAAGGAGTGAAAAAAGGCGTGGAGTTTCATGAAAGTATGATGCAATACGATGTGGCTTCTACTATTGCCTATATATTCGCTTTAGAGCAACCTCAAGTGTGGGTGGGGCGTCCTGCTTTGCAAGTGTTTGAATAATCAAGAGGACATTAAAAAAACGGCAGGCCTGCGAATTATTTTTCCCCGGCCTGCCAGTTATTTTTTCCCCGTGAGGAAGATATGTCAAGCGTTACGACTTACGCCCTGCCGCAAACCATTTCCACACCATCGCGCTGCAAGCGGCACCCACGAACGGAGCCACAATGAAGAGCCAGAGTTGCGAAAGTGCTTGTCCGCCTTCCAGCAAAGCCGGGCCGATGCTACGTGCCGGATTAACCGATGTGCCCGTGATGGGGATACAAACAATGTGAATCAACACCAGCGTCAAGCCGATGGCAAGTCCCGCCAAGTTGCCCGCTCCGCCTTTCTCGGCCGTAGCGGCAAGAGCCACCCACACGAAGATGAACGTAAACACCGCCTCGGCAATGAAGGCTTGTGACATCTCGCCGGGGTCGAAGGTGTTGCTTCCCGTAGCCGTAGGTCCGTCAAAACCACCTGTTGTAGTAAGCAAAGCCAAGATGAACGAGCCGATGATGGCTCCGATGACCTGGAAAATCATGTACATTGTAGCGTCCTTGCTGCTCATACGTCCCGATAACCACACACCCAGCGTGATGGCGGGGTTGATGTGGCATCCCGAAATACTTCCGATGGTATAGGCCATGGCCACCACGGACAAGCCGAAAGCCAAAGCAACACCCAACGTCCCTACACCGGCACCTACCGTATCGGCTACATTGCCCGCAAACACGGCACTACCGCATCCCATTAACACAAGCACCATCGTGCCCAACATTTCTGCCAAATACTTTCTCATACGCTCTTTAGATTTAAAAGATTGAACAATATGAATGGATTCATTCGTTAAGTGTGCTAAAAATAACGAATTTATCAATAAGTTGTGCTCAAAAGATGCGATTTAACATTGAATAAGGGAGAAATGTTATATCTCCTCCCCTAACAATGTAGCCGCCGTAGAGCCTGTGATGCGTACCTTCACCAACTCGCCCGGATGATGCGTACCACGGTCGAACACCACCACCCGGTTTTGCTCCGTACGCCCGAAGAGCTGGTCACGGCTCCGTTTGCTGGTGCCCTCGGCCAAGACTTCGTACGTGCGGCCTACACATCGTGCGTTGGCTTCGGCGGAGAGGCGGTTTTGCAAGGCGATGATTTCCTCTAAGCGACGTATCTTCACTTCTTCGGGGATGTCGTCGGGCAGGTGCTTGGAGGCGTAAGTACCCGGACGTTCGGAGTATTTGAACATGAAAGCCGAGTCGTAGGCACACTCCTCCATCAGGCTGAGCGAAAGTTGATGGTCTTCCTCCGTCTCGCCGGGGAAGCCGCAGAAGATGTCGGTGGAGAGACCGCAATCGGGGATGATGCGCCGGATGGAGGCCACCCGCTCCAGATACCATTCACGGTCGTACTTGCGGTTCATTAGCTTCAGGATGCGGCTGCTTCCGCTCTGCACGGGCAGGTGGATGTGGCGGCATACGTTAGGCTCTTCGGCTATGACGTGCAGGGTCTCGTCGCTCATGTCCTTGGGATGCGAGGTGGTGAAGCGAATGCGCATCTGCGGGGCGGCTTGCGCCACGATACGCAGCAGCATGGGGAAGGTCACCACTTCTCCATCGGGGCGTTCAAAGCGATAGGAGTTTACGTTTTGCCCCAACAAGGTCACTTCCTTGTAGCCCTTCTCCCGCAGGTCGTTCACCTCGCGGAGAATGCTTTCCACATCCCGGCTCCGCTCACGTCCACGGGTATAAGGCACGATGCAATAGGTGCAGAAGTTATTGCACCCACGCATGATGGAGACGAAGCCCGATATGCGGTTGCCACAAACGCGCGAAGGCACAATGTCGCGATACGTCTCCGTGGTGGAAAGCTCTACGTTGATGGCCTTCTCGCCTGCCTCCACAGATGCTATCAGGTCGGGCAGGGTAAGGTAAGCATCGGGGCCTGCCACCAGGTCCACGTGATGATTGGTTATCAAGTCGTCCTTCACCCGCTCGGCCATGCAGCCCAATACGCCCACGATGAGGTGCGGACGCTTCTTGCGGAGCGAGTGGAAGAATTCTAATCGGTTGAGTATCTTCTGCTCGGCATTGTCGCGCACGGAGCAGGTATTGAGGAATACGGCATCGGCCTCGTCCAACGTATCGGCCTGCACGTATCCCGCCATCTGCATCACGGAGGCCACCACTTCGCTGTCCGCCACGTTCATCTGGCACCCGTATGTCTCTATAAACAGTTTCTTTTCCATAATCAGTTCTATATCTAAGTTAAATGATAATTTAGCGGGCAATTTAAGACTTCGTGTGCCTGTCATGTTGAGCGGAGCGAAGCGAAGTCGAAACATCTCCCGTTTAGCATGTAATCTAATGTTATCATGAGATCCTTCGACTACGCTACGCTTCGCTCAGGATGACAGATACACACATAAATCCCCATTTATAATATCGGCCACAAAGATACGCCTTTCCGGCGACAAAGCATCGCAAAGTCTTCGTCAAAGTTTCGCATTGAGTAGGAACAATGGCTAATATATGTTAATGAATGGGATTTTCTTCTGCAAATATTTGGTTATATTAGAAAAACATTGCAAATTTGCTGGCGAAAGAAACATTAGATTTTTTCATAGTTAAGGTTTAGGTTAAAAAAATAAGGGTTGCTGTGAAGCACCCCTTTTTTTATGCCCATATATAACCTATAATTCAGATTAATTGACTACCTTTGGCGGTTGAAACAATGATATATACGCTGCACGGACATGGAAGACGTACTGAAAATTCTGCTCATATTAGGTTTTATCATCTTCGGGGTGGTAAAGAAAGCCCGGAAGGAAGCGAAAGACAACGCCCCGTGGGACGAGTCGGATATGCCTGCGCCCCAGCCGGAAAATCCGCTGCCGGAGGCGTGGGGAAGCGGGGAAATACAGGTAGAGACAGTCCCCGAAACTCCCCGACCGGAAGCAAGGCCGAAAGCCACTGACGCCTTCCCGCCACGACGCCGGAAGGCATCCGTGCAAGAAGGCGCCCGGACGACACGGCCCGCTTCGCCTATTCTGAACGAAAGTCCGGCTCCTCCCCCATCACCCGATGTCGACATCCATTCCTTGGAAGAAGTGCGGCGGGGCATCATCTGGTCGGAAATCTTGAAGCGGAAGTATTAAATCTTTGGATATAAGTGTTATTAAAATAAATAGAAGACATGGCATTCAATCACATTTCGGCGGCAGAAGCCGCCAGTCTTATCAAACACGGCTACAACATCGGTCTGAGCGGATTTACACCCGCAGGTACGGCCAAAGCCGTGACGGCCGAACTGGCCAAGATTGCGGAAGCGGAACACGCCAAGGGAAATCCTTTCCAAGTGGGCATCTTCACGGGAGCATCCACGGGCGAGTCGTGCGACGGCGTCATGAGCCGCGCCAAGGCCATCCGCTATCGCGCGCCCTATACCACCAACCCCGACTTCCGCAAGGCGGTGAACAACGGGGAAATAGCCTATAACGACATTCACCTTTCGCAAATGGCGCAGGAGTTGCGCTACGGATTCATGGGCAAAGTGGACGTAGCCATCATCGAAGCGTGCGAAGTGACGGACGACGGCAAGATTTACCTGACCGCCGCCGGAGGCATCTCGCCCACCATCGCCCGCCTGGCAGATAAAATCATCATCGAGCTAAACGCCGCGCACAGCAAAGCCGCCATGGGGCTGCACGATGTGTACGAGCCGCTCGACCCGCCCTACCGCCGCGAGATACCCATCTACAAGCCCAGCGACCGCATCGGCACGCCTTACATCCAGGTTGACCCCAAGAAGATTGTAGGCATCGTAGACACCAACTGGCCGGACGAGGCGCGTTCATTTGCCGCAGGCGACCCGCTGACCGACAAAATCGGGCAGAACGTGGCCGACTTCCTCGTGGCAGACATGAAGCGGGGCATCATCCCGCCGACGTTCCTCCCCTTGCAGTCGGGCGTGGGCAACATCGCCAACGCCGTGCTGAACGCCTTGGGACACAGCAAGTCCATCCCGGCATTCGACGTCTATACGGAAGTTATCCAGAACGCAGTTATCGGCCTGATACGCGACGGCCGTGTGAAGTTCGCTTCGGGCTGCTCATTGACGGTGACCAACGATTGCCTCAACGAAGTGTACCGTGACATGGACTTCTTCCGCGACAAACTGGTGCTCCGTCCGTCGGAAATATCCAACAGCCCCGAAATCGTGCGCCGACTCGGCATCATCTCCATCAACACCGCCATCGAGGCCGACATCTACGGCAACGTCAACTCCACCCACATCGGCGGCACGAAGATGATGAACGGCATCGGCGGCAGCGGCGACTTCACGCGCAACGCCTACATCTCCATCTTCACCTGCCCGTCTGTGGCCAAGGAGGGGAAAATCAGCGCTATTGTTCCCATGGTGTCGCACGAGGACCACTCGGAGCACGACGTCAACATCATCGTCACCGAACAGGGCGTGGCCGACCTCCGCGGCAAGAGCCCCAAGGAGCGTGCGCAGACCATCATCGAGAACTGCGTTCACCCGGATTACAAGCAAATTCTGTGGGATTATCTGAAACTGACCGACGGCAAGGCGCAGACCCCGCACTGCATCCGCGCCGCCTTAGGCATGCACGCCGAACTGGCCAAGAGCGGCGACATGCGCAATGTGGATTGGTCGCTATACCGGTAATATAAAATATATATAAAGACACGGAGGCACAGAGTTTCTATTTTTCTCCTTTTGTCATGCTGTTTTCTATGACCTGCGCAAGCATTTCATATTTTTTAATATCCATAGTCATGCGGCATTTGTTT
>CALUOR010000018.1 GCA_944322285.1 uncultured Bacteroides sp.
TAGGATTATATTGAACCCAATCCTAACTTCTTGCTACAGAAGTATTTATCAAGCGACCAGTCTGGGCGCACTGGCATTAATCAATGTCGTCATAAATTTGTTTTTTATATTCTGCTATTTTTCTTGTTGTAAAAATAATCAGATAAACGCTTCCGGAGAAAAACAGATGATATACAATCCGATATACACCCATTTAACTCGCTTATAATCAGCCATATTTAAAATCTATTTTTTTAAGAAGATGCTATGCTTTTTATAAAAGAAGAGCTATCTTTGCCATGTAATAAAACATCGTTTAATCATGAATGCCCGATACATTGTTGTTTTGCTAACCTTGCTGATGGTGTCTTGCTCCCTACGCAGGGAAACCCCCTCGAATGAAAATGTCCTTCCGTGGAAGTCTGTAAACGAAAAACTGATGACACTACGGAAGGAAAGAAAGGTACAAGAAGCCTTGGAGCTCTCCCATCAGGAAATTCCCCGCCTTGTGCAAGCTATGGCGGAAGAAACTGACTCGCGCGACTCGCTCCTTGCCCAAGCCCGTCTGATGATGGACATCTGTTATGACTCCTACATGAACGCTCGTCAGTATAGTGCCGGCTTAGCTTTCATGGACAGCCTGAATGCCAACAACATGGTGCGAACACATTGTCCCTACGAGTTGCTGCACTATCGCGCCACTTTCCATCAGATGATGGGCGACAATGAGGAAGCCATCCGACTGGCGGACGAATACCTTGCCCTACCCCGCAATCCCGACAAGAGCCGTTTCATCCAACAGGCCGAGGCCATTAGCGGAGTATATATCTATTGTGGAAACAACGTTCCCCAGGCCATCGAATTGCTGGAGCAAGCCATTGAAGCCCATGAGCAAGGAGGGTACTTCCGCAACATGATACGTTTAATTTCCCGATTGGGCATTTATTACCGCCTCACGGGGCAATATGAAAAAGCCGCGGAGACCAACCAAAAAGCCATAGCCAACTATACCGACGACATGCCTACACAAAACGTGGTTATAGCTTATGGCGAACAAGCCAACTTGTACGGAGATTTGGGGATGTACGAACAGGCGTTACAGATGAACGAATTAGCATGTCGTTACTCCGTTCGTCAGGACAGCTTTGGGCTGGGCGATCTCTATCGGTATCGCGCCCAGCTTTTTCGCAAGTTGAAGAAGCGGGATTCCGTTTTCCACTATTTGCGCTTGGGTGAACAGGCCTCAACTGCCCAGCAGAGTTTTAAAGGAGTGTTTGTCAATCGGGTAACTACAGCCGAAGCCTATCTGGATTATCCGGATTCGGTGCAAAAGGCTTTGCTATTAACCCGGAGCATCTGCAAGGACAGCCTCCGGATGCCGCCTTGGGCCAAGGCTCAGCTAAAGTTGCACATGGGACGAGCCTTGATGCTGACTGGTGATGAAGCGGAAGGCGTGAAGCTCGTTCACAATGCCTCACGGGATTTTGGCGGTATGGGGATGCTGGCAGAAGAATATAACGCGAATGCCATTTTGCTGGATTATTATAGCTCTTGGAGAAAAAAAGACCCCTTTGAATATTATTATGAACGTTGCCGGCTTTTTTCTGACTCGTTGAAGCAGGCGGAAATCATGCGTGCCGTAGCTGCCGCCAATATCCGGTTTGACACGCATCGCAAGGAGGAGGAAAACAAACTGCTCTCCGCCCAGTTAGATTTGCAGAAGCAACGCCTTTCCTACAACATTGCGATTTCTGTGACCTTGTGCCTGTTGCTCATATTGTTTGTAGCTTATTACCTTTTCCGGCGCAAAGTGCACCGGCAGACTCTTGAAAACAACCGCCTTGAGATGCAACGCCTTATCAGCCGCCAGCAAGAACTGAACCGACGCAACGAACAATTGAACAAGCAGATAGAGGAAGCAATGGCCTCCAAGAATCTTGAAACCATCCGCCAACTCACAGTGCAAAGTCTGCTCAGCAAGGAAGACGAACAGGCTTTCCGGCGTTCGTTTGCCGCGCTCTATCCCTCCTATCTGCCCCGTCTGCGTGAGCGTTTTCCGCGCTTGACACGCAATGAAGAGTTGCTTGCCATGCTTATTGTTATTAATCAAAGCACGGACGAGATAGCGTTAATCATTGGCATAAACCGTCAGAGTGTGAACGTAATTCGTTCACGAATGCGCAAAAACATGGGACTGAGCAAGGACGAATCGCTGGACGAGATACTGAAAAGCTTTTTATAAATCCCCGACTCTGTCCTTGACGCAAAATAGCACTCTGCTTCAACCGGACAAACCTATGCTTTGCCGCAATCCTTCCAAGGGAGGACTGCAATCCTTTCCTAGAAGGACTATAGTCCTCCCCTGGAAGGACTGATTTAGAAGCAAGCTATCATGTTAGAATAACTCTAATCCGAACTCTTCCCTCAATTGTTGGAGAGCGTTATTCTTCTGAGCCATCATCTGATATTTCTCTACACGGCTATAAGCGCGAGTCTTCTCGGAAGGCGCGCTTACGCGGACTTTCATGGCAACCTTCCCATTCTTTAATCGGGTACGCAAATAAGACTCTACACTAGGAATCAGAGCTATGAATTCTTTAGCAATAAGTTCGTTGTCCACTACGACCTCAAAAGAAGTATCGTCCAATAGCGTAAGATGCATGGCATGCATACGGGTAGAGAGAGCCACTTGCTCCTTAGGCATGGTGTTGGCATATTCCTGCCAATAGAAGTTAACGTCCCGCTCGGTTATCATATAATCCTCCTCAGGTAAGTGTTGAGGAGCTTGCACAGGCACGGCAGGTGCTTCCGCTTTTAACTGGGGATGCTGCTTGATGGATACGCCCAAGCCGCCAATCTTTACTACCGGAATCTTCTTCTCTTCTTTCTCCTTAGCAAGCAGGACGGATACCGGAGAAGGTGCGGATGAAACCTGAGGAGAAGGTTGAGGCGCGGCAGATTGAGAACGAGCTTGTGATTGTTCGGAAGTTGTCGTAGCCGCAGGCTGCTGAGCCGTAGTGGCTTGTGGAGTAGTGAATATGGGTTTTATCTTCTGCTTAGGGCTACGCCCACCACTGATGGCTTCTTCCTCACCTGATGTTATTTGCGCCACCTGTATTAAAGTCAACTCCACCAGCAAACGTTTGTTTTTACTGGTGCGATAACTTAAATCACAATCATTACACAACTTCATGGCACGGTAGATGAACGGAAGAGGACATCTCTGCGCCTGTTCCTGATAACGCTGGCGAATGCTGGCACCTACTTCAAGCAAGGGCAGGGTGACGGGGTCCTTGCTCACCAATACATCACGGAAATGAGAAGCGAGACCCGTAATGAAATGACTTCCCTCAAAGCCCTTGTTCAGCACCTCGTTGAAGAGCAGCAAAGCATCGGTAACTTTATTCTCCAAAAAACAATCGGTCAGGCGAAAATAGTATTCGTAATCAAGCACGTTCAGGTTCTCTATAACGCTCTGATAAGTGATGTTTCCACCCGTGAAACTCACTACTTGATCGAAGATGGACAAAGCATCGCGCATACCGCCATCGGCTTTCAAGGCTATGACATTGAGTGCTTCCGGCTCGGCCGAAATGCCTTCTTTCGAAGCCACATAGGCCAAATGAGCCACAATGTCCTCCACCCGGATGCGGTTGAAGTCATATATCTGGCAACGGGAAAGAATAGTAGGCAGAATCTTATGCTTCTCCGTAGTAGCCAAAATGAAGATAGCATGATGAGGAGGCTCTTCGAGCGTCTTCAGGAAAGCGTTAAAGGCTGAGGCGGACAACATGTGCACCTCATCGATGATATATACTTTATACTTCCCGATTTGTGGCGGAATGCGCACCTGCTCCACCAATTGTCGGATGTCATCCACCGAGTTATTGGAAGCAGCATCCAGCTCGTGAATGTTGTAAGAACGCTGCTCGTTGAAAGCCACGCACGACTCACACTCGTTACACGCCTCGCCATCGGCAGTAGGATGCAGGCAGTTGATGGTTTTGGCAAAGATGCGGGCACAAGTAGTCTTACCCACTCCACGCGGTCCGCAGAACAGATAAGCGTGAGCCAGCTTGCCAGTAGCAATGGCATTCTTCAAAGTAGTAGTTAAAGCACGCTGTCCTACCACCGATTCGAAAGTGGACGGACGGTACTTCCGGGCCGATACAATATAGTCTTCCATACTCAGTTATGCGCATTCTTGGTTAGTCACTTTGCAAATGTACGCAAAAAAAGCATTCTATCGGACATTTCCTTTGTCTTTTCATGAGCAAACTTGAATGTTTTGCACTATCTTTGCAAGCGGCAAAGCATAATCATTATGGACAATTTGGTTTTATTCTGGCGCCGCATCTGTAGGCACAAATATTTGATAACGTTACTGATATTCGGCGTTATCATCATTTTTCTGGATGAGAACAGCCTCATCCGGCGATTGAAACTTTATCATGAGACAAACGAATTGCGTAGTGAAATAGACAAATACCGCACGGAATTTGAGAATAGTACCCGCCGGCTGAACGAACTAGCCGTAGACTCTGGAGCCATCGAAAAGGTAGCCCGCGAACGATACTTCATGAAGAAGCCCAACGAAGATATTTATGTATTTGAAGAAGACTTAGAATAATTATGAAACAAATTCTTCCCGCCCTTTTTACCGTAGGTGCCCTTATGGTGGTTACAGGTGCCAGCGTCTACGTTACCGGTTGGCCAGCGGCTCCCTACGTCTACACGGTAGGAGCTACCCTCGTGGCATTGGCTCAGATTAACGACCGTCCTCGTGTGCAGAATCCCGCCATCCGCCGATTGCGTTTCCAACAGATACTGGGTGCTCTGCTTCTAGTGCTAGCCGGCACACTGATGCTGCTCACCCGTCATAATGAATGGATTGTGTGCCTCACCATAGCCACCATCTTTGAACTATATACCTCCATACGGCTTCCGCAAGAGGAGGAGAAGGAATTGAAGGGAAAGTAAATCAGCTTTTACGATAGTGTAACACCACACTATTCTCCCGCCGAAGTGCCTGATGAGAAACTTCGCGCAAGTGCCCAATGGTCACGGTGCGATAATGAGGCACTTCCTCGTTGATATCCTCGGCTTGGCCTGTTAGCTCAAACCACGCCAGATTGTTAGCTACATTCAGATAGTTGATGTTGCCGAAGATTTGGGTAGACTCGAACTTGTTCTTCACTTTCTCCAACTCGCGCTCGTCCACGGTTTTATGCCGAAGCAAGTCCAATTCCTCCCAAATAGCGTCCTCAGCTTCTTCCAACGTAACACCGGCAGAAGGCCGCCCGCTAATCTGAAGCAACCCAGCATCGCGTGAGCCGGAGATGTAAGCATCTATATTAGAGAATAATTTACGTTCTTGCACCAAACGCTGGTTCAGACGGCTGGAACGACCGTTGGCCAACAAATCAGAAAGTATATCGAAAGCATAATAGTCCGGTTCATCCCGTCGGCACATGTGAAAGGCCATGAATAGCGCGTCTACCGGAACCGGACGCTTTACTTCCAGCCGACGCTCTTCGTCCTGCGTGGGTTCCTGTGCAAGTTGACGGACTGGCACTCCACGTCGGGGTATGTCCCCAAACCATTTCTGCGTCAAGCGCACCGTTTCTTTCCAGGAAATGTTACCTGTAACGGCTAACACGGCATTGCTAGGAGCATAGTGCCGGTAGAAGAATGTGCGGACTTCGTCGAGCGTGGCCTGCGCGATGTGCGAGAGTTCCTTGCCGATAGTAGGCCAACGATAAGGATGCACCTTGTAGGCCAAAGGACGCAACAGGTGTCCCACATCGCCGTAGGGCTGGTTCAGGCAACGTTGCTTGAACTCTTCCATTACCACACCCCGTTGCACCTCCAGGCTATGCTCGCTGAAGTCCAGCCCCAACATGCGGTCAGACTCCAGCCAAAAACCAGTTTCCACGTTCGCCTTGGGAATGGTCAGGTAATAGTTCGTAATGTCATTGTTCGTCCAGGCATTGTTCTCTCCGCCGGCCAGCTGGAGCGGCGTGTCATAATCGGGAATATGCCGTGAACCGCCAAACATCAGGTGCTCAAACAGATGGGCAAACCCCGTATGGTCGGGGTGCTCGTCACGCGCACCGACATCATAAACAATGTTCAACGCCACCATCTGCGTCGATGTGTCTTCATGATGCACCAGACGCAAACCGTTCTCCAAAGTCAACCGATTGATACGCTCCATGGACAATCCTTACAACACTTCCACTTTCTTGATTTTGACATCTTCTTCCGGACGGTCGTTCCGGTCGGTCTTCATTTGCTGGATTTTATCCACCACGTCCATGCCTTCCACAACTTCGCCAAACACGGTGTATTCGTTATCCAAATGGGGTGTCCCTCCCACTGTGGTATAGGCTTTCACCTGCTCAGGCGTGAAGCGGAATTCCGGTTGGCCTGCCATCTGTTTCTCCACTTGGGCTATCAGCGTGTCTTGCAAGTTCATCAGCCCTTCCTGGTCGTTGTTGCGGCGCATCTTGTAGATTTCCTTCGCATGCTTGGCCGCCAAGGCGTTGAAAGCGTTGTTGAAACGCATATTGTTCATCTGCGTCTCCATATTTAATAAGGTGGAATCGGTATAGACCTTACCCGTTACGATGTAAAATTGGCATCCGGAAGATGCTTTCTCAGGGTTCACTTGGTCGCCTTGACGGGCTGCAGACAAAGCTCCGCGCTTGTGGAAATACTTGGGATAGACAAACTCGGCCGGCACCGTATAGCCCACATCGCCCGCTCCCAGCATCTTACCTTTGGGCGCGTCTTTCGAATCGGGGTCTCCCGCCTGTATCATAAAGTCTTTGATGACACGGTGGAACAAAGTGCCTTCGTACGTCCCGTTTTGCGCCAGTTTGATAAAGTTTTCGCGGTGCTTTGGCGTTTCGTTGTACAATTTGACAATGATGTCGCCCGCCGTCGTTTCAATCTTCAGTTTTGTCTCTTCATTCATATCTTTATTCTCTTTTTGTCCGGGCTTGCATGCCGCCAAACAGCACGCAAACAGGGTTAATAATACAATTACAGTTCCTTTCATCTCGCTTTTTGTTTAATTTAAGTCTGCAAATATACTAAAATCAGCCAAAAGCCATTACCTTTGTGCTTGAAAAGATAAAAAAACATCAGACTATGAAATCCATTTTGATTGTAGAAGACGACATTACTTACGGCATCATGCTAAAGACCTGGCTCACCAAGAAAGGGTTTCAAATCTACTCGGCCAGTAGCGTAGCCCGTGCCCAAAAAGTGATTGATGCGGAAACAATCGACTTGATTTTGTCTGACTTACGCCTTCCCGACCATGACGGAATAGACATCCTGCGATGGCTGATAAAGCGCGAGCGCATGATACCTCTCATCATCATGACGGGATATGCCGACATTCAATCGGCCGTACAGGCCATGAAGTTAGGTGCATGCGACTATGTGCCCAAACCTATCAATCCCGACGAACTACTGAAGAAGATAGAAGACGCCCTGAAGAAGAGCGAATCGGGCGACGCACCTTTGGCTTCCAGGCAGAAAGCAAGTTCGGACGGGATGGCTTCAGCCTCACCCTCCGATTTTTTGGAAGGAGAAAGCGATTCGGCCAAACAACTCTATAATTATGTCCGGTTGGTAGCCCCCACCACGATGTCGGTACTTATCAACGGCGCCAGCGGCACGGGTAAGGAATACGTGGCCCACCGCATTCACCAGCTCAGCAAACGAGCCGACAAACCTTTCGTAGCCATCGATTGCGGCGCCATCCCCAAGGAACTGGCCGCTTCTGAATTCTTCGGCCACGTAAAAGGAGCGTTTACCGGTGCCTTGACCGACAAGAGGGGAGCTTTTGTAGAAGCCAACGGGGGAACCATTTTCTTAGATGAGATAGGAAACCTGAGCTACGAGATACAAATACAGTTACTCCGTGCCCTCCAAGAACGGAAGATACGTCCCATCGGATCCAACAAAGAGATTCAAGTGGATGTACGCCTGATTTCTGCTACCAACGAAGATTTGGAACAGCAAATCGGTAAGGGGACCTTCCGCGAAGACTTGTATCATCGAATCAATGAATTCACACTCTACATGCCTTTGCTGAAAGAACGCAAGGAAGATATCTTGCTCTTTGCCAACTTCTTCCTCGACAAAGCCAATCAGGAAATGGGCAAACACCTTATCGGATTCGATGAGCAAGCTTGTAAAACAATGGAAGCCTACCATTGGCCGGGAAATCTACGACAAATGAAGAACACAATTCGCCGGGCCACTTTATTGGCAACTGGCAATTTCATTACTATAAATGAATTGGCAGACCTACAACAGTCCCCTACTCTACCAGTTGCCGGCATGCCTCTGCGCGATGAAGAAGCGGAGAAACGCCACATCATTGAAGCCTTGCGCCAAACCGGAAACAACAAAAGCCGTGCCGCCCAACTATTGGGCATCGACCGCAAGACATTATACAATAAATTGAAATTATACGGAATAAGCGACACATTGTAGAAAAAATCCACACTCAACTCCACAAATCCACAAATATTCCACACTATCCACAGTCTCAAAGAAATAACTATTTGCCTATTCATCAAGTACTTATATGCAAATCAACATTTTGGCATAGAAATTGATGAAATAATTATAAATGAACGAATATAACTTAAACCAAACTTAATGTATTAATCATAAAAGCAAGTGAAAAATAAACGTTAGTATTAGTAGCCCTGTTTATGTTTGTTTGTGGAAGTCTCCCGGTCAGATTCTGAAAAGAATTTACCGGTGAGACTAAAACAAAAAGAAACACTGGACATATAGCCCAAAGTCAGTGTAAATTGAATCCATAAACACATAATCATCTGCTTAGAAAGTGCTGAACAATAGTAAGCCGCTAACAAGAAAAAGCCGTTCCCATCTTGTCTATTCTGGGGAACGGCTTTTTCTTATTTTATTGAATGAAGTTACGAATCCACTACATCAGCTTGCGATAACGTACACGTTTCGGCTCTTCACGTCCCAAACGCTTCAACTTGTTTTCCTCATATTCCGTGTACGAGCCTTCAAAGAAGAAAACATTGGAATCGCCCTCAAAAGCCAAGATATGCGTACAGATACGGTCGAGGAACCAACGGTCGTGGCTAATAACCACGGCACATCCGGCAAAATCTTCCAAACCTTCCTCAAGAGCGCGCAAGGTATTCACGTCAATATCATTGGTAGGTTCGTCCAGCAACAACACATTGCCTTCTTCCTTCAACGCCATCGCCAAATGCAGACGATTACGTTCACCACCGGAAAGCACACCACAAAGTTTCTCTTGGTCGGCGCCTGAGAAATTAAATCGGCTAAGATAAGCACGGGCGTTGATGTCGCGCCCGCCCATACGAATCAACTCATTGCCTCCCGAAATCACCTGATAAACACTTTTGTTCGGATCAATGTCTTTATGTTGCTGGTCTACATAAGCCAATTTTACGGTTTCGCCTACTTCAAACTCCCCGCTATCTGGCTTCTCCAAACCCATGATAAGACGGAACAAGGTTGTTTTTCCCGCACCGTTAGGACCGATGATGCCCACAATGCCGTTAGGCGGAAGCATAAAATTAAGGTCATCAAACAACAATTTGTCACCGTAAGCCTTGGCCACATGCTTGGCCTCGATCACTTTATTGCCAAGGCGGGGACCGTTGGGAATGAAGATTTCCAACTTCTCCTCCTTCTCTTTCACATCCTCGTTCAGCAACTTGTCGTAAGAATTCAGACGGGCTTTCCCTTTGGCCTGACGGGCTTTCGGTGCCATACGTACCCATTCCAACTCACGTTCCAAAGTCTTGCGACGTTTGCTGGCCACTTTTTCCTCCATCTCCATACGTTTGGTCTTCTGCTCCAACCAGCTGGAATAATTGCCTTTCCACGGGATGCCTTCGCCACGATCCAATTCCAATATCCAGCCTGCCACGTGGTCGAGGAAATAACGGTCATGCGTCACGGCAATGACAGTTCCTTCATATTGCTGCAAATGTTGCTCTAACCAATCTATGGACTCCGCATCAAGATGGTTGGTAGGCTCATCCAATAGCAAGATGTCCGGTTTCTGCAACAATAACCGGCATAAAGCCACACGACGCCGTTCGCCTCCGGAAAGATGCTCTACTGATTGGTCTTCGGGAGGACAACGCAAAGCATCCATGGCACGTTTCAAGCGGCTGTCCAAGTTCCATGCATCCATCGCATCGATAATGTCCTGTAGTTCGGCCTGGCGATTGAAAAGCTTCTCCATCTTGTCGGGATCCTCATAATATTCCGGAAGTCCGAACTTTTGGTTGATTTCTTCATACTCAACCAGTGTGTCCACTACAGGTTGCACACCTTCCATTACAATTTCCTTCACCGTCTTGGTAGGGTCCAAATACGGTTCCTGCGCCAAATAACCAACGGAATATCCGGGTGCAAACACTACTTCGCCTTGATAAGACTTGTCCAATCCGGCAATAATCTTAAGCAGTGTCGACTTACCCGCTCCGTTCAAACCGATAATACCAATCTTGGCGCCATAAAAGAACGATAGGTAAATGTTCTTCAGCACCTGTTTGTTGTTCTGCTGGATAGTCTTGTTCAGACCAACCATAGAAAAGATAATCTTTTTGTCGTCTACTGTTGCCATAAATAAAATATTTGGGGCAAAGATAAGAAAAAATGCGAGAAAATTTTGTGTCTTTAAAAAAACTCTCTATCTTTGCACCCGCAATCAGGAATGATGCACACAGGTTTGATTCGCTAGCTCAGCAGGTAGAGCACAACACTTTTAATGTTGGGGTCTTGGGTTCGAGCCCCAAGCGGATCACTTACACAAATGGTAAAACAACGAAAACCGCTGATAATCAATCATTATCGGCGGTTTTTATTTTATCTCCTACCTGCACTTCGGGGCAAACATAGTTTGTCAGCAAATACCGGGCGGATTATTTCCAAGCCGTTTACTTATCCTTGGCTCCGGGCGGAAGATGGTAAGACTTGATGTCGAGTTCGTCCGGCAGACGGTCGAGGAAGATGCGGTCGGTCGTGCGGTTGCGGCGCAGCAGTTCGCGGTCGCGGCGGTCGCTCTCGTCCAGGGCGGCTTTCATGTTGGGTTTCAGGCGTTGCCACATTTCCTTGATGGCGCGCAGGGTGGCCTGCTTGCTGCCGTCGCCGGGGTCTTCCAGGTTGCGGTTGACGAAGCGTCGCGCGATGTCGCCAAACTGTGGCATCGAGGCGATGGCGGTGGCTGCCCGCTTGCGGGTCTCCTCGTCGGAGTCGTCGCTGATGAGCGTCTTGGCCAGGTGCCACACCTTCTCCTCCTCGTACACCTGGGCCTTCAGGGGCGAGAGGGTGTCTTTGTCCATGAAGGTGATGTAGGTGAGCATGCCATCGATGTAGTCGGTGACGAAGATGCCTTCCTTGGCTATCCAGAACTTGTTGTGCTGCCCCTGGCGCACGCCGATGTCGGCACAGCGGTAGTACGTGCCGGGGAAGTTGTCCGGATTGTGGAGGAAGAAGTACAGGGGAATGGGCAAGGCTCCGGTGTCGATGCCGTGGGGGGCGAGGTGGCGCTCCTTGTAGCGTTCGATGAAGTGGAGGGTGAAGCGTTCGATGAAGAACTTTTCGTAGCCGTGGAAGAAGAGGTACTCCGTGCCCGTCTCGCGGTAGAGGGGGATGTAGATGAAGTACTGGCAGACTCTGCGGGCGGCGCCGCCGGGCAGGTTGTCGAAACAGAAGTACGTGCGCCAGACGTTGCGCCGCCGCGTGGGCCACTGGCGCTGCTCCACGGTGCGGGGAATGAGTCCGCGTGCCACGTCGTTAAAGCACAAGCCGTTGTTGACGGCCACCCGGTAGTGGCGGTTGGCAAAGCGTTCGACGGCCATCCGCACCTTGCCCGATAGCTCGAAGAAGTCCTTACGGGCTTCTTCGAGTACCTCGGCATCAGTCATGGTAGAAGTAAACATAGCGTGTAGTGTGTTAAGTGCATTTATGCCAGCGGGTCATCCGTCTCATCATCGTTGTTATCGCCATCACCGTCGCCGCCGCCGGGCACTACGGGCGTGGACGAGGCTTCGCCCACGGTGAAGGTGTTCTCCATGGTCACCGTGCGGGGTGACTTCAGCAACCGGCTGCCATTGCTGCTCAACTGCGTGCAGAGGGTGACTTGCCACGTGCTGCCGGTCTCCACATCGGCGGGCAGGACGAAGCCTACGCGGGTGGGTGTATTAGGATAGAGTTTCGAGATGGGGAAGAAGAGCGTAGTGCCTGAGTCGCCGTCCGTGCGGCGCAGGGTGACGCCTATCTGGCTGCCTTCGCCTCCCACCTTGATGTTGCGTCCGCTGATGATGCACGTCTGCCCTGCCTCCACGGGGATGGGCACGCGGGTGTCGGCATCGGGCAGCTTGGACTGCTCCACCTGCCGTGCGTCGGCCACGCTGAACAGCTGCGGGCCGGTGGTCGCCTTGCTGATTTCCACGTCCAGCTCGGCCTCGTCCAACGCCTGGCGCATGTCGTTGCCCATGGTGTAGGCCACGTTCAGCTTCAGCTTGTCACGGTTGGGCGCGGCGTTCAGTTCCGAATCCAACAGCACGCCCTGCACGGTGGTGCGGAAGCTGCCTTGGGGGGTGGTGACGGTGAAGCCGTTGGACAGGTACCAGTTGGCCAGTTCCAGCACTTCGCGCGTCAGCATCTCCACTTCGGCGGCGTTCTGGTGTCCGTGCGTGGCGGCCACTTCGCGCGCCAGGTCTTCCAGCGTCAGGGGTTTTTGTGTTTTTACACTCAGATAATAATCATTGGTGGCTTCCGTCAGTTCGTTCGGGACGGCCTTGAGCGTCAGTTTCGCTCTTTGAGAATTTGTTCCCATAAGTCTTTTCTTTTTAGGGGTTATACATACGGACTTTCGGCGCGAGTATGCCGGACACTGCGGCGCGAGTATGCCGAAGACTACGGCACGAGTATGCCGAAGACTACGGCACGGGTATGCCGAAGGTTTCGGCAGCAAGCCTGCCGAAAGTCACGCCCAAAGATAACCTTTCCGAACGATATACGCAAGACCGGGGCGTAAATTCCGCCAAATTTCTATTTTAACGCCTCCACATCGCCGCGGCTGACCATCGGCGGGAAGAGAGAAACGTTAAAGGACCTGTTGAAGCCATAAAGCATGTTATAAAACACACTTTTTTATTTGGATTATTTGCAGGTATCGAAAAAGTCCGTACCTTTGCAATGTGTTTTTCATAGTATTAGATTTTAAGGTTAACAAAGGTTGGAGTACAGCGGTACTCCTTTTTTTATGCCCATACGTTTCCTATTTACATATTATATAATTCGGAACTGAAAAGATGATTAAACAAGACTACTTGATACGGATGATTCAGGAAATCGTTTCCATGATTGTGGAAGCCATTCTCCACAAAAAGAAAATCAGGCAAAAGGAATGGGAGGAATATGACCGCCTGACCCGCCAAATATTGGGCATAGACACCCGTGAATTGCTGAATACGAAAGCCGAAGAACTCATCGCACGCTATGCCACTCAAACGGACGGATTGGACAAACTGGAACTGGCGGCCGTAAACATGTTGCGCCTTTCGGAGGAAGAAGTGGAAAAAGATAACCCCTTACTGAAAGCTAAACTCAGACAGGAGGGCATTACGCTACTGAAATATGTCCACCAACATAGTGATAACTATTCCCTGCAACGTGAGTTCTTACTCCGTCTCTTGGAAAAGAATGGATAAAGTGTTAAAGGAATTATCGAAGCCATAAAGCATGTTATAAAACACACTTTTTTATTTGGATTATTTGCAAGTATCGAAAAAGTCCGTACCTTTGCAACGTGTTTTTCATAGTATTAGATTTTAAGGTTAACAAAGATTGGAGTACAGCGGTACTCCTTTTTTTATGCCCATAGGTTTCGTCACCCCGCATGCATTATACCTTTTGACGATAATTAGAAGAAATATGTTGCCGGAAAGAAGCGTAGTTTCGTATTTTACAATTATCTTTGCCAAAACGTTTAAAACGATACCATGTTACTAAAACAGTTATCTTTATGCAGTTAAAAAATATTTGTTTCCTATTATTCAGCTTATCGGTCTTTTTAAGACCCGCTATATCCTACGGACAACCAAAAGCGACTCCCATTCATTGGGGACAACTTCACACTGAGATTTTGACTGACTCTTTAGCGCAACAAGCCGTATATCTTTTACAAAACGGAATGAAATATGCCGTTAACGACTGGTATAACAAAGTGAAAGGATATGGGAATCAAACCGACACGTATTTAGACTTCAAAGGAAACACGGAACATTACATCCGTCCCGTCAGCCATATGGCTTTCTCATTGGCTACAGCATTGCGCTTCCATATTTATGACGAAAGAATAACCGGAGTGCCAATATCCGAAGCACGAGATATAACTGTTAAGCTAATCAGTTCATTAGCTTATCGGCATAAAGCTTGCCTCGGTGAGAAAGAAGGTTGGGGCAACTTGTGGCAAAGCGCATGGTGGGCCTCTCAAACCGCTTTTGCGGCATGGTTGTTATGGGATGAATTGGACGATGTCACACGTTCCCGCATTTATGACATGACCGTATACGAGGCTAACCGTTTCTTAAATTACAATATTCCTTACTACAAAGACATATCAGGAAAAGTAATTTATAAAGGAGACAGCAAATCAGAAGAAAACGCATGGAATTCCGACTTGCTGGTATTAGCGACGGTTATGTTTCCTCAACATCCTAACGCCGCCACATGGCATCAGCGGGCATTGGAATTGCAACTTTCGGCATATGCCTCGCCTTCGGATATAAACAGCCGAAAGAAAATCAATGGCATACGCCTAAAAGATTTTTTACAAGGGAGCAACATGGAAGAAAACGGGACAATTATCAACCATGGCATTGTCCATGTAGATTACATGGTGGCATTCATGCAAAACGCCATCAATGTACTGCCCTATGCCTTGACCGGAGAAAAAGCCAAAAGAGTTTCATTATTTAACGGGAATCGAATCTACAATGCACTGAATAACTTATCGTTTGACGGACAAACCATGTATGTGCGCAACGAAAAAGGCGAGGCCATCTGCCGGATGTTTTTCCCTGAAGGAAACGATTGGGGAACCGGCAGACAATCCAATTATTGGCTGATGGACGTAATAGCCCATTGCTTTGGTTTGGACAAGGGAATGAAGCCAACCGCCGCTGACTGGATGCGGGTACGCGGAAAAGAAATGATACGAATGCAGCAACGGAACACCAACGGCGCTTATTATCAAAGCAAAAACGAAAATTCATTTGCTTCTAGAGAAGAATTCTTGTTGGCTGAAATAACATTCGGCTATCTCTTCTTATGGGCAGACATGAATAACTATATACATTTCAGCAATTCGGGCGGATTCTAATTACAGGCCTCCATCTCCGCCCGGCTCTTGCTGGAAGTCACCAGATAAACACCTCCGAATATCAGCACAACCGAAAGCATCTTTACAACATTGAACGAATCCATCCCCCAACAAATGGCTACGATAGTAGCTACCAAAGGCTGGACGTAATTGTACATACCGGCTACGGTAGGGCGTAGATTCTTTTGTCCGGTCACAATGAGCAGGTAACACAAGAAAGTGGCTCCCACCACAATAAAAAGAATGGAAGCAATGCAAGCGACATCCAACGCCAACCAATCAGTCGTAATCAAATCGTTATAAGAGAAAGGAAGCAGACAGATAAAAGCGTAAGTAAACATCCACTTCATTGTGGTAAAGGCTGAATATTTGGCCACAAAATTCTTGAACAAAACAAAATAAAACGCATAGCTACATTGAGCCAACAACACGAACAAATCTCCTATCAAAGGATTATCGCCCTTGACGGAAGTACCCGCCGTCTGCGAACTTCCCAATATCAGCAACAAAGCACCCGAAGCACCTACGGCTATCCCTAAGATTTTCTTTCCCGTGATGGGTTCTTTCAAGAAGATGGCGGCCAATATCATGGCAATCAGAGGCATACTGGTGGTGATGATGGAAGCGTCCACCGGCGAAGTCAGTCCTACCCCGAAGATATAACTTCCTTGGTTGAAGACGATAGCCAACAAAGATGCACCGAAAAGTTTCATCAAATCCTTATGCCCCACGTGTTCGGGCTTTCGAAAGAAAGAGAATATCCAAAAAAGAATCATCGCGCCAAACACACGCAAGTCGGTCATCACCAACGAACTTATCGCACCGCCCATCATCACGTATTTAGCCAACGGAGCCATGCATCCCCACATGCTATTGGCGGCCAACATGGCAAGGTGTCCTTTCATTTTAGCTGTATCCATACGCAGTACTTTTTATTTTTTCGGGCGCAAAATTACAAAAAAGCGAATTAGATGGGCTTCCCGAACAATGTTTTTAGGTCTTGGAGAAGAAAATCTGAAAATAATCCCGTAAATTTGCAACCGCTTATGAACAAGCTTATCAACCGAAGAAGGTAGAATATAAACACGTTATCAACAAACTTAGTTAGTATATCACAATTATGGAGTACAATTTCAGGGAGATTGAAAAGAAATGGCAAAAACGATGGGTAGAGAATAAAACCTATCAGGTGAAGGAAGATCCAAGCAAACAGAAATACTACGTACTGAACATGTTCCCCTACCCCAGCGGCGCCGGTCTGCACGTAGGACACCCGCTCGGCTACATCGCCAGTGACATCTACGCACGCTACAAACGCCTGCAAGGCTTCAACGTGTTGAATCCCATGGGATATGACGCTTACGGATTGCCTGCCGAACAATATGCCATTCAAACCGGACAACACCCTGCCATTACGACCGTAAACAACATCAACCGCTATCGCGAACAACTGGATAAAATAGGTTTCTCCTTCGATTGGAACCGTGAGATACGCACCTGTGACCCGAAATATTATCATTGGACACAATGGGCTTTCCAAAAAATGTTCAACAGCTATTATGACAATGGCTGCCAACAGGCCCGCCCCATAGAAGAGCTGGTACAAAGTTTCGCAAAGACAGGCACTCAGGGTCTCAATGCCGCCTGCTCCGAAGAACTTTGTTTCACGGCCGAAGAATGGAATGCCAAGAGTGAGAAAGAGCAACAAGAAATCCTGATGAACTACCGCATCGCTTACTTAGGCGAAACGATGGTGAATTGGTGTCCGCAACTGGGCACGGTGCTGGCCAATGATGAGGTAGTAGACGGAGTGTCGGAACGCGGAGGTTATCCCGTAGTGCAAAAGAAGATGCGTCAATGGTGCTTGCGCGTATCGGCTTACGCACAACGTCTCTTGGACGGACTCGACACCATTCAATGGACAGACTCCTTGAAGGAAACGCAACGCAACTGGATAGGCCGCTCAGAAGGTGCCGAAGTGCAATTCAAGGTGAAAGACAGCGATTTGGAGTTCACCATCTTCACCACCCGCGCCGACACGATGTTTGGCGTGACATTCATGGTGTTGGCGCCTGAAAGCGAATTGGTTACTCAAGTAACTACGCCTGGACAAAAAGCAGAAGTAGACGCTTACTTAGACCGCACCAAGAAACGCACCGAACGCGAACGCATCAGCGACCGTAGCGTAACAGGCGTATTTACAGGTTCTTACGCCATTAATCCTTTCACAGGTGAAGCCGTGCCTATTTGGGTAAGTGACTATGTATTGGCCGGATATGGCACAGGTGCCATCATGGCCGTTCCTGCCCATGATAGCCGTGACTATGCTTTTGCCAAACACTTCAACCTACCCATTGTGCCCCTTGTAGAAGGTTGCGACGTGAGCGAAGAGAGTTTCGATGCCAAAGAAGGCATTGTATGCAATTCTCCTAAAGCCGGTGTCACTCCTTATTGCGATTTAAATCTGAATGGATTGACCATTAAAGAAGCTATTGCCGCCACAAAAAAATACGTGAAAGAGCATGGTTTGGGTCGGGTGAAAGTGAACTACCGCTTACGCGATGCCATCTTCAGCCGCCAACGTTATTGGGGCGAACCCTTCCCTGTTTACTATAAAGACAACATGCCTTACATGATACCCGAAGGTTGCCTGCCTCTCGAATTGCCTGAAGTAGACAAGTTCCTGCCTACTGAAACGGGCGAACCTCCTTTAGGACACGCTACCCGTTGGGCATGGGACACGGCAAACAATTGTGTGACAGACAATACAAAGATAGACAATGTAACTATCTTCCCGCTCGAACTGAACACCATGCCGGGCTTTGCAGGCTCCAGCGCTTATTATTTACGCTACATGGATCCGCACAATCATACGGCTTTGGTGGGCAAGGAAGCGGATGAATACTGGCGCAATGTCGACCTCTACGTAGGCGGTACGGAACATGCTACGGGACACTTGATTTACTCCCGCTTTTGGAATAAATTCTTGCATGACCTGGGTATTTCCGTAGTGGAAGAACCTTTCCAAAAACTGGTGAACCAAGGCATGATACAAGGCCGAAGTAACTTTGTCTATCGCATCAAAGACACCAATACCTTCGTATCGCTCAACCTGAAAGACCAATACGACACTACCCCACTCCACGTGGATGTCAATATCGTGTCGAACGATATTTTGGACATTGAAGCTTTCAAGGCTTGGCGTCCCGAATATGCCACGGCCGAATTTATCCTCGAAGACGGTAAATACATCTGTGGATGGGCGGTTGAAAAGATGTCGAAATCCATGTACAACGTAGTCAATCCAGACATGATTGTAGAAAAATACGGCGCCGACACGTTGCGCATGTACGAGATGTTCCTTGGCCCGGTAGAGCAATCCAAACCTTGGGACACGAACGGCATTGATGGCGTACACCGTTTCCTGAAGAAATTCTGGAGCCTTTTCTATGACCGCACGGACAAGTATTTGGTCAATGACGAACCGGCTACGAAGGAAGAACTGAAATCCTTGCACAAGCTCATCAAGAAAGTGACAGGTGATATCGAGACTTTCTCGTACAACACCAGCATCAGTGCTTTCATGATTTGCGTAAACGAGCTGGTCGCCTTGAAATGCGGCAAAAAAGAAATCCTGAATCCGCTCATCGTGACTTTGGCACCGTTTGCTCCCCATATTTGCGAGGAATTGTGGGAGACATTAGGCAACGCCGGCTCAGTGTGCGACGCGCAATGGCCTGCTTATAACGAAGAATACTTAGTGGAAAACTCGGTGAACTACACCGTCTCCTTCAACGGGAAGGCACGCTTCAACAAAGAATTCCCTGTAGAAACTTCTTCGCAAGACATTCAGGACGCCGTATTGGCTGATGAACGCTCCGCCAAGTGGATGGAAGGAAAATCAGTGGTTAAAATCATTGTCGTACCGAAAAAGATTATCAATATTGTTGTAAAATAAATCAATATGCAGATAACGAAACCAACCAAAGCAACATTGATGAGGGAGTTGAAAGACTATGTCTTCATCACCATTGGCCTTATTAGTTATTCCCTGGCATGGGCGGCTTTCCTCATTCCCTACCAGATTACAACGGGAGGAACTACGGGTATAGGTGCCATTATCTACTATGCCACGGGATTTCCTATCCAATGGTCATACTTCCTCATCAATGCGGTATTAATGACGTTTGCCATCAAGATATTAGGACCTAAATTCAGCATCAAGACCACGTATGCCATCATTATGCTGACTTTCTTTCTGTGGTTTTTCCAAAAGTTGGTCAATGGAGAAGACGGCATCCCTCCGCAGATATTAGGTCCCGGACAAGACTTTATGGCGTGCTTGATAGGCGCAACCATGTGCGGCTTTGGTTTGGGAGTCGTATTCAATTGCAACGGTAGCACAGGCGGAACGGACATCATAGCCGCCATCATCAACAAATACCGCGATGTAACGTTGGGACGTATGATTATGGCGTGTGACGTGGTGATTATCAGTTCTTGTTATTTCATCTTCCACGACTGGCGCCGGGTGATATTTGGCTTTGTAACCCTGTTCGTCATCGGTTTCGTGCTCGACTATGTGGTGAACAGTGCCCGCCAATCGGTGCAATTCCTGATTTTCTCCAAAGAATACGAAAAGATTGCCGATCACATCGCCAAAGATACCCATCGAGGTGTCACAGTGCTCAATGGCACCGGCTGGTATAGTAAAAACGATGTAAAAGTACTGGTTGTATTAGCCTATAAACGACAATCCGTGGAAATATTCCGTTTGGTGAAAGATATTGATCCGAACGCCTTTATTTCACAAAGCTCCGTCATCGGTGTATATGGAGAAGGATTTGACAAACTCAAAGTAAAATAATAAAAAACATATCATAATGAAGAAATTTGTTTTTGCCACCAACAATGCCCACAAGCTCGAAGAAGTCAGAGACATTTTAGGAGACAAAATAGAACTTCTCAGCCTGAAAGATATCAATTGTCATGAAGAAATTCCTGAAACGGCTGATACTTTAGCTGGAAATGCGCTCCTAAAAGCCAGGTATGTCTACGACAAGTATCATTTGAATTGCTTCGCCGATGATACAGGACTCGAAGTAGAAGCCTTAAACGGTGCTCCGGGCGTCTATTCGGCACGTTATGCCGGTGATGCGCACAATTCCGAGGCTAACATGAAAAAGTTGCTCCACGAGCTTGAAAACGTGGATAACCGCAAAGCGCAATTCCATACGGTCTTTGCCTTAATCATCGATGGCAAGGAACATTTGTTTGAAGGCAGTGTAAAAGGAGAAATCACTAAAGTACACAAAGGAACTTCCGGCTTTGGTTATGACCCCATCTTCCAGCCCGAAGGCTATCACCAGACTTTTGCCGAAATGGGAAATGAAGAAAAGAACAAAATCAGCCACCGGGCCAAGGCTACTGAAAAGCTTTGCAAGTTCTTGAAGTCTATCTGAAAAAGTATTATTAGATAAAAGCCCAAGTATCATTGGATAAATGACTAAGTATCCAATAATACTTGGGCTTTTCATATAGATGCAATTAATTTACTCCCATTACTTGTCCGTTTACAGGATTTTTATACCAGTCTACTTGAGTAGGATCATTTATCCACGTGCTAAAACCAGGATAAGCATCATTTATATTCACTCGTTCTACAGGCCATTGCCAACCGGACGGTACGCAAATCATCTGAGGAGCAGCGCCTGCATCCGGAGCCGCAATAACCACAGTAGATTGCGTCTGATTGTTCACCACTTTTATAGTAAAACCACCCATTTTCTCAGCTACGGAAAAATCTTTATCAACTTTTATCTCGAAAGATGAAGCCGAATAATTAACAGACTGTGTATTAATCAACGGATAAGTACCATCTGAACCAGGTCCATCAACACCAAAAAATGAGTGGAATTCCGTTTCATGATACTCTCCCTCTCCATCCGTATAGCATAAATAAGTTTCCAATGAACCGCCTGCGGCAAGTGGAGTAATCGTAGCTACTTCTGTTCCAGACACATGTTTTATGGTAAATACTATATCATTGAAGTCATAGTCATCCGTATTTCCTAAGTCTTCAACGGCGATAGTCCAAGTGGAAGGAGATTCCGGTTCTGGTTCCGGCTCAGGATCGGGTTCCGGCTCGGGATCAGGTTCTTCTGGTTCAACAATTACAGAGGGAGCAGGATCAATAATCAACATCAAATCATTCAAATCTTTCTTAGCGCCTCTTGAATATTGATCTTCAAATCCTAAAAATGCGCGTCCTTGATTATCTGTAAAATAAGACGCCATTTCTCCCGCTTTTCCATTCTTATATTTATTGGTATAATAAGTCTCTATAAGTTTACCATCAGTACCATAAACTTTAATATAAAATCCAAATTCAGTATAATCCGGTAATTCTATAGTAAAACCTCTTGATTGGAATCCTTCTCCCTCTTTAACTCTATAGTCATTATTATCATACTTTACTGGAAGTACTGTACTTGCATATCCACGACTATATCGATTATTTGAATTATTATTAGCATTTACCCAACCATAGTCTTCCCATGAAGATGAAGGAGGAAACCAACTCCTTTTCTTCTTTTGCAGAAACACCTGCAAATCATCCCCTTCTTTATCTGTATAAACATCTACCTCTTTCAGTTCATTTCCTTCTTCCCAAAATATTCCTACCGTGTGTTTATACATAGCATTCCAATAGATAGGATAAACATTGATAATTTCATCAGGTTTCTTTTGCATGATGAAATTACTTTTAATCCCATGAACATTGGTATTATCCTTATCCTCTCTTAACTTATTGGTTATAGTCGTTACTTCTTGCCAACTAAATCGTTTATATTCAGTCAACTTTGTAAATACATCCGTAACATCAGATTCATACGTTCTTGTAGATGCATCTGTAAAGCTCACTTCCTCTCCATTTTTTACTAATTTGCCTTTGCCACCTACTGAAACAAAAAAGTCATTCAGATTCTTAGCAGCGTCAAACGTAAGTGTTTGCACACCAGATATTCCCTTGTAGTCACCTACAAGTTTATAAATATCATCTGCATTCGCATAGATTTCCACTTCCGTACTATTACCCAGCTCCACGGTTACAGACTTCAGTTCGGCCACATTCCAATCCTGATTGGGATTAATCTCTCCAAACAGGTCTACGAAGTTTTGCTCATAGTCTTCCTTTATACGATCCGGATTATAAGCATCTTCCGTACACGAAGCCATGAACAACCCTCCTGCCACAAATACCATTAAGAAACTCTTTTTCATTGTTTGCTTTGTTTTAAAGGTTGCTTGCTATTGATTCTCTTTTTACAGATAGATCACAAATGTACCAATTTTTAATTGATTTGCATCAATTATTTTAAAATATTTTTCAATATTAAAAAGTACATTATTCTTTATCCCCATTTTCCCATCCTCAAAGGTAAGGAAAATAGGAATAAAGAAAGTACGCGGACTATATACAATTCAATATACAATCCGTTAAATATCTGATTATAAAGCTAATTTAGCCGAAATCTCCAGCATGCGCTGGATGGGCTTCACGGCCTTGGCGGCTATCGCGGGGTCAACGGTTATTTCGGGAGTCTCATCTTTCAGACATTGATAAAGTTTTTCCAACGTGTTCAAACGCATGTAGTTGCATTCATTGCACGCATGGGCACCAGTAGAGGGTGGGGCAGGGATGAAGTTGGTTTGCGGACAACGCTTACGCATTTCGTGCAGAATACCCGATTCAGTAGCTACAATATAGGTCTTTTCCGGATGAGCAATGGCATACTTCAAAAGGGCTGCCGTAGAGCCTACCACATCGGCTTGCGCCAATACGGCTTGCTTGCATTCGGGATGGGCCAATACCAAGGCTTCAGGATGCTGTTCCTTCAACGCTGCAATCTTTTCCACGGAGAATTGCTCATGTACATGACACGCTCCGTTCCACAACAACATATTACGTCCGGTTACGGCATTAATATAGCTCCCTAAGTTTCTATCCGGTCCGAAAATAATCTTTTCCTCACGAGGAAAACTTTCCACTATCTGGCGGGCGTTTGAAGAAGTCACCACCACATCGGTCAATGCCTTTACGGCCGCCGTGGTATTAACGTACGACAAGACTGTATATCCCGGATGCTCTTTTATGAATTGCCCGAACGCATCGGCCGGACAACTATCGGCCAATGAACAACCCGCCTGCATATCGGGCACCAATACCTTTTTCTCAGGACAAAGCACTTTGGCGGTTTCCCCCATAAAGTGCACACCGCACATCACGATGACATCGGCTTCTGTCCGGGCAGCCTGTTGAGCCAGTGCCAGGCTATCGCCTATGTAGTCGGCCACGTCCTGTATTTCGGCCCGTTGGTAATAGTGGCCCATGATAAGCGCATTCTTTTCTTTCTTCAGTTGCTTGATAGCTTCAACCAGATTTTCCATAAACTCATAAATATGTTATTTATTTCTCTTCTTTTAAAAAATCCCCTATGGTGCTGATAATAGTCGGTTAATAACGTGAAGAAAAAACGGCCACATTGTTTGGCGGTTAAGTTATTAATGTTTTGCTTGGGTTTATCAATAGTTTATCAACGGATGTTTTTCCGGTCTAACTATTGATAATAAGCTCTTTCTATTTCAGCATTCACATTCTGTTGATAAAGTGCAAAGTTAATAACTTTCGTCCGATAAACCTTGTTCATTGGGTTGAAAAATGTGTTTAAGTTGGTTTTGAAAATAAAGGCTTGTTATTTTGCAAGACTTATAAGAGGATTTGCATATAGATTATTTTGAGAATCGCAAGTTTTATTTTTCATTTTCTTTTCTTTCACTATCGACAGGTTTCCAACGGTTATTCACCGGTATTTGAACGGAAAAATGTATCTTTGCGGATAGTTAGAGAAATGGGAATTTAGCACATTAAATTATCATTTAAAATGGAGCATCGCAAACTAAAGATAACCGAACTGCATCGTATTAGTGCTGAGGAGTTTAAGAAAGCCGAGAAACTTCCTTTAGTGGTGGTATTGGATAATATCCGGAGCTTGCATAACATCGGTTCGGTATTTCGCACGTCCGACGCTTTTCGCATCGAATGTATCTATTTGTGTGGCATTACGGCCACTCCTCCGCATCCCGAAATGCATAAAACGGCTTTGGGTGCTGAATTCACCGTAGATTGGAAATATGTGAATAACGCGGTTGAAGCGGTTGATAACTTGCACCGTGAAGGTTACATTGTTTATTCCGTGGAACAGGCTGAGAATAGTATCATGTTGGAAGACTTGAAGTTAGAGCACGGCAAACGTTATGCGGTGGTGTTGGGCAACGAGGTGAAAGGTGTTCAGCAAGAGGTGATTGACCATAGTGACGGGTGCATTGAAATTCCTCAATACGGCACCAAGCATTCACTCAACGTGTCCGTTACCGCGGGGATTGTGATTTGGGACTTGTTCAAACAACTGAGTTGATGTTATAGTTGTCCGTTTTGTACCATCAATATCACCCGTTCGGTCAAGGCATCATCACCCGTAGGGTCATATTCTTTCTTCAAGCTGGCACCGAAAAGGGCGGCAAATGTCTGGTAAAAGCCTGCACGGAAGGGGCCGAGGAAAGCTTTTACCAATTCATAGCCCGTAGAGTTAGTTTGACGGTCAACTAATTTTATTAATAATTTTCCTTGTGAGAAAGTCAGTTTTTTCATGCGTGGCATATATTGTTCTTTCAATCCTTTTTCTACCCGCTTGATGTGTTTCTGGCGTTCACCGGGTGGAAGTGTTTGCAAGTATTCATAAGTTTCGATGATAATGCCGTTCACTTCATTGGCTATGGGCAATACTTTTTTCACGTCGCGCACTAATTTGTTATAGCGCATACGGGCTCTTCGGTTCTTGAATTTCAGCGGTTTAAAGATATAGACAGTCCTTAATTGTACACAAGGAATAGTATCGCCCTCGTATACACACATGGGAGTAAGATACACCTTCTTTCCATTGTTGGATGATGTATTTTTTTGTTGGGCATGTAGCGTGGAGCATCCAAAGGCCGACAACACAAGAAGGACGATGAGGTGAAACCTTGTTTTCATGCCGCAAAAGTACATTATTCTATGAAATATTTTTGTGGGTTCAGCTTTTTTCCTTGTGGCATTAACTTATTTAAGGTAACTTCGCCGCCCGATAAACAAATATAAATACAAGGATGAGGATAAAACTTTTGTTGATAACTCTGTTGATAAGTGTAGCGTTGCAGGCTCAGCATACGGATTTGTGGCTTTTGGAAGAAAATCTGGAGCAATTGGCCATTGAATCGGACGCCACCGATTGGGAAGATGAACTGGAAGAGCTTTCATATCGTTTAAAGGAAAAAATTAATCTGAATACGGCTACTAAAGAGCAATTGGAAATGTTTCCTTTCCTGTCTGATATTCAGATAGAAAACTTGTTGGCATACATCTATCTTCATGGAGAGATGGAAACCATTTATGAATTGCAGTTGGTGGAGGAGATGGACAAGGAAACCATCGAACGGCTTCTGCCTTTTGTCCGTGTGTCAAAGTCCCGCAAAGACGATGCCTTTCCTTCGTGGAAACGCGTGCTAAAGTTTGCGAAGCAAGAAGCTATGGCACGTTTCGATGTGCCCTTTTATGCACGTAAGGGGTATGAGAAAGATTATTTGGGTCCTTCGCTCTATCATTCCTTGCGATATAGCTTCCGTTATGGCGAGCGCATTCAGGCGGGTGTGACCGGTGAGAAAGATGCCGGTGAGCCGTTTTTCGCTTTACATAATCGGAAAGGATATGACCATTATGCTTATTATCTGCTATTGAAAGAGTGGGGGAGGCTTCAGACTTTGGCCGTTGGCACCTATAAAGCCAGTTTCGGGCAAGGCTTGGTGTTGGGAAATGCCTTTGGATTGGGAAAATCATTTTCGTTGGCTACGGCCGAATATCGCACGGAAGGTTTCCGTAAGCATGGTTCTTCCGATGAGTATAATTATTTTCGTGGGGTAGGGGGCACTCTCCGATTGGATTCCTCTTGGCGGGCATCGGCTTTTTATTCACATCGTAATCTGGACGGGGTGGTGAAGGATGGAGAAATCACCTCCATTTATAAAACAGGACTTCATCGTTCGGAAAGCGAAGTAGAGAAAATACATACGTTGGTGATGCAAGTGGCGGGTGGAAACGTATCTTACGAAAATCTTCATCTGAAAGTAGGTGTCACGGGCATTTACTATTTCTTCAATCGTCCTTACGAGCCGAATTTGCGCGAGTATGCCAAGTATAATCTTCGTGGAAATCATTTTTATAATGTAAGTATTGATTATAACTATCGATGGGGAAAGTTTGCGTGGGTAGGGGAGGTGGCCAAAGGTAAACACGGATATGCCTTGCTTAACCGATGGAGATATCAGCTGAATAGCGATTATAAGTTCATGTTGATTCACAGACTTTATACACACGATTATTGGTCATTCTTCGGGCACGGGTTTGGCGAAGGAAGCACTCCACAAAATGAAAACGGATGGTATGTGGCGGCTGAAGTATCGCCCTTTGCGCGTTGGAAATTTTTCGTAGCGGCGGATTTCTTTTCTTTTCCTTGGTGGAAATACCGCATCAGCAAGCCTTCGCAAGGCACGGATGTCATGTTTCAAGCCACGTTTACGCCGGATGAACATTGGAGCATGTATGCCAATCATCGCTATAAGCGGAAAGAACGTGACGTGACAGGTACAAGCGGAGAAATAATTTTGCCTACCCATCATCATAAGACACGTTTTCGCTTGAATTATACAAGTGGTTTTTGGGGATTTCGCACTACTTTTGATTATAATCACTTCAGCCAGCCCGACCTTCAATATAGCCAGGGTTGGTTAGTGACCCAATCCTGTGGTTTTCAACTTCCTTTCACTCATCTGACAGCTTCCGTGCAAGGCACTTATTTTCATACTGATGATTATGATTCGCGCGTTTATGCTTACGAGAAAGGCTTGCTTTACACTTTTTACACGCCTTCATTCAATGGGCGCGGCTTCCGTTATTCGGCCCATCTCCGTTATGATTTCCGTGATTGGCTGATGTTGATAACCAAATTCGGGCAAACTATTTATCAGGATAGAGATGAAATCAGTTCGGGAAAAGATTTGATTAAGGGGAATAAGAAGACAGACTTGCAGGTGCAGATAAGAATAAAGTTTTAAAAAAGATGTATGGTAAAATCGTACATCTATGTGCACAAATCGTACGGAATCGGTTTTTAATGAGAGATTCCGCATCCTTCACAAGGCGGAGATATGAAACATCCGTGAAGGATGTATCTTTCACAGTATTCGATTTAAAATCAGGATGTTATGCTATCGTGAAGGCGTGAAACTTACAACGGAAAGATTTGTGTAGAGGGGTGAAACATGTGGTCTTTCCGGTACAGAAACGGCCTGTTTTCAAGCGGTCAAATTACGTTTAATCAGAAGCTCGTTCCCATTTAAAGGGACGGGGCGGCACATTAAATGATAAGGGGCGGCACGTTAAATGAAAATTTAGCGTAAATAAATTTGCCGGTTTATTTTGATGCTTGCTATTTATTCTTTTTATATCGCGCAAAGCATAAAAGATATTCAATCAGTATCTTTTACACTTTTTTCACCATAATTCCATTGTCTATTCTATGTTTATTTCTGTTTTTGTCTTTTGTGTGATATTTCCGTAATTATTGCTGAATACACATAGAAATCTCTGAAACATAGTTAAAAATAAGCGTTAAAACAAATGTGTGTATTTTAAATTAGGTACTTTTGCAAGGCTGAAAACTGAAAGGGGTTTTTGAGTTTTCAACTTGTGCCTCGTTGAAAAGGCTTAATTGTTGCAAAATTTAAATTTGAATACAGATAACTAATAAATTAGTATGAAGAGTAGATTAGTATTATCATTATGTTGCCTTGCTCTGTTTAGCAGTTGCGGAGGAGGTGACAAGGGCGCCGGCAATGCGCCGGAGTATGCAGTATTGGAAACTCAGGCGACAACAGCCCATTTGACCAACAGTTATCCGGCTACTATCCGAGGTAAGCAGGATGTGGAGATACGTCCTATGGTGAGTGGATTCATCACGAAGTTGCACGTAGACGAGGGTTCGGTGGTAAAGAAGGGACAAGTGTTGTTTACCATTGATCAAGTGCAATACAAGGCAGCCGTAGAGACGGCCAAGGCAGCCGTAGAGACGGCTAAAGCGGCCCTGCAGACGCAAGAGCTGACTACCCAAAACAACCGGGAGCTGAATAAAAAAGGTATCGTGAGCGATTATCAGCTGAGCACTTCGGAAAACCAATTGGCACAGGCCAAAGCTTCACTGGCACAGGCGGAAGCTTCGCTGACGAACGCCAAGCGTAACTTGGAGTACACTGAGGTAACTAGTCCGAGCGATGGTATCATAGGTCAGGTGCCTTACCGTATCGGTAGCCTGGTAAGCGCTTCGATGGCTACGCCGCTGACTACGGTGGCCGATAATTCGTCCATGTTCGCTTATTTTTCCATGGCAGAACGTCAGTTACTGGCTTTGATTAAGGAAGGTGGCTCGCAAAAGGAGATTGTGGAAAAGATGCCCAAGGTTCGTTTGCAACTGATAGACGAAACAATGTATCCGGACAGCGGACGGGTGGAGACTATCAGTGGTGTGATAGACCCCACGACGGGTTCGGTAAGCATGCGTGCCATGTTCCCCAATGAGCACAATGTGTTGCGCAGTAATTCGACCGGAAAAGTGGTATTCCCGAATGTGTTGACAAACGTGATATTGGTGCCTCAGTCGGCCACAACGGAAATTCAGGACAAGAAGTTTGTATTTGTCGTACAGGCGGACAACACGGTGAAGAATACGGAGATTCAGGTGTATCGTTTGAACGATGGTCAGAATTACTATGTGACAAGCGGTTTGAAGGCCGGCGACAAGATTGTGGTGGAAGGTGTGCAGGCTTTGCATGACGGACAGGCCATTACGCCTATTACGCCTGCCGAAAAGGAAGCTGCCTACCAAAAGGCACTGGAAGACCAACGGAGCGGTAACATCCAGTCGGCATTCCAATAAAAACAAGTGCCAAGTATCATTTACCAAGTACGATTTACTTAGATGAAAAGACAGCAAAGTATCGTAAATTGTAAATGAATAGGTGAATAAGATTGCTAAACAGTAAATAGTAAATTGCTAAATAGTAAATGAATATATGAACTTAGCCAGATTTATAAATCGTCCGGTATTGTCAACGGTGATTTCTGTCCTGTTGGTTATTTTGGGTTTTATCGGACTGGCCACGCTGCCCGTCACCCAATATCCGGACATCGCGCCTCCTACGGTCAACGTGAGCGCGAGCTATCCGGGCGCAAACGCCCAGACCGTGCTGAACGCGGTCATTTCGCCGTTGGAAGACCAGATCAACGGTGTGGAAGGTATGATGTATATGACGTCCGATGCTTCGAACAACGGTTCGGGATCCATTACGATTTATTTCAATCAGGGTACTGACCCGGACATGGCGCAGGTAAACGTGCAGAACCGTGTGACCGCCGCCCAGGGTTTGTTGCCGCAGGAAGTAACGCAAATCGGTGTGACGACCCGTAAACGTCAGACATCCATGCTGATGATTTTCACCATCTACGACATAGAGGACAAGTATAACATCGAGTTTATTGAGAACTACGGTAACATCAATGTCATTCCTGAAATCAAACGTGTGGCCGGTGTAGGTGACGCCTTCGTAATGGGTGCGGACTACTCCATGCGTATTTGGCTGAAGCCGGATGTGATGGCACAATACGGATTGATTCCTGCGGACATTAGTTCCGCTTTGGCTGAACAGAACATCGAAGCGGCTCCGGGACAGTTTGGTGAACGCAGTAACCAAAGTTTCCAATATACTATCCGCTATCGCGGACGTTTGCAGACGCCTGAGGAGTTTGAGAACATTGTCATCAAGGCATTGGCCGACGGTGAGGTGCTGCGCATGAAAGATGTGGCGACCATTGAACTGGGACGTAACACGTACGGATTCGACAATACGGTGGACGGACACAAGGGTGTCAGCTGTATTGTTTATCAGATGGCCGGTACCAACGCGACGGCTACCATCCAGAACCTGGAGAAGGTACTTGCGGAGATGCAGAAATCCATGCCTGCCGGCTTGGGTATCAACATCGCCCAAAGCGCCAATGACTTCCTCTTCGCTTCTATCCATGAGGTGGTCAAGACGTTGATAGAGGCGTTCATCCTGGTGTTCATCGTGGTGTACATTTTCTTGCAGGACATGCGCTCTACGTTGATTCCTGCCATTGCCATCCCGGTAGCATTGATTGCAACGTTCTTTATGCTGAAGATTATCGGTTTCAGTGTCAACCTGCTTACGTTGTCGGCCATGGTGCTTGCCATTGCCATTGTGGTGGACGACGCGATAGTCGTCGTCGAGGGCGTCCATGCCAAGCTGGACCAGGGTTATAAGTCGGCCCGTCTGGCAGCCATCGACGCCATGCATGAGTTGGGCGGCGCACTGGTATCCATTACGCTGGTCATGATGTCCGTGTTTATCCCCGTGAGCTTTATGGGCGGTACGGCGGGTACGTTCTACCAGCAGTTCGGTCTGACCATGGCTATCGCCATCTTCTTCTCCGCTGTAAACGCTTTGACATTGAGTCCGGCTCTGTGTGCCATCTTCTTGAAACCGCACAATACCGAAGGCGGACATGAAGCTTCGCTGAAAGAACGTATTGGTACGGCAACGAAAGAAGCGCGTAAGATATGGATTCAACGTTATGCGCAGGGATTGGGTAAGTTTATGAAGCCGAAGCTGACCATCCTCTTTACTATCGTGGCCATTTTGGGTATGATATTCGGTATGTTCAGTTTCGGAGAGCATCCGGTGCTGTGCCCGATATTCATTGTTATCAGTATCATGGCCGTAGCCGGTATGACGACCGATGAATTCAAGCATTCGTTCAACAGTTCGTATGATTCCCTTTTGGGTAAATATAAGAAGCAGGTATTGAAATACATTCAGAAACGTTGGCTGAGCGGCGGACTGGTTGTCGCTTCCATCGTCCTGCTGATAGTGTTCATGCAGATTACGCCGACCGGTATGGTGCCGAACGAGGATACGGGTACCATCATGGGTGCTGTGACATTGCCTCCCGGCACTTCGCAGGAACGCGCGCAGAAGATATTGGCGCGTGTGGACAGCCTGATTGCCGCCGAGCCTGCCGTACAGTCGCGTACCGTGATTTCCGGATTTAGCTTTATCGGTGGTCAGGGTCCCGGTTACGGTTCGGTCATTGTCAAGCTGAAACCTTGGGAGGAACGTTCGACGATGCAGAATTCGACCATTGTGTATGCGACCCTTTTCATGCGTGCGCAAAAGGTTATCAAGGAAGCGCAGGTATTGTTCTTCGCTCCGCCTATGATTCCGGGTTACTCTATCTCTACCGACATCGAGTTGAACATGCAGGATAAGACCGGTGGTAGCTTGGACCGTTTTTACAGCGTAGTACAAAATTATATGGCTGCTTTGAAGGAACGTCCGGAAGTGACGTCGGCCGCTACGAACTTCAATCCCAGCTTCCCGCAATACCAACTGGACATCGATGCCGCCGCATGTAAGCGTGCCGGTATCAAGCCAAACGACATTTTGAGCGTGATGCAAGGATACTATGGTGGTCTATATGCGTCGAACTTCAACAGTTTCGGTAAGATGTTCCGTGTCATGGTGCAGGCCGAACGCGACGCTACGAAGAATTTAGAGTCATTGGAGAGCATCAAGGTGCGCAACGATAAAGGCGAAATGGCTCCTGTCAGTCAGTTCGTAAAGCTGACGAAGGTGTATGGTCCGGATGTTATCAACCGTTTCAACCTGTACACATCCATGAAGGTGATGGTGACACCAGCTACCGGTTACACGTCCGGTCAGGCGTTGCAGGCGATTGCCGAAGTGGCCGAGCAGAACTTGCCCGCAGGTTTCGGTTACGAATTGGGAGGTATGGCGCGTGAGGAGGCTGAGACGAGTGGAAGTTCTACGGGTATTATTTTTATCCTCTGCTTCGTGTTCGTTTACCTGTTGCTGAGTGCGCAGTACGAAAGTTACATTCTGCCGTTGGCCGTATTGCTCTCTGTTCCTTTCGGATTGCTGGGTAGCTTCCTCTTTGTGAACGGTGCCAGCCTGATTGGCGGTATTCCTGCTTTGCAGATGATTATCGGCACCATGTCCAACAACATCTACATGCAGATTGCCTTGATTATGTTGATGGGTCTGTTGGCGAAGAACGCCATCTTGATTGTAGAGTTCGCACTCGACCGTCGTAAGATGGGTATGAGCATCACGTGGGCAGCCGTTCTTGGTGCTGCCGCCCGTTTGCGTCCTATCTTGATGACATCGTTGGCTATGGTTATCGGTCTGTTGCCGTTGATGTTTGCCAGCGGTGCGGGTGCCAACGGTTACCGTACGTTGGGTACATCGGCCATCGGTGGTATGTTGATTGGTATGATTCTGCAAATCTTCATCGTACCGGCTCTGTTCGTAGCCTTCCAGTATTTGCAAGAGAAGGTGAAACCGATGGAGTGGGACGATGTGGACAATTCCGATGCTACGGCTGAGATAGAACAATACAGTAAATAACAATTTAAATGAAGAACTAAAAATGAAGAATGAAGAATTTTCTTGTAGTAAGGTAAGAACAGGTAATTCTTCATTCCTCATTCTTCATTCTTAATTTAAAATATATATGAAAGGAAAAATCATCACTCTGATGTGTGCAACCGCTCTTCTAAGCAGTTGTCACATCTATAAAGCATACGACAGACCGGAAGACATCTCCGTGGAAGGTCTGTACCGTGACACGGCCTTGGTGAACAGTGCTGCGGCTTCCGACACCACTAACTTCGGTAATGTGCCTTGGAGGGAAGTGTTTACCGACCCGCAGTTGCAAGGTTACATCGAACAGGCGTTGGCAAGTAATGCAGATTTGCGCTCTGCCATGCTGAATGTGGAGTCCGCACAGGCTGCGTTGATGTCGGCTCGTTTGGCTTATTTGCCGCAGATAGGTTTAAGCCCGCAAGGTACGCTGACCAATTGGAACAAAGGCGAGGCTACTTCAAAGACTTATTCTATTCCCGTTACCGCCAGTTGGCAGATTGACTTGTTCGGTCAGATTTTAAATCCAAAACGTGCCGCACAGGTTTCATTGAAACAAGCTGAATACAATCAGCAGGCTGTCCAGACACAACTGATTGCCAGCACGGCCAATATCTATTATACGTTGTTGATGCTGGACCGCCAGTTGCAGATTACGGAAAATACGGCTGATGTACTGAAGAAGTATGTGGAAACGATGGAAGCGATGTACGAATATGGCAGCGTGAACAGTGCGGCCATCGAGCAAAGCCGCAGTGCCTATGCGCAAGTGGTGGCTTCCTTGTCCGACTTGCGCCAAAGCCTGACAGAGACGGAGAACGCTTTCTGCCTGATACTGAATGAGCCGGCACATGCCATTGAGCGTGGCGTGTTGGAAGACCAGGTATTGCCTACAGAGTTCTCGGCTGGTATTCCCATTCAGTTACTTTCCAATCGTCCGGATGTGAAGGCCGCTGAAATGACGTTAGCCGCTTGTTATTACAACACGAACAGTGCCCGTGCCGCCTTCTATCCGAACATCACGTTAAGTGGTTCGGCCGGATGGACAAACAGTAGCGGGGCAGGTATCGTCAATCCGGGTAAGCTATTAGCTTCTTTGGTGGGCTCTTTGACTCAGCCCTTGTTCTATCGGGGTACGAACATTGCCCGCCTCAAACAAGCTAAGGCACAGGAAGAGCAGGCGAAGATTGGTTTTCAGACCGCTCTGCTCAACGCCGGAAACGAGGTGAGCAATGCCCTTTCTTTGTACCAGAATACGTTGGCAAAAGTTAATTCCCGCACCATGCAGGTAAATTCTTCCCGCAAAGCGGCTGAAGATACAAAAGAATTGTTTAACTTAGGCACGTCAACCTATCTGGAAGTGCTGACAGCCGAACAATCGTACCTCAGCGCGCAGTTGTCCGAGGTATCTGATACGTTCGATCAAATGCAGGCTGTCATCAATTTGTACCAGGCATTAGGTGGAGGAAGAGAAAATTAATACTTAAAATCTACTATCATGATTAGTCCTTTAGCTTATGTAGACCCTGCCGCCAAGCTCGGTAAGAATGTAACGGTACAACCGTTCGCTTATATTGAAGGTGATGTGGAAATCGGTGATGATTGCGTCATCATGTCCGGTGCGCGTATTTTGAATGGTACCCGTATGGGTAAGAGCAATACCGTGCATCATGGCTCGGTGTTGGCCAGTACGCCGCAAGATTTCCATTATGAAGGTGAAGATAGTTTGCTTGTCATTGGTGACAAGAATGAAATCCGTGAGAATGTAGTGATTGCCCGTGCCACGCATAAGGAAGGCGGTACACACATCGGTAACGAGAATTTTCTGATGGACGGTGTGCATCTGTGTCACGATGTACACATCGGCAACCATTGCGTGTTGGGTATCCGCAGCATGGTGGCCGGTGAGAGCCGGGTGGATGATTGCACCATCCTCAGCAGCAACGTCATCGTGCAGCAGAACTGCCACATTGGGAGTTGGGTGCTGATACAGTCCGGTTGCCGCATATCCAAGCATGTACCTCCTTACGTCATTATGGCGGGGAATCCTGTGCAGTATCATGGCATCAACGCCGTTATCCTACAGCACAAGAGTGATGTGAACCACATCACTGACCGAATTTTACGTCATATTATGAACGCCTACCGTCTGATTTATCAAGGTAACTTTAGCCTGCAGGATGCCGTGCTGAAGATTGAAGACCAAATTCCGATGAGCGATGAGATTCACAATATCCTGAATTTCATCCGCGAGGCGAAGGAGATAGTCAGATAAGGATACTTGCCGGATGGGATTATCCGGGTCTTCTTGAACACGGAGACACAAAGACACAGAGTTATTATTTCATGATTCCCATTGAAAAATTTCTTTGTGTCTTCGTGTCTCTGTGTTTTTTCGGTTCATTTCCGCTATTTATTCGAACCGCAGCGTGCCGAAAAACTCAGGACGGTGAAAGTCCGGAGCTTCTACGGCGATAGGATTCCAGGAAAGGAAATGGGGCGTCTGAAGCTTATCCCCGCACTTGTAGAAGTTGGCGCGCATGGTCTTGCCCGACAGCGATTTCACTTGATGCTTGAAGTAAGTGGCGGCAGGAATGATTAATACCACTTCCCACGTACACTCGCCTATGCGTTCTTCGAAAGATACACGTCCTAAGCTTGCCCAGCGTTGTACATTGTCCAGTACGGTTTGGGGAGCAGGTTCCCTGCCGTTACGGCTGCTGCCTGTGCCTACCAACAGTGTACCCGTACAATTACATTCCATATTATAATAGATACCGTCGTCTGTCGGGCTGGAGAAGAACTCCACGCAGGCGTCTTCCCACACAGGGCCGTTGTCCGTGGCGGCGACGGCACGTACGGACGCTTCGCGCACCTTGTAGTGGAGCACGATGGCGTCGCCTGTATGCGCTATGCGGAAGAATGTTTCAGGCCGGTAAGGATATTCTTTCCAATTTACTGTCTCAATGGGTACGAAAGCTATTCCTTCCGCGTCCAATAGGGCGGGTACGGCTTCCACCGATACGTCTTTCAAGCTGATTTTCTTTACATATAGTTCTTTCATATCAGTAGTTGATTGATTGCATGCTCCGCAAAGGGCGCAGAGGATGCAGATAATTAAATATCTCATAGGTGTACAAAATTAAATGATGAATAAAGAATGAAGAATTCTTAAGGATGTCGCAAGGAAATTCTTAATTCTTCATTCTTAATTCTTCATTTACAGCGCTACATTTACAGCAGCGACTTAATGTAAGCGTGCATCTCCGGCGTGTGTTCCTCTACGCTTTGCAGCAGCTTGAACTGGGCTTTGGTGCGCACCAGGTTGTGTTCGGGGTACTGTATCTTATAGTAAGTGTCTCCGTTCAGGTAGTCGGCCAGAAAGCGCACGCATTGCATGTAGGGGAACAGAGCGGCGGCATAGGGCAGGTTCTCTATCTCGATGGGGAGCAGGAAACCGCGCGCGGCCTCGATGTACCCTGCAGTGAAGGCGCGGAAGATGTCCATGTTGAAGTTCACGTTGTCCGGGTTACGATCGTCTTCAGCCCCAGTGTTGGCTGCCGAGCGGAGGAAGTCGCCATAGTCGGAGAAGATGAACGAAGGCATTACCGTGTCCAAGTCGATGACGCAGAGTACTTGATCCGTTGCCTCGTCGAACATCATGTTGTTCACTTTCGTGTCGCAGTGGCACACGCGTTTGGGCAGTTTACCTTCCCGGTACAGCCGTTCGGCCTTGCACATTTCTTCGGCCCGGCGTTCGATTTCGTCTAAATAGTAGCTTACTTCCTTCACGCGACCCGCTTTGTTGTCAGCCACCGCCTCACGCAGTTGTTTCAGGCGGAACTCCATGTTGTGGAAGTCGGGGATGGTCTCGCCCAGCCTGTCGGTAATGTCCGCTAACATGGCTTCAAAATCGCCAAAGGCCAGGCCCACCAGCCGGGCATTCTCCGGATTGACGGCTTCGCGCGTCACGGCGTTCGGAATGAAAGTCATCACGCGCCAATAGGTCGTCCCGTCTGTCCAATAGGTCTTTCCGTCTTCGGCCGGCCAGAAGTGCAACGTCTTGCGGTCCAAGTCGTTTTCACCCCGTTCTTCCAACTGTTGCCGGATGTGGGCCGTAACGGCTTCAATGTTCCGTTGCAACAGGTCCACGTTTTGGAACACATGGTGGTTGATGCGTTGCAGCACGAAATCGGGCTGTCCGGACTTTGTGACTACCTTGTACGTGTCGTTGATAAGTCCTGATCCCAGAGGTACGATTTCCCGGACTTCACCCGGCAAGCGGAAGTGAGCGGTGATAGATAAAAGGTCATTCATAATGCAATTTGTTTTAAAAAGGTTATAGATAAAAAGTTTGTTATTTTCGATGTTTCAGATACTGGTACCCGAAGCGGCAGCGCAGGCAGTCCCGTCGGTCGCAATACTCCTTCTGTAGCTGGATGAGCGCTTGCGAATCGGCAGCGGACGTGACAGCTATGCCCGCTCCCTCCCACATGCGGATGATGTAGTTGTTCTCGGCAGGCAGTTCCTCCAGCAGGGCTGTGGCCCGTTCGCATAGGTATTCTTCTCCGCGATGTCGTCCATAGGCATACAGGAAAGGCACTACGGTGTTGATGATAATCAGGTCAAGTCCTGATTTGCTCATTTGCTTCTTGCTTCGAGGCGAGACCTTGGCAAAGGTGAAATGCTCCTCCCAATAGGCCGACACGTCTGTGGCCAGCAATTTCCGGAGTTCGTCAACCGTTTGCGTTTCCATTGTTTTAGAGAAGAGACCTTCTCCACGGTGATAGAGGTAAGCCAGTTGCGCCAGTCGGATGTGTGGGAAACTGCCCGGGCGTGTCCGCAGGAGTTTCCAGCGTGAGGCGGTCATGGGTTCGGGCAGGCTGAACTTCTGCCTCAAGTAGCGGTATTCTTTTCTTAGGCAGATGTAATAGTCATCTTGTCCGGTCCGTTCTTCTTCCAGGAAGCCCGCCGTGCCGAGGAAGAACGCCTCCACCTGGAAGAGGTTGTCGCGGTGTTTGTCCACGGCTCGCAAGGGGATGAGCCGTGCCCACGCTTCGAAGGCGTCCGCGTTCAGCCCGAAGCCATAATTGCGCGCCAAGGTGATGAAGAACACATCCTCCCAATGTCCTCCGCACTGGTCAAGCCGACTCCCGATGTCCTTGGCCTTCCGTTCGAAGCGTTCCACCTGCAAGGCCGAAAGCCACGAGTGCACCGTCAGTTTAGGCAAATCCGAAAGGATAGTGTAGCAGCGTGGGCGCACATCCGTCTGGCGAAGTTCCTCATATCGGCGGGTTACTTCCTCCGGAACGGCCATTACCAGTTGAGGAATCTTTTCCCCATCCTGCCGCGTCACTGTACAGTCGGCTTCGCCCACTACATGCAGGACGACGTTATTGTAGGCTGCGTCCCGGTCGTGCCCGTGCTTCATCCAGTCCGATGCCCGGTCGTGTATTTCTATGTTGCCTGCCCAAAGCACTCCGTTCAGCTTTAGTTTGGTGGCCGTGAAGTCCGGTCCGGCATGCGGGTTAGGCAAACCGGGGTCAATCACTTCCACCCGCTGTCCGTCCGTCGTGCGGAGTTCGCCTAAGGGAAACAGCTTGTGTCCCCAAACGTAATGCAGTAATTTCTCCACGTTTATTTATTATTTGTGCAAAAGTAAACATTCTTATTGATATATCCTAACTTCGTCATTCATTCTCCTCTTCCTTTCTCTCCGGCAGCGAGACGGTAAACTCACTGTACCGCCCCGGCATGCTTTCCACCCCGACGTAGCCTCCATGTTCGCGCACCACGTTCATCACGTAGTTCAGTCCTAAGCCAAAGCCGGAGACCTTCTTCCCTTCGCCTTTGGGCAAGACACGCTCGAACTTGTCGAAGATGGTGCGTTGGGCGGACAGGGGGATGCCGATGCCGTTGTCCCGCACCCGGATGTGGATGTAGCCGTTCTTCCGGGTGGAGGCGACGGTTACCTCCACGCCTTCCGGTTTGGAGTATTTCAGCGCGTTGTCTATCAGGTTGGAGAGGGCCTCCTTTAGGTATTCCTTGTCGGCATAGACGGTCTCCGCCTGCAAGTCCGTATGGAAGCGGACAGGCTTTGTGGCCTTTGCCTCGAACGTGCGTGTCAGACTCTCCACCAAGGGAGGAAGCTCCACTTCGTCCAAATCCAATATCAGGCGGCCCGACTCTAATTTGCTGAGCGTGAGCACCCGGTTGGTAAGCTCTAGCAAGTGTCCCGCTTCCTGCTCCAGTACCTCAAAGTGCCGTTCCTTCTTCTCCGGCTTGTCGTCCAAGCGTCCGCTGCGGAGCGTGCGCAGGCCGATGAGCAGGGTGGTGAGGGGCGACTTCATGTCGTGTATCATGGCGTAGGAGAAGTCCTCGCGCATCTGTGCCAGCTTGTCCTGCCGGCGGATGATGCCCACTTGTGTGAATATGCCTAATCCCAACAGCCCGAAGCCCGCCAACGTGCCCAGCAGGTAATAGAGTTGAGTGCCCAACGTCTCCGCCCGCAGGTTCAGAAGTCGTGCCTCAATGCCTTGCCCGTCTCCCGTAGGAATGGCGTATGTCCTGCCAGCCTCCACCAGTGGGGCATAGTCGGCATAGTAGCGCAGGGTGGGGCGGAGCACCGTGGCAGAGTCTATTCCCACGATGTCTAGCCGGAAGCGCAGGCGTCGCAGGCCGGCGGCTTTCAGTTCCTCGCGGAAAAGGCTGTCTATGCGCAGGGTGGTGTCGGCGGCATGGGCGTCATCCGTCCGGCACCAGGCTTCGTGGACGTGGCGTGCCACCTGTTCGCTTCGCAGCCCAAGGCTCATGCCCGTCCATCGTCCTAAGAAGAAGAGGGCAATGACGGCGGCCACGAGGGTCAAGAGGATGTAGTTCGACTTATTCATGCGGCAAATATAGCCCTTTTCTTTCACAAGGCAAGCCGTTAACGTAAAGATAACGTAGCGTTAACCTAATACGTGCGGCATGCGCCTTACCTTTGCCTGCGGAAACAAGATTATCAACTTAAAAACAGACATACGGAAATGAAAACATCTGACTCTATCTTGAACAGCACCTTGCAGGCGGGTGGCATCGAAGTGAAACTGAGCTTGCGTAAAATGACCCTGCGGATACTTTTCCTTTATATCTTGTTCATGCTGGCCGGTTCGGCGGCTTATGTGTACATTTGGGAGGATATGTCGGCCTACGGGTTGGGACATTACATCGGGGAGTTTTGGGGGCGGCATGCTTTATTCGCCATATTCTTGGTGGTTCTTATTTACATTCCGTTGCAGGCTGTGCTGCTTTTCGTGGCAAACGGATGCAGGTTGAAGGGGTTTCGCTGGCGGTGTAATTGGGCGGGAGCCGGCGTTTATTTGCGTAATCCCATCGCTTTGAAGAGCTTTCGCATTGTATTGTTGTTGCCGGGCATCCTGCTGGGCGTATTGCCCACCCTGCACGGCTTTTGCGGTGGACATCCTTTCGTCTACATCTTCGGTTTGGTGGGCATTGTTTCTGCCTCGGGTGACTTTACCATATGGTATAAGCTCCGTCCTTTCCACGATAACGACCTTTACCAGGCGGGGCGTAATGACCTTCAGTGCACCATCATCAAGCGCAACTTCGCTTCGGACACGATATAGGAAATCGCATTGCCAAACTTTGACGTCCGTTTTGCGGGACTTTGGCCGTGGCTTCTCCAAGCTTTGGCCATTTGTTTCCTATGGGACTTTTGCGTGTAACATTGTTAACAAGTCGTTAATAATGATTTTATGTGTGGGAAAAATCCTATCTTTGCCCCACTGACTGAATAAATTAGAAATAGATTACGAACATGAAAATAGCATTAATCGGTTATGGAAAGATGGGCAAGGAGATAGAACAGATTGCCCTAAGCCGCGGACACGAGGTGGTCTGCGTCATCGACATCAACAATCAGGAAGACTTTGCCTCCGAGGCCTTCCGCTCGGCGGACGTGGCCATTGAGTTCACCAACCCCGGTGCTGCCTACGGCAATTGCCTGCGGGCAATGCAGGAGGGTGTGAAGCTCGTATCGGGCAGCACGGGCTGGATGGCGGAACACGGTGAGGAAATGCGCCGCCTTTGCACCGAAGAGGGCAAGACGCTCTTCTGGTCGAGCAACTTCAGCCTCGGCGTGGCCATCTTCTCGGCGGTAAACAAGTATTTGGCCCGCATCATGAATGAGTTTCCCACGTACGATGTCTCTATGACGGAGACGCACCACATCCATAAGTTAGACGCGCCGAGCGGCACCGCCATCACCCTGGCGGAAGGCATCTTGGAGAACCTCGACCGCAAGACCCGCTGGGAATTGGCCTCTCCCGACAAGGAAGAAGATGAGAAGGACGTTTTGCGTATCACGGCCATCCGCGAAGGCGAGGTGCCGGGCATCCACAGCATCCGTTACGACTCGGAGGCGGACAGCATCACCATCACCCACGACGCGAAGAACCGCCGGGGCTTTGCCTTGGGCGCCGTGCTGGCGGCCGAATACACCGCCCAGCATACAGGCTTCCTGGGGATGGGCGACCTGTTTCCGTTCTTGAAGTAAATTACTAATAGGGCACACAGATGACACAGATAAGACTGATTTACACAGATTATTCTATTTTTATCTGTGGTCATCTGTACAATCCGTGTCATCTGTGTGCTTAAAATATAGCTTATCATGAAACCTGTACCAACGAAACAATGGATTAAGTTCGGCATCGTCACTGCCCTGTACCTGCTCTTCCTTCTGTGGGTAAAGAGTTGGTGGGGACTGGTGGTTGTGCCTTTCATCTACGATATTTACATCAGCAAGAAGATACCTTGGAGTTGGTGGCGCAAGTCGAAGAACGCGACCGTGCGTAGCGTCATGAGTTGGGTGGACGCCATCGTCTTTGCCCTCGTGGCGGTCTACTTCGTCAACCTGTATCTCTTTCAGAACTACCAGATACCTTCTTCCTCGTTGGAGAAGTCTTTGCTGGTGGGCGATTTCCTCTATGTGAGCAAGGTGAGCTACGGACCCCGTGTGCCGAACACGCCGCTCTCCATGCCCTTGACGCAACACACGTTGCCCATCCTGAACTGCAAGTCCTACTTCGACTGGCCACATTGGGATTATAAACGGGTAGGGGGCACGGGACATGTGAAGCGGGGTGATATCGTGGTGTTCAATTTCCCGGCGGGCGACACCGTGGCCACCAACTTCCAGCAGACCGACTTCTATAGCTTAGCTTATAACGAAGGGCGGCGCATGTATCCCAAGGAAGTGCAGATGGACAGCCTCTCCCGCAAGGAGCAGCGTGCCGTGTACGACCTTTATTATAATGCCGGACGCAAGCTCATCCGGGAGAATCCACAGATGTATGGCAAGGTCATCACCCGCCCCGTGGATAGGCGTGAGAATTACGTGAAGCGTTGCATCGGCTTGCCGGGCGACACGCTTCAGATTATCGATGCCCATGTCTACATTGACGGTAAACGTACGGAAGACCCTGCAGACATGCAACTCAATTACTTTGTGCAAACCACCGGTCCCCTCATTCCCGAAGAGATGTTTCGTGAGTTAGGTATCAGCAAGGACGACCAATGGCTGATGAACAATGACCCGGGATGGGAAGCCGAGTTAGTGGCCATGGGGCTGAACCTCCGCACGGCGCAAGGCCAGTTGGCGCCTGTCTATCACCTGCCTTTGACACAAGCCATGTATAAGGCGTTGGACGGGAACAAGAAGTTGGTGAGCCGCATCATCATGGAGCCGGAGGACTTTGCCGGACAGATGTATCCGCAAAACCTCTATACAAAGTGGACGCGCAACGACTACGGCCCCATCTGGATACCGAAGAAGGGGGCAACCATCACCCTTACCGATGACAATCTGCCTATCTACGAGCGTTGCATCGAGGCATACGAGGGCAACAAGTTGGAGCGCCGGGTGGACGGACTCTACATCAACGGCCAACGCACGGACACTTATACGTTCCAAATGGATTACTATTGGATGATGGGCGACAATCGTCATAACTCCGCTGACTCGCGCTATTGGGGCTTTGTGCCCGAAGACCATGTGGTGGGCAAACCCATCCTCATTTGGCTTTCGCTGGATAAAGACCGTGGTTGGTTCGACGGGAAGATACGTTGGAACCGGTTGTTCAAGTGGGTGGAGTAAGATTTGAGTCTATAAGTCATAAGGTTATATGATAGCAAGGCGAAGGAAAAGGTGGATGGTAAAGGCGGGCGGCCTGATAGTCGGGGCGGTGCTGATTGTGGCATTGCTCCGGGGATGTGTCGCCACGTCCTACCTTATTCCTTCGTCGGGCATGGAAAACTCCCTTTATCAAGGCGAGCGTATCTTTGTGGGTAAGTGGAGCTACGGCCTTCGCTTGCCTTTCATGGGGTGGTGGGGGTATCACCGTTGGGGTAACACGCCGGCGGGGAAAAATGAGATTGTGGTGTTCAACAATCCGGGTAATCGGAAGGAGCCGGTTATCAGCCGCCGGGAGGTATTCATCGGGCGGGTGACGGGTACGCCGGGGGATACGTTGCTGGTGGATTCTTTCTTTACCGTGGCACCTTCGGAGCAATTCGCTCCTGACCGTAAGTTCCTTTATGCCTATCCGCGTGATAAAGAACGTTCACTCGACTCCTTGTTATCCGCCCTTTCTATTCCCCGTCAGGCATTGATGGGGCAGGACTCCGCACGAAACATCCGTTCGTTCAGCCGCTATGAATATTATTTGTTGGAACAGGCCTTGTACGGGCATTGCTGGATAGAGCCGTTGCATACGGATACCGCCCAAAGGCTGATGCCGCTTGTCGTTCCGGCAAAAGGGCGTGTAGTGCGGGTTTATCCTTGGAATAGGACGCTGCTTTGCAATACGTTGGTTCTGCACGAACATAAGAAAGCCTATATCCAAAACGACACGCTCTATGTGGATGGCAAACCGACGTGGCATTGCCGCTTCACCAAAGATTATTATTGGGTTACTTCCGACAATACCGCCAACATTTCGGATTCCCGTCTCTTCGGCTTCGTGCCCGAAGACCATCTGATAGGACGTGCCGCCCTCATCTGGTTTTCGAAGGAGAAGGGTAGAATAGGAAAGAGGATAAGGTAAGTTGCAAATGGATTTTAATTGACTATTACATTAGATAAGATGAAGATTTCCTTTAAATGTATATATTTACTTTTCCCATTGTTTTATTCTTGTAGTGTAAATAATAGAGAGGATAAAGTGGTAATTTCGAAAGAGGATAGTGTGATGATTAATAAGATGTATTCTTATATAGATACGCTTAAAGGACATTGGTTTATTAGAATATCAAAAGAGAAGGCTTTGGAGGAAGGAATTTCAGAGAAAATTTATCGGCAATTTGAAGAAAGTGTATGCGAAGTGAATATGCATATTGATGCGATGAAAGAAAATAATCCCAATGTAGCCATTGGTTATAATTTCCCTAAAATAAATTAATTAGCCGCTTATAGTTGATAATGTATTTTGTTTATCTTTCTTCCGCCTACTTGGCCCCGGTGGAATATTACGCCAAACTCTTGGCATACGACACGGTGGTCGTGGAGCAATACGACCACTATGTGAAGCAGACCTACCGCAATCGGTGCACCATCGCCGCGCCGGACGGACCGTTGGCACTGACCGTGCCCATCGTGAAACCCGATACCCCGAAAGCCTTTATGAAGGACATCCGTATCTCCGACCACGGCAACTGGCGGCACCTGCATTGGAACGCCTTGGAGTCCGCCTACAACCACACCCCTTTCTTTGAATATTATAAAGACGATTTCCGTCCCTTCTACGAGCGGAAGTACGAGTTCCTGATGGACTTCAACGAAGCCTTGTGCGACCTTGTGTGCTCTCTTATTGATATGAAGCCGGATATGCGCCGCTCCACCGTGTACAGGACGGAGTTCGCTCCCGTTGAAGAGGACTTCCGCGAACGCATCCATCCCAAAAAAGATTTCCGCACGGAAGACCCTGCCTTCCATGCGAAACCTTATTATCAGGTATTTCAGGACAAATTGGGTTTCCTGCCCAACCTAAGTATTGTAGACCTGCTGTTTAATATGGGACCTGAGAGCTTGCTGGTGCTTCAAGCAAGTCAAACGCCACTTTCCCTTTCACATCCTCGGCCGATGAGGCTATGATGGCTTCGAATTTGCCCGGATCGGCTATCCACGCATGGCGTTGGTCATTGAAATAGCTGAGCGCTTCCCGGTCGATGGTGAATTGCACTTCCTTTTCTTCGCCCGGTGCCAGACGCACTTTGCGGAAGCCTTTCAGTTCCTTGATGGGGCGGGGGAGGGCCGACTTTTTATCACTGATATAAAGTTGTACGGTTTCTTGTCCTTCCCGATTGCCTGTATTCTTCACGTTGACACGAATGGTCAGGGTGCCATCGGACGTCATGCTCTTGCTATCGGCCATGGGGTTACCATATTCAAAGGTCGTATAGCTCAACCCGTGTCCGAAGGGGAAAAGCGGCTTCACTTTCTTCTGTTTGTCTGTCCAGCGGTAGCCTACGAAGATGCCTTCCTTGTATTCCACGTTTACCGTATCCTTCCGGCGTTCGCTTACATAATCTCCCAAACTATGTGCCGGCACATCCTCCAGCTTTGCGGGGAAAGTGAAAGGAAGTTTGCCGCTGGGGTTGACATCGCCCGTAAGTATAGCCGCCAGGGCATTTCCGGCTTCCGAGCCTAAGAACCAAGCTTGCACGATGGCGGGCACTTGTTCCACCCAAGGCATAGCCACGGCATTCCCCGAAACATTGACCACCACTAAGCGAGGGTTTGCTTCGGCCAAAGCTTGGATAAGTCGGTCTTGGGCATAAGGTAACTCTAAGCCGGCACGGTCCATGTCCTCACAATCCTGTCCCCAACTCTTGTTCAATCCGCCTACGAAGATAACATAGTCAGCGTCCTTTGCCACCTGTACGGCTTCGGCTATCAATTCTTCCGGCGTGCGGGTGTCCTTCAAGTCTTGTCCGGTTGATACTCCGTCTTGTCCGCCCGACACATCGCCCACATAGCCTCGGGCATATACTACTTCGGCCTTATCGCCGACCCTGTTGCGGATGCCTTCCAAGGGCGATACTTCGCGTTGCACTTTCAGCGAGGAGCTTCCTCCGCCTACGGTCATCATCTTGACGGCATTCTCACCTATGACAGCTATCTTCCGGGTGGCGGATAAGTCAATGGGCAACAAGCCGCCTTTGTTTTTCAATAGGACGATGCCTTCTTCCCCGATGCGCAGTGCCGCTTCGTAATGTTCGGTTGAATTCATGGAGCCGAAAGTGTGCTTGGGGCTCATTGAGGTGCGGAATATCAGACGCAATACTCTCCGTGCCTTGTCATCCAGTTCCTTAGTGCCTGCCTTGCCTTCGCGGATGCGTTGCAGATAAGGTTGAGCCATGAAATAGTTGTCGTAAGCATCCACCCAAGTGCCGAACTCGAGGTCCAATCCGCCCGTGATGGCTTGGTCGGTGTTGTGCGTGCCTCCCCAGTCGGAAACCACCACACCGTCATATCCCCACTCACCTTTCAAGATGTCGTTCAGCAGGTAAGGGTTCTGGCAATTGTGTATTCCTTTATATAAGTTATAGGAGCCCATGATGGCCCATGTGCCTCCCTCTTGTACGGCCGCTTTGAAGGCGGGCAGATAGATTTCGTACAAGGCGCGGTCATCGATGACAACATTCGTATTGTGGCGGTTGATTTCATGATTATTCAGGGCATAGTGTTTGACGCAGGTGGCTACTCCGTTGCTTTGCACGCCTTTGATGTAGGGCACCACCATGCGTGAGGCCAGATAGGGGTCTTCGCCCATGTATTCAAAGTTGCGTCCGTTCAGTGGGGTGCGATAGATGTTGACGCCCGGTCCCAACAGCATATCCTTTTCCCGATAGCGCGCTTCTTCGCCAATGCTTTTGCCATAGAGCAGAGCCATGTCTGGATTCCAGGTGGCAGCCAGGCAGGTCAATGCCGGGAAGGCTACGCACGAGTCGTTCGTCCAACCCGCCTGGTTCCATTCGTCCCACAACACTTCGGGGCGCACGCCATGAGGGCCATCGGTAGTCCACACCTCCGGTATGCCTAGTCGGGGTACGCCGGGGCTGCTGAATTTGGATTGTGCGTGGATGAGTTTTATTTTCTCTTCCAGCGTCAGGCGTTGGAGCGCATCTTCCACCCGCTCTTCGATGGGTTTCGTCTCGTCTAAGTAGACAGGCTTTTGTTGAGCGCACAAAGGCGCAATCGTAAGGCAGGCAATGCCGGCCAAAAGATTTCTCAGTTTCATGGTATTCAAGTCTATTATTGAAATTTTCTTCAAATATACGCAAAAAATAGAGAAGGGAAACAAATAAATAGTAACTTTGCTCAATAATTAATAGAAGATATACTTAACACATAAATGGAATAAACCAACATGAAAAACTTATTTGACATTAAAGGCAAGGTAATCGTCATCACCGGCGGTTGCGGCATTTTGGGTAAGAACATCGCCAACTATCTGGCTGAACAAGGAGCTAAAATCGTTATCCTGGACCGTGTGGAAGATTTAGGCAAGCAACTGGAAGCTGAGTTGAACCAGAAGACAGAAGCCCTGTTCCTCACGACCGACGTACTGAACAAGGAAGTATTGGAAGAGAACAAGAAAGCCATCGTAGAACGTTTCGGCACCATCGACATCCTGCTGAACGCCGCAGGCGGCAACATGGCCGGAGCCACCATCGCGCCGGACAAAACGTTCCTCGACCTGGACATCGACGCCTTCCGCAAGGTGGTAGACCTCAACCTCTTCGGCACCATCCTGCCTACAACGGTATTCGTGCCCGTCATGGCGCAGAACAAGAAAGGCGCCATCGTCAACTTCTGCTCGGAGTCGGCCTTGCGTCCGTTGACCCGTGTCGTAGGCTATGGCGCGGCCAAGTCTGCCATCGCCAGCTACACACGCTACATGGCTACGGAACTCGCTACCAAGTTCAGCCCCGAACTGCGTGTCAACGCCATTGTGCCGGGCTTCCTGCTGACCAACCAGAACCGTGCCCTGCTGACCAATCCCGACGGCTCGTACACCGACCGTGCCAAGGCCATCATCGCCCACACGCCTGCCGGACGCTTTGCCGAGCCGGAAGAACTCTTCGGCACCATCCACTACCTCATCAGCGATGCTTCGAGCTTCGTGACGGGTGCCCTGTCGGTGGTAGACGGTGGATTTGATGTATTCTCCATCTAATTAATGAAGAACTAATAATGAAGAATGAAGAATTTCCCACGCGAACATCCTTGAGAATTCTTCATTCTTACTTAATTTTATTATAATATGATACTCTGTGAACAAACCTGGCGCTGGTACGGGCCGAACGACCCCGTCAGCCTGTGGGACATCAAGCAAGCCGGAGCCACCGGCATCGTCAACGCCCTGCACCACATCCCCAACGGCGAGGTGTGGACCGTGGAAGAGATAATGAAACGTAAGGAAATGATAGAAGCCGTCGGCCTGAAGTGGTCGGTCGTGGAGAGCGTACCCGTACACGAGCACATCAAGACGCAGACGGGTGACTATCAGAAGTACATCGACAACTACAAAGAAAGCATCCGCAACCTGGCCAAGTGCGGCGTGATGATTGTCACCTACAACTTCATGCCCGTGCTAGACTGGACGCGCACTGACTTGGCCTACGAACTGCCCGACGGCAGCCGTGCCCTGCGCTTCGAGCGCGCCGCCTTCATCGCTTTCGACCTCTTCCTGCTGAAGCGCCCCGGCGCCGAAGCCGAATACACCGACGAAGAGAAGGCCAAGGCCAAAGCCCGCTTCGAGCAAATGACCGACGAGGACAAGCAACGCCTCATCCGCAACATGATAGCCGGACTGCCCGGCTCGGAAGAGAGCTTCACGCTGGAGCAGTTCCAGCACGAATTGGACCGCTACAAGGATATCACGCCCGAACGCCTCCGCCAGAACCTCATCTACTTCCTGAGCGAAATCTGCCCCGTGGCCGATGAAGTGGGCGTCAAGCTCGTCATCCATCCCGACGACCCGCCCATGTCCATCCTCGGCCTGCCGCGCATCATGAGTTGCGGCGAGGACTTCCAGGCGCTGATAGACGCCGTGCCCAACGAGAGCAACGGCCTCTGCCTCTGCACCGGCTCCCTGGGCGTAAGCAGCGCCAACGACTGCGCCGCCCTGATGACACGCTTTGCCGACCGCATCAACTTCGTCCACCTGCGCAGCACCAAGCGCGACGCCGAAGGCAACTTCTACGAGGCCAATCACCTGGAGGGCGACGTAGACATGTACCACGTCATGAAAGCCTTCCTCGAGATGCAGCAACGCCGCGGCGTGTCCATCGCCATGCGTCCCGACCACGGGCATCAGATGGTGGACGACCTCCGCAAGAAGACCAACCCCGGCTACTCCTGCATCGGCCGCCTGCGCGGACTGGCCGAGCTTCGCGGACTGGAGATGGGCATTGCGAAGACGCTGTACGAGTAAATGAAGAACTTATAATGAAGAATGAAGAATTTCTTTGCATCCCAGAGAATTCTTCATTCTTCGTTCTTCATTCTTCATTAAATTGCTTATTTCACTTTCTCCCCCATCTCAATCCAACTCACGTCCTTCGGCACGATGGTGCGCCGTACTACCTCCCCGTTTTGCGCCCGGCTGTATTCGGGGATGAAGCCCACTTTCAGCTTGGTGAACTGCTCGCCGCTCACTTCCTCCGGCGTATCCACGCCTTGACCTTTCGCCTGGCCTACGAGGTAGAACGTCCCCAACCCTTCGAGCTTCACCGAATTGCCGCTTTCCATCATGTCGCCCATCACCTCGCCCAGCCCCAGGAGCACGGCGTACGTATCGCCCAGGCTCACGGTGGACATGCGCGAGAGGCGCTCGGCCACATCTTTTGTGGTGTACGTCCCGACCGTCAATGACCGCGGATACCACTTCCCTTTCTGCTTTTGCTTCTTGTAAAACATGTCTGTATGTATATAATAAGTCATTCAATCCTGTCTACGTACGGACTCAATGCCGTCAAGTGTCTTACTTGTCCCCACCGAGGCAGGGACCCGATAGGGAATCATGTAACATGATTATAGGAATCATCCTACATGATTGTGGGAATCATGTTACATGATTCTATCCCGAGTCCCAAAGATAACGCTTTCGAGTGATACACGCAAGTAAGTCGGGTGAGTATTTCGACTTTGGCGAAATACTCGTATCTTTGTGCCCGGAACCAAACTTGTATTTACTTATGCTGAAACTCACCCCTCCCGACGGCTCCGACCGCGTGCTGCTCCACTCGTGCTGCGCCCCGTGCTCCAGTGCTATCATCGAATGTATGCTGGCGAACGGCCTGCGGCCTACCGTGTTCTACTTCAACCCGAACATCTTCCCGCGGGAGGAGTATGAGACGAGGAAGCAGGAGGCCGTCCGCTTCGTCACCGCCCAAGGTCTGGACTTCGTGGATGCCGACTACGACTACGACCGCTGGAAAGCCCGTATGACGGGGCTGGAAGAAGAGCCGGAACGGGGCGCGCGATGCCTGCGCTGCTTCACCCTGCGCCTGACGGAGACGGCCCGCTATGCCGCCGAACACGGTTTCACGCTATTTACCACCACGTTGGCTTCTTCCCGCTGGAAGAGCCTGGAGCAGATTAACGAGGCGGGTCGCCTGGCCGCCTCACGCTACCCCGGCACGGTGTTCTGGGAGCAGAACTGGCGCAAGGGGGGCTTGCAGGACCGGCGCAACCAGTTGCTGAAGGAGTATGGCTTCTATAACCAGCAGTACTGCGGGTGTGAGTTCAGCAGGAGGAGGTTGGAGCCTGCGGAACTTTCGGCCACAAAATGAGTGGATTAGGTATATCTTCCATCCTCGTTTCTGTTTAACTTTGCAGCCTACATTTAGTAAGAGGAGGAATACGTATGAAGGCAATCGTTTTAGGACTGATGGCGGTTCTTATGTCTGCCATGGATGCTTATGCGGGGAACGGATTATTCCCGTCGGACACGCTTGTTAATCGGAATTTTGCTTATAAAGATACCCGGGCATGGCGGGTGCACCGTGCTTGTAAGATAAGCGGGTGGACGGCGTTCGGGGTAGGCGGCTCCATGATGATTGTGGGCTTTGTGGGCGATGTGTTGGCCAATTGGGAAGAGCCGTCCTATTCTCAGAACCACACGCTTCGCACGATGGGATACATCGGTACGGGACTGACAGCCGCGAGTATTCCGCTCTTTGCCTTTTCGGTGAAGAATAAGAAGAAGGCTGAGGACGCGGCGTTGGGCATCGAACTCAATGCTTTGCACTGGCAGAGGTATCGGCACTTCCGCACGGGTGCTTTCACTTCCATGGGCGTTGGGTTGGCCGGCATGTTGGTGGGCTGGTTGGGCGGCGCTTTCGATGATTCTTATTATGAGAACAATGCCGGTTGGAAAGCTTCTTTCTATATAGGCACCGCTATGGTGGCGGGCAGCATTCCGCTTTTTGTCCTTGCCCGGAGGCAGAAGCGTGCGGCGCAGGAGACTCTTTCGCTTTCCATGGGTAGCACGGTCATACAAATGCTTTCGCCTTCCGGCAGGATAGGAAGCAGTCCGGCATGGGCGCTTCGGGTTTGTTTCTGAATGTGATTGTACGAAAGCAGTTATTCCTTTTTTATAAATTATTGTCAGCATTCAGGCTTTTACCGAGGATATTCATTATATTTGTCGGCATAAAGCTGATAATATGAAACAATCATTCACACGAATTGCCGTTAAGATAGGCAGCAATGTATTGACCCGGCAGGACGGGACGCTGGACGTGACCCGCATGTCGGCTTTGGTGGACCAGATAGCCGAGCTCTATAAGGCGGGGATGGAAATCATCGTAGTGTCATCGGGTGCGGTGGCTTCCGGAAAAAGCGAAATCACGCCGTTGCGTACGCTCAGCGAGGTAGACCAACGCCAGTTGTTCTCGGCCGTGGGGCAGGCCAAGCTCATCAACCGTTATTTCGAATTGTTCCGCGACCATGGCATAGCCGTAGGGCAGGTGCTGACCGTCAAGGAGAACTTCGCTTCTGAAAACCATTACAACATCCAGAAGAACTGCATGGCCGTGATGCTGGAGAACGGTGTCATTCCCATCGTGAACGAGAATGACACCATCTCGCTCACCGAACTGATGTTTACCGACAACGACGAGCTGTCCGGACGCATCGCCACCATGATGGAGGTGCAGGCACTGGTTATCCTGAGCAATGTGGACGGTCTCTATAACGGTGACCCCACGCAGCCCGGCACGCATATCCTGCGGGAAATCGCGCCGGATGAGGACCTTGCAGGTTATATCCATGCGGGCAAGTCTTCGTTGGGCAGGGGAGGGATGCAGACCAAGGCTGGTATTGCCCGTGAGGTGGCGGCGCAAGGCATCCATGTCTACATTGCCAACGGCAAGCGGAATGACATTTTGACCGACTTGATAACGCATCGCGAAGACACGCCTTGCACGCACTTTATCCCGGCACAATCTTTCGCAAAGGTTGAGGCTCAGAGGCCGGCTTCTCAGTTGGAACCCACGTTTGCCGTCGTGCGTGCCGCAAGTGCCAAACTCCCGGCATTCTCTACGGAGGACATCAACCGTCTGCTGCGTGCCATAGCTGATGCCGTGGAAAGACAGACTGATTATATCCTGACGGAAAACCAAAAGGACTTGGAGCGGATGAGTCCGGAGAATCCCAAGTACGACCGCTTGAAGCTGACCGAAGCCCGCTTGAAGGATATGGCGGACGGAGTACGTCACGTGGCCGAATTGCCTGACCCGTTAGGGAAGACATTGAAGGAGACGATACGCCCCAACGGCTTGCATATCCGCAAGGTGAGTGTGGCTTTCGGTGTTATTGGCATTATCTACGAGGCACGCCCCAACGTGACGCTCGATGTCTCGGCTTTGTGTCTGAAGAGCGGAAGTGCCTGTCTGCTGAAAGGCGGGCATGACGCGGATTGCTCCAACCGGGCTTTGGTCAAAGTCATCCACAAGGCATTGGAGGCGTTCGGCATGGATATACATACCGTGGAACTTCTGCCTCCCACCCGCGAGGCGTCGGGCGAAATGCTGCATGCGGATAAGTATGTAGACCTCCTCATCCCCCGCGGAAGCAGTGCGCTTATCAACTTTGTGCGTAAGGAGGCCACCGTGCCGGTCATCGAGACGGGAGCGGGCATCTGCCACACGTACTTCGACCGTTACGGGGATGTCGCTAAAGGAGCCGCCATCATCCACAATGCCAAGACCCGCCGGGTAAGCGTGTGCAACGCCTTGGATTGTCTGCTGATAGACGCCGACAGATTGGTGAACCTGCCTCGCCTGTGTGAGCCGTTGGCCGAGAGTCATGTCATCCTTTATGCAGACCCGGCGGCATTCGCGGCGTTAGACGGACATTACCCCGCCCCATTGCTGCAGCACGCCACGGACGAAAGCTATGGCACCGAGTTCCTGGACTACAAGATGGCGGTGAAGACAGTGGAAGGCATCGGGGAGGCACTGGCGCATATCCGCCACTACAGCTCGCGGCATAGCGAGTGCATCGTGACGGAAGACAGCGGTCATGCCGCCCGCTTCCGACGGGACGTGGACGCGGCTTGTGTCTACGTCAACGCACCCACATCCTTTACCGACGGAGGGCAGTTCGGCATGGGCGCCGAGATAGGCATCAGCACCCAGAAGCTGCACGCTCGCGGCCCCATGGGACTGGAGGAAATCACTACTTACAAATGGCTGATTGACGGGAACGGACAGACCCGGAAAGCCTAATCAAAAAGTCAGCGCGGAGGCCGTGGGGAGATTATCCCGCAGCCTCCGCGCTTCTTATTATCTTGTCACTTTCAGAATCTCACCACTTCCATCCGCTTGTTCACCAAGAAGCCGTCCTTGGCTTGCAGGTCGAACGTCAGGTTGCGGTTGGCTCTCAGCTTGATGACGAACAGGTCGGCATCGCCTTCCAGAGGCTGGCGGTCGCCGATGTTGACGAAGGTAGGATAGAGCGCCTTCTCACCGTTGGTATGCAAGCGGTCGTTCGTCATGTTGTGCATGTCTTTCGCAGCCAGAGGCTCGATGCCTACGAACTGGTAGTCTGTCGGGTCATAGGGCAGGGCGAAGCTGATAGCGTTCACGGCACTCAGTCCGGTGCCTTTCACTGTGATTTCTACGGTCTCACCTTTGGCGTATGTGCGCTTGTTTGCTGTCAGGCTGATGGAACCTCCCACTTTTTCTACCTTGTATGTGTTGGCTCCGTCCTCTAACTGAGTGGCCACGGCGGAGATGTCGTAAGCGTCAATCAGGCCGTTGAGGTTCAGGTCGCCCCGGCTGATATAGCCCTCAAAGTCCGAGTCACCCTTACGCAGACCGGTATAGTTGGTGTAGGAAGTGAGGTCGTTCTCGTCAATCTTCTTGTCGTTGTTGATGTCGCCCGGCAGGTAGCTTTCCGTTCCCGGCACTTTGAATACATAAATTTCACGTCCCGAACCGTAGTTGCCCACAGCCTCGTCCACATGCAATTTGATGTAGCGTGCGGTTGGCTTGCCTTCGAAGGTGAACAGCTTCGTCTCGCCATCCCGCTTCCATTCGAACGCTCCTACTTCCGTCCAGTTTTCCTTATCCATACTATAAGCGATTGTACCCTTCAGCAACGTTCCGTTTCCGGCTTCTCCGCGTGGCAAGTAGTGCAGCTTATCCAGTTGGTTGATGGAGTGCAAATCCATAATCAGGTCGAAGGGCACAGCCTTGACGTTATACTTCGTGTGCCACAACTCGCCTTCCTCGAAGTCGAACAGGCGGCGGAGCGAACGGCCTTGGTTGGCGGCGGTAGTCTCTCCCGTGATGCCTTTGATGGCAAACTCCAACGGATTGCGCTTGGTCGTTGCGCTGCAGGTTGTCCAGTCAGAGTAACCGTCTTTGTTCACCGCACGTACGTTGAACGTATAAGCGGTTTCGGCTTGCAGGTCTTCGAACAACAATTCTGTATCGCGGATAGTCGAATAGAGCATGTCGTTGAACTCGATTTCATAGAAGTCGGCGTTGTTTACCTTCTCCCAAGTAGGCTTCAGGGTGTAAGCTTCTGTATTGGCGTCCGTAATTTGGGCTTTAGGAGCGGTCAAAGAACCGGATGTCAGGCGGTATTTCTCTGCCGGAGCAAAGGTGAAGCCTTTCACGTTCACTACGGTTTGTGCCGCTGTGATGTCCGAGGGTGCCAGCTTCACCAACAATTGCGGATTCTTCACGATGGATACCTTGGCGAACTCGCTACCGGGGGTGGCGAAACGGTTCAGCTGCGGAGCTTCGTTATAGAAATACACGTTTTCACCCTTATTGAACTCGTCCAATGAAGTAACTTCGGTCAGTTTCACTTTCCGTTTGCCTATCATGGCCGTAAGTTTCTTGGGCTTAGCGGTTACGTTAATGCGGAGCTCGGTTGTCTTTTCCCGTACGAAGCCTTCATAGTCGCCTTGGGCGGGGTCGATGGTGACCGTGAGGTTGCCCTTTTCATCGAGAGAGGAAGCGATGCGTGTAGTGACGAACTTGTCTTTGCGGTATTGTTCCGTTGTTCCGTCGTCATCATATTCCGTAAACTCACTTTGTCCGAAAGGATAAAGTTCGTAAGCGCGTAACGCTTTGTCCATTTCGTGAACGTTGTTGTTGGCGGTGGTCATCGGAATAATGGCTCCCCGTTTTACGAATACCGGCAGTTTCCAGAGCGGCGCTTCGAAGTTGTTGACGATGCGGTTCCCCTCGTAGATGTCTCCCGTGAAGTAGTCCACCCACTGTCCTTCGGGCAGGTAGATGCCGTTGCGCACGTCGTTGCCCTCCGCATCGGCCTTTGTGGCCTGATAAATCGGTGCCACTAGGAAATAAGGACCATATAAATATTGGTATTGGGTGGACTTGCCCAGTGTATAGTCGTTGGGATATTCCAGGAACATGGCCCGCATCATGGGCAGTCCGTCTACGGCTTCGCGGGCGATGCTGTAGGCGTAGGGCATGATTTCCGATTTCAATTTCAGATACCAACGGTTGATGGACGTGGCGGGTTCGCCCAAGGCGTGCGGATACTTCTCGTTCGCGCCCCATCCGTCCATGTTCAGCTGCATGGGGGTGAAAGCTTTCCACTGGAAGTCACGGGCATTCACCACAGGGTTCTTTCCGCCGAAGATGCCGTCCATGTCCGAGGTGATATTGGGATTACCCGACAAGCCCGAACCGATGTAAGTAGGAATGTGGAAGCGGATATATTCCCAATTGCCGCCCGTCTGGTCGCCCGACCAGATGCCCGCATAGCGCTGCGTGCCTGCCCAGCCATCCAGGCTGATGATGAACGGGCGGGCGTCGTTGCCATAATAAGTCATAATCTGTGCCACATCGGCAATGCCGTTCAAGCCAAACGAATAGCCGGCACCTACCCAAGCCACATCCGTCTTCAACACACGTACACCTGCGTCACGCACTTCCTTCACGATGTCTCGCTGAAGCAAGGCCTCTACACCGGCTTTCGGGTGCAAGTCCGATTGCGTCCACAAACCGATTTCCACGCCGTGCTCGTGGGCATAATCCGTCAGGCTGCGCAGGTTCCGGATGTTGCCGTCCAGCGTGCTGTCCTGGCCGTATCCTGCGCCATAACCGTCGTTGGGCAACAGCCATCCCAGAGGCATGTCGTGATTCTTGTAGCGGTCTATCACAGCACGTGCCGAGAATTGGTAATTGTTCTTCTCCCCGTTCAGCGATTCTTTGATGCCGCCATTGTCCTTCTGACTTTCCTTGTATCTTTTGCCGTCCTCAAAGGGGATGCCTCCCTCATCGACCTCTTTCCAATAGTCGCGGTTGTAGGCGTTCAGGTGGCCTTCGTAGAAGCCGAACTTGGGCAACAGCACGGGGTGGCCTGTCAACTGATAGAAGTCGTTCAGCAGAGGTACGGCTCCATCGTTCACCATGACAAAGCAGTCAAGATAATCCGTTTTGTGGGACAACTTCACGATGCCTTTCTCTTCGGCTCCAAAGTCGTATGCGCCTCGCTTGAAGGTGTACCACATGATGCCGTAACCGTTAGTTGACCAATAGAAAGGGTTAGGCGAGGCCACACCGCCATCCGTCCAGCTGTTCTGGTTTTCGATGGCGATGACACGTCCCTTGTGGGAGAAGCGTCCGTTCTGCACGCCTCCGCCGTAGAAGTATTCATCGGGAGCTTCCTTTAAGGTAAGGGTTACTTCCGTCTTCTCAAACTGTGCCGGACGGGCTTCCTCCATTACGATGGCGCCTGTCTCTAAGTTGATGACTTGCATCAGGCCTGTCTGCGGGTCAAATGTCACTTTCACCTTCTTCGTAGCGACCGACATGCTTTCAGGCGTGTTTTCTATAACTAATTCCGATACGTTCCGGCGCGGATTGTCCACTAAAATCTGTGCTTCGGGCTTGGCTTCAGGGTCACGTAAGATGCCTCCCGCTTTGTCTTGAAACAGGCGGAAGATGTTCTCCCCATAAAAATCGAGCGTCATACGCTGATTGTCTGAGAAACGGACCTCTACCGTTGTCGGATTGATTTGTACGATGCCTGTTACCCGTACCGCTTGTTGCCGGGCAGACTGAGTTTGATTAACTTCCCCGTAGGAAGTGTTGGCGAATCCTTGAGGCGGAAGCGAGAGCAATGCCATCGCCGCAAGTGCCAATTTCAATTTACTAAAATGTCTTTCCATCTCTTTTCTATTCATATTGTAATTTTTGAGTGTGTAAAGGTAGGGGTTTACTTTGAAAATGCTTTGCTCATTTCATCATATCTTTTGCTCATTTTCGCCAAAGTGCAGTTTTTTGCTTATAAATAGAGGTTTTTCAGTGGGTAAACGAAGATATTTTGGATCTCAGTCCTCAGAATTGGCACATTTCCCGTTTTTTTAATACTTTTGTCACATTCAAAACGTATTTTTGTACCTTAAAAGATATTCTGCTATGAATGTGGCTGAGAAACAAATAGATGAACGTACATTGGTCCTCCGTTTGACAGAAGGCGACGAACGTGCCTTTTGCGAGCTTTACGCCGCTTACAAGAACCGGCTGATATATTTCGCCATGCGTTTTCTCAAGTCGCGTGAATATGCCGAAGATATTTTTCAGGACGCCTTTACGCTTATTTGGCAGGGTCGTCGCTTTATCAACCCCGATGCTTCGTTCTCTTCCTATTTATATACCATTGTCCGCAATCGGGTGTTGAATCAGTTGCGCGATTTGGAGAATCAGGACAAGTTAAAATCACAAATCATGGAGCAAGCCGTTGATTATACCGATGATGTGAAGGACCATATTCTAGTCAATGACCTGCGCAGCCTGATAGCCAGTGCCTTGCAGCAACTCACTGCCCGCCAGCGCGAAATCTTTCTGATGAGCCGTGAGAAGGAAATGTCCCACAAAGAGATAGCTGACACCTTAGGCATATCCGTCAACACCGTTCAGGAACATATTTCTTCCTCGCTTCGTATTTTGCGCGCTTATCTGAAAAAATATTCCGTAACGGGTGCCGACCTCATTCTGCTGCTCATTTGCCTGAATTATTAGCATAAACATTTAAAGAAGGTTAATGACACCCCAGCGAATTTGCTTTGTAGTGTAATATTCATGGAAATGTAATACGAACACTTCAAATCTTGATTATGGAGAAGGGAAAAAACAGCTTGTTTTGGCATCGTTATATAGACGACCTTTATACGGTGGAAGACGTGCGTAAGCTTCAGGAAATGGGTCGCGATGCCTTGAATGGTGATTTGCTGGATGATTTGGCTCAGGAAGTTTGGGAAGAAGCGGGTCAGATGCCGTCTTGTACAGGCGTAGAGCGTGAAAGGTATAAAGAAGAAGCCCGCCAGTTATTGCGGCGTATTAATTCCAAGAAAAAAGTCCGTTACCATCGTCTGGCAATGTCTTGGGTTGGGATAGCTGTCATGGTTTGTCTGATATGGGGCGTCGTTAGCTATTGGCACTCCACCATGAAGCCGGAAGTTACTTGGCAGGTGGCTGCCACTTCATGTGGCGAGCAGAAGGAAGTGAACTTGCCGGATGGCACGCTGCTGATTTTAAATGCTTGTTCACAAGTACGCTACCCAAATCGTTTTACAGGCGAAAAGCGTAGTATAACCTTGGAAGGAGAGGCCTATTTTCAAGTAGCGCATCATAAGGAACAGCCCTTTGTCGTTGCGACAAAGGCATTTGACGTTCAGGTATTGGGCACTTGTTTCAATGTCAGGGCCTATTCGTCCGATGAAACCGTTTCCGTAGATGTGGAGAGCGGAAAAGTGCAGGTCAATATGCCTGAGGCGATGATGCGCTTGAACGCTAATGAACAGATTCTGATAAATAAATTGTCCGGTGAATATAGCAAACAGCATGACGAACGGGATGTAGCCGTGTGGCGGAACGGAGGGTTGCGCTTTGACGCTACTCCTATACGCGATGTGGCAAAAGTGTTGGAACGTCGCTACAATTGCCGAATAACCTTTGCCGACGGGCAGCAGTTTGACAACCTCATATCGGGTGAGCACGACAATCAAAGTCTTGAAGCGGTTCTGCAATCTATTGAATATACCAGCGGTATTCATTATCGTTTGACGGGCAATTTGGTTTTGCTTTACAAGAAAGGCTGATAGATATGTGCTAAGGCTGAGATTTTATTTTACATTTAAAATTAACGTATATTGTGTTTCAGGCTCTATTTTCTTAATAGATGTATAAATGGAAGGCCTGAAATCATCCAAATCATGTAACGATTTATATATTCAGCTGATATACAGCTATTTATATTCTAAAGAAACACTGCACTATTTCCTCTCAATCAGCGCAGTGTTTACCCCCTAAATACTGCGCTGATTGGGAAGAAATACTGCGCTCGTTGAACGCAAATAGCGCAGTGTTTCTGAAGCAATGCGCCGGTGATTTTTTCAGAAGAAAGAATGTTTTACAAAGTAGGCTGATTGGGCATGCGGAATACAGGGCATGTCGCTATTAAGATGCCTGTGTATTATACCATATTATATATAGGACATGCCGATATCTGTGAATGCGAGGTTAAATGCTTGGCATGGGGATTGAGTGAGTTTCGTGCAATGCTATGCCTCCTTTAAGTGAAGAGATTCAAAAAGAATGTTAATCATACCCTAGGTGTAGGCGGTTTTTGTGTATAACGAAATAGAGAATCCCTAAAAACAATGTTTAACTAAAAATGGTAGCTTATGAAGAATATGACTTGATATTTTTGCAAAAATAGAGGCGACTCCAAGAGTCCCCCCTATTCGTTGTAATGCTTTTCTTTCGCACATTCATCCGTTTCGACCCGTTTGTATGTCCGAAAGCCGTGATTACAACCTTTGTTTCTAATAATTTATCTTAATTACTAAAAACGCGCAAAGTTATGAATTATCTTTCTATACTAAGGAAGGAAAGTAGAAATGTAAACTCATTTTTAGCTTTTTTGCTATTCGTATGCATGTCTATGATGCCGTTCTTGGCACAGGCACAGCAGAACGAGAACGTCACGCTGAATGTGAATAATGAAACGGTAGAAAATGTATTAGGAGATTTAAGCAAACAGACCGGCTTGAAGTTTTTTTATGACCAAAGTGTTGTAGACAATGCTCCTTATGTGACAATACATGCAGTTGATGTTCCTTTGCAAACGGTTTTAAATGAAATAGGAGCACAAACACAATTAAGTTTCAATAGGGATAATAATACAATCGTGGTAGGTAAAATCCGTTCTGAACATCAAAGGACGATAACCATTAAAGGAACTGTTCTTGACTCGAATGGGATTTCCATTATCGGAGCTAATGTATTGGTGAAAGGGACTACAAATGGTGTTGTGACTGATATGGATGGTGATTATATTCTCCAAAATGTACCGGAAAATGCTATAATTCAGGTTTCTTATATTGGTTATCAAACTATAGAGTTTAAAGCAAGCGACCCAACCCTTGCTAATATCAGGTTAATAGAGGATGCGGAAGCGTTGGATGAGGTTGTGGTAGTGGGTTACGGAACGGTGAAGAAACGTGATTTGACAGGTTCTGTAGCTTCATTAAATTCGGAAATAATTTCTGCTGTACCTTCTACAACAGCCGTTGAAGCTCTCCAAGGGCGTGCTTCCGGTGTTGTTGTATCTAATACGAACTGGTCGCCGGGGTCTTCACCTTCTATCTTGATTCGAGGCAAACGTTCCATCAACGCCAGTAACGACCCGTTGTTTGTGGTGGATGGTATTCCTATTACAGGGGGTATCAGTGAAATAAGTCCATCAGACATCCAGTCAATGGAGGTTTTGAAAGATGCGTCCGCAACAGCTATTTATGGTTCGCGCGGTGCGAATGGCGTTATCCTGATTACGACCAAACAGGGTAAGGAGGGCAAAACGCAAGTGGATTATAACGGCTATATAGGCATCCAAACAATTCAGAACAAACTGAACATGATGAATGGTGCTGAATATGCCGAATATACTCGTGAGGCATACCGTAATAGTACGGGTGCTAATAAATATCTTTCGGATACACCTAACAAGGAGCAGGATATGCTGCTTCCTATGTTTGCACAAGACAGCTACGTGTTGGAATCCATCATGATGGCTTATGATGAGAATGGCAATTATGACCCTTCTAAAGTACGCTCGTTCAATTGGTTCGATGAAGTGACCCGTACAGGTATAATCACCGATCATCAAGTAAATGTAAGAGGCGGGGGTACAAAAACGAACTTTATGGGTTCTGTTACCTATAATAAAATAGAAGGTGTCATGAAAGACCAAGATTATGAACGTTATTCGGTCCGCTTTAACATTAATCACAATATCAACGATTATGTGAGGATTGGCGGAAGTACCCAATACTCTCACTCGGTTCAGAACAGAGGAAGCGGAATGGAAAAGGATATGTATCTATACCGCATTACTCCGCTGGGACGTTTCCAAAACGAAGATGGCAGCTATCCGGGTCTTGTGGGAGGAGACTCTCAGATGTATAACCCGTTAATGAACTTGGTTGAGGGAGCGGTAGACACTCCTTTGAAGAATAGCCGTTTTTTGGGAAGTTATTATTTGAATATTAATTTTCCCTTTGTAAAAGGCTTGTCTTTCCGTTCCAATATAGGTATAGATTCACGTACGGAACAAGATTATGAATACTATGCTTCTGCCACCACCGAACGCCAGTTGGGAAATTCGTATGCTTCCAATAATGTGACTAAATATTCGATGTTTACTTGGGAGAACTATTTTACATATGCTCGTGAGTTTAAAGAAAAACATTCATTAGGAGTGACTTTGCTACAATCAATACAACAAGATTTAACAGAGGATCTTAGTGGTAAAGTACAGAAATTGCCTTCTGATATGCTGAAATATTATGATTTGGCATCCGGACTGATGATTGATGGTGTAGATAGCGATTATATCAAATGGAACATGGCTTCCTTTATGGGACGTGTCAATTATGGATATTTAGGCCGCTATCTGTTGACAGTTTCTGCTAGATACGATGGTTCATCACGTTTGGCAGATGGACATAAATGGGTATTGTTCCCTTCTGCTGCATTGGCATGGCGCATCAGTGATGAAGCGTTTATGAGCAATCTGGCTTGGATGGACAATTTGAAGCTCCGTGTTGGTTATGGACGAACCGGTAACTCTGCCGTAGATCCTTATCAAACTCGAGGACAATTGGCATTGAAGCATTATGTATTCAATAATGGAAGCAATGAATATATTGGTTACGGTCCGTCTGTTATGGCAAATAGCCTGCTGACATGGGAAACTACCGACCAATGGAATATTGGTATTGATTTCGGTTTCCTGAAAAACCGTATTAACGGTTCTGTTGAACTTTACCTGCAAAACACAACCGACTTGTTGTTGGAGCGTCAGCTACCTGTTGTTTCCGGTTTTTCCAGCGTGATGTCTAACGTAGGTTCTACTCGCAATAAAGGTATTGAAATATCCTTGAACACGCGTAATATTCAAAACAAGCATTTTAACTGGACTACAGATTTTACTTTCTCGGCAAACAAAGAAGAAATTGTAGAACTTTACAATGGGAAGCTTGATGACGTAGGAAACCTTTGGTTTATCGGCCATCCCATAGATGTGTATTATGACTACAAGAAAATTGGAATTTGGCAGAATACAGAAGCCGATTTAGCGGAAATGGCTAAATTCAATGAAAACGGTGCTAATTTCACTCCCGGTTCTATTCGTATAGAAGATACGAATGGTGATTATAGAATCACAGATGAAGATAAACAGATCTTGGGCACTACCCGTCCCAAGTTTGTGATGAGTATGGTCAATAGTTTTGAGTTTAAAGGTTTTGATTTATCCATTTTCCTTTATGGTAGTGTAGGTGGCATGTTGAAAAATAATATAGAATTCATGCAAAAGCCAGGGCGTGCCAATACGGTAAAAGTGGATTATTGGACTCCCACAAATCCTACAAATGCCTTCCCACGTCCTACGGCTGATACAGAAGTACTGGATTATGTTTCAACCTTAGGTTACGATAAAGCAGATTTTCTTCGTGTCAGAAATATTACCTTAGGCTATACTTTGCCTGAAGCAGTAAGCAAAAAAATCAGAATGAACAAAGTGCGCTTCTACCTGAGTGCCAACAATCCTTTGATATTTACCAACTTCACGGGTATAGATCCTGAAGGAGCTAACGGACGTACGGCACCTAGTTACAGCACGTGGATGTTTGGAATTAATTTATCAATGTAAAAACGAGGATTTTTATCTATGAAAGCAATCAAATTTTTATCAATAATTATCCTGTCAGCGGTTTTGGTTTCATGCTCTGACTGGTTAAGTGAAGACGGTGCTCCGAAACTGACTTATGATTACTATCAAACAGTTGAGGGGGTAGATGCTGCTGTAGTAGCAACTTATAATTATTTACGTTGGGGCTGCGGAGGTGAACGTTATGATGTCTTGACAGAACAAGGTACGGATTTATTCATAGCCGGTAGCGATGGCAATTATAAGGCTTCGTTTAATATGTATGGTACGCAATTGAATCCGGATATAGATGTTCTGGAAGGATTGTGGGAAAACCATTATAAAGGTATTGGTGCAGCTAACATAACTATGGAGAATATCATGAATTCAGAGTTGTCTGAAGCTGATAAGAGGCAGAGTTATGCAGAAGTACAATTCATACGTGCCTTTTTATATTTTGACTTGGTTCAACAATTTGGGCGCATACCTTTGGTTACGGAAGGAAGCCTTGAAGTAAGAACAGATTTCAAACGTGCCTCCATTGCGGACGTTTACCAACAGATTATCACCGATTTGAGGTCGTGCGTGGAGAATTTGAGTCCTACAACGGATGAAAAAGGACGTGCGACAAGCTATGCGGCTGCTCATTTATTAGCAAAAGTTTATCTGACCCGTGGAAGTGCGGTTGCAGACCAACGCGGACAGCAGCCAACCGATATGGACAGTACTTTGTATTATGCAAAGCAAGTAATCGAAAGCGGAGTTTATCAATTACAAGAAGATTTCGCAGATTTATGGGACATTAATAATATGGGTAATTCCGAGGTGATATTTGCTGTACAATTTACAACCAATTCTATTTTCAACGGGTCAGGAAACACGTTCCATCTGTTTTGGTTACCAGTATATGATACAGAGCCGGGAATGCAGCGTGATATTAATTATGGACGTCCCTACAAACGTTATCGTCCAACTGAAAAGACGTTATTCCAATTATTTGACCGTAAGAATGACTCGCGGTTTTACAAAAGTTTCCGATGGGTATTTTTATCCAATAATGAATTGTCTATACCTGTTTGGGAATCTTTGGAAGATAATGGTGGAGTTTATTTTACCCCTGATCCTGCAAAAGGACAAGTTGCCGGGCAACCTAAATTCGCGGTAGGAGATACTGCGGTATATTATACGGTTGAGAAGACCGGATTTGGTGCACAAAGTTTGGAGATGAAAAAGTTGTGTGCAGAGAAGAGCTATACTTATTATCCATACGAAAAACATGATTTGCAACATTATCCGAATCTGATAAAGCACATGGCCCCCAATCGTCCGTCAGTTGCCGAGACTGCTTCCTCACGCGAGTGGGTACGCATGCGTTTGGGAGACACTTACCTGATAGCGGCTGAGGCTGCCGGAAGGAAAGGTGATTATGACCTTGCCGCACAATATCTGAATGTCATCCGTGAACGTGCGGCATGGCACGAAGGGGAAACCAAAGCTCCCCAATATTACACGATTGAAGGAGGAGAAAATGATACACATAGTACGTTTGACGAAATCAAAGTAACCGCAGACCAACTTCGCAATACCAACTTTGTGGAGTTCATGCTTGACGAGCGTGGCCGGGAGTTGTTGGGCGAGATATGCCGCTGGGAAGACTTGGTTCGTACAGAGAAATTCTACGAATGGGTAAAACTGTATAACCCGGACGCTACCGGTTTGAAGGAATATCACAAATTGCGTCCGATTCCTCAAACTCATATTGATCGTTTAAATCCAGTAGGCGAAATCAGTGAAGAACAAAATGAAGGGTATTATTAATATATCAGTTGATAGATAAGTGTTGAAGAATGCGGACCGAAGAACACGACTTTCGGTCTGCATTCTCTTGTTTTTATAAAATTAGTATATAGTCATGAAGCATAGAATTTTTTATTTCTTTCTTTTTTTAGTCTTGGCAAGCTTCAATTCGATTCTTGCCCAAGGACGTTTGGAGGCGATTCGTGAAAAGTTATTCAATCCTTCCGACCCATCTGTATTGGTGGCTTCCCATCGAGGCGATTGGCGCAACGCTTGTGAAAATTCATTGGAAGCGATAGAAAATGCCATAAACATGGGCGTTGAGATTATCGAGATAGATTTGGCGCGGACGAAAGACGGACAACTTATCTTGATGCACGATGATAAAGTAGACCGCACCACAACGGGGAAAGGATGGGTCAAGGATTTGACACTGGGAGAAATTAAAGGACTCCGTTTACGCAACGGATGTGCGATAAAGACCATTTATAAAGTTCCTACATTGGAAGAAGCGTTGATGGCGGCTAAGGGACGTGTCATGCTGAATCTAGACAAAGCCTTTGACTATTTCGATCAAGTCTATGAATTGCTGGAAAAAACAGGCACCACAGATCTCGTGATTATGAAAAGCAATGCGCCTGCTGAAGAAGTAAAGCGAAGTTATGGTCAATATTTGGACAAGGTTGTCTTTATGCCAAAGGTTGATTTGGACGACCCGCTTGCTATGACGAAATTAAACGATTATCTTCGCATTCTGAATCCTGTCGCCATAGAGTTTAAATTTGCTCATGACACGAACCGATTGCCTTTTGAGGTGAAAAACAAAATGGCCGGGAAGTCCCGTATTTGGTATAACACATTATGGGATACGCACGCGGGAGGGCATGACGATGATTGTTCTTTGCAAAACCCAGACAAAGGGTATGGCTATTTGATAGACGAGTTGGGAGCTACTATTTTGCAGACGGACAGGCCTCAATATCTGATTGATTATTTGAAACATCATCAAACTATGGATAAGAAGATTTCAGATTGGAGCTATTTGTCGGACGATAATGAGTTTCAAGTGCCGGCCAATACTGGGAATATGAAAGTCATCGAAAGTTTCCTGAAAGGGAAAAAGAATGCGCAGGAAAATGAAGACGGAATTTTCATCAACTCTCATTTTGCAGCCGTGATAGATGGCGCAACTTCAAAGTCTGATTTTCAAAAGGACGGGAAAAGCAGTGGCAAGTGGGCAATGGAGCTTGTCATAGAAGCGATAAAGGATTTTCCTAAAGACATTACGGCCGCAGAAGCCGTAAAAGGGATAACCCGGAAATTGCATGACTTTTATGTAGAGAACAACATGTTGGAGGATTTAAAGGAACATCCTGAAAGAAGATTGACCGCAAATGGAGTCATTTATAGCTGCGGACGCAAGGAAATTTGGCAAATAGGAGATTGCCAGTTAAAAGCAGGAGCTATTTATTCATCCGGTGAAAAAGAGATAGACAGAATCATGTCAGAAGCAAGAGTCGCCTATAACGAAGTCATGCTCCTAAAAGGACTTTCCGAAGAAGAGATTGCCGAAAACGACCCTGGGAGAGCCTTCATCAAACCTTTCTTGGAAAAACAAGCTTTGTTGCAAAACAATCCGAATCCCAACTTGCAATATGCTTTCCCTGTTTTCGATGGTTTTGATATTCCTACGGAATGGATAAAAGTTTTCTATGTCTCGAATGCGAACGAAATCATCCTCTCGTCCGATGGCTACCCCATGCTGTTGAACTCATTGAAAGAGTCCGAGCAATATCTACATAATATTATGGAGAAGGACCCGCAATGTATGAGACTTTACAAAACAACGAAAGGCATACAAAAAGGGAATTGTTCATTTGACGACCGTGCTTATCTTCGTATTTGCATCGAATGAGAATGAATTTATTCATGAGTAGCCATTTTTTGCATATTACGTACTATTAATTTGCAGATATCGAGAAATTTTGTGAATATTGCATGTAAATTTGGAACAAAGATATTAGAAACAATGGATTACAAGTTAAAAACCATCGGCCTCATTGCCGCAGGCATGATTGCCCTAAGCGCATGTACGCCCCAACAAGCATCGAAAAGCTACACCGTAGAAGGTGTGGTGGCAGACTCTTCCGTCAACGGAAAAACCATTTATATCATGCGTTACGATAACAACCGCTATATAGACAGCACGGTGATTGCCAACGGTCGTTTCACCTTTCAAGGAAAAACGGACAGCGCTTACTTTTGTCGCATAGATGTCAATCGCGATGAGTTTGCCAGCTTCATACTGGAACCGGGCAGCATACAGGTAGACTTAAAGGCTCATAGCAACCCGTCAGGTACACCACGCAATGCGGAAATGGTACACCTCAACACGATAGAAGACAGCCTGAGGGAAGTGACCGCAAGCATGTGGGAGTCCATCCAACAACAATATAAGGAGGAAGACGAACGGGACGAAGCCATGAAAAAAGCGTTGGACGAACAGGCACAAAGAATTGCGGACTGGGCGGACGCTTACTTCAAACCCATAGCCGGTGACGGACTGGGCCTCTACTTCCTGTACACCCCCATGTTCGACAGCATGCCGAGCGAGCGGAAAAAGGCATTGTTGCAGATTACCCAATCGTGGATACGCAGCAGCCGTATGGTGAACAATCTTATCAACAATATTGACGCCCAAAGCCGGACCAAGGAAGGAATGCCTTATACGGATATTGAGGGAACAGATGCGGAAGGCAACCCCGTCGCCTTGTCCGACTATGTAGGCAAGGGTGATTATGTACTGGTAGACGCGTGGTCCAGCTGGTGTGGTCCTTGTATAGGAGAGATACCTTATCTCAAAGAACTCTACGATACGTATAAGGGTAAAGGGCTGACCATCGTAGGTATATTCACATGGGACGAAGCATCCAATCTGAAATCCGCCTTGAAGGAACATGGAATAGCATGGCCGCAGATAGTAGCCCGCGAAGCCATGCAGAAGTTATATGGCATAGACGGGATTCCGCACATCATGCTGATAGCACCGGACGGCACCATTCTGAAGCGCAACTTGCGTGGGGAAAACATGGTGAAGACTGTGGAGAAAGCACTCAAAGACAAAGCCCCTGCGAAATAAGCGTGATGCCCTCGGCGGATGTCTGACAAATAACGCCCCATGCAGTGAACGAATAACCTGCATGGGGCGTTCTCATTGTATGCCGGGCTCTTTAATAAAGACTTGTCTTATACTGACATAGGTAGACACATTTATAAGTAATAACTAAATGTGTTTCTATTATGGAAAAGAAGAAGCGTC
>CALUOR010000019.1 GCA_944322285.1 uncultured Bacteroides sp.
CGCAATACGCCAACTATATTAATAACAAACCTATTGGCAGAATTAAGTACGCACTAAATTAATTCCGCCAACGGGTATATATTATCAAGACCAACAAAAATACCCGGAAAAATACTGTTCTACCTATTCCTAATGAGAATCTTTCATGCAAATACCTAATTTATGCGATTGCGGCAATGCCTCCGATGCCGTATCTTTGCATCGTCAGATTTGAATGAATTAGTTAGTCATAATTACGTAACCACTTTTTATGGAAGGTAAAAAGATCCCCGTCCTCCCGATGAGACATCGCGAAGGCGGGGATTTCCTTATATAATATGAAGAGTTGTCGTAATTAAGCATAATTAATCAAAGTGGAAGCAGTAAAAGTTGCTCAGAATCATTATCTTTGTGAAAGGGACTATGCGTGAGAGGTTGTAGTCCCACTATTTTATAATTACTAAAAACAGATGTGTATGAAAAGATTTAGTATCTTATTGACGTTGTTTCTGCTCGTGATGGCAGGAAGCGCCGCAGCTCAAGAAGAAAGGGACTTGACGAAAGCCGAAAAGAAAGCTTTGCAAGAACGTATAGACAGCCTGCAATACGCTGAAGCCGTACAGGCACTCAATGATCGTGCTTTTACGTTGGAGGCAGACAAGGTTATCTTTAAGTATGGACAGACTGCATACGTGACGTCCAACACTAACTTCGTGTCGGTGCAAGATGATAAAGCTACGGTGCAAGTGGCTTTTAATATTCCCATAAGCGGACTTAACGGACTGGGAGGTGTAACCGTGGACGGTCAATTCTCCAAGTATGACCTGCGGACGGACAAGAAGGGAAACGTCATGCTTTCTCTCAGCGTGATGGGCAGCGGTATATCAGCCCGTGTGGACATAACTCTTTATGCCGGGAGCAATGAAGCTACGGTTAATATTCTGCCCAATTTCAGTTCCAACCGCTTGACCTTGAGTGGTGTCATCCTTCCGCTGCACAAGAGTCGCGTGTTTAAGGGACGCAGTCTCTGATAAATATTAGCTCCTGTTCTTAATTTTGCTTCGGTTTAATTGAAACAGGGGCTTATTGTGTAAAAGCTTTAGAGAGTCAGTGTGGTTTACTTCTTCCGCTTGAGATATTCCGTGGGGCTTTCTCCAAAATAGTCCTTATAACATTTAGTGAAATAGGAAGGCGAAGTGAAGCCTACTTCGTATGTTATTTCCGCAATGGTCTTTTCCGTGGACGCCAGCAGGGAGGCGGCACGCTTCAACCGGGCGATGCGCACCAGCTCGTTGGGCGAATAGCCGCTCAGGGCTTTGGTCTTGCGGTAGAGTTGCACGCGGCTCAGGCCGATGTCCTCACCCAGTTGCTCCACGCTGAGGTCGGGGTCGGCGAGGCGTTGTCCGATGAGGTCTTGCAACTTCTCTAAGAAGCCTTTGTCGATGTCCGCCAGCGGGGTCTTGTGGTCGGTGTTCAGCGAACCGTTGCTGAAGGCTTGTTGCAGGCGGTGGCGGTTTTCTATCAGATTACGCAGACGGGTGGTGAGCAATGCCGCGCTGAAAGGTTTGGCGATGTACGAGTCGGCACCACACTCGTAGCCCTTTATCTTCTGTTCGTCCATGGCGTAGGCGGTGAGCATCATCACAGGGATGTGTGAGGTTTGCAATTCCGATTTCAGGCGTCGGCAACACTCCATGCCGTCCATGACGGGCATCATGACGTCGCAGATGATGGCGTCGGGTACGTATTTCATGGCTTGACTGAGTCCTTCCTTGCCATCCGCTGCTTCGATGACATTATACTGCCCTTCCAGCACCGAGCGTACATAGTCGCGTATGTCTCGGTTGTCATCCACAATAAGGACGGTTTCGCGTCCATCGTTTTCCGAGGAGGGAGTGTGTACTTGTGCAGTGCCTTGCGTGGCCTCTGCAAGGGCGCCTTCTTTCATCGGAGGCAATGCCTTGCGGAGAGCGGGAGCATGGGTCGGGGCAGCTTGCCGGAAGGCAGGCATTTCGATGGTGAAGGTCGTCCCTTTGCCTTCCGTGCTGTCTACACGGATGGTGCCGTGGTGCATCTCTACGAACGCTTTGACCAAAGCCAGTCCGATGCCCGAACCGGCGTGATGCACGTCTATCTGGTAAAAGTTCTCGAAAATGTGCTGTACGTGTTCGGCGGGCATACCGACGCCAGTGTCGGCCACTTGCAGGCGGAGCCACGGAGCATCATCTTGTGTGAAGAAAGAGAGGTCGACTTGGACGCTTCCCGCTTCCGGCGTGAACTTAAAGGCATTGGACAGCAGGTTGTACACGATGCGCTCCATCTTCTCGGCATCGGCGGTGACGAGGTTCCCGTTATCTGTCGCTTCCGGTGTATGCAGGCCGAAGCGGATGTGTTTCTGATAAGCTAAGGTGCGGAAAGCGTCGGTCCATTCGTGCAGGGAGGCAGACAAGTCGAATTGGGACAGACGCAGGTCCAGTTTGCCGGCCTCGTATTTACGGAAATCCAATATCTGGTTGACCAGACGAAGCAGGACGGTGACATTCTTGTGCACAATGTTCAGCAGGAAATGTTCACGCTCGTCCAGATGTGTGCTTTGGCTTAGTTGGTTCACAGGGTCGGCGATGAGCGTCAGCGGTGTGCGGAAGTCGTGGGACACGTTGGTGAAGAAAGTCAGTTTGGCATGAGTGGCTTTCTCCAGTTGCTTGGACAGTTCGATGAGCTGGTCGCGCTGCTTTTCCAGTTGCTGCTTTTGACGTGATAGTTCTTCATTCAGACGGACCTTTGTCCAAAAGGCGCGTACCGCCATGATGAGCAATCCGATGGTCAATGCGATAATCAGGATGCAGGCGTAGAGCAACATGCGCTGGGTGGAGTAGCGGGTGAGGAACACATCGAGACGGCTGTTCAGTGTTTCAATCTTTCCGTCCAAGGCATTGATTTGCTGGGTCTGCATCTGCATGATGCGGGCATTGGTTTTGTTTACCAGTGCCGTAGACAGGATGTTCTCTTTCTCAAATTCTTTTCCTTGCAGGATGTTCATGGCCACCTCCATCACTTTGTCACCGCCGGTGGGATAGATAAAAGTGGCGTCCAACTGTCCCTTCGACACCATATCCACGCCTTTGCCTTCGCCATAGAGGGCGTCTACACCGATGAACAACATTCCCTTTTCCCGTTGGTGACGTACGGCGGCACGGTAAGCGCCTGCGGCCATGCGGTCGTTGTAGCAAAACACTAAGTCAATGTGGGGATGGCAGGTCAACAAAGAATCGAATAGTTGTTCCGCTTTCGGCTCAAACCATCCCGCATCGATGCTGTCTATTATCTCAATATCAGTATAATTCTTTAATACCTCCATCAGGCCGCGATGGCGTTCTGTGTCGGGCGTAGAAGTGGCGAGGCCTCTTACTTCCACTATCTTTCCATGACCTTCCAAACGATTGGCGATATAGCTGCCTGCTCGTTGCCCTATGTCGTAGTTGTCCGCTCCCACGAAGGCCGTGCATTGTTCCGAGCGTGTGCGGCGGTCTATCAATACGACCGGGATGCCCTTTTGGTAGGCTTTCTCAATGGCCGGGCTGACATCGTCCACTACGTTGGGTGAGACTATCAGCAGGTCGATGCCCATGCCGATGAGTTCCTCGATGTCCCGTATCTGGCGGTCGTTATCATCGTTGGCGGCACGTATCTCTACCCGTACGCCCGGATAGAACTGCGCTTCACGCAGGATTTCCTTGTTAAGCTGGGTGCGCCAGTCGTCGTCGCTGCATTGGGATACGCCGATGAGGTAATTTTCACTTTGGGTATGGCAACCGGATAGTGATAGTATAAATGATGTCAGGATGACGAGTATGGAACGTTGTTTCATTCTTTTCTTATTCATAATTGTTCTTGTTTATCAAGTTCACGACAACTTTCACCATTACATCTTTTTCTTCTGTTCGGCTTTCGGCAATCATCAGTGTAAGGGCGACGAGAGTGTTGTCCGCAATGCGTTTGCTCCCATTCGGATTATAGAGAATGCCGTTACCTGCCATGAACCACAAGAAAAGTGTTGCGGCAATACGTTTGTTGCCATCGCTGAACGAATGGTTTTTTGTCACCAGGTAAAGTAACATGGCGGCTTTCTCTTCCACAGACGGATAGAGGTCCTGTCCTCCAAAAGTCTGGTATATCTGTCCTATGGAGCTTTTGAAAGAATCATCTTTTTCATTGGCGAACCATTGGCTTCCGCCAAACTTTGTTTTCAACTCCGCGATGGCTTGCATAGCTCCTTCGTAGGTGGCATGGAACTTCTCTTCATTTGTGGTTTGCTCTACGGCTAATTGTTGATAATCATATTTGTCTAACGTGTCAAGCGCGTATGCGTAGTTGGATACAACTTCTATAAGGTTGAGCGCATCGTTGGAAGTTAACGTTTCTTGTGATTGAATCGTCCGACCCAATACTCCGATCAGTTGCTTTAATTCCGTGTAGTGTTGTTCGGTCAATGTTTTGTTTATGGCATAACCTTTTACCAGATAGTCTTTTAGGATACGGTTAGCCCAAATGCGGAATTGCGTGCCGCGTTGGCTCTTTACACGATAACCTACTGAGATGATGACATCTAAGCTATAGATTTTTGTCGGTTTGTATTTAGAGAAAGTATTATGCAAAATTTGCATATTACTATTCTGTTCTAGTTCCCCTTCTTTAAAAACATTAGAAATGTGGCGCGCAATGACGGACTGATCTTTTTGAAACAGTTCAGCCATTTGTGCTTGTGAAAGCCATACTGTGTCATGCTCTAACTTGACGTCGATGGAGGTTTGTCCGTCGGCGGTCTTGTAAATCACAATCTTATCATTTAGTTCCATGGTTGTATCTTTAGTTTTGCAAATGTAGTGATTAAAGATAAAACTCAATGAAACCCTACTGAAAATCTTGTTTTGATGGATGCAGAGGCATGGAAAACGTGGATGGATTTCTCTTGTGCCTCTGCATCTGCTTGTTTACATCAACCTTTCCCGCAACGAATCGGGCAGCACGGGCATAGCTCCCTGTTGCGTGCAGACAAAGGCCGACGTGTTTACAGCCAGCCGATGGGCTTCGTTCACCGTCTTGCCCTTGAGGATGGCGGAGACAAAGGCGGCGGTGAAGGAATCGCCTGCGCCTACGGTGTCGGCCACTTGCACGCGGGGCGTCTCTACAAACGATACGCATCCGGGTGTGAATACGTAGCTGCCGTTGACACCGCACGTCAGGATGAGCATCTTTAAATTGTATTTGCCTAATAATATCCAGCACTTGTCTTGCAGGTCGATGCCGGGATAGCCGAACATGCGGCTGACGGTGACCAGTTCTTCATCGTTTATCTTCAGGATGTTGCAGCGGCGCATGGAGTCGCACAAGACTTCCTTGGTATAGAAATTCTGACGCAGGTTGATGTCGAATATCTTCAGCGTGTCCGGCGTGTCGGGCATGGCGTCGAGGAAGCGGCCGATGGTCTGCCGGGACACCACGCTGCGTTGCGCCAGCGAGCCGAAGCATACGGCGCGTGTCTGACGGGCCAGTTCTTCCAAGGCATCGGTATAGGGAATGTTGTCCCACGCCACGCCTTCCTTGATGTCATAGCAGGGTACGCCCACATCGTCCAACGTCACTTGCACGGTGCCTGTGGGGTAGGGCACTGTTTCTACTATCCCGTTCAGTTCTTTTTCACGGAAGTTGTCCAATATCTCTTTTCCCAGCTTGTCATCGCCCACGGCACTGACTACCCGGCTCTCCAATCCGAATTGCGATACATGGTATGCAAAGTTGGCGGGTGCACCGCCCAGTTTCTTTCCTTCGGGCAGCACGTCCCACAGTGCTTCGCCCATTCCTACTACATAGTTGTTCATGGTGAATATATTTTACAGATTACTATTGTTGTTTCTTCTTCCACTGTTTCGTCTGACAATAGACGCCGTTTGTTCCTACATCAAACGCCGTTTGATCCTACATTAAACGGCGTCTGATGTCCAACCCTCCGGCACCCCCTTCAGAATGCCTTCTGGGGCATGTCCGGACGGGCTACGATGGTTTATGCCGCCATCGGGCGCCGGATGCGCGGTGTATAGAAAATTAGATACAAAACGCCTATCAGCATCACGCCCACGGCACCGCTCTGCCCCATGGCATCGCCGGCGAAGCCCATCAGCAGGGGGAAGACCGTACCGCCGAACAGGCCCATAATCATCAGGCCGGACACTTCGTTCTTCTTCTCGGGCACCGCCAGCAGGGCTTGCGAGAAGATGATGGAGAACACGTTGCTGTTGCCGAAGCCTATCAGTGCTATACATATATATATAATGTAGTGTACGTCCGAGGCAAGCAGTCCTATCATGGCTACCAACATGCAGGCTACGCTGAGGGCGAAGAACTTTCGGGCATTGGCCCTTTGCAGGATGAAGGCGCCGCTGAAGCAGCCGATGGTGCGGAAGATGAAGTAGAGGCTGGTGGCCCACGAAGCTTCATCAAGCGTCATGCCCAACTTCTCCATCAGCAGCTTAGGAGCGGTAGTGTTGGTGCCTACATCAATACCTACGTGACACATGATGCCCAGAAAGCAGAGCAGGATGAACGGCTTACCCAACAGCCGGAAGCACTCGGCAAAGCCGGAAGCGCGGTCGGGCTGTTCTTCCTCAATGGGCGTGACACCCAGCCACAAGATGGCAAGCACGGCTATCACCATATAGACGGGGAACAGCACACGCCACTCCAAGCCGAAGGTCGGGATGGCCTGCGTGGCACCCCACATGGCGATGTAGGGAGCCAGGAAGGAGGCGATGGCCTTCACAAACTGCCCGAAGGTCAGGGAACTTGCCAAGCGGTCGCCACTGATGATGTTGGACAAGAGCGGGTTCAACGACGTTTGCATCAAGGCGTTGCCAATGCCCAACAGGGAGAACGAGCACAGCATCAGCCCGTAGCTGTCGCCGAAGAGGGGCAGCAGCAGAGACAGGGCGGTCACAACGAGGCTTAATAGCACCGTCCTTTTCCGCCCGATGCGGTTCATCAGCACGCCCGTAGGCACACTGAAGATGAGGAACCAAAAGAACACGAGCGAGGGGAAGATGTTGGCCTCGGAGTCGCTCAGCCCCAAGTCGGCCTTGACGTAGTTGGAGGCGATGCCCACCAAGTCTACGAAGCCCATCGCGAAGAAGCACAGCATCACGGGGATGAGCTTACCGTATTTCATTTTTGTATTGTCGGTCATGGTTGGTATATACACACTAAGTTCACAAAAAGATACTCCTTACAGTCTCCTCTCGGCACCGTATAATCTCCCCTCTGGAGACATTATAATCTGTCGGGCAGACACATTATAATCTCTCGCATCGACACATTATAATCTGTCGGGTCGACACATTATAATGTCTCCGGAGGGGACTTTCGTATGTCTCCGTAGGGGAGGTACGGACGGTGGCGTCAGGGCTGTACGGCAGTCAGTTCCACCACGTGGCTCGTCAGGGACTGGGCGCTGAATACGTTCAGGCCGACCTTCATCAGGTAGTCGCCGCTGAACACTTTGCCATGTGCCGTCAGGCGAGATTCTACGCCGGGCATCAGGTTGATTTCCTCCACCTTATAGAGCTTGTCAGCATCTAAGCCCTGCACCTTGACGGGAAGCAGCTTCTCCTGGTAGCGGGGATGGATGTCGTAGGCGAAGAGCACGGCCTTGTCCCGCGAGGCGTCTACGTAGTTCACGGCCGTATGGTTTCCCTCGTAGGGAGATACCAATCGGTATTGCGTGCCGTGTAGGATGGCGGGCTTCAGGCGGTTCCAATTGACGACGGCCTGACGACAGTACTCCAGCTCCTCGGCGGATAGCTCCTTCAGGCCGATGTCGAAGCCCAGCTTGCACATGGAGGCTACGTCGGTGCGGAACTTGACGGAGGCTGTCTTGTTCCAACTCGTTACGTGGGCGCACATGGCTTTGGCGGGGAAGAAGTGGGAGAATCCCCATTGGATGTAGAGGCGTTCTACGGGGTCGGTGTTGTCGCTGCACCAGAACTCGGTGAAGTACTTCAGCGCTTCGTAGTCGCAGCGCGCGCCGCCGCCGGAGCAGAGCATCATGGGCGTGTCGGGGTGGTTCTCCCTGACGCGGCGCATGACGTTGTACACGCCTCGCACGTGGTCGATGTACAGCTGGCCTTGCCGCTCCTTCAGGTAGGGGGAGTAGATGTTGGTGATGGGGCTGTTGCAGTCCCACTTGAAGTAGGCGATGCCGGGATTGTCTGTCAGCAGCTTGTCCACTATGCTGTAGACGTAGTCCTGCACGGCGGGGTTGCTCAGGTCCAGTACCAGCTGGTTGCGGTAGTAATAGGTCGTGCGGTTGGGGTAGTGTATAGCCCAGTCGGGGTGTTGCTCGTAGAGTTCGCTCTTGGGGTTGACCATCTCCGGTTCTATCCAGATGCCGAACTTCACGCCGGCTTCATGGGCGGCTTGGGTCAGGGCGGCGATGCCTCCGGGCAGCTTCGAGTGGTTGACGTCCCAGTCGCCCAGTCCCGCACGGTCGTTGTTGCGCGGATGCTTGTTGCCGAACCATCCGTCGTCCAGCAGGAACATGTCTACGCCTAAGTCCTTGGCTTCCTTCATGAGTTCGGACAGCATGTCTTGGTCGAAGTTGAAGGCGGTGTTTTCCCAGTTGTTCAGCAGCGTCATGCGGTCGCCCGTGCCGTCCTTCAGCTGATAGCGGCGTGCCCAGTCGTGCAGGTTGCGGCTGCCTTGCCCCGTGCCTTGGGTGCTGAGGGTGAAGATAAACTCAGGGGTGGTGAACGTTTCGTCCGGCTGTAGAGTGTAGATGGAAGCATAGGGATTGATGGCGGGGATGATACGCAGATTGCCTACGTTGTCCACCTCGAAGGTGAAGCGGAAGTTGCCCGTCCATCCTAAGGTACCCATCAGCACTTCGCCCTGTCGCTCCTGCGCCGGTTGGTCCAAGCCTACCATGAAGAACGGATGCATGTGCATGGCGGCGCGGCTTCCCAGCTTGGTGTCCAGTATCTTCTTGCCAGGTTGTAGTTGCTGACAGCTCATCTGCGCTTCCTTGGCCCAGTCGCTGCTGAATTCCGTCAGGTAGTAACTGTTTCTACAGAAGTAGAGCATGGTGGATGCGTATGTCGATAGCTGGATGGGTTTCTTCTCGTGGTGGCGTATTTCGCTCCAGGTCTTGATGACGTTCTCCTCGGCGTAGGCCACGTAGTGCAGGATGACTTCCACGGGGTATTGGTCGTCGCGCAAGGTGATGTCCGTCTGTGTGCCGCCGTCTATAGGCTGTTGTGTGGACGACACATAGTAGAGCCACGTGGATGGATTGCCGTCGTTGTGGGTGATGGCGATGGCAGGTTCGAAGAAGTCTTCGTTGCCCGAGCCGCTGTACACTTCCCAGCCTCGCCGGCTCACACTGCCGTCCGAGGCGGCGTGAACGTCCCACGACAGGGCTTCGAGGTCGGCATCGTGCAATAGCCTTTCCCCGAAATAACTTTGATACAACCGACCGTTCTCACCCACTTGCAGGATAAGGTCTGTCTGATTGGTAGAGATGCGGATAAGCTTTCGCTCCGCTCCGTTGGCGCTTTGGCAGATAAGTGTCATACCGATAAGCAGTGTAAATAGCAATGAATGTTTCATGGTACTTTTATAATCCTAATTGGTGAATATTCAAGTGGGTTACTTGGGCTTCGCCGCCTTCGGCAAAGAAGCGGAGGCTGTCGTACACTTCGGTGGGGAAAACCAAGTTGGTCATGGCAATGCGTCCCCCGTCTACGAACATTTCTACCGAGCATTTATCGACGAAGATGTCCAAGTGATAGGTCTTACCCTCACACAGGGACAGTGGTGCCCAGGTGCCGAGCGCAAAGTCATTTTGGTAATTGACGGAGAGCGTCTTGCGGTGGTCGTCAGTCTCCTTCACGTGTACGTCATAGTTGCCTTTGTTGGGACCTGCCAGCTCGACGATGCCGCTTTCGGTACGGTCCATGACGATACGCTTTTGCTGCATGTCCAGATAGATTTTCACTTTCTCGCCTTTGGCGTTCATTAGGTCAAAGCCTACAGTTTGTGCAGTGCTTGGCGTGATGTCCATTTCCAACTCGATGGCGCAGTTCTGTCCATCGGTTACTTGCTTTACGTTGTACTCATCAGTCAAACTGAAATTGTCTACTGTGCGGCTTTCCTTGCGCAAAGCTTGGGCTTCGGGAACGACATTGGCCGCTACATAAGTCTGTCCGTCCTTGGTGTAGAGTGACAGTTCTCGGGGCAGGCCGTTGGCTCCACGGTATTGCTTGATAGGAGTGATGTTGGCGTATTGCCAGTTGCTCATCCATGGCAGGGCGATGGTGCGGTCGCCAGTATTGGAGATGCACACGGCGGCATAATGGTCCTTGCCATAATCCAGCCACTTGGTAACCTGAGGCTTGGTGTCGCACTTGAATTCCTTGCCGTCGAACGTCCCCACGAAATATTCCGTAGCGCTGCCGCCGAACATGCAACCGGGGTTGATGTTGACTATCATCACCCACTTCATGTTGTTCTTGTCACCGTCCACGGGGAGTTGGATGAAGTCGGGACACTCAAACTGGTTGGGTTGCGCACCGTAGCCTTCGCCAAACTGGCTGAGGTATGTCCACTCTTTTAGGTCGGTGGACGAGTAGAAGCGCATGTTCTTGTCGGCTGAGACAATCATAATCCATTTCTTGTCCGGTTCGTACCAGAACACTTTCGGGTCGCGGAAGTCTTTCAGCCCGTCGAACGGAGTCAGGATGGGGTTCTTTTCATATTTAGTATAGGTGCGTCCGTTGTCGGTGCTATAAGCCATGCATTGTATCTGTCCGTATTCGTCGCTGGCCGAGGTGTAGAGGGCTATCATTGTATTGGCTCCGTATCCGGCGGTGTTGGTTTTGTCCACTACGGTGCTGCCGGAGAAGATGTGCCCCAAGGTGTCGCGGGCAATGGCTGGGTCGAGATGTTCCCAGTGAATGAGATCGCGGCTGACGGAGTGTCCCCAGTGCATGTTCCCCCATTTGGATCCGTAGGGATTGTATTGGAAGTACAAGTGATACTCACCGTCTTTGTAGACCATGCCGTTTGGGTCGTTCATCCAGCCGTAGAGCGGCGTGTGGTGATAGACGGGACGGTAATAGTCGCGGTTGGCAGTGTCGAACGTATCGCTCAGGCGGATGCTGTCCCAACAAAGGGCATTGGCACCGATGCGTCGGATGGTGACGGTGTTTTGTCCGTTCAACGCGAAAGGCACATAGTAGTCAATGCTGTCTACGGCCAAGCGCACGTCCATGGCACAATCTGCCGCACTGCCCGTTTCGAGGCGCACTTTGGCTTCGTTGCTTGTTTCCTGAATGGGCAGGATGAGGTATTTGGCAGGATGGTCGATGTGTACGACGGTCAGTGTGTCGCCTTGGTGCTCCAACGTCAGTTTGTTGCTGGTGGTCTGGCAGGCAGTGACTCCTGCGATGAATGCAGTGGCTAATACGGAGTGTATAAGATTCCTTTTCATGGTTGATGTTATTTATGAGTGTTCAAATATAGTTCTTTTTATCATTAAAATTTCAAACTTGCCGAAAATTCTACGGTGAAAGGGCGGATGTAGCTTCCTGCCATGACGTGTCCGGCATATTGGTCGGCATCCTCTTTCTCGATGAGTTCCGCTCCGGCGATACTTCCTTTCGCTCCGGTCTGATTCAGGAAGTTGACCACGGTGCAGCCCAAGGATAGCTTGTCGTTCAGTTGCCAGTTCACCCCGCCAAAGGTTTCCCAGCGTCCGTTGAAGTAATAGGCATCGTTGATGTTGGCATACGTCTTGCTGAAGTAACGGAAGCTGGTCCATACCTTCAGATCCTTTGTAATCATGTAGCTGGGGTCAATCTCTACGATGACTTGCGGTATTTCGGCCACGATGTTGCCCGTAGCGTTGATTTGTCCCACATAACCGTCGGAGAAGGTGACGCTGGTTTCGTACTTCTTATAAGTAGGTTTCTGATAGGTGAAGAGGAAGTGAAGGTCGAAGCCTTTGAACGGATGGGCCATGATGTCGGTTGTCCATCCCAAGGTCTTGATGTCATAGGTCAACGGTGCGGCCAGAATTTCATTGCCTCCGGCCGTCTGGTGTTGCAGGTTCAGCGTAGAGTTGTTGTTCGTCTTCGAGATGTACGAGAACAGTGAAGTCAAGCTCAGCCACGAGTTGTTGTAGTAGATACCGGCACGTCCCAAAGGCACTGACACTTTATCCGTGTTGGGCAGCGTGGCGGGGGCAAAGTTCTCGATACGCGGATGTTGGGTGATGTAGGTGAAGTCGCCGGTAAAGCCGAATTGGTCCGTCAGCTTGTACGTGGTGGCGGCGCTGAAAGCATAATTGAACCAATCGTATTCAATGGGTGTGGAGGCTATCCGTGTGCCGTCCGGTGCGGTAGCTCCTAAGTAATAGTTGGCAAAGCGCCCCACATAGTCTCCTTCGGCGTTACGCACGGCCGCGTTCTCTCCCCGCAAGGCTTGGTATTCCAATCGTGCGCCGTAGTACACATTCAATTCGTCCGTGATGTTCCAGTCGTGGGTGAAGTAAAGGGCAATCTTGTTCTCGTGGCCTTTGTAATACTCCGACGCATTCTTGTTGAAATCATAGTAATAGCCGTTTGCGCCGTAGGTGCGTTGGGCGTAGGTAGCATAATCGGCATTGTAAAGCCGCACCGGATAACTACCGTCCGAAGGTACGGATTGGTCGTACATCGTGGTGTTCGAGGTATAGTCGATGTCATAGTACCATTCGTTCAGTCCTAATCGCCAAGTACCGTTGTCTAATTGCTTGGAGAGCTCCGTTGTGAACATAAACTCGTCAATAAATCCCCGGTTGAGGCACGACATGCGGCTCTGTACATATTCTCCATTATAAGGTTGCATGCTGCCGTCTTCGGCTTCATACAAGTAACGGATGCCCGCCGCGTTTTGGTCGAGCGACATGGGCGTCTGGTAAACCACCGAACCGGTGGCGTGGTCGTATTTCATCAAGGCTTTCCATTCCAATCCGTTGTCCCATTTGTAGGTATTCATCAAGGAAAACTCGCTGCCTTTGTTTTGGGTGGCGTCGTAAAGGTTCGTCTTATGCATTTCCCCCGTACGCATATCACGGTACACCATCTCGTTGTCTACAGGCAGGTAGGAGGTGGTACCCAAAGCAAAGTCACCGAATTCTTTCACACTTCCGTCGCCTACATAGATGAACGGGGCCGACTGGGTGGCGTAGTTATACACCGGATGGCTGTTGCTGTAATGGTACATGGCAGTCAGTTCGCCCCGGCCTTCGTTGTAACGTTTGGTGAGGGCGAATTTATAGATTTGTGTGCGGTCTTGGAAAGGAGTTGAACGTATCTTGAACGTTCCCGGGTCGAAGTCCTGGTAGAGGCTTCCGCTGTAGTACCAGTCACGGGCTATTTCACCGTTCAGGTTCAGCGAAAACTCCTGCATGCCGAAATGGTTGCTTTTGTAGTTTAAGGTGCCTTGAAATCCCTTTTGTCCTAATTGAGTGAACGAATTGACCGCATAGCCGATGTTTCCGGTCGTGATGGCTGTCTCCGAAATCTTCAGCAGCCCCACATGGCTCAGACTGGCATCGGCTCTCCACAGTGAGTTGACACTATGAGGATTGGTCGCATAAGTGACGGGAATTCCGTTCTCCAATACATTGACGTCCGCCGAAGGCAATCCTATCTGAATCTCGCGCGGACCGTTGGCACTTGCCGCGTTCAGCATGACGTTGCGGTTGCTTTCTTCCTTACTTGAACCTTCCGTTTGTGAAGCATCTTGCTGCTCCTGTGCGAAACTGTTTCCCCACGCCAAGCCCAGCATCAACAGGGCTGTGGCCATACGCTGACATGCCAAATGGCTTCTTATACCTTTTTTCATGGTATGTGAATAATTAATAGATGGTTGAACATTTGTTTTTTTATTGTGCCACAAATATAGACGCTTGTTTTTAGTCCAGATAAAAGATTTGTTGCATACGCTGTTAGGGATGTTACATGTATCATCCGTGACAGGATATGCAACATTTATAGCATTAAACTTGTTGACCGAATTTGTTGAAGGATATATAAAAGAAAGGCTGTACCTAATTTATCTTAGATACAGCCTGTTTTTAGTGGGTATTTCCTATGCCTTTTTATTTGCAGCGCTTCAATACCATCGCCGTACGTGCGGGTATATAGAGCTTCATCCATTCCTTCTTCTCTTTTTTATAGAGCGGGTCGGGGATGGTGAAGTGCTTCACGCTGTCGTCATTGAAACCGTATCCTCCGTAGGCGGGACTATCCGTGTCGAGAATGACTTCATAGCATCCGGGAGGCACTAAGAAACCATAATCGGTGAATGACTGCTTAGGATTGAAATTGAATACGAATACCAAGTCTTTGCGCATGTAGGCCAGGATTTGGTCACCGTCATTGTGCCATATCTCCTGAATGTTCGTGGCTTGGAAATTCTTGACGCTCTTAATAACTTTCAGCATCTCGGCATCGAAGTCGCCCAAATAGTGGTAGGCCAGGTTCTTGTTGTCCACCAGGTTCCATTGGCGGCGGGCATACTTGCACGACCAGCCATTGCCCTCACGCGGGAAGTCTATCCATTCAGGGTGCCCGAATTCATTGCCCATGAAGTTCAGGTAGCCTCCGTTGATGGTGGTGGCTGTGAGCAGGCGTATCATTTTGTGTAAGGCTATACCTCGGCGCACTATGTAGTTCTCATCTCCTTTCTGCATGTGCCAATACATGTCGGCGTCTATCAGGCGGAAAATGATGGTCTTGTCGCCTACTAATGCCTGGTCATGGCTTTCGGTGTAGGAGATGGTTTTCTCATCTTTGCGCCGGTTGGTTACTTCCCAGAACATGCTTGAGGGCTTCCAGTCTTCGTCTATCTTTTCCTTGATAGTCTTTATCCAGTAGTCAGGGATGTTCATAGCCATGCGGTAGTCAAACCCGTATCCTCCGTCCTCATACTTAGCAGCCAGGCCAGGCATGCCCGAAACTTCCTCAGCGATGGTGATGGCACGCGGATTGACTTGGTGTATCAGACGGTTGGCTAGCGTCAGATAGCAGATGGCGTTATCATCCTGATGCCCGTTGAAGTAGTCATTGTAGTTGCAGAAAGCTTCGCCCAATCCGTGGCTATAGTAAAGCATGGAGGTAACGCCGTCAAAGCGGAATCCGTCGAAGTGGTACTCTTCCAGCCAATATTTGCAATTGGAAAGGAGGAAATGAAGCACTTCATTCTTGCCATAGTCGAAACATAGCGAATCCCACGCCGGATGTTCATGACGGTCGCCCGGATAGAAATATTGGTTGGGGTCGCCGGCAAAGTTTCCCAAGCCTTCTACTTCATTCTTCACGGCGTGCGAGTGTACGATGTCCATAATGACAGCCAGTCCCATGCTGTGTGCCGTGTCGATGAGTTCTTTCAATTCGTCCGGTGTGCCGAAACGGGATGAGGCGGCAAAAAAGCTCGACACATGGTAGCCGAAACTGCCATAGTAAGGATGCTCCTGAATAGCCATAATCTGGATGCAGTTGTATCCGTCTTTTACGATGCGGGGCAGGACGTTTTCCTGAAACTCGCGGTAGGTGCCTACCTTCTCTTCCTGCTGGGCCATGCCGATGTGGCATTCGTAAATCAGCAAGGGGTCGGTAGAAGGCTTGAAAACGCGCTTTTTCATTTTGTAAGGCTTGGCGGGATCCCATACTTGCGCGCTGAATATCTTCGTCTGGTCATCTTGCACGACGCGTGTAGCCCATGCCGGGATGCGCTCACCGCATCCGCCTTCCCAATACACTTTCAGCTTGTAGAGGTCGCCATGCTTCAAGGCATCGGCGGGGAGTTTCAGTTCCCAATTGCCGTTGGCTTTCTTCTTCAGGCTGTATTTCTTTTCTTCCTTCCAGTTGTTGAAGGTTCCGATGAGGAAAATTTGAGTAGCGTTGGGAGCCCATTCGCGGAACACCCATCCTGTGTCGGTGCGGTGCAGGCCGAAGTACAAGTAACCTGTGGCAAAGTCGGATAACGTCTTTTTCCCTTTGTTTGTCAGTTCGGCTTCCTTGTCAATGGCATGCTGATGGCGTCCGTTGATGGCGTTGGCGTATGGCTCCAGCCACGGATCATTTTTAATCAGATTCAGTGTTTCCATAACGGATAATGTTTTATTAGTGTTTTATGCTTTCACTTTCACAATTACTTTCTTTACTCCATCGGGAGTAACGCCCGGCGCGTGTCCGTCTTGCGGGAAGAAGATGGCAAACATGCCCGGTTTCACTTCAATGTAGCTATCGGCCAATCCCTCGAAGAAAGTGATGTCTTTCTCTGCATTGTAGGGAGCGTCGGCGGGCTTGCAGTCGCAGGCAGGTGTGTATCCCATCAGTTCCACGCCCGAAACCGGAATCTGGATGTCGATAAAATCCCGATGTGTTTCGATACGGGCCTGTTCCTTCGTCTTGGGCTTAGTTTCGGTTACGTTCACCAACAGGTCTTTCCTTTTCAACTCGGTTTTACCTAGTTCCAATGTCTTCAGGTCATGTGACTTGAGGAACTCTACGGCTTGCGCGAACAGCGGGTTCAGCGAAGCGTATTTCTCGATGTTTTCCAGTCTGTCAATTATCATAATCCAAATGTTTTAAGTTAGTATAATCTGCGTTTATCAACTCACAAACTTACGAATAAAATTTCTAAACTACGAATATGTGTGGGAAAAAAATGAAATATCGGTTAAAAGTTGGCTATATTGTCTTATCTTTGCCACTCGGAATATATAAATAAACACGTATATGAAGGCAAAAGAGAATACTAAAACGATGGCGAAGGAAAATGAATATGATGAACAAACCGTGCGTGACCTCGTGGATTGGGCCACGCATGCTAACCTTCCTAAAGAGGCAAAATTGAGTGAGGCGGAGTACATTTACGATATGAAGCTGTATGTGGAGGCTAACTTGTATGACATTGAGGACCATTATCCCGACCCCTTTTACAATTCTTCCATCACCCGTTTAATTCGGTTGAGGGAGATTGTAGAGGCGGGGGATAAGGGCGAATGATCGTTCTCCTATTTCCAGGTTACTTTCAGCATCTTCCCGCTATAACCTTCTATTGATGTCTCAGCGGGCTTATCGGGAAGCAGGTTGATGGTTTCCGTTTTCCCGCTTAGCAGGTCCGTGGCTTGTGCGTGGGACAAGTGAGGCAGATGCAGGTATTCGAAGGCGTGCAGGGGAATGTTGACACCTACGTTGACGGGCATGTTGTCGAAGTTAACCACTATGAGCAGCAGCTCATTCTCATATTTGCGCAGGAAGGTGTATTGGCGGTGTTCGTTGAATCGCCATCCGCCTAGGTTGGCATACATTAGGTCGAAGAAGTCTCCCCAGGCAATTGTTTTTTCCTCACGGCAGAGAGTCAGCACGCGCTGGTAAATGGCATATAGATGTTTCTCGTGCTCGGTCAGGAACTTCCCGTCAAACTTCCCTCCGTTTCTCCAGCGCCGGATGGTGTCTACGGCCCAATAGTCGAAGATGGTGGTGCGCCCGTCTCGTCCGCTGAAGCCTTCGCTGTCCATGCCCATTTCGCCAAATTCCTGTCCGAAGTATATCATCATGGGGTTGGTGTTCATGCAAGCCGACACGATGAGGGCAGGGATGGCTTTGTGGGGAGATGCGGTGAAGAAATCCGATGCGATGCGTTGCTCGTCATGATTCTCCAAGAAGTTCAGCATTCGCTTTTCTATGCCCCCTAAACTTTGCCAGCATCTAGATATTGCGGAGGCCGATTCATTGCCAAACATAATGGCCTTCAATGTATCGTAGAGTCCTACCTTGTCGTATAGATAGTCGAACTTGCCCCGGAAGAGGTAATTATGGTATTCGCCCGGGTTGTATACCTCGGCTATGAATATCAGGTCGGGGTGTGCGGCTTTTACTTGGGGGATGACCCATTCCCAAAACTCAACGGGAACCATTTCAGCCATGTCGCACCGGAATCCGTCAATGTCTTTCGAAGCCCAGAAGAGCAGGATGTCCAGCATCTTGTGCCACGTGTCGGGCACGGGTTCGAAGTGGCATGTGCCTCCGTTCAGGTAATCCACACCATAATTTAGTTTTATGGTCTCATACCAGTCGTTGATGTTGGGGTAGGCATCAAAGCGGTTGTTGCCTGTAGCCTTGGCTGGCGTTTCTTGGTAAGGCTCATCGGCATTGCCCTTCATGTCGAACTGGCATTGCAGGGGCGTGTCGGGGATGTAGTAAAAGTTATTATACGGGCTGAAGGATTGCCGCGGGTCATCATTGGCTCCCAAACCAATGGTGCCATCGGGCTGGGCGTCTGAGTGATATTGGCGTGCCACATGGTTGGGCACAAAGTCTATGATAACTTTCAGGCCTGCGCGATGGGTGCGTTGCACCAGATTCTCGAATTCTTTCATACGTCCTGGCACGTCCTTGGCTAAATCCGGGTCTACATCATAATAATCCTTGATGGCGTAGGGTGAGCCAGCCTTGCCTTTTACCACAGACGGATGGTCGGGGCGGATGCCATAGCGGCGATAGTCAGTCTGTGTGGCATGTTCTATGATGCCTGTGTACCAGATGTGTGTGGCGCCCAGTCGCTTGATTTCATCCAATGCCTTGCCGGTAAAGTCGGCCATTTTCCCGCATCCGTTTTCGGCCAGACTCCCGTTGTACACAAGGTGTGTGTGGTTGTTGCCGAACAAACGGGTAAATACTTGGTAGATGATGAGTTTATTGTCTTCGTTATTCATGTTCTGTTCCTTTATTGTGCAAAATGAATGGTTCCTATCGGGGCACGAAGTTAACGAATTTTTTAAAGAAAGTGCAAATGTGGGCTGAAAAATGTGCTCTTTAAAAGAAAGTCTTTCTTTTTCCTCTATATCGTGCGCGTTAACGAAATGAATTGCGGAATTTTTTCCGTAATTCGTCTCATTTTTCTTCTGTATTCACATTACTATTTATTAACTTTGCGGGCGAATTATTGGAATCAGCATTTAAAGAACCATAATTTATAGATAATCAACACATGGCAAATGTAATTAAGTTGCACAAAGGCCTTGACATCAACCTCAAAGGCAAAGCCGCCGAAAAGTACATTTCCGTAAAGGAGCCGGGCTTCTACTCCATAGTGCCCGATGACTTTAACGGGGTGACTCCCAAGGTGGTGGTCAAAGAGCAGGAGTATGTGATGGCCGGAGGACCCTTGTTTGTGGACAAGAATCATCCAGAGTTAAAGATTGTTTCGCCCGTGAGCGGTGTAGTGACAAGCGTTGAACGAGGTGCACGCCGTAAGGTGATGAACATCGTCATCGAAGCCGCCAAGGAGCAGGATTACGAAGAGTTCGGCAAAATGGACCCGTCCAAGATGAGCGCCCAGCAGGTGAAGGACGCTTTGTTGAATGCCGGTTTGTTCGCTTTCATCCGCCAACGTCCCTACGATGTAGTGGCCGACCCAACGGTGGATCCGAAAGCGATTTTTGTTTCTGCCTTCGATTCCAGTCCGCTGGCCCCCGACTTTGAGTTCGCCCTGAAAGGTGAGGAAGCCAATTTCCAGACCGGATTGGATGCTTTGGCTAAGATGGCAAAGACCTATCTGAATGTAAGCGTGAAGCAGAAAGCCGCCGCTCTGACGCAGGCTAAGAACGTTACTATTACCGCTTTTGACGGTCCGCATCCCGCCGGAAACGTAGGTGTGCAGATTAACCACATCTCCCCGATAGTGAAGGGTGAAACGGTATGGACCATCGGTGCGGAGGCCGTTATCTTCATCGGTCGTTTGATGAATACGGGCCGTATTGACCTGACACGTACTGTGGCTTTGACGGGTAGCGAGGTGAAAGACCCGGCTTATTGCAAGCTGATGGTAGGCGCGTTGCTGACGGACGTGTTCAAGGCTAACGTGAACTCCACGGGCAAAGACTTGCGCTACATCAGCGGTAATGTGCTGACGGGCAAGCAAGTGAAGGCCAATGGCTATCTGGGCGCTTTCCATTCCCAACTGACCGTTATCCCCGAAGGGGACGAGGTGCATGAATTCCTCGGTTGGATTGCCCCGCGTTGCAATCAGTTCAGCACCAGCCATTCCTACTTCAGTTGGTTGATGGGCAAGAAGAAAGAGTACGTGTTCGATGCTCGTGTAAAAGGTGGTGAACGCCACATGATTATGTCCAACGAGTACGACCGTGTATTCCCGATGGATATTTTCCCGGAATATTTGGTGAAGGCCATCATTGCGGGAGACATAGACCGTATGGAAGCTTTGGGCATCTACGAAGTGGCTCCCGAGGATTTTGCCCTGTGCGAGTTTGTATGCTCGTCCAAGGTGGAAGTGCAACGCATCGTGCGTGCGGGCCTGGACATGCTTCGCAAGGAGATGGCATAATATATAATAATGTATAATAGTAATATAAGTTAGATGAAAGCGTTAAGAAATTATCTCGACAAGATAAAGCCGAACTTTGAAGAGGGCGGCAAATTCCACGCGTTTCGTTCGGTGTTCGACGGCTTCGAGACTTTCCTCTTCGTGCCCAACACCACTTCGAAATCGGGAACGCACATTCACGATGCCATCGATAGCAAACGCATCATGTCGATGGTGGTTATTGCGTTGATACCGGCTTTGTTGTTCGGTATGTACAATGTGGGCTACCAACATTTTCAGGCCACGGGAGCCGAAGGCGGTTTCTGGGCCATGTTCTTTTATGGCTTCCTGGCCGTATTGCCCAAGATTATCGTTTCGTACGTAGTAGGTTTGGGCATTGAGTTTGTAGTGGCCCAATGGAAGAAGGAAGAGATTCAGGAAGGTTTCCTCGTATCAGGTATTCTTATCCCGATGATTGTGCCGGTGGATTGCCCCTTGTGGATGCTGGCCATCGCCACCGCATTCTCTGTAATATTTGCCAAAGAAGTCTTCGGTGGTACGGGTATGAACGTGTTCAACGTGGCTCTTATCACCCGTGCTTTCCTGTTCTTTGCCTATCCTACGAAGATGTCTGGCGATGCCGTATGGGTATCGGGCGATTCAATCTTCGGTTTGGGTAAGACGGTGGATGGTTTGACCGTGGCTACCCCGTTAGGTATTGCCAAAACTTCTCCTGTGGCTCCGGATTTCTCTTGGGACATGGTGACGGGCTTGATACCGGGTTCTATTGGTGAGACGAGCGTGATAGCCATTGCTATCGGTGCCGTTATCCTTTTGTGGACAGGCATCGCAAGCTGGAAGACGATGCTTTCCGTATTCGTGGGAGGCGCGTTGATGGCTTGGATATTCAATGTGGCAGGTCCCGACACGGCCGTAGCCCACATGCCTTGGTACGAACACCTCGTGCTGGGTGGTTTCTGTTTCGGTGCCGTGTTTATGGCTACTGACCCTGTGACTTCGGCTCGTACGGAGACGGGCAAATACATTTATGGCCTCCTTATCGGTGCTATGGCTATCATCATCCGCGTGTTGAATCCGGGTTATCCCGAGGGCATGATGCTCGCTATCCTGCTGATGAACATCTTCGCCCCGCTCATTGACTATTGTGTGGTGCAGAGCAACATCAACCGCCGTGCCAAACGTGTGGCAGCTAAATAAGTCTAACCATTAAAACCGAATAGATATGAATACCAATAGTAACAGTTATACTATGATTTATGCTTCGGTAATGGTTATTATCGTTGCATTCCTGCTGGCATTTGTCAGCTCTTCGTTGAAGGCCACGCAAAACAAGAACGTGGAGATGGACACGAAGAAGCAGATACTTGCCGCTCTGAACATACGTGGCGTGGCCGACCCCGACGCCGAATACAGCAAGTACGTGAAGGACATGCTGATGAACGAGGACGGCACACTGACCGAGAATACGGGTGCCTTTGCCACCGGCTATGAGAAAGAAGTGAAGGAGAATAACCGCCTGCATGTGTTCGTGGCCGAGATTGACGGTGCCAAGAAGTATGTCTTCCCCGTATACGGTACAGGTCTTTGGGGAGCCATCTGGGGCTACATCGCCTTGAATGATGACAAGGACACGGTGTATGGCACTTACTTCTCACACGCCAGCGAGACTCCGGGTTTGGGAGCCGAAATTGCGGGCGAGCCTTTCCAAAACGAGTTCAAAAATAAGAAGACTTTAGAAAATGGCGAGGTAGCCTTGGGCGTAGTGAAGTTTGGTAAGATAGAGAAAGCTGATTATCAAGTGGACGGCATCTCCGGAGGTACTATTACTTCCGTGGCCGTGGACGCCATGATAAAGAATTGCTTAGGCAACTACAAGAAGTTTTTAACCAATAATGAGGGGGAGGAATAACAGACTATGGGACAATTGTTTTCAAGTAAGAATAAAGAAGTGTTCGCCACACCGCTGGGCATGAACAATCCCGTTACCGTGCAGGTGCTGGGTATCTGCTCCGCATTGGCCGTAACCGCAAAGTTGGAGCCGGCTATCGTGATGGGTCTTTCCGTAACCGTCATTACGGCATTCTCCAATGTAGTGATTTCGCTCATCCGCAAGACCATCCCCAACCGCATCCGTATTATCGTGCAGTTGGTTGTTGTGGCCGCGCTGGTAACTGTTGTAAGTGAGATTTTGAAAGCGTTCGCCTATGATGTGAGCGTGCAACTCTCCGTATATGTAGGTTTGATTATCACGAACTGTATTCTGATGGGACGTCTGGAGGCTTTCGCCATGATGAACGGACCGTGGGAATCGTTCCTCGACGGATTGGGCAACGGTTTGGGTTATGCCAAGATATTGATTATCGTGGCATTTATCCGTGAGTTGCTGGGTTCGGGTACGTTGCTCGGTTTCAACATCCTGAACTACGAGCCAATCAAGGAAATGGGTTACGTGAACAACGGTTTGATGCTGATGCCTCCGATGGCGCTTATCATCGTGGCTTGCATCATCTGGTATCAGCGTGCCCGCCATAAAGAGTTGCAAGAGAAATGATTTTCGGATAGAAAACGAATATAATAGAAATAATCATTATTATGGGAGAATTTTTTAGCTTACTCGTCCGCTCCATATTTGTGGACAACATGATATTCGCCTTCTTCCTCGGCATGTGTTCCTACTTGGCCGTGTCGAAGACGGTGAAGACTTCCGTGGGCTTGGGTATCGCCGTGACTTTCGTGCTGGTGGTGACCCTTCCCGTCAACTATTTGTTGCAGACCAAGGTGCTGGGTCCCAATGCCATCATCGAGGGCGTTGACCTTAGTTTCTTGAGCTTCATTCTGTTTATCGCCGTTATTGCCGGTATCACTCAGCTGGTGGAGATGATTGTAGAGCGTTTCAGCCCTTCGCTTTACGCTCAACTCGGTATCTTCCTTCCGCTGATTGCCGTGAACTGTGCCATCATGGGTGCTTCGCTCTTCATGCAGCAACGCATCAATCTGGGTATGAGCGACCCGAAGTACATCGGTAGCGTATCCGATGCTATTTCCTATGCGCTTGGTTCAGGTTTGGGTTGGGCCATGGCCATCATTGGTCTGGCGGCCGTGCGTGAGAAGATGGCCTACTCCGATGTTCCTGCTCCTCTGAAAGGTTTGGGCATCACGTTCATCACCGTGGGTCTCATGGCTATGGCGTTTATGTGTTTCTCTGGTTTGAACATTTAATAAAAGAAAGGAGCGTAACAAATGGATATGAATTTGATATTGGCAAGCATCGGGGTATTCCTCGTGGTTATTCTCCTGCTTGTAGTTATCCTGTTGGTAGCCAAGAAATACTTGGTGCCGTCGGGTAATGTGAAACTGACTATCAACGGCGAGCGCGAAATGGAAGTGGCTTCCGGAGGAACGCTGCTCAACACGCTGGCTGTAAATGGCGTCTATCTTTCTTCCGCCTGTGGCGGTAAGGGTTCTTGCGGACAATGCAAGTGTCAGGTTGTAGAAGGCGGTGGAGAAATCCTGCCTTCCGAGATACCTCACTTCAGCCGTAAGCAGCAAAAAGACCACTGGCGCTTAGGATGCCAGGTGAAGGTGAAAGGCGACATGGGCATCAAAGTGGCCGAGAGCGTATTGGGCGTGAAGGAATACGAGTGTACCGTTATTTCCAACAAGAACGTGGCAACGTTCATCAAGGAGTTCAAAGTGCAGCTTCCTGCCGGTGCTCACATGGACTTTATCCCCGGTTCGTATGCGCAGATTAAGATTCCTACCTTCACGATGGACTATGACAAGGACATAGACAAGAGCCTCATTGGTGACGAGTATTTGCCCGCATGGCAGAAGTTCGGCCTCTTCTCGTTGAAGTGCGTCAATCCCGAACCTACCGTCCGTGCTTACTCCATGGCCAACTATCCGGCCGAGGGTGACGTGTTCATGCTGACTGTGCGTATCGCCACGCCTCCGTTCAAGCCCGACCGTAGCGGATTCATGGATGTCAATCCGGGTATTGCCTCTTCTTACATCTTCACCTTGAAACCGGGTGATAAAGTGTTGATGAGCGGTCCTTACGGAGATTTCCATCCGCACTTCGACTCGAAGAAAGAGATGATTTGGGTAGGTGGTGGTGCCGGTATGGCTCCTCTGCGCGCGCAAATCATGCACATGACGAAGACCCTCAACACACGCGATCGCGAGATGCACTATTTCTACGGTGCCCGTGCGCTGAACGAAGTATTCTATCTGAACGACTTCCTTGAACTGGAGAAGGAATTTTCCAACTTCCACTTCCACCTGGCTTTGGATCGTCCCGATCCTGCGGCCGACAAGGCGGGCGTGAAGTACACTCCGGGCTTTGTTCATCAGGTAATGTACGAGACATACTTGAAGAACCACGAGGCTCCCGAAGACATCGAATACTACATGTGCGGTCCCGGCCCGATGTCCAATGCCGTAGTCAACATGCTCGATGGTCTCGGCGTAGATTCGGAAAGCATCATGTATGACAACTTCGGAGGTTAAAATCTCCTCTTTTTCATAACTTGTTGATTAGGAATGGGAACTGACTGAGACAGTTGGTTCCCATTTTTTGTCAACTAATTTTTGCTTTTGAGAGACGAACGCAATATTGCCTCTGAGACAGCGCACTATTTGCGTTCAGTCAGCGCACTGTTTCTCTCAAATCAGCGCAGTATTTAGGGGGTAAACACTGCGCTGATTTAGAGGATATAGCGCAGTGTTTCTTTGATGTGTAAATTGTTGTATATCAGCGTTATACATAAGTCTTTACAGCAAAAGGCCGATTTTTCGGCCTTCTTTTATAGATTCATTAACGGGATTCCCCTTCAAAATATAACGGAAGTTAATTTTGTGTGTAAAAAAATCTTTCAAATTAAATCCAATCCTAGTTCTTTTAGGAAAGCATTATGCCTGTTTCTAGCGTCTTCTATTTTAGTGTCTATGTCTATTAATTGCTTGTGAACTTTTGCCAAATCAATGGGGGCTTCTTCTTTTGCTATGCTGATATAACGGGATATATTCAAATTGTAGTCATTGTCCTTGATTTCGCACATGGATACACAGCGTGAGTAACGTTCCACATTTTTTCTATATTGATACGTTTCTACAATTCTTTTTACATCTGCATCGCGCAATGCATTCTGTCTTTTGCCTTTCTCGAAATATTCACTGGCATTAATGAACAGCACATCATCGTTCTTCTTGCATTTTTTCAGCACCAAGATGCAGACGGGGATGCCTGTGGAATAAAACAAATTGGCAGGCAAGCCTATAACCGCGTCAATATTGCCATCATTCAAAAGTTTTTTGCGGATCAGTTCTTCTTTACCGCCTCTGAACAAGACACCATGCGGCAAGATAATAGCCATTGTCCCATCTTCACGTAAGAAATGGAAGCCATGAAGCAGAAAAGCAAAATCAGCGGCTGATTTAGGTGCAAGACCATAATTCTTGAAGCGGAAATCTTTTCCTAATTCTTCGGTAGGTTCCCAACGATAACTGAAAGGAGGATTGGCGACGACGGCATCGAATTGTATTTTCTTGGCAGGATTCATCTCATTTAAAATGTCCCAATCATTCAGCAATGAATCGCCATGATGGATATCAAACTCTGTATCCTTGACTCCATGCAGCAGCATGTTCATACGGGCTAAGTTGTAGGTGGTAATATTTTTTTCCTGCCCGTAAATCTTGCCAATGCCATGTTTCCCCATTTCGTGGCGCACATTCAATAGCAAAGAGCCCGAACCGCATGCAAAGTCAAGCACCCGGTCTATTTTTGTTTTCTTTCCTGCTATTGGATTCTGACTATCCAATGATACAATTTTAGACAGAATGGAAGATATCATCTGGGGGGTATAGAACTCTCCGGCTTTTTGTCCTGAATTGGCGGCAAACTCACCAATCAGATATTCGTAGGCATCCCCCAAAGAATCCGTTGATGTTGAGAACTCTGAGATTCCATTCGCTATTTCTGTAACAACCTTACAGAGCATGGTATTTCTTTCTTCGTATGTCTTGCCCAGTTTGTCGGAGTGCAGGTTGATTTCCGAGAACAATCCACGGAAAGAACTGTCGAACGATTGTTCTTCGATGTACTTAAATCCTTTTTCCAAGGTATCCAGCAATTCCTTGTCTTGCGTCCGGGCCAATTCTACAATATTCCCCCATAGGTATTTGGGTAATATGACATAGTGAGCCTTACGGCGCATTTGCTGTTCAAAATCGACTATGTCATCAGGGTTTTTCTCATACCAAATTTGTAAAGGAGTATTTGCCTTTAATTTAGTCATGACATCCTTGGGGGGGGCAGGATAATCAGAACCTAATTCTTTTTTTACCGCCTCTTCATATTGTTCTGAGAGATAACGCAGAAAAATGAACGAAAGCATATAGTCGCGAAAATCATCGGCCATCATGGAGCCACGCAGTTTGTCGGCTATTGCCCAAAGGGCTTTCCCTAATCTATGTTGTTCTATTGCTGTCATACGCTATATTGTTTAATCATTATGCAAAACAAAGTGATATTTTCCCATCAATGCATTGAATACATCGACAAGAATTTGTTTATTATCGGGAACCATCACACCTACTTGTGGATAATAGACTTTCTGATGCGTCAGGGCATTGATGATGTCCACCATCCTTCCTGACTCTTTCGTGAATCCGATTTGTTGAAGGACATATTGAAATTGTCCGACTCCCAAGAATGAAGCGATATTCTCAAGAATTTGTCTCAGTAAAGCTAGGTGATACACTTCCAAAGAATCTTCCTGAATAGCTGTATCCAATATCTGCAAGACCCTCAAATGATAGAGCAAGACACTGTTCCTGGGATTTGACAATTCATATTGTTCTTCCGTATTCTCAAGTATTGAGATTTTGTATTTATTGGTTTCTTTTTTCCGTTTGGCTTTAAACTTATCGGCTTTCTCACCTTTGGACAGCCAATCACTGAGAATCGTGGCTAGTCCAATGTGGTGCGTTGTGATGATGATCTTTTTCTTTTCAAAATGTTTCTCTATCAGGTTCATTAGCGTAAATGCCGTGATGAAAATATTGTGGTCGTCCATGCTGGAAACTGGATCATCAATAAAGAAATAATCACTTTGCTCTCCCGTCCAGCTGTCCACTTCTATCAATGCCAAGAAAAAGCACCATATAAATATACGTTCTTCACCTCTTGATATTTTCACTGGGTGTTGTTCTTCATCTCCTTTCATAAAGAAAGAAATAGAATCAAGGCCTTGTTCCGGATTGTCATGAAATTGAAAAATGAAGTCGTATTTCGGATGGTAAGGTTTCAATTTTTCCATGACATCCACTTCGTTCAACTGACTGTGATATTGGTTCAGACTGCTGGAAACGACATTCAATCTGATATGTTCATTGTCCCAAACAAACAAGTCTTCGCTGAAAGCATTGTAATATACTCCGGTTTGATGCCCCAGTTCATTCCTTGCAACTTCTTTATACTCAACAGAAAGGCGTGTTTTGCCTGTTGCGTTGAATGCATAAATCAGAAAGATGTTTTCCGGAGCATCTTTTATCTGTCTGGCTATCTGTGTTAAGTCCATTGTTTACAATTTTAGATTTTAGGGAATAATTGTTGCATCAGTCCCTTTTTGTGTTTTTTCAATATTTCTACTTTTTGAGAAGTTACTTCTATCAGTTCATCAAGAGAAGAAAGGCAATCGGCTATTTTTTGTTGTTCAGCCTGTTTAGGGGGCATTAGTATAGAAATAGAAGAAAAAAGGGTTTTATTAATAATAGGCACAGCTTGTTTGCCTGCTAAAGCCGCTATCTTGGAGCCTTTATACTCTAAAATAGAATAAATAAAATCAGATAAATATGCTTCATAAGGAACTATAGCATTAATTTGTTGGTTTGTTATACATTCAACTCTATTTTGTGCAACTTTTCCGATAGTGGAGCCAATGCAAACAAATAGTACACTATTTGCTTGTATATAACGTCCTGTTAAGAATCCTTTATTGCTTAATTTAATCTTCGTATCTGATATATACCGATTGCTTGAAATATCAGCAGGAGAAACTAATAATTTATCCCCGCCATAGTTAGTTGTATCTTTGGTCGAAGGAGTACTTCCAGTTATAATTTTACCTACATTACCAAGCTGTTTCTCTTCCCATTCTTTCGTCCCTTGAAATTCTGGAAATCTCAACTCAGGTACCTTTTCCTCTCCTTTAGGAAACAATCGCTGCATCAATCCTTTTTTATGTTCTTTCAATGCCTCAATTTTACGGTTGGTCGCTTCAATCAAATCATCAAGAGAAGAAAGACAATCGGCGATTTTTTGCTGCTCATTTAGTTTTCCATCTTTTTCTACAGGAATGAGAACTTTGATATCTCCTATTGTCGTTTTAGACAAACTTGGTATGCCTCCAGCTTCATTGTATTTATACCAATCTATTAGCAGAAATATTAGATATAAAAATTGGGGTAGACAATTATGGAAAGAATGCGTATAAAACAAAGTGTCAACAGTCCAAAATTTCCCAGTAAGAAACATAGGTTTATCAATAGTCCCTTTTCTTCCGATACAGACACTTTCGCCATCGTATAAGAAATCGTCAACAGATGTCATATATCCACCAGAACCATAAACTGGAATATTACCCACACCTAAATGTTTATAATCTTTTCCATTTCCTATTTCACAGAGCATCTTTAGTTTATGCTCTTCCCATCCTCCCATTCCTCGGAACTCAGGAAATCTCAAAGCAGGCACAACTGTCTTTGTCTCATTTCCTTTTTCCATATCCTTATTCTTCATACGCCGACAATCCTGCTATTTCTTCCCCTTCCGCTTTACGTTTCAGTAACGGAATCAAGTCCGCCATCAATGCCAGTTCTTTCTTGGAACGGGCTTTCCATCCCAAGTTGAGCGGAGCAAGCAAATCGTTCAACTTTTCGGCGTCAAAAATCTTGCGTTCCATGATGCCGTCAATAAACTCATTCAAAGATTCAGCGGTAATCTCGTACTTTTGGGCAATGGAGGCTACTTCCTTCGCGTATCTCTCTGCTTTGAAAAGATTGTAATCCTCTTTGATTTCTTGTTCTGTCTTGCCGCTTACTTCTTCCAAGCTGTTGATATAAGCGATGATATCTTCGCGTTCGTCCATCAGATTGGAATTCGACAAAACGATGTTCACCAACTGTTCGCGTGTCAGCTTTACTTTGACTTCACTTCCGCTATAGTGTTTGGCTATAAGGTCCATGATATAGTCGTAGTCGATCATGGCAGAAGCGAACAGGACAAATTCAAAGTCCATGTCCTCAACCTCTGGAAGAACGGGCTCTGAACTCTTTTCCCGTTTCTTCTTCAGACTGTAAGCCAGGTTCAAGTAAGCTCCCCGGAAAGCGAGAAGGTCATCATTCGTAAAGCCATAATCGGATGGAGGATCGGACACAACAGCTGTAGTTGCTTCATCCGTGAAATCAACGTATTGATCGAGTTGCGTTTTGTAACGTTGTATTTTCTTGAAGTGATTGATAAAACCTACTTTTGCTTCATCTCCTTGTAGGTTGGCCACTTCGGAAGCATTGAATTCCAGATTGTATGACTGCATGAACTTTCTCAATCCGGCCACCGCTTCCTTGTATTTCTTCTGAATGCTTGAAGCTGGTTCTACCAGCCATATCCGCCTTGCGGCTTCTTTATCATCTTTCTTCCCTGAGAATAAAGCAATGGCATCGTCCACGGCATCTTGTTGCCCACGGAAATCTAAAATGTTTCCGTAGGGCTTTGTCTCGTTTAAGATACGGTTCGTGCGGGAAAATGCTTGTATCAGATGGTGAAAAACCAACCGTTTATCCACATACAACGTATTCAGAAACTTCGAATCGAATCCCGTCAACAGCATATCGACCACAATCGTAATGTCTATTTTGTTTGCGTGTGGATAGTCTTTGTTGCTATATTGCTGGTCTTTGATGCGTTGCTGGATATCCTGATAATAAGCATCGAAGTCTCCGATGACATGGTTGGTGCCATATTGCTGGTTATAATCGGTCATAATCTCCTTCAGAGCCTGTTTCTTTTTTTCAGGTTCTTGCTCATTGTCTATCTTTTCCTGTTGCAAATCCTCCTGAATCTGCTTGATGTCTGGATCCCCTTCTGCGGGTGGGGAGAATACGCAAGCCACGTTCAGCGGTTCGAATGACGGGTTCTCCGATTTATATTGTTCCTGTGCCTGCTTGAACAAGTGATAATATTCAATAGCATCATTGATGGACGAAGTAGCAAGAATGGCATTGAAACGTCTTTCGTTAGTAGCCGCATTGTGTTTGGACAGGATTGTTTCGACAACAGCCTGCTTCTTGATACTTCCGTCTACTCTTCGTGGATTGTTTTCACTCGGTTTGAAATAGTCTACATGAAAACGAAGGACATTTCCATCGTCGATGGCATTGGTAATGGTGTAAGCATGCAATTGCTTCTCAAAAATGTCTTCGGTCGTCTTATAGGATGCCGTTTCACCATTGACTTTCGTATAAGTGGCGTTTTGGTCAAAGATGGGTGTTCCCGTGAATCCGAAAAGCTGTGCGTTGGGGAAAAATTCTTTTATGGCTTTGTGGTTGTCTCCAAACTGGGAACGATGGCATTCATCGAATATAAAGACCATGCGGCTATCTTGCAACGGCATTAATTGTTCCTTATAATTTTTCCGGTTGTTGGGGTCTAAAGCAATGCCCAATTTTTGAATAGTGGTGACAATTACTTTGTTTGCGTAATCGGTAGACAGCATTCGGTGAACCAAGGTAGCGGTATCGGTGTTTTCTTCCACACAATTCTCTTGAAAGCGGTTGAATTCCTGTCGTGTCTGGCGGTCAAGATCTTTACGGTCTACCACAAACAGGCATTTTTCGATATCCGGATTATCTTTCAAGAGAGTAGCGGCTTTAAACGAAGTCAAGGTCTTGCCGCTTCCTGTTGTATGCCATATATAGCCATTCCCACGATTCTCTTCAATGCACCGCACAATGGCCTTTACCGCATAAATCTGATAAGGGCGCATAATCAATAGCTTTTGTTCGCTGGCTATCAGCACCATGTAGCGGCTGATTATTTCGCCTAAATGACATTTAGGAAGGAATTGTTCTGCAAAAGAATCTAGACGTGCTACTTTCTTGTTGTCTTCTCTTGTCCATTGATAGGCCGGTAAGAAGTGCTCTTCAGCGTTAAAATTGAAATGTTGCAGGTTATTATTGGCAAAATAATACGTGTTCGAGTAGTTGCTGACAATAAACAACTGCATAAAGCATAGCAAGGTATTGGAGTATCCATTGCCGGAATCGTTCTTATAATCTATAATTTGCTGCATGGCACGGCGTGGACTTACATCCAAGGTCTTCAACTCCACTTGCACAACAGGCAACCCGTTGATAAGCAGAATCACATCGTAACGTTGGAAACTGTTCTTGGTATTTATCCGCAACTGATTGACTACCTCATATTCATTTTTACACCAATCTTTAATGTTGACTAATGTATATTGCATAGGGGTGCCATCTTCGCGTATGAACGTATTTATTTCGCGCAAACGCTTGGACGAAGCAAAAACATCCGAGTCTGTTATTTCCTCGAGCAAACGATTAAACTCAGAATCGGAAAGGTTGACACGGTTGAGACGTTCAAACTTCTTACGGAAATTCTGTTCCAATGTCGTTCTGTCACAAATATCCGGTCGATATGTATATTTCAGCTCTATCAGTTTGTTGATAAAGTTTTCTTCTATTTGTTTTTCTCTGATCATGTCCTATTGGATATTTGGTTTGTAATCATCAAATCTTATACAAAGATATAAAATACTAGGCTATAAAAAGAGAAAAGAGGAAGAAAACTCTTCCTCTTTTCTCAAATACGTTCAAATTTTATTCAATCTGATACACTAAACCAGTATCATTGATTACTTGTCCAACTATCCTTGGATATTTTGCGTTTTATCCAATGATATTTGCCCATTTTATATTGGATACTTTGTAACCGGATTTTTATGTCTTATACCAAGTGGCCTATCCACTCGTCACGCTCACCCGGCAGGAGGTCGATGACCGGCACTTCTATCATGGTGTAGCAACCGGGTTGTTGGCGCATGGCGGCACGTGCCACGCATACCAATACTTGGGCTGTCAGGGCCGGATTGTTGATGCGCATGTTGAACTCAAAGAGTTGGTTTTGCGTCTTGCCGGAAACGCCTTTGCGCGTCAGGTTGACACCGTGACCCATGTCGAGCAGGGCATCCACGCTGGGCACTTGCATTACATGCGTTTCGTCGTTTACAAAGTAGGGGTCTGCCTTGATGGCTGCGGCCACTTTGTCGAACTCATAACCGTCCTTCAGCTCGATGTACACCATGCGGCGATGAATGCCTGTGCCTACGGGGATGGTCATGGAGAGGGCGGCCTTCACACCTTCCACGGCTTTCACGGCTACCGTATGCCCCATGCTCATGCCCGGGCCGAAGTTGGTGTAAGTAATACCTTTCGGAGCAATGGCTTCCAATAAAGTACGTACAACGGAATCACTTCCCGGATCCCATCCGGCCGAGATAATGGAAACTGTGTTGTGGGCTCGCGCTACTTCGCCCAATGTCTTGCGCAGGGCGGGTACATCGGTATGGATGTCGAAGCTGTCTACGGTGTGGATACCCATAGCCAAAATCTTCTTGGCATATTCCTCCACTTTGCGGGTAGGTGTGCACAGAATGGCTACGTCTACCTCATTCAGTTCCTCGATATCTTTCACTACGGGATAGTCGTTCAATTCGGCAGGACGGTTTTCCGCACCCGCACGACGCACCACTCCCGCAATCTCAAAATCGGGAGCTGCCTGCAAAGCCTGGAGCACATAGTGCCCGATGTTGCCATAACCAACGATGGCTGCTCTTACTTTTTTCATTGTTTTATCGAAATTAGTTGTCAGTTTTCTATTTTATCGGCGCAAAAGTAAGCATTTTTATCTGATTCTGTAGTAAATTACCTCCAACTTTTTTCTTTATTTAAAGAATTGGTAGTTCGGAAATTAATGCCTACATTCGCAGACTCAAATAAAACAATAAACATTTACCGATTTTATGAAACGCATTTTTATACCTTTGCTCGCATTTTGCAGCACGGCCTTTGTGGAGGCGGCAGATGCACCGCTGTGGTTGCGCTATCCGGCTATTTCTCCAGACGGAAGTACCATTGCATTCTCCTATAAGGGAGACATTTATACCGTTCCATCTACAGGCGGGAAGGCGACCCAGCTCACTACGCACCCCAAGCACGACACACGTCCCGTGTGGTCGCCCGATGGAGAGAGGATAGCTTTTGCTTCCGACCGTGAGGGAAGTTTCGATGTCTATTTGATGGATAAGGCAGGCGGTGTCCCTGTGCGCTTGACTACAAATACGGTGGCCGAGTATCCTGAAACGTTTAGTGACAATACGCATGTGTTGTTTTCCGCCGTTGGGATGCCGGATGTGGATGATCGCCAATTCCCTTCCGCCCAATTTCCTCAGATTTATGAAGTAAGCACTCGTGGCGGACGTCCGCGTCTCTATTCTTCGTTGGCCATGCAGAATCTGTCCGTCAGCCCGGATGGCAAACAGCTGCTTTACCAAGATCAGAAAGGTTATGAGGACCGTTGGCGCAAGCACCATCAGTCGTCCATTGCGAAAGACATCTGGCTGTGCCGACTGGACGAGGTGCGCACATATAAGAAACTGACCGACTTCCCCGGTGAGGACCGCAACCCCGTGTGGACGCCCGATGGGCAAGCGTACTACTACTTGAGCGAGGAAGACGGTAGCTTCAACGTCTACCGCCGTAATCTCAGCGGGGAAGGCAAGTTGCAATTGACTCATCACAAGATGCATCCCGTACGCTCGCTGACGGCTGCTTCCAACGGTATACTTTGCTATATATATAATGGTGAGATTTATACGTTGAAAGAGGGAAGCCGGCCGGTCAAAGTCGGCATACAGATTGTAGCGGACCGGATAGAGAACGAGACGGTGCATCGCTTGCTGACTTCCGGTGCTACGGACATTGCCGTTTCTCCGAATGGCAAGGAGGTGGCCTTCATTGTGCATGGCGATGTGTATGCCACTTCCATTGAGTATGAAACGACCCGCCGGATTACCGACACTCCCCAGCAGGAACGCGACTTGAGCTTTAGTCCGGACGGACGTTCGCTGGTCTATTCTGCCGAGCGCGATGGAGTATGGGGTATTTACATGAGTTCGTTGGTGCGCCAGGAGGACAAACAATTCACCTATGCGCCCGAACTGAAGGAGGAACCTTTGGTCGTTTCGCCACAGGCTACAGCCTTTCAGCCCATGTTCTCTCCGGACGGTAAGGAGGTGGCTTTCTTGGAGAATCGCACCACCTTGCGAGTCATCAATCTGGCCACGAAGAAAATCCGCACCGTGTTGGACGGTAAATACAACTATTCGTATGCCGATGGCGACCAGACTTATCAATGGTCGCCGGACAGCCGTTGGTTTCTCACCGGCTACATAGGCAATGGCGGCTGGCAAAGTCCGGATGTCGCATTGGTGAAAGCCGATGGAAGCGGACAGCTGACCGACCTGACGGAAAGTGGTTATGCGGATGGCAACCCCAAGTGGGTATTGGACGGAAAAGCCATGATATGGTCATCAGACCGTGCCGGCTATCGCAGCCATGGAAGCCATGGCTCGGAGGCAGATGTATACATCATGTTCTTCGATGGTGAGGCATACGACCGCTTCAGCCTCTCGAAGGAAGAGCTTGCCCTTCTGGAAGATGAAGAAAAAGACGAAAAGAAAGAGGATAAAAAAGAGGAAGAGAAGGAGAAGGCGGAGGAAAAGAAAGACATCGCTCCGCTGGTGTTCGACTTGGCCAATCATAAAGACCGCGTTAAACGTCTCACCATTCACTCCTCTCGTTTGGGCGATGCATTCCTGACTCCGAAAGGCGACAAACTTTATTATTGCGCCGCATTCGAGAAAGGTTATGATTTGTGGATGCACGATTTTCGTGAAGGAACCACCAAACTGCTGATAAAGGACATCGGTGGAGGCGCGTTGCACGCAGATAAGAAAGGGGAGAACCTCTTTCTCATAGCGGGCGGCAAACTGAAGAAAGTAAACATCAAGGAAAGCAAGGCCGAGCCTATCACCTTTGCGGCCGACTTTAACTATTGTCCTGCCCAAGAGCGTGCTTACATCTTCAGCCACGTGTGGCGTCAGGTGAAGGACAAATTCTACGACTCCTCCCTGCACGGTATCGACTGGGAAGGCTATCGCGAAGCTTACGCCCGTTTCCTGCCCCATATCAATAATAACTACGATTTTCAAGAGATGCTTTCCGAACTGTTGGGCGAACTGAACGGCTCGCACACCGGAGCACGCTACTATGCTTCTCTTAACGCACCCGCCACAGCCGCCTTGGGCGCATTCTTCGACCATTACTATACGGGTAAAGGATTGAAGATAGCCGAAATTCTCTCCCAAGGACCGTTGACACAGGCCGATTCTCAAATTAAGCCGGGTTGTATCATTGAGCAGATAGACGGACAAGCCATCGGTGCGGATACGGATTATGCCCCTATGCTGGCCGGTAAAGCGGGTAAGCGTGTTATGCTGACGGTGTACAACCCGCAGACCGGACAGCGCTTTGAAGAAGAAGTGAAGCCCATTTCGCAAAGCCGCCAGTCCGAGCTGATGTACAAACGCTGGGTGAAGCGCAACCGGGAAGAGGTAGACCGTCTTTCGGGAGGCCGCATCGGCTACGTCCATGTCAAAGGTATGGATAGCCCCAGCTTCCGAGAAACATACTCCGAGCTCTTGGGACGCTTACGCAACAAGGAGGCTGTCATCGTAGATACACGACACAACGGTGGAGGTTGGCTGCACGAAGATTTGGCCTACCTGCTTAGCGGAAAAGAGTATCAACGTTTCGAACCTCGTGGACAATATATTGCCAGTGACCCCGAGAACCGTTGGTTGAAGCCCTCATGTGTCTTGATGTGTGAAGACAATTACTCTAATGCCCACGGTTTTCCCTATGTCTATAAGATTATGGGTATTGGTAAGTTGATTGGTGCGCCTGTACCCGGCACAATGACTGCCGTGTGGTGGGAACGTCAGCTCGATTCAGCACTTGTATTCGGCATTCCGCAAGTAGGCGTTAAGGACATGCAAGGGCATTATTTGGAGAATCAGCAACTGATGCCCGACATCGAAGTGTACAACACGCCCGAGTCTCAACTTTTCGGACGTGACACACAGTTGGAAACAGCCGTGCAGGAGATGCTGAAAGAGATTAGTAAATGATAATTTATCTTTTAAATGAAGAATGATGAATTAAGAATGAAGAATAACCATGCGGCGTGATTGTGTACACAGACAGCGCAGCCTAATTCTTCATTCTTAATTCTTCATTTAAAGCGCGCTTGCGCGCGCTAAATTCCCATTTGTTGACTTAAGAAAAGAATCATGATAGAATACCTTCGTGGCGAACTTGCCGAACTGACTCCGGCAACCGCTGTTATTGATTGTAATGGGGTGGGATACTTGACCAGTATTTCCCTCAACACCTATTCTGCCATACAAGGCAAAAAAACGTGCAAACTCTACGTCTACGAGGCCATACGCGAAGACGCTTATATGCTTTATGGTTTCGCTGACAAACAAGAGCGAGAACTCTTCTTGTTGCTTATCTCGGTGTCGGGCATTGGAGGAAACACAGCACGTACCATTCTGTCGGCTCTTTCGCCTACAGAACTCATCAACATCATTAGCACAGAAAACGCAAACTTACTGAAGACCGTAAAAGGCATCGGGCTGAAAACCGCCCAGCGCATCATTGTGGATCTGAAAGACAAAATGAAGACGGGTGCCGTAGCCGCTGCCATAGGTACAGAATTAAGTACTGTAGGTGTCGTGGCTTCCAGCAATGAAGTCATGGACGAAGCTGTAGCCGCTCTCACTATGTTGGGCTTTGCACAAGCAGCTTCTCAAAAAGTAGTATTAGGCATCTTGAAAGAAACGCCAGACGCACCGGTGGAACAAGTGATTAAATTGGCACTAAAGCGGTTATGAAAAAGATTTTCATGAATTCTTGGCTGGAAGCGAACCATCGCAGGCGTACAGACGAACCGGACGCATGGTACGTACGCCTTGCCAATGAGTTGCTGTTGGTTGTTGATGACTCTCTTCTTTTTAAGGATGTCAATGAGGAACAACGTATCAAGGTAGTTCTTGCTCTTGGTCTTTATATGCAGGACGCTGTTGCGCAGACAGGAGGTTGGGTCGCTTTCAAGGAAGCATACCGCAAACTTTATAACGAAGAGTTGCCTTTTTATAAGCCGGATAACGAATATGTAGCGGATGAGGTAAATTGGGAAGATGTTGCCCTTGTGCTTTGGACACGCTTGGCTCGTCCCGCCTGCCATAAGGCCAATGATTACACCCTGCATGACCCTTACGATACCGAACTGATTCGTTTGGCGCAAGACATTTACGGGGTATTGAACCGGCTGTTCGAAGAAGCACCCATCGCTGAAACGCCTTCACCCGACACTTGGCTGATGAATATTGATTGTTTGAGAATACCTTCAGCTTCCTTGCCCGATTCGCAGGCAGATAAGGTTTTTGATAGAAATGCGCGTCTCTGTCTGGCTTATAGTAATGGAGAACCGTTGCTGTTTTTTCATACCTATGTTGAATTGGCGGACTTTTTCGTTCATACCTTAGGCTGGGAAAACCGGGCGGAAGAGTTGTTGCCTGAGCTCCATCGACACAGTCATTTTGTGATCTATGCCAATGCCAAAGGCATGCTGATAGCTCCGGATGTGGCGTACTATTTCCATGCTCCGCATAATGCGCTATATAGTTCGGACGAAACCAGACGGACAGGTCACCGGCTGTTTTGTGAACCTGGTGCCTGTCCGTTCGATTTATTGAAATATGGGATCCTAAAAGGCTACTTGGAAAACGTAGCCTTGCCCATTGACAAAGGGAAAAGCATCCTTCATGACAACAAGGACTTCCTGATGCGTTACTATTTGGAAGAATATTATGAAGGAAAGTAGTTATATCTCTATGATTTCCTCTGGAGCGTCAGTCAGCTTTTTCACACCGTCTGCCGTCACTACCCATGAGTTCTCAATTCCTACCGGCCCTATAGTGGGTAGTACGACTTTCGGCTCCAGCGCAAATACCATGCCCGGTTCCAGTTCCTGTTTGATACGTGGAGCGAGAACCGGTGCTTCATTTATTTCCAGCCCGATGCCGTGGCCTATGAATTTGGCTTTTTGTCCCACGCCCATAAAGTAATCGGCAAATCCAGCCTTGGTGATGGTTTCGATGGCTACGTCATACAATTCCTCGCACCGAATTCCTGGATTGGCCATTGCCGTAACTGCCGCTTGTACATCCAGGCAGGCTTGATGGGCAGCATATGCCTCATTTGGTAATTTCCCGATGGAATAGACACGGCTCATGTCGCACATGTAGCCATAAAAGTTGCCACCCAAATCTATCATGACGCTTTGTCCCGGTTGCAAAAGATTTCCGCTTGCTCCACCGGGTAAGGATGGGTCAAGTCCTTTGCCGCCTAATGCGAAGTCGTAAGGAGAGGGTACTGCTGCATTGTCGCCGGCCAATACGCTTCCCATGAAAATCTCCATACTGCGTCCAAACACGCGGAAGATACCTAAACAGCCTTCTAAACGCATCAGACGTTCCACTTCGATGGATAGTTGCAGGTCAGTCATTCCCGCTTTGTACACCGAGGGTATCTGTTCGTAAGCCTTGGCATGAGCTATGGCCGATCGGTGTAGCAGTTCTATTTCCATCTCCGTCTTCACGCTGCGTGCCTGGCGAATGAGTGCTGTCCCATAAGGCACAACCTCTGTATCAGGGAAACAAGCCTCCAGCCGTTTGTATTCAACATAAGGCAGCTCGTCACCTTCCAGCATCAGTTTGTGCGGCATCGGCAGACCGCATTCCTTCAGTAAGTCTGGCAGTTGCTCAGGTTTTCGGATGGGGAAAATATGTTCGCCCTCCAAAGTGTTGGGGCGTTTTATAAACAAACGGGCAGACTCGTTCAAGGGTAAGTAGAGATAGCCGCTTATTACTCTTCCAAAGGTATAAATCAGATTGGCGTTACACGTAATTAACGCAGCATCAATGCCTTGCTGGGCCATCAGCGCACGTATTTTGTCACGTCTTAGTTTCAGTTCCGGTAATAGCATGATTCGTTTCAGTTTTTTATAAGTTTCTATTCTGCGCGCAAAGGTAGCAAAATAAGCGATAACCGGAAATACCCATAACAAGGTATATACATAAAAAATGCTGCTCCCTACCTTCACAGGCAGGGAACAGCCTAACCACAAATACAAATACAACTAAACAAAGTCTTTAAATGTTATAACAACAATTGAGTATCTTTTTATTGTCAGATAACGCCTTGTCCCATCATGGCGTGTGCCACCTTCATAAAACCGGCTATATTGGCACCTTTCACATAGTTAATGTAGCCATCGGGCTCTGTGCCGTATTTCACACATTGGTCGTGGATGGCATGCATAATGCCGTGCAGTTTCTCATCTACTTCGGCGGCGCTCCAGCTCAGGTGCATGGCGTTTTGCGACATTTCCAATCCGCTGGTGGCTACACCGCCCGCATTGACTGCCTTGCCCGGAGCATACATCATCTTATGCTCGATGAAAAGGTCAATAGCCTCAGGCGTACAACCCATGTTCGATATTTCGCCCACGCACAGCACGTTGTTGGCTATCAACTGACGGGCATCGTCGCCATTCAGTTCATTCTGCGTAGCACAAGGCAAGGCAATGTCCACCTTCACTTCCCACGGACGCTTGCCGGGCACGAACTTCGCTTTGGGGAACTGTTCCACGTAAGGTTCTACGATGTCATTACCCGATGCACGAAGCTCCAACATATAGTCTATTTTTTCGCCACTGATGCCTTCCGGGTCATATACGTAACCATCTGGTCCTGAGATGGTGACAACCTTGGCTCCTAATTGAGTGGCCTTCGTTGCGGCACCCCAAGCTACATTGCCGAATCCGGAGATAGCAACGGTCTTTCCTTTAATGTCAATGCCTTTGGTCTGCAACATCTGATTGACGAAGTATAAGCCGCCGAAGCCTGTAGCTTCCGGACGAATCAGCGATCCGCCAAATTCCAATCCTTTGCCCGTAAATGTTCCCGTAAACTCGCGGGTCAACTTCTTATACATGCCAAACATGTAACCAACTTCGCGGCCTCCTACGCCGATGTCGCCGGCTGGAACGTCCATGTCTGGACCCAAATGACGCCATAATTCCAAAATAAACGCTTGGCAGAAACGCATGATTTCCGCATCGCTCTTTCCGCGGGGCGAGAAGTCTGAGCCGCCTTTGCCACCACCCATGGGCAACGTTGTCAGCGCATTTTTAAAAGTCTGTTCAAAGCCTAGGAATTTCAGGATGGACAGGTTGACAGAAGCATGGAAACGAATGCCGCCTTTGTAGGGGCCAATGGCATTATTGAATTGTACACGGTAGCCTAAGTTAGTTTGTACCTCGCCTTTATCGTCCACCCACGTGACACGGAAAGTAAAGATACGATCGGGTTCTACCAAACGCTCGATGATTTTGGCTTTCTCGAACTCGGGATGCTGGTTATAGACATCCTCTATAGAGAGAAGCACTTCACGCACGGCTTGCAGATATTCTGATTCGCCGGGATGTTTTGCCTCAAGAGAGGCCATGATACGCTCGATATTCATACAATTAGATTTTTAAGTTGTTAAAAACAAAATGTCAACTGATTCTGTTGCAAAGATAGGAATAGTTTTTATATCTCCTAAGATTTTTGGGGAAATTTTTGCGAAGAAATGATAAAATGTAAGTTCTGCTTAGAGGTGAGGAAGACGGGCAGATGCAGAAATGTGTGTGAAGTGAGTGATTTATTCAAGAAATATTCATAGTTTTGTGCGCATTATATCAAAAACAATGTTTTACCATAATTAATAATGAAGACATGAAACATCCGTTCGTTTGCATTCTCTTTGTTCTCTTCTGCCTGTTGATGGCCGGTTGCGGAACTGAAGAGCCGGCTTTTACTTTGTCGCGAGACGATTTTTCCAACGTCAGTCCCGAGGGAGAGAACTTTACCATAGAAATACGCACCATTGGTTCCTGGACAGCCACCAGCCTCAACGATGATTGGTGTACGGTATATCCGAGCAGCGGAACCGGTGATGGGACTATCCGTATCGAAGTGGAAGGCAATTTGGAGGCTGACCGTACAGGTAAGGTGGTTATTCTGTGCGAGAACGAGCGTTCCGAAATCAACATCACTCAGACTGCCCTGCCAGCGGGCGAAGAGTTGACTTACCGCATACCTGTTATATTTCATGTATTATATAAGGATCCCATGGACCGCTATCAATATATCTCCGCTTCACGTATCCGTCAGGTGCTGGCCAATGTGAACGACTTCTACGATGGCAAGCCTAGATGGACGGGAGGAGACACGCCCCAGGACATTAACTTGGAGTTCGTCTTGGCTGAGACGGACGAGGAAGGCAACGAGTTGGAAACGCCGGGCGTGGAATACGTGCAATGGAGCCAAATGCCTATCGACTGCGTATCGTTTATGAACTCAACCGAGAAGCGGGTGTTGGACCTCATGTGGGATATGAACAAGTACATCAACATCGTTCTCTATAATTTCAAAGATTATAACGATGGCTCCGTCACGATGGGCATCTCGCACCTGCCGCTTTCAACGCAAGGAGCGAATTATCTGGAAGGGTTATATTCTGTGGAATATACCCATCTGGAGAACAGCAATCTGGGCTATCCGCAATGCGTTTCCATCAACAGCCTTTACTTTTATGAGGATACGGATCCGGGTTACTATAACACCGCGGATGTCAACGTCACCCTGGCGCACGAGCTGGGACACTACCTGGGCTTGCACCACGCATTCAATGAGGATGAGCGGGGCGGATTGGTACGCGATTGTGAGGACACGGATTATTGCGAAGACACGCCACCCTACAATCGCTATGCCTACAGTTTGTGGTTGGGTGATTTCTATGCCAACCCGGATGGATTGACCAAGGAAGCTTTTCAACGCGAGGATTGCAATACGGGCGAGACTTTCTTGTCCTACAACTTGATGGATTACGAAATCAGTTTCAGCGACCGCTTCACGCCCAATCAGCGTGCCCGTATGCGCCACGTCTTGGAATATAGTCCGTTGATACCGGGTGCCAAGCGCATCTCTTCTACCACCACCCGCATGGCACCGCAGGGTGTGCTGGATATTCCTGTTATTTATAGGAAGTGTACGCGCTGCCTCGTAAAGGGGCAGTGAACTTATTCATGTTTTTTCTTTTTACAAATTTGTTCGATTTGTTGCAAATGTCGCTAAAAATAGCGAATATTGCAAAAATTTAAAATCTGAACAAAATGGATTCGGCACAATTGACAACAGGTGCTACTTTGCAGGGTGGCAAATATCGTATAGAACGTGTATTGGGACAAGGTGGATTCGGTATTACGTATCTAGCCTTGCAGGACATCCTAGATCGCAAGGTTGCGATAAAGGAGTTTTTTATGCGCGACTTCTGCGCCCGTGAAGGAGACACTTCTTCTGTATCGCTGGGTACGGAGGCCAACCGGGAAATGATGGAACGCTATCAGGTAAAATTCCTGAAGGAGGCACGTACAATTTCGGGACTTGACCATCCACACATCATCCGTATCTACGACATCTTCCGCGAGAACAATACGGCTTATTACGTTATGGATTATATTGAGGGCGAGTCGTTGTCGGAGATGGTGAAACGCCGTGGTGCCCTGCCGGAAAACGAAGTGCTGCACTACATACGTGCCGTGGCTTCTGCACTAAAGTATGTGCATCGGCATCATATCAACCATCTGGATGTGAAGCCGGGTAACATCATGGTGCGCCGGGTTGATCATCGAGTGTTCCTTTTGGATTTTGGTCTGTCTAAGCAATACGATGTAACAGGCAATCAAACTAGCTCTACTCCCGTAGGAATCAGTCATGGCTATGCACCTATAGAGCAATACGCCCCCGGTGGTGTAAGGGAATTCACGCCTCAGACGGATATTTATGCATTAGGTGCCACGATGTATTACTTGCTGACAGGCATTACGCCCCCTACGGCTAGCGAGTTGCCCGATACGGAGCTTGAGTTTCCCGTTGCAATGTCAGTTGAAGTGCGCCATGCCATACTAGAGTGTATGAAACTTCGTAAAAAAGACCGTCCGCAGGATGTGGACGCGTTTTTGGCTTTGTTGCCCCAGCAAGAACAGGCGAAGGATGAAATTGCAGATGTACATCAGCCGGAAGGGGAGGACGAGGTGACGATAATCAATGCGGAAATTCCGAAGAAAGAAGTACCGGAATTTGTGGTTGAGAAAAGAGCGGAAAAGAAAGATGTACCGGAGGTAAGATCGAAACTTCCGATCAATTTGAAGAAACTTTTGATAGGAGCGGCTGCAGCTGTGTTACTGGTAATAGTTGTTGTATTGGCTATTCCCCATTCTTCAGAGACTGCGGATGAGATCTACAGTGCAGCGTTGGAGGCCTATGATGAAAGAGATTATGATACCGCTGCTGCTTTATATAAGAAAGCCGCAGAGAAAGGAAATGCGAATGCCCAATGCAATTTAGGATATATGTATGCTAACGGTGAAGGTGTGGAGCAAGATGATGCTGAAGCCATCAGGTGGTATCGCAAAGCGGCCGAAGCGGGAAATATCGCCGCTCAGTATAATTTGGCACTTAGGTATGAAAGCGGTAATGGTGTTGCTCAAGATGATGCTGAAGCTGTGAAATGGTATCGTATGGCTGCTGAGCAGGGAGATGCTGACGCTCAGTATGAATTAGGTGGAAAGTATGCCAATGGAGAAGGCGTTGCCCAGGACGATACCCAAGCCGTGGAATGGTATCGTAAGGCGGCCGAGCAAGATCATGCTAGTGCCCAGTGCGATTTAGGTTATATGTACGAAACTGGTCGAGGGGTGAGTCAAGATCATGCGGAAGCGGCGGTATGGTATCGTAAGGCGGCCGAGCGAGGAAGTGCTGTCGGCCAATATAATTTGGGAGTTTTGTATGATAATGGTCGTGGTGTTGAACTAGATGACGCTGAAGCCGTGAAATGGTATCGTAGGGCGGCCGAACAGGGAGATGTTGACGCTCAGTTTAATTTGGGCGTAATGTACGACAATGGTGAGGGGGTGCCCGAAGATAACGCACAGGCTGCGGAATGGTATCGCAAGGCAGCCGAGCAGGGATTTGTTAAGGCCCAGTATTACTTAGGAATAGCTTATGATAACGGAGACGGTGTAGCCCGAGACGATGCGCAGGCAGTAGAGTGGTATCGTAAAGCGGCGGAGCAGGGCTATGCCAGTGCTCAGAATGACTTGGGTGCTATGTATGCTAACGGTGAAGGCGTGGCAAAGGATAATGTGGAAGCCGTGAAATGGTATCGCAAGGCAGCCGAGCAAGGCAATGCGCAAGCACAGTATAATTTAGGACGGATGTATGATTACGGTCGTGGTGTGGCTTTGGATGATGCACAGGCCGTAGAGTGGTATCGTAAAGCGGCTGTACAGGGGCATGCGAATGCTCAGAATGATTTGGGTGCTATGTATGAAAATGGTGAAGGTGTAGCCAAGAATGAGACTGAAGCCATCATCTGGTATCGCAAAGCAGCTCAAAACGGAAGTGAAAAAGCTAAGGAAAATTTGAAGAAGCGTGGGCTGAGCTGGTAACTTTTTCAGAAAATAATTCTCCACACGTTTTGATATTCCGTTTTTTCTTCCGTAATTTGCCCAGTGATTTCAGAAAAGGGGGTGCCCGGGCGTGTTTTGTCCGCGGGCTGAGATTATACCCAATGAACCTGATGCGGGTAGTGCCGCCGGAGGGATTTTCTTTTGAGTAGCTTGCTTGTTTGTTTTTTATATGATTTCGCATGCTCCGCCTCCTTTTCGATAGAATAATCGAGAGGAGGCTTTTTTTATGTTTAACGTACAATTCATTACCCATTATACCGATACCGTCGGTTACGCGGAGTCGGCACGGCTGGCGCTGGAAGGCGGATGCCGCTGGATTCAGCTCCGCATGAAGGACGCCACGGACGAGGAGGCGGAGCCGGTGGCGCGTCAGGTGCAGGAACTCTGCCGGGCCTGCGGCGCTTACTTCGTGCTGGACGACCGCGTAGAGCTGGCCAAACGCCTGCATGCGGACGGAGTTCATTTAGGCAAATTGGACATGCCCGTGGACGAGGCGCGCGCTTACCTGGGCGAAGAGTTCATCATTGGAGGCACGGTCAATACCTTGGAGGACGTGAAGCGCCTGCACCGTGCGGGGGCTGACTACATAGGATGCGGCCCCTTCCGCTACACCACCACGAAGAAGAACCTGGCTCCCGTCTTAGGACTGGAGGGCTATCGGCGCATCATCGACGGGATGTGTGAGGAAGGCATCAACCTGCCCATTGTGGGCATAGGAGGCGTCACGGCGGAGGACATACCCGACCTGAAGTCCGTGGGCCTGAACGGCATCGCCCTGAGCGGAAGCGTCTTGCGGGCGGAAAATCCCGTGGAGGAGATGAAGCGGGTGGTTGAGGAGTGTAAAAGGTAAATGGGAATTTAGATGGCACACAGATGACACAGATTTCACGAGATGACCACAGATTTGTTCTTTAAACCTGTAGACGAAGTCCTTTAAAATCTGTGTAAATCTGTCTCATTAGTGTCATCTGTGTGCCATTAAACACAACGCTAAATTATCATTTAATATATAACTATATGGACGAGAAAATAAGAATAACTTATCCCGACTCGGAGAAGGTCTACCTACAGGGTGAGATTCATCCCGATGTGCGTGTGGGAATGCGCCGTGTGACGCTGACACCTACCGTGACTATCGAAGGCGGGAAGCAAGTAAGGAGCGAGAATGCCCCCGTCTACATCTATGACACCAGCGGGCCGTATAGTGACCCTAACGTGGAGGTAGACCTGCGTAAGGGCTTGCCCCGCCTGCGTGAATCGTGGATACAGGCACGTGATGTGGAGCGGCTGGAGGGCATCACCTCGGAGTACGGACGTATGCGCTTGGCCGACAAAAGCTTGGATCACTTGCGCTTCGAACACATCTGTCCGCCTTATCGGGCGAAGGAGGGATGCCAGGTGTCGCAGATGTATTACGCCAAGCAGGGTATCATTACGCCCGAGATGGAGTACGTGGCCATTCGCGAGAATATGAATAACCGGGAACTGGGCATTGAGTCGTATATTACTCCCGAATTTGTGCGTCAGGAGATTGCCGCCGGACGTGCCGTCCTGCCCGCCAACATCAACCATCCGGAAGCCGAGCCGATGATTATCGGCACTAACTTCTTAGTGAAAATCAACACCAATATCGGAAACTCCGCCACCACGTCCACCATCGAGGAGGAAGTGGAGAAGGCCGTGTGGAGTTGCAAATGGGGAGGCGACACGCTGATGGACCTCTCTACGGGCGACAACATCCACGAGACGCGCGAATGGATCATACGCAATTGTCCCGTGCCCGTGGGCACCGTGCCCATGTATCAGGCCATGGAGAAGGTGCATGGCAAGGCCGAGGACCTGACGTGGGAACTCTTCCGCGACACCTTGGTGGAGCAATGCGAGCAGGGAGTGGATTACTTCACCATCCATTGCGGCATCCGCCTGAAGAACGTGCCCTTGGCCAACGGACGCCTCTGCGGCATGGTGAGCCGCGGCGGAAGCATCATTTCCCAGTGGTGCATGGCGCATCAGAAGGAAAGTTTCCTCTACGAGCACTTTGACGACATCTGCGACCTCTGCGCCCAATACGACGTGGCCCTGTCGCTGGGCGACGGCTTGCGTCCCGGTTCCATCTACGACGCCAACGACCGCGCCCAGTTTGCCGAGTTGGACACGATGGGTGAGTTAGTGCAACGCGCTTGGGCGAAGAATGTGCAGGCGTTCATCGAGGGGCCGGGCCACGTGCCCATGCACAAGATACGCGAGAACATGGACCGCCAGATAGAGAAATGCCACGGCGCGCCTTTCTATACCCTTGGGCCTATCGTGACGGACATTGCGCCGGGCTACGACCACATCACGTCGGCCATCGGTGCCGCCCAAATAGGTTGGTACGGCACGGCCATGCTCTGCTACGTCACTCCCAAAGAGCACCTTGCCCTGCCTCAGAAGGAAGACGTGCGCGTGGGTGTCGTAAGTTACAAGATTGCTGCCCATGCCGCCGACCTGGCCAAGGGGCATCCCGGCGCTCAGGTGCGTGACAATGCCTTGAGCAAAGCCCGCTACGAGTTCCGCTGGAAGGACCAGTTCAACCTGAGCCTCGACCCCGAACGGGCGTTGCAGTACTATAAGGAGGCCAACCACCTGAACGGGAAGTATTGCACCATGTGCGGCCCCCACTTCTGCGCCATGCGCATCAGCCAGCAACTGAAGGATTGCGACTATACGGAGGAGTAAATGGATAGCTAAGGTTTTCGCCCGGACGAAGGTCTTGTCCTCGGCTTTATCGAGGTCTTGTCCTCGACCCTTTCGAGGTCTTGATCTCATCCATGCCGAGGTCTTGACCTCAATGAAGTCGAGGTCTTGTCCTCGATTTGACCGGCTTGAAGACCTTATGGAGCGGTTGCTCTGAACCGATAATTCAAGCGAGATTTGTATATTAATTCATAATAACAATGATTGAAACAAAAGTATCAAAAGGAATTGTAAGCACTTATTTCGATAAGTTGCAACGAAATCTGGAGTTGGACGTAGCCATCGTAGGCGGTGGTCCGTCCGGTATCGTAGCCGCCTACTACCTGGCCAAAGCCGGGCTGAAAGTCGCCCAGTTCGACCGTAAGCTGGCTCCCGGCGGAGGCATGTGGGGCGGCGCCATGATGTTCAACCAAATCGTTATCCAGGAGGAGGCGATGGACATCGTGCGCGACTTCGAGATTAACTATCAGCCCTTGGAGGACGGCCTTTATACGATGGACTCCGTGGAGAGTACGTCGTCTTTGCTCTACCACGCCGTACACGCTGGGGCTACCATCTTCAACTGCTACTCGGTGGAGGACGTCATCTTCAAGGCCGATCGTGTGAGCGGTGTTGTCGTAAACTGGACGCCCGTGCTTCGCGAAGGTCTGCACGTTGACCCGCTGAACATCCTGGCAAAGGTTGTGGTAGACGGTACGGGACACGACAGCGAGATAGCCGCCACCGTAGCCCGCAAGAACGGCATCCGCCTGGCCACGGAGACGGGCGGCGTCATCGGCGAGCGTTCGTTGGACGTAGTGGCAGGCGAGGAAGAAGTGGTGAATGGCACCAAGGAAATCTATCCGGGCCTGTACGTGTGTGGCATGGCCGCGTCTGCCGTGTCGGGTACGCCCCGCATGGGTCCCATCTTCGGTGGCATGCTGATGTCCGGCAAGAAAGTGGCCGATGAAATCATCCGGAAGCTGAAGTAAGAATCCGGTAGGGATAAAAAACACGGGCGATAGAAAACGACATTCTACCGCCCGTTCTTTTTTTAGCAAGTGTGCATCAAATCTTTTCCTCTTCCGCCTGGAACTTGCGGCTCACTTTCAGCAAGTTGTTGGCATACGTCACTACGTTTTGGGCTTCCTGCACCATAGTCAGGTAAACCATGCTGACCTTGATGCTGCCCGTATGGCTCTGGATGCGTTGCAGTTCCTGACGTTTCAGGTGCGAGAGTTGTCCGTTCAGTTCGTTGGCTTTTCGGATGTCCAGTTCCATGTCGGTGTAGTTGTTGCCTTCAATGCGGTCGCGGGTGGTGCGCAGCAGGGTGGTGATGTCCTTCGTGATGTCGGCAAACTCACCTTTCTGGATTGTGTCCAAGGGCTTGAAGTTGTTGTCCACATGCTCCAAGCAAGGCTCGCAGAAGCGTCCGATGCTGTACACCAGTTCGCTGGCGAAATCGTTCCCTTGATAGTAGTACAAACCTTTCTCTAAGATGGTGTTGTTGTCCAAGTGGCTCATGGCCAGGGTGCCGGTGCGCTTCATCTGTTTGATGAGCTGCTTTTCAAACTTCACCGAGCCCATGGAGCGGCGCAGGCCGCGCAGGTTCTCGTGCAGGAAGGAGGTGGAGATGCGCTCGAAGTTCTCTTCCGTGAAGGCGAGTACCTTGCTCAGTTCCTCGCGCGTGTGCGTCTGGAGCAGGCGGAGCACTTCGGCGTTGTCCGAGCTGCTGAGTAGTTTCTTTAACGTCTCGCTGCTTTGTTCTTTGGCTTTGCGTTTCTTGAACATCACTTGGCTTCTGACAAGCAGGAATACGGCCACGCCAATCAGCAGGAGGATGGCAATCGTGCCTCCGTAGTGGATGAACAAGGCCACGAAGAAGCAGAAGGTGAAGGCGGCTCCGGCGGTGATGAACCATCCGCCGATGACGCTCAGCACGCCCGTGATGCGGAACACGGCTGAGTCGCGTCCCCAGGCGCGGTCGGCCAGCGAGCTACCCATGGCCACCATGAAGGTGACGTAGGTGGTGGACAACGGTAACTTCAGCGAAGTACCCAAGGCAATCAGCAAGCCCGCCAATACCAGGTTGACCGACGCGCGCACCATGTCGAAAGCGGCGCCGTCGGCTATGATGGCCTCGTCCTTGCGGAAACGGGTGTCTATCCATCGTTTGGCGCTTTCGGGCGTTATTTTAGAGATACCGTTGGCCATCGTCATGCTGAAGCGTACCAGCGTGCGGGCTATCGGGGTGCTGCCGAAGTTTTCCTCCCCTTCGTCCTGGCGGGAGAGGTCAACGGACGTCTTGATGACGTTGTGCGCCTTCTTCGAGGTAGCCAGGGCGATGACCATCACGGCTCCGGCGCCTAACAGGAAATACCACGGTGTCTGTGCGGAGCCTAACAGAGAGGTCATCAGGAAACCATCCGGTCCGGCTGCCTGTCCGTTGGCGGTGTAGTCCAAGAAAGAAGAGTAACCTGCCAGAGGCACACCGATGAAGTTCACCAGGTCGTTGCCGGCAAAGGCCAGCGCCAGGGCAAACGTACCCATCAGCACAATGACCTTGAACACGTTTACCTTGCAGATGTGCAGTATCTGCATCAGCAGGGTGAAGAATACGAAGAAGCCTCCCACCAGCATCAGCGTATTGTCGTGTATCCATTGCTTGTATTCGGGCGTCATGAACGAGCTGTCCTTCAGGCCCTGTATCAGCATGAAGTAGATGATGCTCGTGGCGGCTATGCCTCCGAAGATGCCGATGCTGTACTTCATGTGCTTCTTGTAGTTGAATGTGAAGATGATACGCGCCAGCCATTGCACCAATATACCGAAGAAGAATGCGATGGCCACCGACACGAAGATGGCCATGATGACCGACAGCGCCTTGTCCGTGTTGATAAGGTCGCCAAGGCCCAAGTCGCCGTTGCTGCCGTACACTTTAATCAACGCCAGGGCGAACGTTCCTCCCAACAGCTCGAACACCATGGAGACGGTGGTGGAGGTGGGCATACCCATGGTGTTGAACACGTCGAGCAAGACGACGTCCGTCAGCATGACAGCCAGCAGGATGGTCATGATTTCCGCAAAGTAGAAATGCTGCGGCTGGTAGATGCCGTGACGCGCGATGTCCATCATGCCGTTACTGAGCGCCGCACCGATAAAGACGCCGATGCCCGCAATGAAGATAATGGTTTTAAAGGATGCCGCCTTGGCTCCGATGGCGGAGTTGAGGAAGTTTACGGCATCGTTGCTTACGCCCACCACAAGGTCGAATATGGCAAGGACGAACAGGAAGATTACGATTCCTAAATAGATGGTTTCCATATAATAATTTTTGTGAATTTTATTCGGGTGCAAAGGACGGAAGATTGTGTTACATACACTTGTCATACATGTTACAATCGTGTTACAAACGCTCTTTCAGGTAGTCGTAAAAGGCATATTGCGAGCGTGTTTCCTCATTTAGCGGATGGGGCGATTTCCACACGTTGCGCAGCTGCCCGTCCACGAAACAGGCCTTCCGTTTGTCCTCCAGTTGGATGTGGAGCATGTTTGTCAGTTCTTGCTTCAATGTCTTGTCCAATACGGGGGTGACGGCCTCGATGCGCCGGTAGAGGTTGCGTCGCATCCAGTCGGGCGAGCCGAGGAAGAGCTTCGGATGTTTGTTGTTGCCGAAGTACCACACGCGGGCATGCTCCAGGAAGGTGTCCACGATGCGTGTCACCCGTATGTTGCGGCTATACGCCTGGCCGGGTATCAGGCAGCAGATGCCGCGCACGATGAGGTCAATCTGCACGCCGGCCTGCGAAGCCTCGTACAGGCGGGTTATCATGTAGGGGTCTTGCAAGGCGTTCATCTTCAGGATGATTCTGCCTTCTTTCCCCTCCTTGGCCAGGGCTATCTCGTGGTCGATGAGGCGGTTGAGTTCGGACATCAGGTTGAAGCGCGCCACCAGTAAACGCTTGAATACGGGGGCTTCGCATCGTCCTTGCAGGGTGCGGAAGAGTTGCTTCAGGTCGTTCACCAGTATCGGATTGCTGGTAAACAGGCCACAGTCGGCATACAGCGTGGCCGTTTTCTCGTTGAAGTTGCCCGTGCTGATGTAGGCGTAGCTCGTGAGTTTATGGTTTTGTGAGTCCTTGCGCAGCACTAAAGCCACCTTGGCGTGTACCTTCAGCTTGGGGAGGCTGTAGAGGATGTTGATGCCCGCGGCTTCCATCATCTGGGCGGTGGCCAGGTTGTGTTCTTCGTCAAAGCGCGCTTTCAGTTCCACGAAGACGGTGACTTTCTTCCCGTTCTGCGCCGCGGCTATCAGTGTGTTGATGACGGCCGAGTTGTCCGCCACGCGGTATTGCGTCACCATGATTTCCTTCACCGCGGGGTCGTGTACGGCTTCGTAGAGGAAGTGGATGAAGTGGTCGAACGAGTGATAGGGGTAGTATAGCAAGAGGTCCCGTCGGGCCACATAGTTGAAGATGGATTCGTTCTCGTCCAGGCAGGTCAGCCTGAGCGGCTGGGGCTTGCGGAGCGGAAGGACGTTGGGGTTCGGGTTGGGCAGGTTCTTCAGGTCCTCCAGGTTCAGGTGCTTGTCGCCCGGCACCAGCTCGTTGCGGTCGATGCGGTAAGCGTCCACCAGGAAGTCGAGGAAGTCTCCGGGCATGGCGCGGTCGTACACAAAGCGGCATACGGCGCCTGTCTTGCGCTTCTTCACCTTCGTCTTCACTTGCTCGATGAGTTCGTTGTTGGTGGCTGTGTCGTCTATCAGGATGTCCGCGTCCCGTGAAATCTTGATGCAATAACTGCTGTCCACCTCGTAGCCGGGGAAGATGGCGCCGATGTTGGCCTTGATGATGTCCTCGATGAACATCAGGTAGTAGTTCTTCCCTATCTGGGGCAGCTCGATGAAGCGGGGCACCTTGCTGTAGGGCAGCTTCATCACGAAGTATTCCGTGCGCTTTGGGTCTTCTTCGGGCAGGTCTTTGCGAAACAGGCGCGCGGCCAGGTACAGGCGGTTGTCGCGCAGGAAGGAGATGACCCGGTCCTTGCTCACCGGCACCGGGGCGAGGTAGGGGAATATCTCTTCGCGGAAGAAGTCGCGGATGAATGTCTGATGAAGGGCTTCCGTGGGATAGCCCTGATAGAATATAATATGGTGTCTGGCCAGTGCGGGAAGAATCTTCTCCTCGTAGATGGAGATGCGCACGTCCAGCTGGCGGTTCACTTCGCGGTTGATTTCGTCCACCAGCTCGATGGCCGACTGCACGCTCTCTTCGTCTTCGGGCGTCTTTCCGGTGGCGATGGCCTTGTGGTCGGCCACCCGTATCTTGTAGAATTCTTCGAGGTTGGACGAGTAGATGGAGATGAAGTTGACGCGCTCGTAGATGGGCAGGGTGGGGTCGGCGGCTTCCAGCAGCACCCGGTAGTTGAACGACAGCCAGCTGATGTCTCGGTTGAAGAATTGGTATTCCATATCCGCTTCTTTTTTTGAACTTTCTACAAATATACCTACCTTTGTCGTATAAAACAAGTGAATGATGATAAAAATCGGTTTATTGTCTGATACGCACGGGTATTGGGACGAAAAATATCTGCATTATTTCGAGCCGTGCGATGAGATATGGCATGCGGGCGACATTGGTTCCCTGGAGTTGGCGCAACGCTTGGCGGCTTTCCGCACTTTCCGGGCGGTGTATGGCAATATCGACGGGCAGGACATCCGTCGGCTCTATCCTCAGACGCTCCGCTTCACGGTAGAGGGGGCAGAGGTGCTGATGAAGCACATCGGCGGGTATCCCGGCCGCTACGACCCATCTGTTGTGGGAAGCATTCTCACCCGTCCGCCCAAGCTTTTCATCAGCGGACACTCCCACATCCTGAAAGTAAAGTACGACAAGACGTTGGGTATGCTCCATATCAATCCCGGTGCGGCGGGCAAATACGGCTTCCATAAAGTCCGTACCCTTGTACGTTTTGCGGTGGACGCTGGGGTGTTCAAGGACCTTGAGGTGATTGAGCTGGCTTAGCGGAAAGCGGCCGTCAGGAGTTTGATGATTTATCACTCAAGACTGTAGGCTGTTTTCCCATATCATTCAAAGCAACGGTGTCATATATAAAGGCAGGTACACAATGCCATCTTCTGTTTTCACATCCTTGTCGTGAAGCACGTAGGGTGTGGATAATTGGGAACTATACTTGGCTATACACTTTTTTAATGAATTCAGCGTGTAACGTTGCCCGGACTTCACCTCTATGGGGGAAATATTATGCCTGCTGGTCGTTACGGGTTTGGCTATCAGGAAATCAATCTCCATGCGGTCATCTGCCGATGTCCGTGAACTGTTGCTGAAGAAATAAAGTTTGTGTCCTGCCGCACGAAGCATCTGCGCTACAATGTTCTCCACCAGCATACCTTCGTTCACTTCCAGCTTGTCAAACATCAGCTTCCGATAAAGGTCCGCGCTTACTATTCCCCGCTCATCGAAAGCATGGCTGATGAGCAGTCCGGTATCGCCCATGTAGCATTTCAGCGTGGTACGTTCTTCATTCAGTTTCAGCCCGATACTCGGCTCCGTTGAGTTATAGCAGCAGTTAATGATTTTGGCGTCACTCAACCAAAAGAAAGCCTGCGAATAGTCACGCATACGGGCTTCGCTCTGCAAGGCGGACAAGACAAACTTCTTTTCATGTTTCTGCAATTGACCCGGTATTTCCTCAAAAATAGCGGCAACTTTGGTTTCCTGATTGTCGGCGTATTTGTGAATGTCATTGCGATAAAGAGCCAATATGTCACGCTTCACCTCATCTACCTTTTCAAAATCCCGCGTTTCCACATATTTGGCGACAGCCTGCGGCATACCCCCGACAATCAGGTATTGCCGGAAATAATCCATTGCCCGGCGGTGGAAAGCCTCCATCGGAAGACGTTTGTCAAACCGCATCCGAATATAAGGCATCAGCATCTCGTCTCCCATAGCCCACAGGAATTCCTCAAAATCCATTGGGAACATTTCGATGGCGTGTTCTTCGGAAGGCAGCATGATGTTCTTGACATTCTTCTTGATGGAAATAAGCGAGCCTGTCTCAATGTAGTCATAACGCCTGTCAGCCACCAAATGCTTGATGGCAGCACGGGCACGGGGACAAAATTGCACTTCATCGAATATGACAAGGGAACGTGCTTCCTCGTCTTTCGTCTGGCGGGGGATGAGCTTTCGCCTGAAGTAAAGCTCCAGATTCATGAAAAGCATGTCGAGGTCGTCCAGATAAAGGTTGAAAAACTCCTTCACCTGCGGATTTACCTTGCTGAAGTCCACCAAAATATAAGACGCATATTCCTTATGCGCAAATTCTTCCACGATATAGCTTTTCCCTATACGCCTGGCTCCTTCTATCAAAAGAGCCGTATCGCCCTTATGGTTCTTCTTCCATTCCAGCAGTTTATTGTATATCTTCCTTCTCATAATTCACGTATTCACCTTTATTACTGTATTGGCATTTCACGTATTCAAGATTATCACACTTGCAAAGATACACTTTTTCTTGAATAAAAAGGATTTTAGGATGTTTTTATTTCAAAAAGTGAGTATTTTTAGAAAGAGTAACAAATTAGTGCTTATTCCCTCTCATTCTGCGAATTAACGGCAGATGCGTTTTCCTTCGTTTGAAAAACGATGCAACAAAAAGCAGATTTGGGCATGAGTTGCGTTACTTAACCGTTACCAGAAGTCTCAGAACCAATTAATACAATAACGCAAGAGCGATATTCCATATGACTATTAATCCATCTTTTAATGGAATCCTCTCCTTTACGCTTAACCTCTTCCCATTCATTGGAAGAAACTGGCGTATTTCCTTCTACAACTCCTATATTCCGGACTTGTCCAGCTCTCCATGAATCTTTTTTAAAATGAAAACTGTAAAAAACTTGTCTTTTTGTCATGTTAAAATTATTTTTTGATTTTATTTAGCAAGTTGATAACCTTGTGAATCTCAGAATATGCTTTCAAATCTTCCGGTGATTCTTGGCAAAGTTGGCACAGCTTTTCAGAATTTGACATTGCCCGTTCCAAGTCTCCATTCTCTGTCAAGAATTTATAAAGATTGGTGCGTATGAAATATCTTTTTGTCTTTTCATATCCAGGCATATATTTCTGCAATTCGGGAAGCAGTTGTTCGTAACTCTCGTATCGCCGACAAACCACATTAGGCAAGAAATGAAGCAAGAACCAAAATTCCGTACAAGGATTCGTTTCTACAAACATCACCTTCCCTGCATATTTTTTCTTACTATACTCCTTCTTTGCTTTCTGATATAACTGCATTTCAGAGGGATACTGCAACAGCCTGTCCATATCGAATAAACATACGATATAGTCATATTGCTTATTCAAATAAGATTCGACCAGCTTCAGCATATGATTGATGTCGCTATGCTGAGGAAATTCCGGTGCGACCTTGAAAGGATAGCGACACGCAATCCTCAAAGAGTCGAAATAGAACCACTCCGTTTCCCCCTCGCCTATGATGGCGATACTTTTCGTTACTGTCCTTCTCATGTCATTCTTCGTCTATATCGATATATTGGCTGCCAAGGAACGGCAACTTTACCAACTTCCCTTGCTTGTAGGCATTGTAAGGGGAAAGATTTTTATGCAATCCCAAGGAAGAAAGGCGCACTATTTGGGTCTCGCCCAATTCATCTTTATCCGTAAACCATATCGTGTCGCGGCGAATGAAATCCTCGTTAAGCAGATTGATGTCATGCGTTGTCAGAAGCATCTGAGACGGTCTATTGCTGTTCGCTAAAAACACTTTTAGGAAATAAGCCAACAGTTCGTAATGGATACTTGTTTCTACTTCATCAATAGGCACAAACCGATTTGTCTTTAACAAGAAATTCAGAATCACGGCCATGCCCAAAAATCTCATTGTACCATTGGATTCGTATTCCTCAGACAAATCATATACTTTCTCGCCAGCCTTATGTTTGAAGGTCAGTTCCGCGTTTGTAATTTTACCTCTTCTTAGCATTTCAGCTTTTGCCTCTTTATCAATAGGCGCATTCTGAATCAGCTGTTCCAATTCAGGGGTAATCAACTCTTCTTCTTCATGCAACACCACATTTTCTATGTTGAAATCAGATGCTTTCAGGAATTTCAAAACGAATTTTTTCAAATCCCCAGTTTCGTCTTTATCCAGTCGTGATTTGACATACCCCGAGAGTAACATGCCAGGAGCCAATACATCCTTTACATGGTTGGCAAAGTAATCGTACACATCATTCAACTTTGTCCGTTCCACATTGCTTTTACCAAACGCAGCAAGCACACTGCAATTATTGATTGCATTCCCGGAAATTATTTCTTGGCTCTTCCGTGACATTTTCAGATTTGAACCAAATTTTATGGTCGTGGAATCTGTCGCTGCATCATAATTGCGGATATATAATTTAGCAGGGCGAATAGAATCATAAACAACCAATGTTTCGGAATGAATATATTTAGCATCCAATTCAAAGCTAAGAACATACTTAGACTGGTCGATATAGAATACCATTGACATCTTCGTCGTTTCATTCCTTGAAGTGTCATCCAACATAAAAGGAACGACTCCTGTTTTTTCATTTCGGTCTTTAGGCATCCTTAATACTAGCATTCTGAAGAACTCGATGGCATTTAATACATTTGTCTTGCCGGAAGCATTGGCACCATAGATGATTCCTACCTTCAGTAATCTGACCCCCTCTTTAACCTCATACGAATATTCATCAGACATAAAAGTATCAGATTTGAATTTCAAAAAGAAAGCGAAGCATTAGAAATTAGCAGGTAACGATTTGGTAACAACTATTCGTTCTGAATACAATCCATTATCTTTCAGTTAATTGCGCCGCGCAGTTTTGGCGATAGGTAATGGATTTGTAACGTGCTAACTTCTGTATTCTTCATCGCTTTGAAGTGGGTGATTAGCTGAGGACAAAGATAGTGATTTCAGCCTAGAAACTGTTTTGAATTTATCGTGCGATGATTTGGGATGAGTTTTTGAGACTTCTATCGGCTCCTTGGAGCTGGCTTAGCGGGAAGCGGCTTCCTGTCCGGCCTGTTTATAGTTAGGGTGTGCCCTAACGCGAAGTCATTGTCTTCTATTACGGCACACCCTCATTCAATTTATTTTGTGCCAACGGATCATCCGTCTCTTCGCCTCCGTTACCGTCCTCTCCGGTATTCTCTTCTTCGTCACCTTCCTCTGTGTCCGAGGTCGTTTGCGAATCGGTTAGCGTGGCTTTCGTGATGCTTGTGTTGAGCAAGTCGCGCAGTTGTTTGCTTTGGCGGAACTTCAGGCTGAAGCGTTCCACGGCTTCCGCGCCGGCGCCTTCTTCCGTTTCCGAAGCCTTTGCCGACATGGCCAGGTAGAAACTGCCCAGATTTCCCAGTTCCAGCGAGTGACCGTTCAGGATAAACTGTTCAATCTGCTGGTTGATGGCGTAGAAAGCCGCGGCCATTTGCGCTTTGGCGATGCCTGAATTCTCACTGGCGTAGCTAATCAGCTGTTCTGAGCTGATTTTAGAATAGTGCAATGCTTTGGTGACATACATGTTTTTGTCAATGCAAGCTACCCGTTGCAAGCGGGTTTGTAATTTAATAATTCCCATAATTTTAAGTTTTTAAGTTTGAAAATAAGTAACTAATCACATTTAGCTTATACTATATCAGTAGTTAAGTAGTTAAGAAGTTAAGTAGTTAAGCCGATAGTTGCCTTATCATGTATACTAAAAGTATTGGCTTAACTCCTAACGGAGCAAAGCGGAGTGATAACTCCTTAACTTCTTAACTCCTACAAATGGTGTCAATTAATTCTGTACACTTACTTAAAATGATAATTTGTCAGGGCAAACCACAGATAGGACGGATTTGCACGGATTTTTATTTTCAGATGAATAGTATCTGTCATGTCGAGCTTGTCGAGACATCTCACGTAGCGCATGAGGAAGTCTTACATGAGACTCTTCGACTACGCTCAGAGTGACAGATACATCTGTGCCCATCTCGTTTCATCCGTGTTTATCAGTGGTTTAATTTCCCATTCACAAATTTGCCGAGTCAGTTCGCCGGCTCCTCCTTCAGTTTGTTACTGTCCGGCTTTTTGTTCTTTTTCAACAGATTCAGGATAAACCGAATCACTTTTAAAATCACTTCAATCCATTTCATCTTGTTTATTTACGATTTTACTATTTACGATTTACTGTTTTTACCATTCTCATACCACTTTGATCAAGATATTTTCTCCCCTGTCCCAGGCCTCCTTCAAGCGTGCGAACAGCTTGTTGAAAGCACTGCGGGACATGCTCAGCCTGTCGTTCACGCTTCGTTTTCCCACCAGGATGCACCCCTCTGTATCTGCCACCGTGTTGCCACAATGGATGAGGATTCCCGTGAATCCGGGCACATTCATCAGGTAAGGCATCAATCTTTTAAAGCGGGCGGATACTTCCAGACAGATTTCATACGTCCCTTCGGGGATGGCCGTTTGTCCCGCCACTTTCTGTTCCTTCCCGAGGTCGCGCCATCGGGGTTCCAGCGTATGTGCCATTCGTTCCTTTCCCAGATACAATACACCGGTGGTACATTCAGCCTGTCGGCTGGTTCGTGTCAGTGTTAGTTCCATAACTCTACATTTTTAAATTATACATTAAATGATTACTCTCGTTGTCAACCCCGGTTCCTTCTGGTTGACGGCTGCAAAGTTAGGGCGTGCAAAAAGGCGTTTCAAGTTTGTGGAAAATTGAGTGAGAAGGTCTGGAAATGGGAATTTATTTTTAGGCACGGATTACACGGATTACATGGATTTTTTAAGAAAGTCTCTTGTATTTGTCATTCTGAGCGAAGCGAAGAATCTCCCGCACGCACTGTGAGATGCTTCACTACGTTCAGCATGACAAAAGAAATCCGTGACCAATCCGTGTAATCCGCGCCTAAAAACAACCCGATAAATTATCATTTTCCCTCCGACTTCCGGAAATTTCCCCTCCTCCTTCTGGAAAAGAAACCGCTACTTCCGGCTCTCTCGTAGCCGCTGTAGCCCTATATAATAAGGTGTAGCGGCGAAGCGTTTTTCTATTTTGCGGTAATCCGCATAGTAAGTGTCCGTCTTCAGGCCCGGCTGGATGCCCGCCAGTTTCCGGCGGAAAGCGGCCATCTCGTCCAGACGGTACTGAAACAGACGGCCTCCCTTGTCGATGGAGACCACCTTGGTCCGCACAAACTCATAGAACGGCTGCTTCCCCCGGGTGGTGAAGTTGTCATGGCCCAGCCCTTCCCGCTCCACCAGCAGATACAGGTACGCCGCAAACGTCACCTCGTCACAGCTCTCCTCCAGTGAGTCCTTTCGCAACAGTCCGTAGAAGTGTGCGTAAACCTCACTGAAGCATACGGCCAGTTTGTTCTCATCCAGACAGGGATTAAAGATGCCAAACTGCGGCCCCTCCGGTCTGTTCGCCATCCATTTCTGAAATCGTTGACACTCATCCGCCATCAGCCGCTTGCACAGCTCGGCATAAAACGCTTCTTTCTCTTTCACATACCCTTCCAGGCATGTGGAAACGACATCTGTTTTTTCATTTTTAATTAAGATTGTTAAACAATTCGATTTTTGGGCTGCAAAGGTAGGTAAAATCATCATACAGCCAACCGCATTGTGCCCGTGCACGACCGGTTGCTGTCCCATGAAGCATGTATCGCTTTGAATGCCAATACTATTTGACAAATGAGATTAACGTATGTTGTGATTTGAAGTATTGAAATGTTAATGAATGTGTAAAAATGATCCGTGCAGTCGTGTGTTGGAGGCTTTAGAATGTGTATATGATTGATATTCAGTGATTTATGTTCTTTAGAAACACTGCGCTATTTCCTCTCAATCAGCGCAGTGTTTACCCCCCAAACAGTGCGCTGATTGGAGAGAAACAGTGCGCCGATTTAGCGCAAATAGTGCGCTGATTCAGAGGCAATACTTCGCCGATTTTTTCGTAAAAGAAAGATGTGGACAAATGGGGTAACGTTGCGCATGCCAATGGCAGACAGTCGAGGCGTTAGTTGGCCGTTTCTTCTTTTTTATTTTATGTCCGTTGATCAAGCCATCTATTGTTAATTAATGCTTAATCCGTGTTTTTTTCCGCATTCTGTTGAAAAGAGCAAAAGATTTGTTGAAATGAGCAAAGCTTTTCGTAGACTACAAGCTATCTTTGCACGCAAAAATGATAATTTAGGGCCCTCTCCCTCCTCCCCCCGAAGGGGAGGTGACCCGCTCGAATTCATTTATAATAAACCGAATGCTCTGAGCCCCCTCCCTTCGGGGGAGGGATGGGGAGGGGCTAAATATGTTTACTTATTAATGAGAAGATACACCATATTATATAGACTGACCCTTTGCCTCGCTTTCCTGCTCAGCGCGTCCTGCAGCCGGAAAGACACCCGTCCTTTGCCCGAAGAATTGGTTCGTGCCGAACGCCTGATGTGGCAAGCACCGGACAGTGCCCTGTACGTGTTGCAATCCATGCCCGTACCTCCCGAGTCGCAACGCCTGGCGCATGCCACGTGGGCCTTGCTCACCGCGCAAGCCAAGTACAGGCTTGGTCTGAGTCAGACGGACAGCCTCATCCACATCGCGTGCGATTATTTCCATCGGCATGGGGATGCCCGGCAGAAAGCCTATACCTATAATTATATGGCGAGCATCAGCAAGGAACTTCAGCGGCAGGAAGAGGCGCAACACTTCTACCACCTGGCGGCGGCAGAGATGGAACGTACGGATGAGCACCGGTTGGGATATTTGATATACAGCGGGCTGGCGGATTTGTATGCGTACCAAGATTTGGGAGAGTATGCCTTGAATATGGGCAATAAAGCCGCCGTATATGCATGGAAATGCAACGACTCTGCTTATATTAGTTCAGCTGAATTGCTTCAGGCGAGGGCTTATACAGTCTTAGATAGCTTAAAGGAAGCTGTTCCTCATTATAAAGAATCTTTAAACTTCACCCAAAATCTCCAAAGTTTGGGAAATATTAGCGGAGAATTAGCTGGACTTTATAAACAGTTGACAATGCCTGATTCCGCTCTTTATTATGTGCGACGGATGATAGCAATAAACCGAAAGCTTGGAAAAAGAGAGAGTGCAGCAGGAAATACGGTTATTAGCGGTATATATAAGGCTGCCCACATGCCTGATTCTGCCATTTATTATACCGAAAAGATTTTGAATGACAAAAACGCCAGTTTGTCTCAAACAGCTAGTGCGCATCAAAATTTGTATCTGCTGTATGAAGCACAAAAACAGTATAAAGAAGCGGCTGACCATTGTTTTCGGTTCTGCCAATCTTTGGATTCCCTGTTTCGCATGAATCAAAGCCGGGCGTTGGCCGATATTCAAGCGAAGTACGACTATCAAAACGTCCTCATCGAAAAGAACAAAATAAAGGTTCGCAGTTTGACCCTCTTATCCATCGTGTTGTGTGTGGCGGTCCTATCTATCTATCTTTTCCAACGGAAGTTACGTCAAAAGGAACGGATTCTGCATAAAGTTCAGGAAGAAGCTCGCAGTAAAGAGATTCAGATACAAAGCAATGAAAGCCAAATTGCTTATCTGCAAAATTGCATAACGGAACTGAACAAACAAATAGAAGCAAGTAAAGAGAGCGAGTTGCTGGATTTGCGGGATAACCTTTTGCTGCAAATACACCAACTGGAGCAAACCAACCAGACCTTGCAACAGGAAGTGGAGGCTCAACGCACGGCTCCATCGCAAATAGCCTCAGAAGACCGGCTGGAGGTGGAACGGTTGAGAAAACGGTGTAAAACGTTAAATGCTTATCTTATCCAGCAGACTCCCGTTTTCCGGGCATTGACAGAGGGTCCGGTACAAAATTTAAGTGCGGAGCAATGGAACGAACTTAAAGAAGTGCTGAACCTATATTATGATCAGTTTGCCGAGAAACTGGAACAGACCTATCAACTGAGTGAAACGGATATTGAAATGTGTTGCCTCTTAAAATTGAAACTTCCTTTAGCCCGTATCGCCTCGTACTTGCATATTGCGCCTGACAGCGTGAAGAAAAAGAAAGGGCGTTTAAAGAAAGACTTGGAGAAGAAATTGGGCGGATGGGGTACCCACTCCTCCTTCGATTCCTGGCTTTGGGACCTGTAAATTGCAAGGCTGTCCGGCATATGTCCACCTTTTGTTTGTTTGTAAAGTGCAAGTTGTTTATTATCAATTCATTACAAAATGAATTTGTCCCCCATTTGTCTCCTCTGAAATTTTGGTTGTGTTAAAAGTATTGCCTAACTTTGTGACATAACTTTTAAACAACTATCATGAAGAGATTCCTAAATGTAAAACGATGGTGGATACTTATGGGTGTAATGGCTTTATTGCCTTTCGTAGGGTATGCCCATGTATCAACTGATTCAACAACGGACGAAGAAAAGAAGGAAATAAAGTTGGATACATCCGGTTGGATAGAGACACCTGCACGTAGCCTCCAAGTTCCTTTTATCGCTGTAATAGAAAGTGGTCTGCTCACTATCCAGAGCGAGGATGTATCGTGCGACCTTACCATTTGTATTACCGATTGCCAAAATGGAAATGTGGTATATAGTATGGAGGTGTCCCAAGGAAACGGAAGCTTGATAACGATTCCGACTGACGGATGGGGAAGCGGGCGGTATTACCTTACTATTTCCAATCCGGAAAGGGGATACGTGTTCGGATACTTTAGTCTGCAAAGTAACCACTCTGATTTTATCCCATTATGAAAAAGATAATTTTAAATTGGCTTCCACCCAGCATGGTAAATATGCCTGCTCCTTCGATGTCGGTGCTTAAAGCTTACTTGACTTCGAAAGGATATGATGTGTCTATACTTTATTGGAATATCAAATTGCATAAATTGCAAGCAGACTTTATCTGGCGTCCCAATAAAATAGCCACATTGAGTGAGTTTGATGTATTACTATTGTTTTATAATTATTTGGCTATAAAGCATGAGGACAAAAATGCGTATGCAAAAGTGAAAGCGAGTTTGCTCGCATTAAAGCCTCAATACTCGAATGCGGATTATTGTTTTTTCGACCGTCATATGAAGTCTTATGCTTGTAAGCTTGAAGAATTTATCAATGACGAATTAAACAAGCTGGACTTCACGCAAATTCTCTATGTAGGATTTTCCGTGAATCTCTACCAATGGATTTGCGGTTCAATTATTGCCCAAAAGATTAAAGCAATCGCTCCCAATATACCAATTGTCATTGGTGGAATCGGAACGAAAGAATCGGCCGTTGCATTTTTGGAGAATTTCCGTCAATTTGACATTGCTCTATGGGGTGAAGGAGAGAATAGTTTGACTTTATTAACCAAACTTCTAAATCATGAAATAAACGACATTAAAAGCATTCCTAATATTGCCATACGGCAAAAAGAGGGCATCTTCACTCAGTCCGGTAAGAATGAGTATGCGGATTTAAATTCGAGGGAGACAGAAGGTTATTTTGATGATTATTTTGAACAATTGAGATTGTCGTTCGACCCTCTTGACAAAACTTATCTTAATTTATATATTGAAAATAGTCGCAGTTGTCATTGGAAAAAATGTAAATTTTGCTATCTAAATACAGGCTATAAGCACCGACTTCGCGATGTAGATGTCACGGAGCGATATATAAGATCTTTATTGGAACGATATGATTGTACAAGATTTTGCTTCTTGGACAATGATGTGATTGCCAATGACTGGGAGCATTTCTCTAAGTTATTGGATCGTATCATAGCTATTAAACGTGATTACCCGGATTTTCAGATAGTTCTTGCAGAGATCATCACCAAAGGAATTACGAAAGATTTCATTAGGAAAATGGCTTTAGCAGGTTTTATCCATGTACAAATTGGTTATGAATCAGCGAGCAATGCCTTATTGCGCAAAATAAATAAGAAAAACACTTTTGCTTCCAATTTATTGTTCATTAAATATGCTTTGAAATACGATATAAGAGTTGGAGGCGCCAATATTATTTGTGGTTTGCTTGAAGAGACCGATGCGGATATTTTAGAGGCCATTGAGAATTTACGCTTTTTACGCTTCTTTCTTTTACATGGAATATTCCAACATACAATGAGCCGTTTGGGGATCTTGCACTCCAGTCGGTATTTTCATGAAGTAAAGGAAGATACATCATCGTATGTGTTAAGTGCTCTTGTCTCAATGCTTCCTGAAGATTATATTAATGAGGCCATACGCTCTGATTGTACAATTACAGAAATATTAGTGCCTTATGAAAAAGAAACATGGGCAAAATTTAGAGTCGTAGAAAAATATTATCTTTCATCGAGGTTTGAATATAAATTATACAAAGGAACTGATAGTCTGATCTACAAAGAATACTTGAACGGAGAATTGATTAACGCTCTTGAGATTGAAGATACATCGTTGGAATATCTGGTACTGAGATATTAGTGCCTTATGAAAAAGAAACATGGGCAAAATTTAGAGTCGTAGAAAAATATTATCTTTCATCGAGGTTTGAATATAAATTATACAAAGGAACTGATAGTCTGATCTACAAAGAATACTTGAACGGAGAATTGATTAACGCTCTTGAGATTGAAGATACATCGTTGGAATATCTGGTACTGAGATTAGCGAATGATTCTGTATGCGATTATGAAACGCTGAAAACCGCAATAACCTCAACAGAAGGGAATGAAAATATTACCGACTGTGAGATATTTAACATATTGGAAGATTTAAAAAAAGAAGGATTGATTTATTCCCCGTCTGATTTTAAGGAAATAGTGTCTGTTATTGATATGGATGCTTTTGTATAAAGAAATAATCATTCTAAAAAATGGTACATAATGGATCCTTTGCTTACAATTATAATTCCCTTTAAAAATGAGGGAGAAGAAGTGTATAATACGGTGCAAAGTCTGCTTGAACAGGCCGGATGCGATGTTAGCCTAATCTTGATCAATGATGCTTCTGACGATGGGTTTGATTACAAGTCCGTAGCGGAATCTTTTGGGGCTACTTATGTTGAACATTCTACTACGTATGGTGTAGCAGCATCTAGAGAACATGGCATAGCTTTATGCGCAACAGAATATTTTATTTTCTTTGATGCACACATGAGAGCATTTACTGAAAATTGGGCAAATGTACTTCTGAAACACTTAAACAAAGATAAGCGAGCTGTTTTTTGTTGTGCAACTTCAGCTATAACGAAAGAAAATCCGTCTGCTTCATCCTGCATCAAAGGATATGGGGTAACTATTAATCTGAATAATTTGTGCTATTCGTGGAATCAGATAGATGATTCAAAAAATGAAACCGAGACTCGAATACCTTGTATCATGGGTGCATCTTATGCCTCGAATATTTCCTATTGGAAAAAATTAAGGGGATTAAAAGGGTTACGTAGTTATGGTTATGATGAACAGTTTATTAGTTTAAAAGTTGCTTTAGAAGGTGGAGAATGTAAAATTATAAAAGAAATTGTATTTGGGCATATCTTTAGAAAAGCAGAAGAAGTTCCTTATCTCATAGATGATGCAGATGTATTATATAACATTCTCTATATAATAGAATTATTGTATCCACAGGAAATGAAAACAATGCTTTTCTTTAATGCAAAATGCTATTCTGAAGATTCTTGTTTCAATAGGGCAGTTGAAGAAATAAGGAAATGCAGAAATGAAATTTCAGAATATAAGAAATATTATGAGAGTATTTTTACAAGAGATTTCTCTCATGTCATCGCTTTGAACAACGCGCAATAAAGGAATTTGTATATATCAAGTAAATCTAAAAAATTATTTCACTAAAAAAATATGAAAAAGCTTTATAAAATTTCATTAGAAGAAAAAATGAAGAAGTTAGATTTATTGTCTAATGAACAATTAAATCGATTGGAAGGTGGAGACTCAGATTCTATTCATTTTACTCCATCATCTCATACGCCACCTGTTACATACACTTTTACTTTAGAACCTCCTAGCTGTTCTTCTCCTATAATTTATTTTTAAGGAGATATTAACACAAAGTGGTTTGTAATCAGTATATTTACTGTTGGACAGATAAATGCTATTTTAATCTAAATTAAATGTAAATGGTTACTTATATGAAAGTATTTTGATTTAATTTGGGAAATTCTATGTTTTAAAGTAGCATTAACTATGTTTTATTTATTATTTTAACATGTAAGCTTCCAAAATTGGCGTATTGACTAGCATGTCTCTTTCGCATACCTTCGTGCTAAACTTAAAACTCGAAAG